>JBEBRW010000049.1:0-41541 GCA_040394635.1 Victivallis vadensis | reverse complement strand
TGCCGGGTTCGCAGATTGATATCGGCCCGGTCCGCAATCTGGACGAATTCATCGGCCAGGAATTTGATTTCAAGATCCTGAAAATCAACCATGACCGCCGCAATATCGTGGTTTCCCGCCGCGAACTGCTCGAAGAATCCCGTCGCGACAAGCGCTCCGCCCTGTTGAAAGACATGGAAGTCAAGCAGGTTCGCATGGGTCTGGTTAAGAATATTACCGATTTCGGCGCCTTCATCGACCTCGGCGGCGTGGACGGACTGCTCCACATCACCGATATGTCCTGGGGCCGTATTTCCCATCCGTCCGAAATGCTCGAAGTCGGACAGGAACTCGAAGTCATCATCCTCGACATCGACTACACCAAGGAACGCGTTTCCCTGGGCTTCAAGCAGAAGAGTGCCAATCCGTGGGATGACGTGATCGGCAAGTATCCGGTCGGCACCACGGTCAAGGGCCGCGTGGTCAACATCATGCCCTACGGCGCCTTCGTTGAACTCGAAGACGGCGTGGAAGGCCTGATCCACGTGTCTGAAATGTCCTGGACCAAGCGCATCACCAAGGCCGGCGAAGTCGTCAGCGTTGGTGAAGAAGTCGAAGCCATCGTGCTCGAAATCGACGAAGCCAGCAAGAAGATCTCCCTGGGCCTGCGTCAGAAAGAACGCAATCCGTGGGAAGTCCTCATGGAAAAATATCCGGTCAATACCCGCATCAAGGGCAAAGTCCGCAATATGACCAGCTACGGCGCATTCGTTGAAATCGAAAACGATATCGACGGCATGATTCACGTGTCCGACATGTCCTGGACCCGCAAGATCAACAACCCGAACGAAATCCTGAAGGTCGGCGAAGAAGTCGAAGCAATCATCCTGGACATCAATCCGGATCAGCAGCGCATCTCCCTCGGCCTGAAGCAGACCGAAAGCGATCCGTGGGATCACATCGAAGAGCTCTACAAGGTCGGCGACCTGGTACAGGGCAAGATCACCAAGATTACCGCTTTCGGCGCGTTCATCGAACTCTCCAACAAGATCGACGGCCTGATCCACATTTCGCAGATCAGCCGCGACCATGTGGAGCGCGTCAAGGACGTTCTCCAGCTCGGACAGGATATCGAAGCCCGCGTGATCAAGGTTGACCGCGACGAGCGCCGTATCGGACTGAGCATCAAGGCCGCTACCGAAAACTATTCGGAAGAAGCCCTGAAGGCCGCCGGCGAAGAATACACCGCCGCCCTCAAGCCGGGCGAAGCGATGATCGACATCGGCGAAGCGTTTGACGAGGCCATGGCCAATCGTTAATCGCTGACTGACACCAGTCAAATTCAACGGAGCAGGAAAAATTTTCTGCTCCGTTTTTTTTGCGCCTTGAAAATGAAAGCAGCGAGGGTATTTTAATACCATGAATACGATGGAACAGATGTCGAAGAAACAGCCCATATTCTGGGCGAATCCGCAGTATCGCGGAGCGGCGGCCCTGCAGGGGCTGGAACTGCAGTTTGCCGATATCCTGGATGCGGAAGCACGGTTGTACCGCTTCGCGCCGCTGCTCGGAGAATTGTTCGACGAGGCGGCGCCATCTTACGGTATCATCGAATCGGAGTTACTGGATGCCCCTGCCCTGTGCCAACACTTGTTCCAGGAAGCCGGTATCGATCCGGCGGCCAACCGGCTGTTCATCAAGGCGGACCACAACCTGCCGGTGGCCGGTTCGATCAAGGCGCGCGGCGGGATTTACGCCGTGCTCTGTTATGCGGAAAAACTGGCAATCGAGCACAAATTAATCACATTTCAGGACAATTACCGCAAGCTCGATTCACCGGAAGCGCGGGCTTTGTTCAGCCGTTATACCATTTCCGTGGGCAGTACCGGCAACCTCGGGCTCAGCATCGGCATCATCAGCGCCGGGCTGGGCTTCACAGTCAAAATCCACATGTCGGCCGACGCCAAAGCATGGAAAAAACAGCTGCTCCGTTCGCACGGCGTGATCGTGATCGAGCATGAAGGCGACTACGGCTCCGCGGTCGAACAGGGACGGCAGGAGTCGGTTGGAGACCCTTATGCATTTTTTGTTGACGACGAAAATTCGGTGGACCTTTTTCTGGGCTATGCCGTGGCGGCGCTGCGGTTGAAAAACCAGCTCAAGTGCCGCAATATCGCGGTCGACGAAAAGCATCCGCTGATGGTCTACCTGCCCTGCGGGGTCGGCGGTGCGCCGGGCGGCATCAACTTCGGGTTGAAGCATGTTTTCGGTGACGCGGTGCACTGCTTTTTTGCGGAGCCGGTGGAATCGCCCTGCATGATGCTCGGGCTGCTCAGCGGCAAGCACGACGAAATCAGCGTTTACGACATCGGCCTGAGCAACCGCACCGTTGCGGACGGGCTGGCGGTGGCGCGTCCGTCGGCATTCGTCGGCAGGATCATTCAGGGAATTCTCAGCGGGGCCTTCACGGTTACGGATGAGCGGCTCGAGCGCAATGTCTCACTGAGCCGCCAGTTCGAAAATCTCAAGCTCGAACCCTCCGCCACCGCCGGATTCCAGGGGCCGAAATGGCTGCTGACGACCGAAGCGGGGCGCGAATACCTGAGCGCGCACAAACTCGAAAACCTCGAGTTGACTCATCTCCTGTGGACCACTGGCGGCCGCTACCTGCCGAATTAAGATTCTAACAAAACGACGGCGTTGGCGGCAATGCCCTCTTCGCGACCGCAGTAACCGAGGCGCTCGGTGGTCGTGGCCTTGACGGAAATACGGTCCGGCGCGCAATCCAGAAGCGCCGCCAGATTGGAACGCATCCGGTCGATATACGGAGCGATTTTGGGGCGCTGCGCGATGATGGTGATGTCCAGATTGACCAGCTGATATTCGCTGACGTGCTCGTCTTTGATGATGTATTCCAACAGTTTCATGCTGTCGGCATTTTTGTAAGCGGCATCGGTATCCGGGAACCAGGTGCCGATGTCGCCCAGTGCCAGCGCCCCGAGGTAGGCGTCCATGAGCGCGTGCAGCGCCACATCGGCATCGCTGTGCCCGTTCAAACCCAGCGTATGCGGGATCTCGACGCCGCACAAAATCAATTTCCGCCCTTCCACCAGGCGGTGAACATCAAAGCCTTGTCCGATTCTAAGCATATCTGCACTTCCTTTTTTGATAGGACGTATAGGACAAATAGGACCTATAGGAGAAACGTCCAATTCTAATATCCTTTGGTTGTTTTGAAATCCTTGACGATGGAGTTCATCTCTTCACGGGTGATGATGTTGCGGCTGTACAGGTCGGCCAACGCATGTTCCATGGTCACCATGCCGTCCTTGTAACTGGTCTCGAGAACACCTTTCAAATTGCCGGTTTTGCCCTCGCGAATCAATGCCTGGACCGCCGGGGTGCCGAGCATGATTTCAAACGCCGCCGCCCTGCCCGAGCCGTCGCGTTTCGGAATCAGCCGCTGCGCCACCACCCCCAGCAAGGCACCGGCCAACTGAATCTTGATCTGGTTCTGCTGGTGCGAGGGAAACGAGTCGACAATCCGGTCGATGGTCTGCGGCGCATTGTTGGTATGCAGCGTAGCCAGCACCAGGTGCCCGGTTTCGGCCGCGGTGAGCGCGGTGCCGATGGTTTCCGGGTCGCGCATTTCGCCCACCAGAATCACGTCCGGGTCCTGGCGCAACACATATTTCAGGGCATTGGAAAAACTCAGGGTATCGGAGTGGACCTCGCGCTGTTCGACCAGCCCCATCTTGTTGCCGTGCACGTATTCAATCGGGTCCTCGATGGTGACGATATGGCACGGAGTCGTGGTGTTGATCCGGTCGATCAGGCACGCCTGGGTCGTACTTTTGCCGTGTCCAGTGGGGCCGGTGATCAGGATCAGGCCCTGTTTCTGCTTGATCAGGTTCAGGAGCTGCGGCGGCAAAGTCAATGCGTCCGCGGACGGAATCGTGCTCGGAATCACCCGGAACGCCGCCCCGATATTGCCGCGCTGATAAAATCCATTTACGCGGAAACGGTACGTCCGCTCCGCGCTGTCCTGACTCGTCTGCAGCTTGGTGGTGAGCGCGAAGTCGAGTTCGCGGTTTTCCTCGAACATCAGCCGCTGACGCGCCGTGATAATGCTGAAAAACAGCCGTTGCGTATCCGCCGGCGACAGCGACGGCGTGTCCAGCGGAATCAAGTCGCCATTTACCCGCAGCGTGGGGGGGGCCCCGGCAGTGATCAGCAGGTCGCTGGCGCCATTGGCCGCCGCCGAATGCAGCAGGCGTTTCATATTCATTTCCTCGCTGTCGGACTCGTCCTGCCCGAACATGCCGCGGAAGGTGTCGATGCCGCTCTCCATGCCGCGCACCAGCAGCAGGAATTCCTCGCGATTGGCCGCCGCCGACACCGCGTGCTCGATCGTAATTTTTTCCTCTTTGACCAGCGCCATCAGCGCCCGGTTAAAGGTGACCATGCCCTCTTCCGCGCCGCGTTTGATGACCTCTTCGAGATCGGCAAAATTGCGGTCGGAAATCAAACTGCGGACCAGCGGCGTGGCTTTCAGCACTTCCACTGCCGGGATCATCCCGTGACCGCTCGCCGCCGGGAGCAGCCGCTGGGCGATCACCGCCTGCAGCGCCAGGGCCAGGTCGTCGGCAATCTGCTGCCGCAAATGCTCCGGAAATGTGTTGATGATACGCTCCATGGCCTGCAAGGTGTCGGCCGTGTGAACTGTGGAAATCACCAGGTGCCCGGTGAGCGCCGCGGAGACGGCGGTCTGCATGGTAGTCTGGTCGCGCATTTCGCCGATCACGATCACGTCAGGGCTCTCGCGCACCACATTGGTCAGCGCCTCGCCGAAACCGGTGGTGTCGATGCCAACTTCGCGCTGGCTGATCCATGATTTCAGGTCGCGGTGAACATATTCGACCGGGTCCTCCACCGTGACCACGTGCTTGCTGAAAACATTGTTGATATGGTTGATCATCGCCGCCATAGTGGTCGATTTGCCGCTCCCCGCGGCCCCCACCACCAGGATCAGGCCGCGCGGGCGCTCGGCCAGTTCGCGCAGCACCAGCGGCAGGTTCAACCCCTCAAAGGAAAGCGAGGCCCCGAGCGGAATCGGGCGCGCTACAAACGAGCTGACTTCCTGCTGCTGATAAAAGTTGATACGGAAACGCATTTTGCCCGCCTGCAATGTATACCCGGCGTCGCAGCTCCCCTTAACGCGGTAAGTCTCCCTGGCGTCCGGGCGCAGAATCTGCTCGCGGAACTCCTTCAGGGTTTCCTCGCTCAGGGTGTTTTCCTCTTGCCCGGGGACGGGTATGATCGGACCGTTGAACCGGTACCGCGGCGCTTTGCCGGCACTGACGAACAAGTCGGAAGCGCCATCATCGAATGTCTTCTGCAGCAATTCATTGATGATTTTCATAAAAAATCCGTGTTCAAATTGAAAAGTTCCATTTTATGCTATAAAGTAACCGCCATTCAGAACAATTCAAATCAGGAATCAAATGACTGTGAAAATTACCGTTAAAATCAAAATGCTCGACGGCTGTGCCGATCTCGCGCCTCAGAAGGCCCATCACGACGATGCCGCGTACGACCTGCGCTCCCGCGTGGACATGGAACTTCCCGCCGGCCAGAGCACCCTGGTGCCGACCGGGCTTTTCATCGAACTGCCGGTGGGCTACGAGGCCCAGGTGCGCCCCCGCAGCGGCCTGGCGCTGAAGCATAACCTGACCCTGACCAATACCCCCGGCACGGTCGATGCCGGCTACCGCGGCGAAGTCGGCGTGATCATGTTCAACCTCGGTAAGGAGCCGTTCGCCATTCACCGCGGCGACCGCATCGCGCAGATGGTCATCTGTGAGCTCCCGGACGTCGACATGATCACCGTGGACGAGCTCAGCGACAGCAAGCGCGGCGCCGGCGGCTTCGGCAGTACCGGCAAAAAATAGGAGTTTCAAACCGGTACAATTCCTTAAATTGCAAGGAGGTGTCCCGAAATGAGAAAGTCTTTTCTTCCGACCACTATTTTGTTGGTTTCTGCGTTCTTTATCATGATTTTATCGAGCATAGTACTTGATACCAGGTATATGCTCAATAACGGTTATGATTTCGCCACCGGTGAATATGTTCAGGCAAAATACAAGAATAAAAAGCTCATCTGGGTGAAACGCAGCGAAGGACGCAGTAAATTATTCAAGGAATACGGACTCTCCCATCCCGAACCGTTATTGGGGTTCTCCAGCGGAACCGGATATAAGTTCGAATTCTTCAAGATTGAGACCTACAACCGTGGTTGGCAATTCTGGCGTTTCGATTATTATATCATGGAGGACCGCCCTGCTGACTGCTGGGATGGTATAGGCCGGGAATCGATGTTTTTCCGGATTCTGCGGGAATTCAAACCGCCGCCGGAGGAAATCCGGGCCATTTATAAAGAGTGCATCAGGCAGCGCCAAGCCGGAGTCGATGTGCGTGATAGCGTCGCTTATCTGCAAAAGGAATATGACCGTTACAAGAGATCTGCCAAACCGACGCCATGAGTTTCCCTTTAAAATTCTCTGTAACCTCCGCAGTTCCATATTTGTACTTTAGCGTCCGCATGTAAAATTGCGTAAATAGTTTCCAAATGCGAACAATCTCCACTTGCATTTAATTGTACTTCATGTATCGTATGCATTACTTTATATTGTTTTAAAAGAAAGAACCTCACAAATAAACAACAAGGAAGGGGTCAAACATGGCCACAAAGAAATCTGAGAAAAAGTACGTTTATTTCTTCGGTAAAGGACAATCCGAAGGCAAAGCCGACATGAAAATGGTGCTCGGCGGCAAAGGCGCAAACCTGGCCGATATGGCCCAGGCAGGATTCCCGGTACCTCCCGGCTTCACCATCACCACCGAAGCCTGCGCTGAATACGGCAAAATCGGCCGTGAAAAACTCTTCAAAATGATCGAAACCGAAGTCAAAGATGCGCTCAAGAAGCTCGAAAAGACTACCGGTAAAACCTTCGGCAAGGGCCCGAACCCGCTGCTCGTTTCCGTGCGCTCCGGCGCCGCCGCTTCCATGCCCGGCATGATGGATACCGTGTTGAACCTCGGCTTGAACCAGGAAACCGTGAAAGCCATGATCAAATTGACCGGCAATCCGCGTTTCGTCCTCGACTCCTACCGCCGCTTCATGCAGATGTTCGGCGACGTCGTGCTCGGCGTCGACCATGATATCTTCGAACACGAACTCGAAGCCCTGAAAAAGGCCCGCAAGCTCAAGCTCGATACCGAAATGACCGTGGAAGACCTCGAAAAACTGGTCGCCACCTACAAAAAAGCCATCAAAAAAGCCACCGGCAAAGATTTCCCGGAAGACGCCATGGAGCAACTCTGGCGCGGCGTTCAGGCCGTGTTCGACTCCTGGGGCAACCCGCGCGCCATCAAATACCGCCAGATCAACGACATCCGCGGCCTGATCGGCACCGCAGTCAACGTCCAGGCCATGGTTTACGGTAACTCCGGCAACAACAGCGCCACCGGCGTGGCCTTCACCCGCGACCCCTCCACCGGCATGAACGAATACTTCTACGGTGAATTCCTGATCAACGCCCAGGGCGAAGACGTGGTGGCCGGTATCCGCACCCCGCAGCAGATCACCATCAAGGGCTCCAAGGAATGGGCCAAGCGTCACGGCGTGTCCGAAGCCGACCGCAAGAAAAAATATCCTTCCCTCGAAGAAGCCATGCCCAAGTGTTTCAAAGAGCTCGACCAAATCCGCAAGGACCTCGAAAAGCGCTACAAGGATATGCAGGACCTCGAATTCACCATTGAAAACGGCACCCTGTACATGCTCCAGACCCGTAACGGCAAGCGCACCGCCGCCGCCGCGGTGAAGATCGCCACCGACATGGTCAAGGAAAAATTCATCACCAAGGAAATGGCCGTCATGCGCGTCGAACCCGGCATGCTGGACCAGCTCCTTCACCCGGTTTTCGACAAGAAGGCCGAGGATAAAGCCAAGAAAGTCGCCGTCGGCCTCCCCGCCTCCCCCGGCGCCGCCACCGGCCAGGCCGTATTTAATGCCGCCGACGCGGAAAAATGGGCCGAAGCCGGCAAACAGGTCATCCTGTGCCGCGTGGAAACCAGCCCCGAAGACATCGGCGGCATGAACGTGGCCCGCGGCATCCTGACCGCCCGCGGCGGCATGACCTCGCACGCGGCGGTAGTCGCCCGCGGCATGGGTACCTGCTGCGTTTCCGGCTGCGAAGACGTGATTATCGATTATGCCAAGAAGCAGATGACCATCGGCAAGAACGTGGTCAAGGAAGGCGACTGGATTTCCCTGAACGGCTCCACCGGCGCCATCTATGTGGGCGAAATCGACACCGTGTCGCCGCAGCTCACCGGCCCCTTCGGCGAAATCATGAAGCTCGCCGATGAATACCGCACCCTCGGTATCCGCACCAACGCCGACACTCCGGCCGACGCCGCCCGCGCGGTGGAATTCGGCGCCGAAGGCATCGGCCTCTGCCGTACCGAACATATGTTCTTCGAAGGCAGCCGCATCATTTCGGTGCGCCGTCTGATTCTGACTGCCGAAGCGGTCAAGAAGATGAAAGAACAGTACGATACCTGCTGCCTCAAAGAACTGGCCCAAAAAGCCACCAAGGACGAACTGAAGTCCATCAAGCAGTACGAACAGGCCCTGGCCGAACTGCTGCCGCTCCAGCGCGAAGACTTCACCGGCATTTTCAAGGCCTTGAAGGGCCGTCCGTGTACCGTCCGGTTGCTCGATCCGCCGCTGCATGAATTCCTGCCGCAGGACGAAAAAGGCATCAAGGAAATGGCCAAGCAGATGAAGATTAGCGAAGCGGAAGTGAAACACCTCACCGAAGCTCTGCATGAGTTCAACCCGATGCTCGGCCATCGCGGCTGCCGCCTCGGCATCACTTATCCGGAAGTCACCGCCATGCAGGTCCGCGCCATTTGCGAAGCCGCCTGCGCGGTCAAGGGCTCACAGCCGGAAATCATGGTGCCGCTAGTCGGCAACGTGAAGGAACTGGCCATGCAGCGCGCCATCATCGAACAGGTGATTGCTGAAGTCGAAAAGGAAAAGAAAGCCAAGCTGAGCGTCAAGATCGGCACCATGATCGAAGTACCGCGCGCCGCGGTTACCGCCGACCAGATTGCCGCTCAGGCCGACTTCTTCTCCTTCGGGACCAATGACCTGACCCAGATGGGCTGTGGTTTCTCCCGCGACGACGCCGGCAAATTCCTCGGCGACTATGTCAAAAAGGGCATTTACGAATACGATCCCTTCAACGTGCTCGACCAGGAAGGCGTGGGCGAACTCGTCCGCATCGCCGTGGAAAAGGGCCGCAAGACCAGCAAAAACATCAAGCTCGGCATCTGCGGCGAACACGGTGGCGAACCCAAGACCATCGAGTTCTGCAACAAGCTCGGCTTGAACTACGTATCGTGCAGCCCGTTCCGGGTGCCGATCGCCCGTCTGGCCGCCGCCCAGGCAGCCATCAAGGCAAAAAAGAAGTAAGCAGATTCGCTGAATTCAAGCCCGGCGTGAGCAATCACCGCCGGGCTTTTTTGTGTTTATATGGGGCGCTTATCAGGGAGTGAGGTATTTGTTCAGGCCGGAGTATTGGTAGGTGACCTTGCGGCAGGCGTCGAGGTTTTCGCGGATGCTTACGGTGTCTTCCTTCAGCATGGACTGGTCGCTGTAGGTGAGCCGGCTGTAGGTCCGGAAAATCGTTTCGACGTGGCCCTTCAGCTCGGGTATCTTCGACTCGACAAACAGGCCGTACTGCATCAGCTCCATGTTGCGGCGGCGCGGCATGCCGATCACCACCAGTTGTTCACGCACCGCCAGGTAAGCATTCTGAATCACCGATTCCGGGTCATCCGCGGCATAGGCGGCGTTGAAGTAACGGCGCTCGCGCACCAGGTGCATCAGCCGCAGCAGAAAGGCTTTGATCATTTTCAGCCCGAGCAGCGTCGCGGTCAGCATAACCGCGAGGGGGATGAAAATATACCAGTGCGTACGCGAATACATGATCAATCCACGGCAGAACACGGCGAGCTTCATGAAGCCCTCTTTGATTTTTTCGGTGGCCATGGTAGCGATGGTTTCCAGCTTTTCCAACCCCTCCCCGGCGATACCGGGCAACAGTTTCTCGAACTGCTGGTTGACCTGTTCGCGGATCGTTTCGGGCGCGGTGGCGGCCTTCAGCAGGATTTGCTCCGCGGCGTTCAGCTCCTCGCCCTCGATGTTGTAACGCTTGGCGCGGCTTTCCATGATGTATTTCTGGGCCTCCTTGGTGATTTCCGGGGGCGTCACCCGCCAGGAATCGCCGAAGGGGTCACGGAAGGACCCAATGCCGAACGGCGTGGTCCGCGACGGCAGCGCGCTCGGCGGCGTGGCGTCGAAGGTCAGCCAGCCCATTTCCTCGATGAAAATCTGGGTCCAGGCGTGGGCGTGATATTCGTGAATCTCAAAAAAACCGGTCAGTGCATTGTAATTCCCCGGCGAAAACCCCGTCACTACCCGCGAGGGCAACCCGGCCAGCCGCGCCATCACCGCCAGCGTCCCGGCATAATATTCGCAATGCCCGGTTCTCAGCTCAAAAACGAAATAATCGGCCAGTTCCTTGTCCATTGGCAGCGGGTCCGCTTCCAGCTTGTACGGGAAATTTTCCCGCAGGTAATCGCGCAGTTTCACGGCTTTGTCGTAGGGCTTTTCGAGGTTTCGGATCAGCCCTTCGGTTCTCTTTTTCAATCGCTCCGAAAGTTCCGGCAGCTTCAGGAAATGTTCCCGCGGCACCTGTTCCGGCCAGTAATCCGGGGGTGGTTCCTTCATGATTTTCTTGTCATAAGGCACCTGGAGCGTGGACGTCACCGTATAGCGGAACGGCGTCCGCGGAAAATCCAGTTGCAGCAGTTCCGCCTGTCCGTCGTCAATATCGAAAATGAACCCTTGTTTCATGGCATTGCCGAGCTCAAAACTCTGTACCCGGTAGGCCGCAAACAGTTGATAGGACACCCATTTTTCCATGCTGATCTGCTGCTGAAAAGCCTCCGTGATGATACCGTCGTTGTAGGCGGAGCGCCGCCGCCTGAAATCGGTGGCGGCCCATTCCCGGCCGTCGTACCGGTCATACATTTTGCCGACCCAGTAGAGCTTCAGCGGAGCCTTGACCCGGAACACCAGGTCGGTGCCCTGCTCCGACGTGGTCGAGGCGCCGGAGCCCTGCCCTTTGACGTCGGTCGGTTTGTTGGACTGCAGCGACTGGTTGACCGGCGCGGTTTTCTTGTCGGTGGTTTCGGTGGCTTTTTTGCCGTCCGACTCGACCACCCGCTTGGCGTCGGGGCGGATCTGCAATTTCGAAGACTTGAACCAGAACATCGTATCGGCATGGTTCAACAGGTCGTTTTCCGTATGGAACGACACCTGAAAAAGCCCCTCGCCCGGCTTGCGTTCCAGCGGGAACAAGATGAAAATATACCACGCCACCGCCACGGTAATCAGCAGATGCAGCATCATGAAAAACCAGTTGCGCCCCACGAACCGCAGCGGAACTTTCAGATGAGCCCGGCGGCCCAGCGCCCGGCTTCGCGACGTGTAAAACAGCATCAGCATCAGGAGAAATGCCGGCACGAAAATTTTGATATAAACTGCCCGCGGGATCAGCGAGCCGTACAGCAGCATGAAAAACGAAATCAGCAGCAGATAATCGTAATCCTCGGTACGCTGCGCCAGAATAAAGCACAGCCCGATCCCGCAAATGGACTCCGCCAGCACTTTGTCCAGCGGCACGGAATTGTACAGCCGGAAGAGAAACCAGCAGAATACCATCGTCACCACGCCCAGCTGCAGCAGATGAAAACGCTTCGAGCGCGACAGCAGACGGTAGGGCAGATATGCGGACAACCCCAGCGGCACCGTTATGAACATCAGCCCCAGCGTATAAAGCGGGTCGGCATGCTGCCACAGCGTGGCGATGAGCACCAGCTCGTACAAAATAATATAGACAAAATGCCAGTTCAGCCGCTGCGGTCCGCTGATCTGCGGCGGCTGATAAGCGATATGCTTGTCTTTTTTAGTATTCGCCTTGCTCATGACAGAGTAACTCGTTGATATCGGTGTTGAAATTGACGGCCTGCGGCTTGAGGAGGCTTCCCTCGAATGCCGGGAGTGCCTTGCGGATCACCCGGGGCTGTTCGGGGTCGATGACCGGGAAATATTTTTTCGGCGCCAGGATCCAGCGCACTTCGATGTGGTTGGCGGTGAACTCCTCGAGCTGCTCGCTGATCATCTCGCTCTCGCCCATGGTCAGGCAGTAAAAAATGGAGTTCGGGTAAATCAGCTCCAGCCCGTAATCCAGCAGTTCATCCAGCTTCCCCTGCCCGGGCTGGACGATCGCCAGCGCGTTCAGCAGCTCGGAGTAAACCCCGGAGGCATCGCCGCGGATACGGAGTTTGTCACCGCCCGCGGTAAAGGTGATAAACTGTACCCGGCAATACATTTCCGAGAGGTTGGCGAAAATGGAACCGGCGATTTTCAACAGAAATTCGAAATTGTTTTCCTCCGGGTCCCGCCCGACGTGCCGAGCCTCGCTGTCCAGGATCACCGTCACTTGGTCCAGTGACCCGGCCTCGAACTCCTTGACCATCATCTTCCGCTTGGAGGCGGTCGACTTCCAGTGGACGAAACGCAGTTCATCGGACGGGCGGTACTCGCGAATGCCGAAAAACTCCTGTCCGTGCCCCGATACCCCCAGCGGCCGCCCCTCCGGCGACAGGATTGCCCGTCCCTCCAGATGCATCGGCAGTTCGTCGAGCTTGACGATTTCCGGGCCGACCATGATCTCGGCCGGCAGCCGGTATGTTTTGAAACGCGAAAAGAGCCCTGCCGGGTCGCCCCCGATCAGCGTTATGTATTTCAGCTCAAAAAATCCGCGCCGCCGGGTCGGCACCTGACGGTCGAAAATGATTTCCTGCCGGGGGCGCATCGGCGGCAGCACGCAGCGGAAGATTCCGCCCGGTGCAAACGCAATACGTTCGCTGACCACCACGGCCTGACGAAAGAAAAATCCGCGGTTGCTGACCACCAGCGGCATATTCAGGTCGGTGCCGCGCTGCCCGTCGTTGCAGGGCGCCCGGCGAATCCGGAAGCCGTACAGCGAAAAAAGCGCCATCAGGAAGCTCGCGCAGACCATCCCAACCAGCGAAGCCGCGGCCAAAGCGGTGCCCAGCCCGACATTGATCAGCGCCACCCCCACCGCACCGACCGCTGCCAGCGAAAACACAATCCCGCGCGGCGTCGGCAAAATCCAGATCATACCCCTTTGTCCTCGTTATCCATGGGAATTGATTCGAGAATACTGTCCAGCACGGCATGGACGCTTTTCCATTCGCCCTGATTGCGGAGTTTCAGCCGCAACCTGTGCGCCAGGACCGGCTTCGCCATATCCCGCACGTCCTTCGGAATCACATAATCGCGCCCGTAATACGCGGCCAGGCTCTGCGTCACCCGCATCAGCGCCAGCGAGGCGCGCGGACTGCAGCCGCCGATCAGGGCGGTATGCTCGCGGGTGGCGTTGGCAATGGCAACGATATAGTCTTTGATCTTTTCGGAAATATGCACTTTGCGCACCAGCGCGTGGCAGCGCAGCACGTCGTTGGACTTGATCACATACGAAATACGGTTCAGCGGATGCGACTCCGCCTGAGAAGTCAGGATTTCGCGCTCGGACTCCGGCGCTGGGTAGCCGATGGAGAGCTTCATCATGAAGCGGTCCAGCTGCGGCTCCGGCAGCGGATACGTGCCGTGGTAGTCGTCCGGATTCTGGGTGGCAATCACAAAAAACGGCTTCGGCAGCACGTGCTGGCGGCCGTCGATGGTGATCACCGACTCGGACATACACTCCAGCAGACTCGACTGCGTGCGCGGCGTGGTGCGGTTGATTTCGTCCGCCAGGATAATATTGCCGAAAATCGGCCCGGGCACGAAGCGGAACTCGTTCTTGCCCTCGTCGTAAATGCTCATGCCGGTGATGTCCGAGGGCATCATGTCGGGCGTGAACTGAATACGTTTGTAGTTGGCCTGAATCGACTTCGCCAGCGTCTGCGCCAGGATGGATTTGCCGACCCCGGGCATGTCTTCCACCAGCACGTGACCATCGGCGAAAAGGCAGACGATCACATTGCGCACCACATCCGGCTTGCCTTTAAATACCTTGGTGATATTGTCTTCCAGCAGCGTGATCACGTTTTTCAGGAGCTCGACCGAATTGATTTCCTCGCCGTCCGCCTTTTCGGCTCCGGCGGCCTGCATCCGGGTCATGCTGTCCGGGTCGTTGAACACGATCATGCTGGACCCGATCTGAATCACATCCATATGCTTGACCGGGCACGGCTCGTTGACCGGAGAGTTGTTGATAAAGGTGCCGTTGGCGCTCTCGAGGTCCTTCAACAGGAAGGTATCCCCGGAGCGGCGGATTTCGGCGTGCCGCCGCGACACGTCGCTTTTGTTGATGATGACATCGCACTCGTTGCCGCGCCCGATCACCGCCACATTTTTATCCATCGGGAAGTCGCGGCTCTTGCCGTAACCTTCCTGAATTGTCAAAGTCGGGTTATTCAATAACATCGCCAATTTCCACCTCTGAAATTTTACTGTGTTCTGAGACTATAGCAGAGAAATTAAAAATTAAAAATGGAAATCAAAAAATGAAACGAGAAATTTTACAGCGATCATGAATCGCTCTCTTCTTTTTGTTAAACCACGGAATACACGGAAATACACGGAAAGTTTTTTGTCACAAAATAAAAAATACACAAAAGGGGAAATTTTATAAAAATTTTGTCTTTTTCCGTGGTTTCCGTGGCTTCCGTGGTTAAAAATTACAGCGCCCAGGAGTCCTGCTCCCACTCCTGCAGACTCCAGAAGCAGTTGCCGAGCACCGAGAGATTCAGGTACGGCGCATAATTCCGCGCCGGCGACGCGTGCCAGCAGCAGCGGATCATCGGAAACATCGACAGCGCCCCTGAGTATTTGACGCCTGTGAAGGGATTGGTACCGGTTTTCATGGTTTCCGCCTTGAGTTCCTGCCAGGATTTGGTACCGTCGCCGCCGCCGCCGATGACCCAGTTGCAGACCGCTTCGCTGAACTCATAGAAATAGCTGATCCGCTCAACATCCCAGTTCGGATTGGTGCCATAGAGACCAACATTTCCGGGACGATCAAAGGCATTTTCATATTCACTGATATCCACACCGGACGGAAACTGCGCCCACTGTGCGGGCGCCCTATCCACCGGGTTGCCGTCAAACGGACAGCGATAAATCGCCATCGTCTGGGTATAGTCCGGATATAACCGCGAAATCCAAGGCACAAAACGGTCGTTGTAATCGCCCTGATACGCCAAGCTGAATATGCCGAATTGTTTGAGGTTATTGATACAGGAGGTCTGCCGCGCTTTGTTGCGGGCCTTGTTCAGTGCCGGCAGCAGCATGGCGGCCAGGATCGCGATGATCACGATCACTACGAGGAGTTCAATGAGCGTGAAATTCTTCTTTTTCATTTGCGGGTTCCTTCTGTTCGGCGCACAGGCCGTGATTGGTTTTTTCCCAGTAAAATGGATTGGTGAAAAGTTGGATAAAGCCCTTCCAGGCGGCAAACGAAATCAGCAGCCAGTAAAACGGCATCAGAAACGCCATCGGCACCAGATGGTAATAGCGGCGCTTGAGGCAGGCCGCCAGGTGAATCAGCACAAACAATCCGTTCGCCAGCAGCAGCAGCATGCTGACGGCAAAAAGCACCACCGAAAGCCCCGCCCACAGCGAGCTCTCCGTTGGCCCCCAGTACAGGAGCGGCCATGCCCGGAAGCGCATGCCGAGAACCTCCAAGCCATTGTAACCGTTGAAGTTCTGCGGCCCGATGATCGTATTCGCCAGCGTATCGCCGTGCACCAGCGCGTGCCAGAGCAGCCCGAGGTAAACCAGCCCGGCGATCCAGAAAAATACGTTTGCCAGCATCATAAACGAAGTCGCCCCCACGTTCATATAGAACCCGAGGTAACCGCGCAGCCCGAGGCGCTTGATCGTGTCGAGAGGGTGCCGGGTGTGGACCAGGTGCGTCTGGATGAACCCCTTGACCCAGCGCGAACGCTGCCGGACCCAGTTCCACAGCTGCGAATTGGCTTCCTCCCAGGTGGTGGAATCCAGCACGCAGGTTTTGTGCCCGTCGGTGTAAATCCGAATGCCGAGGTCGCAATCCTCGGTGACGTTGAAGGGGTCCCAGCCGCCGCACTGCTTCAGGAGCCCGGTGCGGAAATGATTGGACGTCCCCCCGAGCGGCAGCGGCATGTCCATGGTGCTCAGCCCCGGCAGCAGCAGGTCGAAGGTAGTCGAATATTCGATGGTGAAAAAACGGGTCAGCCAGTTGTAACGCGAATTGTCGTAGTTCAGTTTCGCCTGGACACAAGCCATATCCGCGCTGGCATGTTTGAACACATACCACGCCTTTTTCAGCTGATCCGGCTCGGGGCGGTCCTCGGCGTCGTAGATCACGCAGAGCTCGCCGCGGGCGCGTTCAAGGCCGTAATTACAGGCGCGCGGCTTGGTTTTCGGCACCATGCCGGGGATGATGATGACCTCGTAGCAATCCGGCAGATGGCACTGCTTCACCGCTTCCTGGGTTGAAATATCGTCGTTCTCCAACAGGATTTTGATATCGAGTTTGTGCTTCGGGTAGTCCAGTCGGTTCATGTTGCGGACAATCTTGCCGGCGATATTCGCTTCTTTGTAGAGCGGCAGGAAAATCGTGTACACCGGCAGTTCGTCCTCGTCGATGGAGGCGTATTGTTCCGGGGTTACCTTGATTTCGCCACGGCCGAGCAGCGACAGCGCCGCCGCCGAACAGCGGCAGAACACCGCGCTGAAGTACCAGAACGCCATGACCGTAGTCAGCGCCATGACGAAGTAATCCCAGCGGTATTTCAGGAACACCAGCAGCACGGCGGCCAGCGCGATATAAAACACGCCCTGCCTGCGGCTGATCGTGATATAAGCGCAAATATCGCCGGCGCGTACGATGAACCCGCGCGTCAATGTATCAAGTTTATTTCCGTCCATTTTTCATTTCATGTTTGGCATTTTTCAGCTTATGGGTATATTATAGCCTTGATATTGATTTTTTGAATCACGTATTTGAACTTTTTTCGAATTAATTAACGGTTATGAGACGTATTTTATACTTACTACTTATGACGTTCCTCGCGTCCGGTATGGCTGCCGACACCTGGTTTGTGGAGAGCGGTGGCGGCGACCGCCGCGCCCTGCCCCCCGGCGAAGACGGCAAGGTCGAAGTAGCCGTAAGCTCCGGCAGCGCACTGATTTATCATGAGAAAGAACGCACCGCGCCACGTATGACCCATGAGGAATGGGAGAAAACCACGCTGGTTTTCGAGGTACGCTTCGACTCAACCGCCGTCCGGGAACTGCGCGGCAGCATCTTCGTCAAGGACAAGGACGGCTGGTGGTTTCAAGACCCGAACGAATTCAAGCTGACTCCGGGCGAATGGCAAACCCTGAAGCTCGATATCACACCCGAAACCAGCCCGCTCATGCCGCAGGGACATCAGGGCGCATGGAACACCTTTTTTGCCGTTTCCCGTTTGACCGCAGGGCTTTCCATATACCACAGCGCAGGTGAATACACCCTGCAGTGCCGGGCCATGCGGTTGGAGGGCAAGAGAGCCGACGCCCCGTTGAACATCCTCGAATGGCAGCTGCCGGAGACGGCCCCGGTCAACAATATCCTGCAAAGCACCTTCCAGCTCTCCCGCGAATACTTCAATCCGTTCGATTCCGATGAAATCATGGCGGATTACGAGGTCAGATACCCGGACGGTACCACCCGGCAGTTCCCGGCGTTTTACACCATGGAATACGCCCGGCAGCGGCATTTCACCACCGAAATCAATACCCCGGACGGGCGCGCCTACTGGGCGTTTCGCTTCACCCCGGAGAAACCGGGCATTTACGAGTTCCGGCTGCTGGTCAAAGATCATACCGGCAAAACCGCCTCGACCCCGTGGCGCAAAATCACCGCGCAAGTTGCCCCCGGCAAAGGCTTCGTCCGCGTGGCCCCGAACAATCACAATCTGATGTTCGCCAACGGTGAGCTCTTTTTCCCGGTCGGCATCAACATCCACACCAATGTCGACCTGCGCAGCGAAATCGACTTCGAATTCGGTCACCTGCCCGATCAGGGCACCTATGACTACGACGCCTACTTCGAGCAGATGGCCACGAACGGCATCAACGCAGTGGAGATCTGGATGGCCGCCTGGAGCTTCGCCATCGAGTGGAACAGCGCCCGCCAGAACTACCACGGCCTCGGCCGCTACAACCTCTGCAACGCCTCGCGCCTCGACCATGTCCTGAACACCGCCCGCGCCAGAAATATTTACGTGCACCTGACCCTCGATAACCACACCAAACTCACCAATCTGGAATGGGGCGACAACCCCTTCAATACCGCCAATCCATTCAAGGACGCCAACGGTTCGTTTCTGGCAAATACCAACGATTTTTTCACCAACGAAACCGCCCGCAAGCTGAACCGCCAGCGCAACCGTTATATCGCCGCGCGCTGGGGTGCCGATCCGGCGATTTTCGGCATTGAATTCTGGAGCGAAGTCGACCTGGTGCCGAACTTCCAGCAGCTTTATGACAGCCAGGATCTGATGAAGTGGCACACGGAGGCCGTCAGCGAATTCCGCGCCATGGATCAGGGCCATCTGTTGACCACCCATTACTGCGGCGACTACGGCCGGCTGCTGCGCTGGTACCAGCTGCTCACGCTGCCGGTTTTCGACTACATCGTCGGCGATGCTTACCGCAATCCCCGCCGGGTCCACTTCATCGACCTGATCACCGCCCACGCCGCCGCGGTGAAATATTTCGAGCGTCCCGTCATCATCACCGAACAGGGCGGTGCGAGCTCCGGTCCCGGTCAGGCGGGATTCCGGCTGGCCGATATCCACAGCGCCCCCTGGCTCGGGCTGTTCCTGAACCTCTCCGCCGTGCCCTTCACCTGGTGGCACGACTTTGTGCATATTCGCAACGGTTATCCGCACTACAAAGGGTTCACCGATTTCATCCGCAATATCGACCTGAAAAAACAATACGAATACATGCCGCTTTCGGTCGGCCAACGCCACGACTGGGTCGGGGCCCCGGCGACTTTTCAGGAGCGCATGTTCCGGAACCGCATCATGGTCCGGGGTTCCGATTACTGCAACATGGATTTCGCCTACACTTACACCGGCTGGCCGGTCGGGCGCAACTACATCATACAGGGCATGTCCATGAACAACGATAACTTCATGGCCGGCTGGATTTTCAACCGGCCGCACATGAACAGCTATCCGCCGCCCGGTCAATGGCTCCCGTACTTCCATGACTACCTGATCCAGCTGGCCCCCGGCCTCAAACCGGGCCGTTATCTGGTGACCTTCTGCGACACCGTGACCAATCAGGTGCTGGACCGGCGCGAAGCGGTCATCTCCAAACCCGGCGAAGTGGTCCTCGTCCCGGTGCCGTCCTTCCAGATCGACGTCGCCTTCAAGGTTGTGGAGGTGGAAAAATGAAAAAATTGTTCTTCCTCCTGCTTCTCCTGACTCTGCCCGCCGCTTACGCCCTCGATATCGAGTGGCACGTGCCGGAGGCCGAATACCGATTGATCGTGGAATCCGACCGCCCCGGCGAAAACGGCTATTTCGACTTCGGCGACTACGCCATGCCGATCCTGCTGGGCAAAGGGGTGGATATCCGCGACCACGCCGGCAGCAAAATCCCGTTCTATCTCCACCAGACCCTCGGGCTGGTGATTGCCCCGGCTCCGGGCTCGCCGCGCCGTTACATTTACCTCGGCCTGCCGGAAGTCTCGTCCGTCGACCAGTGGAACAAAACGCAAAACGGCGAAATCCCGCCCGACCGCACGATTTTCACCAACGCCTACTGGCGCGGGCACCGTTACTGGGGCAGCAGCAAGGAATGGCTGGACAATCAGGTAAACAACCTCGAAAACCGTTTCATCCGCGACAATGGCTGGAACTTCAAGTACCTGCTGCGCTGCTTCGCCGCCTCGGCGGTCAGTCTGCACCAGGAAGTACTGGACCCACGGGCCGAACCGGTCACTGTCGGCGACTGGAACAAGCCGCTCGACCGCGAGAGCTATCTCTGCTGGCGCTATCGCGACCTCTCCCGCCGGATCAGTTACTTTTCGCAGGAGGAAATGGAGCGTTCGTATGCCGATCCGTTCCGCTACTCCCGGGCGCGTATGGACTGGGTCTGGCGTCGCATCTACCTCTCGCGCAAGAACATTTTCCGGGTGCTGCCGGACCTGCAGGCACGCGCCCCGGAGGCCCCGCTGAATGAGTTCATCAATATTTTCAAGCCGCCGTACCGCGGCGTCTTTTTCACCGCCAACCAGGCTCTGTTTCATGTTACGGACGATGCCTTCGATTCGCGCCGCAATATCGCGGTGGTCATGGAGGGCAAATTGATCGTGCCGGAGGACGGCGAATACGAGTTCAAGGCGGAAGCGAACGGCTCCTTCCTGCTCTATGTCGACGGCCAGCTGCACCTCAGCAAATACAACGAACCCGTCATCGATAAATTCCTGAAACTGAATTTGACCGCCGGTCTGCATGAGGTGCGTTTCTGCTTCCAGCGCCAGTCCTCCAGCATCGCCACGCTCGCCTGGAAAAAACCGGGTGCGGAACAGTTCGCCGTGCTGACCGAAAACGATTTCGCCCCGGCCTGGCCGAATCCGCCGCTGGCCATGCAGCGCAAACCGTATGTCGATATCCCGCTGGTCAAACAGATAAACCTGTACGATATTTTTATCGCCAAGACCGAGAAGAAGTTATGGAAAGAGCTGGCGGCCGTGAACGGCCCGCAGGTCACCTGGCTCCTGAACGGCGCCCCGGTATTCATCGGCGAAAAAGCCACCCTCATCTGCAATTCCGACGACCAGTTCGGCATCATGACCGACGATTTCGCGCCGACCCGTTTTTTCTGGCTCCGCGCCGACCGCAAGGATAAACCGTGGTTTCATGCCGATTTGAGCTTGAATCTGTTCGTACCCGACTTCATTTACGAGGACGAAGAGCTGGAAATGTTCGTCGAAATGCTCTCGGCGCTCCCGGTGGAGGCCCGAAGCGTCCTGACGGTCACGCCTGACCGGAAAAACCCCATGTTCCAGGCCGGCAAACGCGAAGTCATCGTCCCGCCGAAAAGGATGATTCAGGACGACCGCTACGCCAGCGACGGTTCGCTCAAATACGCCGTTCCCCTGAAAGGTACGGAACTGAAAAACGGCCTGAATATTGATTTCGAACTGAAGGTTCCCGAATTGACCTTCGCCTCGCGGAAGCTCCGCTTCATCCCCCTGAACGCCCTGCCGCCGCTCACGCTCGACGCCAACGGCGATTTCCGGGATGAGCAAAATGCGCTGGTCGTGCCGGTGCTGCACCGCCCCGCACTGAGCGAAATCCGCACCTGGGAACTGCCCGCCAAAATCAAAAATCAGATCGTTTCCTACCGTCATATGCTGTTGATCGGCGACGACTTCGGCAATTTCAGCGCGGACCTGGAAAATACGTTGAAGCAAAAATCACTGGCCCTGACCTTCCTGCCGTGGAGCCGCGACCACCAGCCGCTGCTCCGGATGCGCCGCGACCTGCCCCGAATGCTGCAGGAAATCAGCCGCAGCCAGGCGGATCTGGCGCTGGTCATCCCCGCCGCCGCGGACGTGGCCGATCAGATTCCCCTGCGCAGCCAGAGCCGCCACCTCGCCGCCATCCTTCAGGCGCTGCGTGCCAACAAAAATATCCAGACCATTTGCCTCGCCACGCCGCTCCCCATGGAAAATCACGCCGAGCTGGAACAGAAGCTCTCCCATGAATTGCGGAAGCTGGGGCGCGACTACGGCGTACGGATCATCGACCTGAATCACTTCCTGCGCCAGAACGGCGAGTTGAATTACGCCCCGGACGCCGCGCATCCCGCCTACCGCGAGCTGCTGCCGGTCGGCAACACCCCGGCCATCAGCCGCCTGCTCGTCAGCGAAACCGTTCGTTAAACGAGGTATTTGTCGACATTGTTGGCCACGATCACGCCGTAGTTGGCGGCTCCGAGCCAGCCGGACATGATGATGCCCACCGAACCCGTGTGGAACAGGCCCCCGAACTGCTCCGGCAGCTTCATGCTGATGTCCAGCCCCTCGAATTTCGTGCCGAAAGACGAGCCGTGTCCGTGCAGGGTGTAGCGTTGGAAGGTCAACGGCGTGGCCGCCTCGGTATAGTCGACCTTGCGTCGGATTCCGGGCAGGTATTTCTCCAGGGCATTGAGGGTGTCGTCGATCAGTTTTTCCTTGTTGGCGGCGTATTCCGCCGGAGTGTAACTGGCCCAATCCTCATAGCGAGCGTTCATGGACGCCACAATCGTGTAGTCCGTCGAGCCCGGCCGAATTTCGGGGTAATAAACCGAATACGTGCGGCTGGAACCGTGATGACGCAGGATCGCCTCCGGGTCGTACTCCGGGTGCTCCGAGGTAAAGAGCAGGTCGCCGATATAATCGAATTTCTCGCCCGGCGCCAGCCCGATATAGACCTGGCTGCTGCTGGTGTTCAAGCGCACGCGGTCGACCTTGTCGAGAAATTCCGGCGCGAAGTTTTCCCGCCCGGCGTATTGATTGATCGTGTTCAGCAGATTGCCGTTCGAAACCACCGAGCGGCACTTGATCTCGCGGCCATTGATCACCGCCGAGGACACACGGCCGTTAACCTGATTGATCTTTTCGAGCTTGGCCCGGGTGACGATGACCACGCCGTTTTTCGTCAGCTCATCCTCCATCATTTTCAGCATCAGATCCGTGCCGCCGGAAAAGGTGTAGCACCCCTTGCTCATGAAGTTGGAGAAAACGATGCCGTAAGTGATCGCCTCCTCGCTCAGCGTCGAGCCGTTGGCGTAGGTGATCGGCTCCATCAGCAGCCGGACGACGTCGTTGCGCCCCGGGAAATATTTTTTGAAGAGCTCGCCGTTCAGCATCGGGTTGGCGTCATAAAAATTCATCTCGCCGAGCTCTTTGTAAAATGCGTTCACCACCTCACGGTCGAGCTTGAAGTGATTGACCAGAATTTCGGTAAAATCCTCGGCAGTGAAGGTGGTTTCCAGCGAGAACTGCGGATTGTCAAAGCGAATGCTCCGGACCCGGACGATATGGTCGGCCATTTCACGCGACCAGTATTTACGCAGGGTTTTCTGCATGCCGATGGGAAATCCGTGCAGCGCCACGTCGAAAATATGCTGTTTGCGCCGGAAATACGTCGCCAGTCCGCCGAGCTGGAAATGCTGTTCCGTCAGCAATACCCGGTGCCCCTGGCGCGCCAGCACGTTCGCGGCGGTCAGTCCGCCGAGCCCGCTGCCGGCAATAATCACATCGAACTCGGAAGCAACCTCTTTGATATCCTTGATAATCACTTGAACCTCAGTATTGTTTCATCCTTATATTCTGCTTAATATATCATCTTTTCGGGAAATCTCCATTCCATTTTTCAGAAGTTGTGATATATTACCACCACTATGAAATTATTTGATACACATTTTCACTATGACGGGGAGCTCGCGCCGGCGGATTACCTGAAGCTGGTCGAATCGGCGGCGCTGCGTTACCTGCTGGCTGTGGGCGGCGGTTACGAGGAATCGCTGCTGGCCGAACGCTTTGCCGGTGAGGTGCCGGACTCCTGGTTCGCGGTAGGCGTGCACCCGCACGGAGCCGAAGAGTTCGACGGTGCCATGGACCGTTTTGCCCAGTTCCGCGCGAATCCGCGCCTGGCGGCCATCGGCGAGCTTGGCCTGGACTTTTATTACGATCACTCCGAGCACAAAATTCAGTTCAAGGTACTGGAGCGGTTCCTTGAGCTGGCGCTCGACTGGAATCTCCCGGCGGTGATCCATTTGCGCGACAAGGACGATAAGTTCGACGCTTACGCCGAGGGGCACCGGATGCTGCGCGATTTCGCCTCGGCCGGAGGTCGCGGCGAAGTGCACTGCTTCAGCGGCACGCCGCACTGGGCGGAGAAATTTCTCGAGCTCGGCTTCTACCTCGGAATCACCGGTATGGTCACTTTTCCCAAGGCGCACAACATCCGCGAAACACTGCGGGTGATCCCGCTCGACCGCCTGCTGCTGGAAACCGATGCCCCGTACCTCGCCCCTGTACCGTTCCGGGGCAAAACGAATCACCCCGGCTACCTCGTCCATATCGCGGAAAAAGTCGCCGACGAAAAGTGTCTGCATACGGAGGAACTGGCCCGGATCACCACCGACAATGCCTTCCGCTTTTTGAATCTGGAGAAACCGGAATGAACTTCAATCCCGCCAAGGCGCAAATTTTCCAGTTCGATACCGCCGACGGTTACTGGATCGCCGGACTCCGGCGTCACCTCGCCGTCCGCAAGGCCGACCACCAGCTGCCGACCCGCGAGGACTTCCGCTGGCTGCCCGGGGCCGAGCCGCTGCTCGCCGGACACAGTTCGGGCAAGAATTTTTACGCCATTTCCCTGCCCTCGGATGAACTGCCCGATCACCTTGAATGGAGCGATATGCGCGAGTTCATCCACCGTCTGCCGAAGGGCGCCAGCACTGCCGTGACCCGTGCCGTGGAGCTGAATTACTGGAACCGCGAGCACCGTTTCTGCGGCGCCTGCGGACACCCCACCGAAATCAGCCCGAAAACCGGCGCCCGGGCGTGCTCCGCCTGCGGCATGGAATTCTACCCGCGGCTCTCTCCGGCGATCATCGTCCGGATCACCCGCGGCAGTGAAATCCTGCTGGCGCACAACCGCAGCTTCACGGTCAACCGTTACAGCTGCATCGCCGGGTTCGTCGAGGCCGGGGAAACGCTCGAGGACTGCGTTCACCGCGAGATCTTCGAGGAAGTCGGAATCCTGGTCAAGGACATCCGTTATTTCGGCAGCCAGAGCTGGCCCTTTCCCTACTCGCTGATTGCCGGGTTCACCGCCGAGTACTCCGCCGGCGAAATCCGCCCCGACGGCGATGAGATCGACGACGCCAGGTGGTTCACCCCGGATCACCTGCCGGATATTCCGCAGCAGGGCAGCATTTCGCGGGAGCTGATCGATGATTTTTTGAACAGGAGTTGCGATGGCAATTGAACGCAAATACCTTGAACTGAAAGATGAATCCAACGCCACCGTATTCGTGTCCTGCTACGAAACCGGCGGCAACGGCCAGACTGTTTTTCTGAGCGGAGGTTTTGCGGCGTTTCCGGGGTCCTGGGAAGCCATGATGTCCTTCATGCCGCAGAACTACCACTACATCGCGGTCGACTTGCGGGGCTTCGGCAATTCCTCCAAGGACAACTTTGAGCGGCTGTCGCCGAAAAATCAGGCATTCCTGCTCGAACAGATCATCATCAAGCTCGATTTGAACAATTTCATCATGATCGGTTATTCCCTCGGCGGCACCGCCAGTTTGCTGGCGCAGGAGAATCCGGAGATCAAATCCCGCATCAAGCGCCTGATCCTGATCAGCAGCATCGGGTTCCACGACGAAGAACCGCTTTTTACCGCCCGCGTTTCCTCGCTCTCCGAAGAAAATCCGCTGCTCAAATTCGACAGTCACGAGGTCACGGCCTATCTCTTTTTGCACTACATGTACGCAAGTGGACAGAAGATCAACCGCCAGAATCTGGCCGTTTACAGTGAATACTTCCGGGCCCCCGGCAGCCGCGAGAGCATCATCGCCGCCATGCAGCAGAAGCTGATTCCCGATATGGAGAAGCTCAAGCGACTGCTGTGGTCCATCGAGATCCCCACGCTGATCATTCATGGCGACAAGGACCGGCTGACCCAGCTCGCCGATGCCGAATTTTACCAACAGACCATCCCGGACTCCAAGTTGACCGTGATGCAGGATTGCGGGCACATTCCGCAGGAGGAGTTCCCGGAAACCACGGCCCGACTGGTCACCGCCTTCATTCAGGAAGACGAAATCCTGAACAATACCGCCACCAGGATGAAGCAGCGCCGCCCCGCCAATTCCCGCCTCGAAATGCGCAAATTGATCGACCGCTGGCGACTCGATACCATGCTGATCTTTTTCTTCGTCAAGATCCTCCAGCTCCTGAAAAAGATGGGGATGCGCGCCGAGGAAAACGGTTGGCGCAAGGCCACCGGGATCTTCCTCCGCAACGAATATTCGAAATTCGTGCTGGGCTCCTTCCGGCTCCGCTATTATAAAAATGCCCAGCCACCCAATTACAACGCCGCCCGGCATCAGTTGATCACCCGGCTGGCCGACTTCCTGCGGCAAAACAGCGACGTGCACTGGTCGGTGGAACCCGGCTTTTTCCAGCTCGGCCGCCGCAAGCTCCTCTTCACCGATATTGTCGAAGCCTTCTGGGACAGCAAGGGCAAGCTCGTCAAGTTGGAGGCTCACCTCGACCAGACCCGCGACTATTTTTCCGTCCTGACCGACGCCCACGTGCAAAAAGCCCTGAACAAGCTGGTGGAAGTTTATAATATCCACCTCAATACCAACGCGTTGAAGCGCCCGACCATGATCTCGCGCAAAATGCGCCGCTGGGCGGTCCGCGGCGAAAAAGGCGTCGGCTTCACCGGGCGACTGGAACTGCGCGGCCTGGTCGACCGGCTGCTCACCGCCACCTTTATCCATTGCGAGGTACTGTCCGACAAAAGCGAACTGCCGCTACGCCGCCGCCTCGCCACGCCGGACATCAAAACCTACCGTCACCCCGGCTGGGGCCTGCTCAATGTGATTTGCCGCTTCACCCCGGATTATTCCGAGGTGGATCTGTGGCTGCAATACCACCACGTGCCCGTGGACGGCGTACCGATGCAGGAACTGCTGCGCCAGCTGAAAAACGAGTGGGGCTCGCGGGGGCAGATCCAGTATCCCGCGCTCGGCAGTCGCGAGGCACGGCCGGAAATGTTCTATTACGGCAACCGGCTTTTCCGGGCCCGGGTTTACATCAGTTTCGAATCGATCCTGGCGATCCGCAAAATCATGAACGAGCGTTATTTCAACCAGATGGGGGGCCAGGCCACCATCGCCGGCATGATCATCTGGGGACTGGCCCAGCACCCGGCTTTCGCCGACAGCAAGGTGGTGTTTCCAGTGGATCTGATCGAGGACTCCGGGCGCATCAACGAGCGCGAATTGAGCCTGGTTTTCATCCGCCCCGGACAGTACCGCGACCGCAAGGACCCCATCGAGGGTTTCATCAGCTTCCAGAAGGAGTTCAACTGGCGCGTCTGGCGCACCCGGGCCGGCCGCAGCGAGAGCTACGAGCTGCTTGAGCTCTACTCCATGATTCATCCTTTATTTTATTATATCGCCCGTTACCTCTTCCCGAAGGCCACCGGAGACATCCTCGGCACGGTGGGGCTGACCGTGATCCGCGACGCCGAAATGTTCATCAGCCCCCTCAGTGACCTGCAGGAAAACGGCTTCATGTCGATCGGCAACCTGGCCATGCCCACGGTCGACGGCGGCACCGCCGGGGTAGTCAGCATCTGCGGCGACCGCCAGCAGCTCAAACGCTACATCGAAGCCATCACCATGATGGCGCAGGATTACCATAAATTCCTGAATCTGCCGGAACCGGCGGTTCGCAAACAGTCTCAATCAGAGGAGCAGGCATGATTCTCAGATATACGGTCATTCTGGTGGCGGCACTGCTGTTTACCGGCTGCGAAAGCGACCCGGTCGGCTCGTACCAGTCCAAACAATCGTTTGCCAAGCCCCTGTTCAGCGAACTGGCCGAGCGCTCCTTCGGCTACGAGGGGCCGCTGCGCAACCCGGTGATCGTGATCCACGGTTTCCTGGGGGCGCGGCTGCGCGATAACGCCACCGGCAAGGAGTTCTGGGGCACCTTCAGCACGGCCAGCCAGACCCCGGCGGAAATGCATATGTTCGCCCACCCGATGGCCATCGGCAAGCCCTTGTCCGAGCTGAAAAACGGCACCTCGGCCTTTACCATGCTCGACCATGTGAATATCCAGCTGATGGGGTTCTCGTTTTCGGTGTCCGGCTACAGCGACATCATCGAGTTGCTGCAGTCCAGCGGCTACAGCAGCGACACCAAACCCCTGCCCGCAGACAAAGATTATTACACTCAGTTCTTTTTTTACTATGACTGGCGGCGCGACCTGCCGGAAAACGCCGCCGCGCTGCACCGGTTCATCCAGGACCGCAAAACCTATATCCAGCGCATGTACCGGAAACACTACGGTATTCGCGACTACGATGTGAAGTTCGATATTGTCGCGCACTCGATGGGCGGGCTGCTGGCGCGCTACTACCTGCAGTACGGCGACCAGGATCTGCCGAAGGACGGCGTAACCCTGCCGAATTTGAACTGGAGCGGCGCCAGAAATGTCGAAAAATTGATGGTCGTCGGCACGCCCAATGCCGGTTACCTCGACACCCTGCTGGAAATGACCGGCGGACTGCGGCTGGCCTCCGGCGCTCCGGTTTACGCTCCGGCCCTGATCGGTACCTTCCCGAGTTATTACCAGATGCTGCCGCTGCCGGAGTACCGCCCGGTGGTCTGGGATGACGACCCCGGCGGCCCCGCACCCGATATTTTTAACCCGGAGCTCTGGGCCCAAATGCAATGGAGCCTGGCAAATCCGGCTCAGGACTGGGTGTTGCAGATTCTGCTGCCGGATGTCCGTACCCGCGAGGAACGACTCCAGATCGCCCTTGACCACCAGCGGAAATGCCTGACCCGTGCCTCGCAGTTTGTCCGTGCCATGCAGGTGCCGGCCACTCCGCCGGAGCACGTGCGCCTGACGCTGTACGCCGGCGACGCTGTTAACACCGTGCGTGAAGTCCGGGCAAACCGCGACACCGGACGGCTGAAAATTTCGCGCTACGACGCCGGGGACGGCAAGATTCTGGCCTCAAGCGCCCGCTTCGACCGTTCGCCCTCGGACGTGTGGCAGCCCTTCATCAACTCGCCGATCGGATGGCATAGTATTTACCATGTGCGCGCCGCTCATATGGGGCTGATGAACTCGGAAGAATTCGCCCACAACCTGCGATTCAACCTGCTGATGATGCCGACTCCGGTACAGAAAGAACGCATGCTGGAGTATATCCGCAACAGTCGCAAAACCCCGAAAAAGCTCCCGCCCCTGCCCCGGTAATTCGATTAATTTCATTACATTGAGGTCATTTAATATACTTTTCTTGCAAAAATACTTGCATCGTGCCGCAAAATCTGCTATTTATATAAGATATGCATTTTCGAGAAGTATATAAAAATGAAAAAGGAGATCAAAAAATGCAGTTTCTTTCCAGGAAAACCGCGGCGGAAGTATTCGGAACATTCTGGCTCGTATTCGGGGGTTGCGGCAGCGCCGTGCTCGCCGGAAGTCACATCGGTTTTGCCGGGGTGGCGCTGGCCTTCGGTTTGACGGTTCTGACCATGGCGTTCGCCATCGGCCATATTTCGGGCTGCCACCTGAACCCGGCGGTGAGCGTCGGCCTGTGCGCGGCGGGACGTTTTGACAAGAAAGAACTGCTCCCCTACATCGTGGCCCAGTGCGTGGGCGCGGTGCTGGCGGCGGCGGTGCTGTATGTCATCGCCAGCGGTATCGACACGTTCAGTTTGTCGAACGGCTTCGCGGCAAACGGCTATGCCGAGCATTCACCCGATAAATACAACATGCTCTCCTGCGCAGTGGCGGAAATCGTGCTGACCTTCTTCTTCCTGATGATCATCATCGGGGCCACGGACAAGCGTGCCAATGGGAAATTCGCCCCGATCGCGATTGGCCTGGCGCTGACACTGATCCACCTCATCGGCATCCCGGTGACCAATCTCTCGGTGAACCCTGCCCGCAGCCTCGGCCCGGCGATCTTCGTCGGCGGCTGGGCGATCAGCCAGCTCTGGTTCTTCTGGGTCATGCCGATCATCGGCGCGGCGGTGGCCGGCTTCGCTTACAAGACCCTCTTCGAAGCGAAAGACTGAGCGTCCTGACTCTCGCATATACAGGCTCAACGGATCATCCGTTGGGCTTTTTTCTTTCCCTCAAAATGATGTTGTAAAAAAGCGACATTGTATTTTTTACGCGCCCCTCTTGATTTAGCCGCCGAATCCGGTATAATAAACGGTAATATTTGAATTTTTCAAAAGGATGATTTATCATGAATATTGCCATCAACACCGATTTTCTGGGCAGCACCGGGTCCCCGGAACCGCGCCTGCGGGCGATTGCCGAAGCGGGCTTCACCCATCTTCACTGGTGCCATCAGTGGTGTACCGATTTTCTCTACAGCAGTTCCGAGCTGAAAGCCATCGGCGGCTGGCTCAAGCAATACAACTTGAAACTGCTCGACATCCACGGCAGTGCCGGGGTGGAAAAATGCTGGTTCTCGCCCGTGGAATACGAGCGCCAGGCCGGCGTGGAGCTGGTCCGGAATCGCATCGAAATGCTCGGCGAACTCGGCGGCACCGGCGCGATCATGATGCATATCGTTTATACTCCGGTTCATTATGAAGTCGACCGCAACTTGTTCCGGAAACAGATGGATGCGGTGAAGCGTTCGATCGACGAACTGCTGGTATCCGTGGAGCGCAATCATACCCGCCTGGCGATCGAAAACACCTGGGGCGACAACTGGGAACCGATTGACGAACTGCTCGCCGCCTATCCCCCGGAACTCCTCGGCATCTGCTACGATTCCGGCCATGGCAACTCGCAGCAACTGAAACAGCTCGACTTCCTCGAACAACGCAAAAACCGCCTTCAGGCCCTGCACCTGAATGACAACGACGGCACCGGCGACCAGCATCAGCCGCCCTTCATGGGCACCGTTGATTGGGACCGCGTCGCCGGAATTCTGGCGACCTCGAGTTACGACCGCGAACTCAGCTTCGAACTGGCCATGCGCTGTACGCCGTTTTACGACAAATCCATCGAACCGGTGACAAACCAGACACCTGAAAATATCCGGAAATTCCTGCACGACACCCACGAGCGCTGCGTCCGCTTCGCCGCTCTACTTCCGGTCGATAAGTTCTCTTAACACATTGTTGTCAAGATCGAAAACAATACGTTGATAGAGCCCCCTGGCGGGGTATATGGTCAATGTATTGTTTTCCAATTCAAACTTATCCCTTTCCGGCGAAAAGTAATATTGCAGCGTGAATGGACCGGATTGCGTATTCAGCCGTTTTCCGGGATCATAAAAATTGACGGTCAGAATTTGATGCCTGTCGGCCGGGGCCAGGGAGTAGGTGAAAAACAGATAACCCTTATCCGTCTTTTTGTAAAACGGCTCCTCGCCTCCAACGCCGTCAAAAATCCGGTCATCTATTTTCAGGTACAGGGCCATTCCATCAAAAAACGCCTTATTCTGCACAAGATAGACGGTTGCGATATCATCTTTGAAGACAATGCTGTGCGGAGAGAATGCCATATAGCGGCAAGACTGCATACAACACGCGAATATGAATATCAATAAAATCCGCTTCATACCGTTCCTCTCATATTTTTTTAAAACGGAAACTCCATCTGTTCCCATTCAATAACTTTCACCACAGGGAAATTGGACGAGGTCACGCCGAGCAGCCGGACCTTGCGAACCCCGGCGTCGGTTTTCTGGCGCAGCAGGCTCTCGGCAATGGCGGCGATCACCTCGCCGTCGTCGGTGTTTTTAGCCAGGGTCTGGCTGCGGGTGATGGTCTCGAAATCATCGTAACGCAGCTTCAAAGTAATCGTTTTGCCGGCCAGCTTCTGCTGTTTCAACATCTTTTCCACGCGAAATGCCAGCCCCCGCACTTCTTTGGCGATTTCGTTCAAATCCGCGAGGTCCTTTTCGTAAGTGATTTCGCGTCCCATCGACTTCCGGACCCAGTCGACTTCCAGCACCCGCGAATCGCGACCGCGAACAATGTCATAATAATATCTGCCGCTCTTGCCAAGCAACTCGACCAGCGCTTCCAGCGACAGTTTCTTCAGCTCGGCCCCGGTGTAAATACCGTATTTTTCCAGCTTCGCCGCAGTGACCTTGCCGATGCCGTAAAAACGCTTGATCGGCAGTTTCTCCAACACCTCCAGCGCCTCCTCCGGCGGAATCACGGTCAAGCCGTTCGGCTTCTGCATGTCGGAGGCGATTTTGGCCAGAAAAAGATTGTAGGAGACCCCGGCGGAGGCGGTCAGCGAGGTTTCCTCGTGAATCCGCTGCTTGAGCATGCGGGCGACCCAGGTGGCGGAGGGACAGCCGATCTTGTTGTCGGTCACATCCAGGTAGGCTTCGTCGATGGAGAGCGGCTCGATCAGGTCGGTGAATTCGTGCATGATCTGGCGAATCTGCCGCGAAACCTCCACGTACACCTCCATGCGCCCATGAACGAAAATGCCGTGTGGACACAGACGCACCGCCTGACTGGTCGGCATGGCGGAGTGAACCCCGAATTTCCGGGCCTCGTAGGAACAAGTACTCACCACGCCGCGTTTATCGGGGTCACCGCCTACAATCACCGCCTTCCCCCTCAACTCAGGCCGGTCACGCTGCTCGACCGCGGCAAAGAACGCATCCATATCGATATGGATAAATTTTTTCGGCTTGTCGGTCAGTTTTTGTTCCTGGAATCTTTTTTGGCTTTGTTGATGATATTGCTGATTTCATGATCGATGGCGGTGCGGGTCTCGTAAATTTTTTTCACTTTTTCCTTGCGCGCCGCCAGCTGAGCGGTAGCCATCTCTATCTCATTTTGCAGAATGGTTTTTTCGTCTGGATTCTTGCTCTTTTTCAGCTCGTTTTCCATATCTTTGAGATCTTTTTCAAGGAAGCGGATGACCTTGTCCTCGAACGCTTTGACAAAATCGAGATGCTCCTCCAGCACGTGTTTCAGGTTTTTATAATTCTCGCTGGTGGCGGTCTTTCCATAATTGTTGAGCGACTTGGTGATGTAGTCATAATGACGAGTAAGGTCCTTCTGGGCCTTTTCCGAAATTTCGTCCCGCTTTTTCTGCAGTTTGGCGGTTTTCTTCTGATCGGCGGAAGCTTTGGCCATGTCCGCATTGATTTTGTCGATATCGTCGCCGTAGAGAATCGTCTCGTATTCACCGGGGTCGATCACGTACAGAAACTCGGTGAATCCGCCCGTCATGGCGGGTTTGGCAGGCTCCTCCGCTGCGGCCTGGCGGATAAATTTCTCACGGCAGCTCTGCTGCGCCTCCAGGCAAAACGGAACCAGGGAACTCAGGAACACCAGATAAACCAGACTCTTCATAATTCCACCTCATTATTTATTACCGGCCGGCCTGCCGGATGATGATGCCGACAACGTTGTTCCGGTTCGCCTTCACCAGATTGATCTCGCCTTTGCGCCGGTTACAGGCATCCTGCTGCCTCTTGATGGCGGCTTCTTCCTCACTGCGCTTCTCGGGCGTCAACTTGTCCTTGCCGCCCTCGAATTTCATTTTCCGCTCCCGGAGCGCCGTTTCCTGCCGGGCGACCGTCAACGTGGCGATCCGCAGCCCCAGATCAAGATTGTCGTAGGCGGTCTGACGCAACGTGTTCAGTGTAGTCGCACTGCCGCCGGAACGGTGATTTTCCAGGTCGCGGTTGAAATCGTCCTGTTTCTTCTTGATCTCGGCCTTGGCCCGCTCGATCAGCTGCTTGCGCTCGGCGTCGCGCTTGGCCTTGGGCATCTTGGCGGTCTCTTCCCAGGCGGCATAGAACTGCGTCTGGGCGTATTCGTTGACATTGTACATGGCGCGTGCCTGCGTTTGATAGCGGGCGATCACGCTGCGGTTCTGCATGACTTTGCGAACGGCTTCGGCCTTGTCGGGATCCAACGGCTGCACCTCGGGCTTGCCGTCGTCGAAGCCGAGCCCGATTGCCACGATTATACCCGTGACAATCAGGACCACACCTGCAATAATAATTTTTCCCAGTTTGGCGTTACGAGCCATGGCTCACCTCAAAAACAGGGGGTTATTTCGGTACCTCGATCTTGTCGAAACCGGTGAACGGACGGAGGACTTCGGGGATAATCACCGAGCCGTCCGGCTGCTGGTTGTTTTCCAGAATCGCGATCGCGGTACGCTCCGTCATGGCCGTGGCGCTGATGGTGTGCACGAAATCGCGGTTGCCGTCCTTGTCCTTGAACTTGATGTTCAAGCGGCGGCTCTGGAAATCGGTCAGGTTCGTATTGGAGGTCACCTCGCGGTACTGTCCGAACCCGGCGAACCAGGCTTCAATGTCGAATTTCTTGTAACCCGGCGCGCCCATGTCGCCCACGCAAACGTTGACCACATGATACGGAATGCCGAGCTGACGCAGCAGGTATTCCTCGTTTTCCAGGCAGAAATCATGATACTTCGGCGAATCTTCCGGGCGGCAGAAAATGATCTGCTCCACCTTGTTGAACTGGTGCACGCGGAAAATCCCGCGCGACGCCTTGCCGTAGCTGCCCGATTCGGTACGGAAACACGGCGTATAAGCGGTGTACATCAGCGGCAGTTTGTCGCCGTCGAGCGTTTCGTCGGCATGATATCCGACCAGCGTCTGCTCGGAGGTACCGATCAGCGCGAGGTCCTCATTTTTCAGGTCATAGGTCTGGTCGGCGAAAAACGGCAGGTAGCCGGTGCCGAACAGTGTTTTGCCTTTGGCGGCGCAGGGCGACAGGAAGTTGGTGAAACCGCGCTTCACCAGCTCTTTCTGCGTCCAGAAAAAGAGCGCCTGACAGAGCATGGCGCCCTGCCCTTTCCAGAAGTAAAACCCGGCCTGGGCGACCTTGGCGCCGCGGGCGGTGTCGATGATATCCAGCATTTCGCCGAGTTCCTGATGATCGCGGACCTTGAACGAAAATTCCGGGATCACGCCTTCCTTGCGGAGCTCGAAATTGTCGGCATCGTCCTTGCCGTCCGGCACATCGGGGGCCAGCAGATTCGGGAGCCAGCTGAGCTGCTCTTCGACCTTCTTCGCAAGCTCGGCGGTCCGGGCTTCCAGCGCTTCCATCTCGACTTTCATGGTCTTGACCTGTTCGCGGGCCTCGGGGTTGTCCTTGCATTCTTTGCTCAGGCGGTTGCGCTCGGCGCGCATGTTTTCGCTCTTCTGGACGGCCTGGCGCCAGGCGGCGTCATCCTTGACCAGTTGATCGATATTCACGTCGCAGCCACGGCGCTTACAGTTGGCCTTGATCATCTCGGGATTTTCACGTATCAGCTTTATGTCAATCATGATAATTCACTCCTCAGAATTAAAAATGCGGCAGCGGGAAGTTTTTGGTAAACGCCTTGACTTCCTCGCCGATCGCCTTCAGTGCCTGTTCGTCGTCGATCACGGCCACGGCGCGGTTGATGAAATCGGCGATCTTGACCATTTCCGCTTCCTTCATGCCGCGGGTGGTCACGGCCGGGGTGCCGATACGGATGCCGCTGGTGACGAACGGTTTTTCCGGGTCGAACGGGATCATATTCTTGTTGACGGTGATCATGGCGAGGTCGAGGCCGTTGGCCACGACTTTGCCGGTGACGCCCTTCGGACGCAGGTCAACGAGCATCAGGTGGTTGTCGGTGCCGCCGGAAACGATGCGGAAACCGTGCTTGATCATTTCCTCCGCCAGTACCTTGGCGTTCTTGATGACCTGAGCCTGATATTCCTTGAACGAATCCTGCAGCGCTTCGCCGAAGCAGATCGCCTTGGCCGCGATCACATGCTCGAGCGGGCCACCCTGCAGACCGGGGAACACGCGGGAATTGATCGCTTTGATATGCTGTTCGCGGCAGAGAATCAGGCCGGAACGCGGGCCGCGGAGCGTCTTGTGGGTGGTGGTGGTGACCACGTCCGCATACGGCACCGGGCTCGGATGCAGACCGGCGGCGACCAGACCTGCGATGTGCGCCATGTCAACGAAGAGGAAAGCACCGACGGAATCGGCGATTTCGCGGAAACGCTTGAAGTCGAGGGTACGCGGATAAGCGCTGGCGCCGACCAGCACCATTTTCGGCTTGTGTTCCTTGGCGAGCGCGGCGACTTCATCGTAATCGATCATGTCGCTTCCTTCTTTGACGCCGTAGGGAACGATGTTGTAAAGCATGCCGCTGAAGTTCAGCGGATGGCCGTGGGTCAGATGACCGCCGTGATCGAGGCTCATCGCCAGCACGGTATCGCCCGGCTGGAGCAGCGCAAAATAGACCGCCTGGTTGGCGGAACTGCCGGAGTGCGGCTGCACATTGGCGGCTTCGGCTCCGAAGAGCTTGCAGGCGCGTTCGATGGCCAGGGCTTCGATCTTGTCGACGAATTCGCAGCCGTTATAATAACGCTTGCCTGGGTAACCTTCGGCGTATTTGTTGGTCAGGACGGAGGCCTGGGCGGCGCGGACGGCGCAGCTGGCATAGTTTTCCGACGCGATCAGCTCGATGCCTTCGTCCTGGCGGACGGCTTCGAGGTCGATCAGCTCGGCAATCACGGGGTCGGCATCGCGGATGGCCGCGATATCATCGTAGCTCTGCACTTCGACTTTTTCCAGGCGGCGCGCATGGCGTTCTTCGCCGCTGAACGGCGTCGAAATCCAGGCTTCCACGACTTCCATCGCCTGCTTGAGGTCGATTTTGTCGCCGCCGAGCACCAGCACGTTGCTGCAGTTGTGTTCGCGGCTCTTCTTGGCGGCTTCCGGACAGCCGGTGACCACGGCGCGAACATTGTGGAAACGGTTCGCGGCCAGGCCCATGCCCACGCCGCTGCGGCACAGCAGGATCGCGCAATCAGCCTTGCCCATGTAAACTTCGCGGGCGGCCGGCACGCCGAAATCCGGATAATCATCTTCGGCATCGAACTTGAACGGGCCCATATCCTTGACTTCAATGCCTTTGGCGGCAAGGAGTTTGACCATTTCATTCTTCATTTCGAAACCGCCGTGGTCGGCGGCAATCGTCATCGTCAATTTCTTTCCATACCAGTCTTTGATCATTCTCATATCCTTTATGTTAATGTTTTATGTAATTTATCCAATGCAGTTTTCATTTCCTCGAAGCAGCGCCGGTAAACCGCCAGCGAACCGCCGAAGGGGTCGCCCACGTCGCGATCGCCGAGCAGCAGCACGGTTTTCGCCTCCGCTCCGGGCGAGAGCTCCAGGACCCCGGCGCGGTGCGCCCGGCCCATCGTCACGATCAAATCGGCCTCCTCGATCATCCCGGGGCGCAGTTTCCGGCTCCGGAAGCCGCGCAGGTCCCCGCCGAACTCGGCGGCCACCTCGGCCGCGTGCTCCGACGCGAAATCCCCGTCAAAAGCATAAACCCCGGCGGAGGAAACCTCGATCTCTCCCGCCAGAGTCTTGAAATATGCTTCGCACATGGGACTGCGGCATGTATTGCCAGTGCAGATAAACAGTACTTTTTTCATCTTTCACTTTGCACATTGATCAATTGAACGTATCTTAATATAGCATTATTCTATATAAAATTAAAACAGGAATTGATTATTTTTAATGGATTGTCCGAAAGAAAAAACCTCACTGCTGATCCTTGACGATTTTTATCAACTGCTGGAACTGCCGCGCGACCGCGTCGTCGAGCTCGACCTCGGCTGCGGCAACGGCCGTTTCTCGGAAGAAGCGGCGGACCGCTTCCCCGACCGGCTGTTCCTCGCCGCCGACATCATGATGGGCCGGATACGCCGCTGCGACAACCGCGCCAGACGCAACCGCCACGACAACATGATCCCGATCCGGGTCGAGGCGCGGCTGCTGACCGGGGCACTGCTCCCCGCCGCATCGCTGAACCGCCTGCACCTGCTCTGTCCCGACCCGTGGCCGAAGGACCGCCACCGCGGCAACCGTCTGATCTGCTCCGAATTCATCGGCCGCCTCCACGGACTGCTCAAGGACGATGGCGAGTTCCATTTTTCGTCCGACGACCAGCCGTATCTGGAGACCGTGATCCGGCTGATCGACGCTTCCGGGCTGTTCCGGCGGGACGACTCCCGCCTGGCGGAAATCGCCGATATCAAAACCGATTTCGAACGGCGCTGGCTGGCCAAAGGCAAAACCGTCACCCACTGCCTCTGGGTCAAGCAACCCTATAAATTCAATGGAGAGGGACACTAAATCATGCGGTATTTCGGGTTTCTGACGGTTCTTTTGCTGATTTCCCCGCTATGCGGGCAAGCCGAATTAACCTGGGAGAGGCTGGCCCGGCTCAATGAGCCCGAAAATAAACTGGTCATCCTTCCAACTGCGGAAACCGAAAAATACCGGCAGTTCGCCGAAAAAATCTGGCCGGGCGTCAAGCAGGTGACCGCCCCCGAGTATATCGCCGCCGGCGACCAGCCCCCGTGCAGCCTGATCGTGCTGGGCCTGCCCGGCAGCAATCCGCTGCTGGCCCGGGTCGGCCCCAATATCCCCCTGAAATTCCAGGCAAATACCGTGCTCTGGGTCAGGTGGCGCCATTCGGTCTACCCGCCCTGCCCGATGCTGATCGTGACCGGCCCGACCGACGAAGCAATTCTGAACAGCGGCAATCACCTCGACACCCCCTTTGACTATCTCGCGATCACAGACGGCCAGGTCGCCGAACAAGGTTATTTCCACCGGATTTCACCTGCGAAACCGCTGGACGTACCGATGGTTTACGACCGGACCTACTGGGTCGGCGACCGGAAGCAGATCAAGAAAAATTTCGCCATCACCGAAGTAATCACTCCTGCGGAAGCCGTACCGGGGAAACTGAAAAACCACGATGCATTTGTCGTCGGCACCCCGGGAAATAACCGGTTCCTGGCCGCAATCCTGCTGCAAATCAACATCGGAATCGCCTCCAGCCACATTACCGCCCGCAACACTCACGTGGGCGACAACCTGATTCTCTACGCCAAAGTGCCGCCGATGTACAAAAACAGCAATATCCGGATCATCGCCGGCAACAACGCGGCAAAAATGCGCGAATTCACCTTCAAGGATAGTGAACGGACACTGGTCGACTACGATTACGCGGTCATCGACGCCAACACCAATACGACCCTGGAATGCGGACTTTATCCCGCCAATGACGCCAGATTCGAGACCCGCCCGACACCGGTCACGCCGAAAACCCTGATGCTGGAGGACTTCGACCGCCTCAGCAATTTCCTGCTCAACTGCCTGCAAAACCTGTATACCAATAAAGAGGTTTTCGGCATCGACATTCCCGCCATCCTGAAAGAAACCCGCGAAAAAATCACCGGCAACGAATCGCCGAAGGAATTCATGCTCCTGCTCAGCGACATGCTCGGCGCCTGCAAGGGCGACCACCTGAACATAAGCCCCGGCCCAAGTCCCCAGTGGAAATACATCGACCGGACAAACGGCATATTCGAGCCCCGGGAGCGCGACACCAGTTACATTTTCGGCGACACGTCCGGCAGCGACAAGGAAGTGTATGCGTATTACACCAAGGCGTTCCGGGATAAACTGGCCGACGAACGGAACGATTACGGACCGCCGCTGTTTTTCTTCAACGGCGATTATTATACCAAGCACGATTATATTTACGACCGGGTCAGGTATCCGCGCGGCCTGAAGCTCCTGAGCATCAACGGCCGCAGCGCCCGGGAAATTCAGGATTCGCTGCAGCCGAAGCTCTACAAGTGGGATTGGAACAGCTCAAAGTTCTACCACGAGCAGTTCATGGCGGAGCTCGACCTGGACCGAGGGGACCGGCTGGACCTGGTATTTCAGGACCGCGAAGGCAAGGAAATAACGATGCCGTTCGTAGTGCGCGCCCCGCAGCGCCAGCGCTTCCCGTACTACAAAATTGGAGCCAATCAGGTAACCCTGTTTGAAGATTCCGGGCTGCTCTACATCCGCCTGCCGCAGATGCGGGACCATGCGCCTTATGTCGAAAAAATCCGGAAGATCGACCGCAGCAAAGTCCGGGCGGTCGTCCTGGACATCCGCTTCAATCCCGGCGGCGCCGACCCGGTCTGGGTAAATACCCTCGGAGCGCTGGTGCCCAAGCTGATCCGGGCCCGTTACCAACTGATCCGCCGCAATACGCCGCTGCTCGCGTATTATACTTCGTCGCCATTCACCGCCGCCCGGGTACCGTATCTCGGCAATGAGGAATTTCTCGTGCGGGATTACAGCATGTACGTGCGCCCGGCCAAGGATTCGCTGAACCTGAACGTGCCGATTTACATCCTGACCAAAGATATTTTTTCCGCCGCCGGCAAAATGATGCTGTTCGCCCGGTATTCGGACCAGCTGGTCACCCTCGGCGAACGCAATCCTCTGGTGAACCACGCGGTCGGTCGCCCGGAGCACTTCTATCTGCCGAATTCCCAGCTGATGGTCCGGGTAAAGATGGTGGGAAATATCGCCGGCTGTACCTCCGCCGAGGACCTCCTGAACGCCAAGCCCGAAGTCGAGCTCAAGCTATCCCTGGATGAACTCCTGAACTTCTGGAACCCGGACCCGGCGCTCTCCCTCGAGGAACAACTGATCAAACACGATCCCTATTTCCAAAAGGTCCTCGAGCTTACAAAGCCGCTGTCAACTCCTTAGCCAAAACTTCAGGAGCATTATCACCGGTGAAAAATGAGGTGATCATTTTGTAACTGAACTGCTGGCCGGGTTGCAGGGTCGCCTTGCGGGAGGCCACGTAATAGAGCTTACGGTCAGAGCCACGGTTCCACATCAGGAAGCTGTCCTCCTGGAGTGTTTTTTCGGAGGTGTCTTTGACCACGGACACGAAGCCGATTTTTTCCTGCGGCGCATAGTAAGTGCCCCAAGAGGGAGTCGCGGCTTCGATCATTTTCTTTTCGTTATCTGAGTTGAAAACGCCTTTGTCCTCGCTGCCGTCGCGCTTGACGATCCGGTATTCGGTAAAGGTCGGCTCCCACGGATGCATGAAAAGATAAAGTACCCCGAACTTCGCTTCCTTCTCCACTGTCAATTTGATATCTTCGCGAATCTGCCCCTTTTCCACTTTCAGCGCATAATCAACGCGGATCTGGTGCAGCAGCGACGACTTGCGCATTTCAAAACTCCCGCATTCGACCGGCATTGTCGATGTCGGCTGCCAGGCTTTGCCATCGAGGAAAAATTCTACTTTCAGCTCCGTCTCGCCGATCTTGTTCTCCATGTGCCCGGTGCCGACCCAGCCCAGCCCCTGATAGCCGATCACAGTACCGTAGAATCCGGCGTTCCGGCGACATACGGGCTTGCCCTTAAACCAGATGCCGTTCAAATTCCAGAATCCTCGTTGCGACACTTCGACTTTGATATCCCCAGTTGTGACCTGAACGTATGGGGGCAATTCCTCCGCCGCCAACGCCAGTCCCATGACCGCGACAAATATGATCAACCATTTTTTCATTGCATTCTCCTTAATTTTCGGTATTATGCCGGATTCTCAGTAAATATAACTCGCCTTTGAAAAACTTGCCTCTTCTGCGCTTTGTGAAAAAATAAGCTCAGATGGTTACTTTTAAACTTA
>JBEBRW010000048.1:0-42628 GCA_040394635.1 Victivallis vadensis | reverse complement strand
AAGAAAAATATAACCAAAGAAAGAGTCAGTCCCTTGACTTTTTCATAATAGGAGTCAGGAAGATGCAAAAGCAAAGAAGATGGAATTTTACATTGATTGAACTGCTTGTAGTTATTGCAATTATAGCGATTTTGGCAGGCATGCTGCTGCCCGCTTTGAGCAGGGCCAGAGCCACCGCCCAGAAATCCAAGTGTACCAGCAACAAGAAACAGGTCGGGCTGATTGTTGCCATGTACAACCAGGAAAGTAACGACTTTATGCCGGCTTTGATTTCTATGTCCGAGTATACTTGGCATGTCGATTATCAGTACAGTGCGTATGTTCCGGTGGTACAGAGTACAGTCAGGGCGCTCTACCAGCATGGGCTGAATTATAATCTGCTCCATTGCCCGATGAATACTTCCTTTCCCCGGAAGGATTGGTGGTGGGAACCGGAGGAGGTTGCAGCAAACGCAGGCTTTGGCGGCGATATAGACGTGTTGTTTAACCTTAATGTAACGGCAGCAGCAGTAACTCCGCCGGCATTCCAGATCAAACGTGGTACCGATAACGGCGGCAAGTTTCTGATTGGCGATTTTATCAATCTCGACGGGGGGCTTAGAAATAACCATGACGATGGCATGAATGTCTGCCACCTTGACGGCAGTGTCAAATTCTATAAGAATAATGAAATTTGTATGGTCAGGGCTCACAACTTCAACGCAGATATCCGTTTTGTGAGTGCGCCCAAGGCGACTTGCAACGGCGCGGGTTGCGGCCTTGAAGGGGTACAGTAATCAGCAGGAAGAGCATAACAGGCATCTACTTTTCTATATAAGTATTTGAGTTTTTACGAACAGACTCTGTGCACTCCGTCAGAATGCGCAGCATCCGTATCGCCTCGGAGCGATACGGAATTTTTTTCCCTCGGAAAAAACGATCTGCGTATCCCGTGGCTAAACGAAATTCACTGACCCATTACTACAAATTGCAATAAAATATCCGGATTATTTCAAAGCGGTATTGACTTTGCCGGAAAAACCGTTATAATATTAAAAGAATGCTATTATAAAAGCATAGCGGAGCACGAAATGATACGAGTTTTAAAATATAACGAAGCAAAATTCAAAATCACGCAAATGATTCAGCAGGACGGTCTGCAGGTGGGGGACAAGCTGATGCCGGAGCGTGAGCTGGCGGCACAGCTGGGTATGAGCATCATTTCCGTGCGCCGGGCGCTGGAGGAATTCCAGGATGCGGGAATCGTCCGCAAAGTCTCCGGGGTCGGGACCTTTTACAGCGGCAATTTGAAGGTGGAGACCTATCAGGTCAAGGTGGCGCTGGTCAATATCGACGATTACTTGTATCCGGACAGCTACAGCATCTGGGCGTTGGAGGAAGCGTTGGTCCCATATCATGGAACCTACAAGATTTTCCATGTCCGGACCGATGTTCAGCCGGAGGTATTGGACGAGCTGCGCGAATTCGATAAAATCATGGTCACCGGCTTCCTGAACGCTTCCTGGATCGAATGCCTGGGCAGCCTCGGCAAGCCGACCCTGCAGATCGGTGACAGTACGTTTAAAACTACCTTGTCCAAGGTCATTCCGGACTGGAGCGACGCCATTGGAAGGGTATTCGAGCAGTTTCCGGAAGTGGATAGACGCCGTTTCGCGTTTCTGCTGCCGCACTCGGAAACGTCGACTTACGCCACGCAGATGCGCGAATTCATCGTCAGTTATCTGAACAAACTCGGAATCCTGCCCAACGAATCGCTGCTGGCGCCGATTCCGCGGCACATGCCGATCGCCGCGGTCAACGAATTTCTGGCGCGGGTGAACGGCGATTTCGATGTGTTGGTGATCGAAAACGGCAGTCTGCTGCCATTTCTGCTGTCGCCGGAGCGGAACAACATCAAGGATGAAATTCCCCGGCTGGTCATGCGGGGAGTGGTAAACCTGCCGGACGATTTTCAGGGGCTGGGAAACTATTATGAACTGACCTTTGAATGCAATATTCTGACGCGGGCGGTTGATTTGTTTTTCAACGAACCCTGTGACTTTTTCTCAAGCAACGAAACCGATTATATAAAAGCCAAAATAATAACCCCGAACAAAGGATCAAAAAGATGAAAGGACAAAGACATAAAGATTTTACACTGATAGAGCTGCTGGTAGTTATAGCTATTATAGCAATACTTGCTTCCATGCTGCTGCCGGCCTTGAATACGGCGCGGGAAAGGGCGCGGGCGATCAGTTGCGTGAATCAATTGAAGACGCAGGGACTTTTCCAGCTTGGATATCAGAGCGACTACAACGACAATCTGGTGCCGAGCAGATGGTACTCCGGCAGTGTCGACGCCTCCATGACATGGTATGAAATGCTGCTCTACAATACAAGTTGCCCGGTCATTCCCGGAGCCAATGTCGTCAATTCAACGCTTAAGGTCGACCGGAAGAATATGCCGCAGAGCGTGTTTGCCTGCCCCTCGCAACCAGACTCCTATCCGCATGGAATCGAAGGAGGTAACTGGACTGTTTACAATCACTATCCGCTGGCGTTGGGATATGGCTACAATCCGATTATCTGCAATTATGCCTGGGTGACTCATCAGCCGGATCATCTCTGCAAGCTCTCGCAGCTGCGGGCCACGGGACCGTCTGGTTTCATGATACTGGCTGAGACTTGGAGGCGCAGCACAGTGGATACTTCGTGGATCGGCGACAAAGTGGCGTTCCTGCCGCAGCCTACCTCGGACGAGGGGCTCTCCATCGGCCGCTGGTCGGCTCATTCCAACGGCGCGAATGTGCTGTGGGCGGATGGGCACGTATCCCGGTTCAGCGAAACAAACTTCAATTATCTTGCATTTTAAATGAAAAGGATGGTTCCCATGAAAATGTTGATTCTTGCCCTCGCTTTGGTCGTTTCCCTGACGGCCGGGGCGGCTGAGGAATTTTACCAGTTGCCGCAAAAGAAATTAATCGAGTTCAGCTGGGCCAGCCCCGAACCGGATTTCCTGCGACGGAATATCGAAGAAATCGAGCGCACGTGCCCCTATGACGGCATCGGCATACGGTTCATGGCGCAAATGCCCGATGGCTCGCGAATCGACAGCCGTCACATGTTCAGCGGAACTGCCGTCAAGCGGGAACACCTGGCGGTTTCCATTGACGCCCTGAAGCAAACCCCCTTTCGGCGGTTGAAGGAAAATTTTCTGATGACCGGAATCGTGCCGGGCAATGTCGAATTGTTCGATGACAAAGGCTGGAAAGTTGTTTGCGACAACATCGCTGCGCTCGCTTCCGCCGCCCGCGAATGCGGCCTGCGTGGACTGCTTTTCGACGGCGAAGTATATGAGTCGAATCCGTTCCTGTATCACCCCGGCAAAGGGTATTCGTTCGACGATGCGGCGGCCAGGGCCAGGCAGCGGGGGCGGGAATTCGGCAAGGCGGCATTTTCCGCTTACCCGGATATGGTCTTTTTCACTTTTTTCGCGATGAATCCCCGCTTCCGCGGCGAACCGGACAGCCATGTCGAGCCGTTTTCATTGTATGGATTTTTTATCATGGGGCTTTATGATGAATTGCCGCCCGGCGTCCGGATCGTGGACGGCTGCGAGACCAGCGGGTACGCGGCAGAGTCCGAAGCCAGTTACCGCATGTTGCTCGAACATTACAAGCTGTTCGCGATCCGGCAGCTCGGCAAGGAGCACCGTGCGAAGTTTTATGCGCAGACGCTTTTCGGGCCTGGGACCTATCTGGACCCCTATGTTTATAAACGGCCCGGCAACCAATATTACGAGCGGCTCCGGCCCGATATCACGGACCATGCGGCTTATCTGCGGCGCAATCTGTTTCTGGCACTGAGCGTTTCGGATGAATATGCCTGGACCTGGGGTGAGTACAACGCCTGGTGGCCCTCGGGGCGTGCACAGGCACTGCTGGAAAAAGACGGCGGCGGCATCTGGGAAGAAAAGCTGCCCGGCATCACTGCCGCGGTCGAATTTGCCCGTCGCCCGCTGGAAATGGCTGTCAAAGAGCGGCGGAAACAGCCGCGCCCCAATCTGCTGGTTAATGGTTCGTTTGAAGAGGGCATGAACGCCTGGAGCGATGCCGGAACCGCACCTCCGAAAATCGGGCACGGCCGGGGAATTGAAGGCGGAGCGGCAGCTGATTTTTCCGGCATTGAGGATGGTTTAGTGATTCAGCAGATCAAGGTGCAGCCGGGGAAATTCTACTATGTGGGCGCGCTGGCAAAGACTGCAGGAAACGGGGTCAGTTACCTCTTGGCGCGCTGGGTGACTCCGGCGGGAAAGTGGGTTCAGGAGTTTGGCGTACCCGATTCCGTATTGACGTTTCAACCGACCGGGGACAGTGACTGGAAATGCGCCGAAGAGGTGTTCCTGGCCCCGGAGAACGCCGCACATCTGCTGATCGGTGTCGGAGCCAAGCAGCGCGACAAGGGCGATTCCGCTCTGATCGATAAAGTAGAGGCGGTTGAATTATTTTGAGCGAAGTTGAATAATTTAACAAATAAATTTGCATAATGATTCGCGATGTGATATAATAAAAGATATTCACTTCTAAAACAGGAACAACATATTATGAATGCGGGAATTAAAATCTGATACTCAGCGGCATTTCGGCGCGACGCTCGCCCGGAATGACAGGCTCTGCCTTATTATTTAATCAGAATTTTTAATTTTCGAGGATTATCATGTTGAACCTTCAAGGTCGTTATACCTCCTGTCGAATTATGATCGACTCCGTTGATGCCGACGCCATGCGTCAATTGTACGCCATTATCAATGCGCGGCTCAGCGAAAATACCAATGTTGTGATCATGCCCGATTGCCATCAGGGCAAAGGCTGCGTGGTCGGCTTCACCCAGAAATTGAACGCCGCCGATCCGCGGCTGTGTCCGAACCTGCTCGGCGTGGACATCGGCTGTGCCGTCACCGCCGTGCGGCTCGGGGCCGTGGATTGCGATCCGGCGGAACTGGACCGTTTTATCCGCGCCCAGGTGCCGCTCGGCGCCGGCGGTTATCTGCCGGAGCGCGACCGCAAGATGGAGGACAAATTCATCAGCAAGAATGATTATGCCCTCTTCGCCGATGTGGAAGCGATGATCGCCGAAGACGGTACCGAACCGAAAGTGCCGGTCTTGAGCCAGCTCAAATCGGTCGGCAGCGGCAATCATTTCATTGAGGTCGGACGCGATTCCGCCGGTGAACTCTGGCTGACCGTGCACAGCGGCTCGCGCAATTTCGGGCTGGTCGTCTGCAACATCTATCAGCGCAAAGCCGTGGCGGACTGCAATGACCGCTGCGAAAAAGATCTGAAATATCTGGACCGCGCCAGCCGTTACTTCGACCGCTATCTGCTCGGAGTCAAGGCCTGCCAGCGCTTCAGCCAGATCAATCATGCGATGATTCTGCAGACGATCGCCGACGGTTTTTTCAAATGCAAGCCGGCCGAAACGGTGAGCACCATGCACAACTACATCGACCTCAAGGAAGGGATTGTCCGCAAGGGCGCGATCCGGGCCCGGGCCGGTGAGAAGCTGTTGCTGCCGTTCAATATGCGCGATGGCATCGCGCTGTGCACCGGGCGCGGCAATGAGGAATGGAACTTCAGCGCGCCGCACGGCGCCGGGCGCATCATGAGCCGCGGAGAAGCCAAGGAGATGCTCGATATCGAGGCGGTCAAAAAGGAAATGGCCGCCCACCAGGTCTTCACCACTTCGCTGGACTACGCCATCGACGAAGCGGCAGGCGCTTACAAAAGCAAGGAGCTCATCCTCAGCTGTATCGAGCCCGCGGTCGAGGTCAACGACCTCATCCGCCCGATCTACAACATCAAGGGGAGATAACATGTCGAACCTTTTAAAAGAATTTACCCGTTCCCTGCGGCAGGGCACGGGTAAAGCCTACCTTATTCTGCAGAAAAACCCGGCGCTGCCGGTCGACGACCTGCTGATCGATGCCGCACTTCATAACTACGATTACGATGCACAATGCAGCGGCTCCCACGCATTTCAGGTGGGTGAACTGCTGAAACTGCGCCCCAATTACCGGGAGTTAGTTCTGCACATCGCCGAACGTTTTGCGGCCGAATATAACTTTGAAACCTGGGAGGAAGTTGACTCGCGGTATTGGGATATTGATCAACTGTACGATCTATTGACTCGCAATCGAGTTTCACCCCGGATTAGAGAGATTATCCATGACCGCTTTGTCCGCAGACATCGCCAGGAACCGTCAATTGGATATGGTTCAATCATGAGAACAGAAGGCATGAAAGGCTTACGCTTCATTGCGGAAACGCTGGGTTCATCACTGCGGAATGATCCGGATTTTCAACTCTATGACTGGCTCTTAACGCGGTGTAGATATATCTATGGACCGGAGTGGGAATGGCTTGTCAGGTTGAGGGGAAAGGCTGGAAAGAACGCTGATATCCGTGCATTTGCCGCAGCCGTTGAGGATTGCCTGCAAAAGGAAGAGGAGCGGGAGAAAAGACCATATCAACCTATAGACATGACGCAAATAATGACATTTCTACAGGAGAAAAGAACGCGTTATTTTGGTCGCATAAAGCTTACAAAACCGGAACAGGCGAAACTGCGCCGGATGCTTGGGACGGAAACGGATCGCATTCGGCTCGATATTATTTGCCGGGCCCTGGCCGGATCGAAAAGTGTGACGCATGCGATAATTCCCCGGCTCATGGAATTATCCCGCAACACGAATAAACCACTGGCTCGCAAAGCCATTTGGGCATTAGAGACGCTCAAAGGAAAACGAATACGCGAGATCGCTATCAAGGAAATAACTGAAGCCCCGGATGGCTGGAAGTTCTTCGGTCTTTTGGAAAAAAACTGGCAACCGGGCGATGAGAAACTTTTCTTCAAGTGGTTCAACCGCCTGCGTAGTCCTTATGCCCGTCATTCAATGATTTTGTCGATTCTGGCGGTTGAGGATATACCATTGCCGGTGTCATTGCTGAAATATCTTCTATCCAGAGTTTCTTGTGGCAGCTGCCGGGATTTTATCGCTGGCAGATTAGCTGAACGGAATGCGTTAAGTGATGAAATCTGTAAGGAGTTTCTTCACGACGCCATAGAAGACATTCGTGAGATCGGTGAGCTGTATTTAAGTCAATAAAACTTCATTTTTCTCTGGCGGGCCGGGCGGTTTTCAGGAGCAGGATGTGAGTGGAGACGCCAAGCCCCACCGCCAGCAGAATCAGCTTGTAATAAATATTCTCTTTGAACAAAGACGAAATACCCAGTGTCAACCAGAGCGCCAGCAAACTCAGCGCTTTGGTTCGCACCGGAACCCCGCAGCCGGAACGGTAATTGTCCAGATAGGTTTTGACCCACGGCAAGCGTACCAGCCATTTGTACAGCCGCGGCGAGCTCCCGGCAAAGCAGAACGCCGCCAGCAGCAGAAATGGCGTCGTCGGCAGCAGCGGGGTTGCGACCCCGACTGCTCCGAGCCCGACGCATGTCCAGCCGGCCGCCAGCAGAAGGAGGCGTCTGATTTTTCGTTTCATTTTCATAAAAGATAATATAACGCCGGAATCTCATTTGTCCATAATTTGAAAAACACTGCAGGCCGTGGTATAATACCCGCAATAAACGAAGGGCTACAAAAATGAAAGCTTCAGACTTTTTCCACAAGGAAGATAATTTGAATTGTGCGCAGGCGGTTTTGCGTTATTTCGGTGCTGACGAGAAGTTGATTGCCGAGTACAAAGCCTTCGGCGGCGGCCGCGCCCCCGAAGGCATTTGCGGCGCGCTCTATGCCGCGAAAACCCTGCTCAACGACGACCGGAAATTCGCCGCTCTATGCGAAAAATTTTCCAAAGAAAGCAATGGCGCATTAAGTTGCAAAGATATCAAGGCAAAAGAAAAAATATCCTGTCCCAGCTGTGTGGACCTGGCAGGCGAACTCCTGGAAGAACTCGGCAAACAGCCTGAATCATAATGGGATGCTATTGAACTTCCCAGGATTCAATGCCACCTGGAACCGGCTCGAAAATCGGATGGGTCGCGATACAGGGTTCTTTCGTTAGGCGAATGGCTGCCGCCGGATCGCGATGCTCCAGTTTATGCAGCAGATGCAACCGCTCATACTCAAGTTGCCCGGTATTGACTGGGATTTTCACCGGTTTGAAATTCCAATCAATTTTTTCACCGGCAAATGAATATCCCCGTTTTTCCGCCTCGCGGAAAACCTCCGACAGATAATAATTGATTGCATTGAGTGGGTCCGCGACTTCACGGAAACGCCGAAGCTGCGGATGATTCCGGTAGCCGCGGGTTTGACCGGCCAGCACATGCTTTGCCAGCAACGCCTCGCGCCACAAAGCGACCAGCCCTTTGGTATCCAGATGTTTGGGATGTAAAGACCAAAGACGCATCTTAGGTGAATAACCTTTCAGTCAGAGCCGGCTTGCGCCGGCTCTGAATCGGTTGACTTTTCAGAATTCCATTGAAGCACAATTGTCGCCAGAGGCGAAGGTCATCTTTTTAATGTTGAACTTATCCTTCAGCAGCGAATAAAATACTTCGATCAGGTTTTCGCAGGTGGCCACTTTTTTGACCACCACCAGACGGCATTCCGGATAGGCTTTGGCCAATTCGTTGTCGATGGGCAATCCGAGCATGGTGTTTGTCGGGGCGCCATTGCGGATGCCCTGTTCTTCGTAAGCCGCCAGGATGCCCGGCAGGAGCGGGTCCTGACGCTGCAGAATCAAGGCATGGTCGAAGTTTTTCAGATAATCCCAGGCGGCTTTTTTGATGCTGTTGCAGGGCCAGACAAAGCCGGTCCGGTCGTCGACTTCGCCTTCGACTTCAATCGTCAGAAGGCCGGTGTGTCCGTGGAGATACTGGGCTTCGCCTTCGTATCCCAGGAAGCGATGTGCGTACTGGAGGTTGAGCTTGGTGATTGAGCGCTTGTTCATGATTCTTCTCCTCTTGGTTGTTTGACGGGATGAGCCGCATCGCAATTATCGCAAATAATACTCACCCGCAGTTCAATATGCCTCAATTTTCCGGGAACCTGGGCCACTGGCAGTACCGTCTGCTCCGGAAACTGAAAATCGGTGATGGCCCCGCAACGCTCGCAAATGAAATGCCCATGCGGCCCGGTCTGACTGTCGTAACGGGCGCTGCCTATGCGATCGAGCCGCTGCAGAATCCCTTGTTCGGCGAATTCATTCAAAATACGGTAAACGCTCTCACGGGTGACGGACGGAAGATCTTTTTTGATCTGTCTCCATAACTCATCGACCCCGGGATGCCTGAGGTTATCGCAAACCGCCTCATAAACGGCAATCCGCTGAGCGGTACACTTCCAGTCGTGTTCCTGGCAAATTTTCTGGAATTTCTGATATTTCTGCTGTTTCATATATGATTCATCTCTTTAATTTATTTCACATGTAAATAAATATAACATTTATTTGAGAAATGTCAAGCTAGAAAAATCTCAATAATCCATAAAAGCGGAGAAACTCTATCTGACGATCGATGCGATCAAGAAATTCTACAGGGTCAAAGTACCCTACAGCGACCTGCCTGGATAAACGATCGGGCATGAATGAGTGGGACGGGGTTGTTGAGTAAGCATCTGCGGCTCATTCTTTATTCAGATGGCGCTGTGTTACACTTTGTGTTTGAGAATTTGGTCAAATCGTGGTTCAGGCATCTTGATTTATGCGTGGAAATCAGTTATAATCTTTAGTAAAGTGTAACATGGGTTGATGAATGATGATATCAAGCAAACATGAAGCCATAACCGAGGAACTGCGGACACGGATTGCGACTGGCGATTATGCGGCCGGATTTCCTTCGGTCCGTTCGCTGGCCAATGATTATGGAGTCAGCAGCAGGACGATCGGCAAATGTTTCAAAACACTGGCCGCGACCCAGGCGATTATCACCGGTCCCGGGGGGACCATGGTCAACCAGCAGCGGCGCGCGCGGGGCAAAACCAATGTAGTCGGGGTGGTCTCCTGCAATCCGGGTTATCTGCAGCAGATGCCGCCGCTCTGGCAACGGTTGCTTGAACTGATGCGGCGGGACGGTTATTCGCCCATGGTCATGAACAGCCCGGACGAGCAACTGGCGTCGAACCGTAAGTTCTGGATCGACAATCCGGTGGACGGATATATTTTTATTTTCGGATCGTTTAACCATAATTTTGTTCAGCAGCTGCGGGATGACGGTATTCCTTTTGTGGTGGCGAACCGGATGCCGGGGCGTTTCGGGGTGAATTCGGTGGACTGGGATCATCGCCGGGATTTCGCCGCAGTGGTGGAGAAATTGGTGGCGGCGGGTTACCGGCGGATTGCGTTTTTTCATTATCTGTATCATGGCATGGATGAGCATCACCGGCTGATTATGGACGATTTCATCGCCGAGAAGCATGAGTTTCAGCTGCGGGACCCGGAACTGGATTCGTTTGTGCCGGAGAACCCGTTTGATCCGGCGGAATACGCGGATTTTCTGGTTAGCCTGAAGGAATTTCCGGAGGTGATCCTGAAGATCGGCGAACACGGTTATGACCTGGTTGAGGCACTGGAGAAACATGGTAAAATAGCCGGCAGGGATTACCGGTTGTTGCTTGGACAGTTGGATAAGTCGAACTCCGATGCCAAAATTGCCGACAGCCTCTGGAAGCGGTTCCGGTTTATTGCCCGTCAGCCCTATGCGAAACCCCGGGCGATTAAAATAAAAAGGCGGATGGCTTACCGGTTTATGGATTCGAATTCACGGTTAATGTAACATACAGGAGATTAAAAAAATGAGAAAAAATTTCACACTTATCGAACTCTTGGTGGTAATCGCGATCATTGCGATACTGGCGGCGATGCTGCTGCCGGCGTTGAATTTGGCGCGGGAGCGTGCCCGGATGACCAGCTGTACCAGCAAAATGAAAAACTACGGTTACGCCACTTCCATGTACTGTGGTGACAATGACGACTGGCTGCCGCTGTACGGGAAGGCGGATTATGACACCGTAAACAGTGCCAATCTGGTTCGGACCCCGAATGTGGTGTTGTATAACGGTAAGTATTTCGGGCAGAAGAATTATGCGGGAAATGTCGATTCAAGTTTCTGGTCTTTGACGCCGGACGAGGATAAGCCCGCGATCATCAATGATATCAGCGCCCTTTTGAAGTGTCCCTCGGACGTGGAGCACTGGGACCCGGGCAGTACTTACTTCAATACTTCCTACTGGTCGTTTCTGATGCTGAATACGAACGGGATGGCTAACATCCAGCAGGCCGCTCACGATAAATGGCGCAATGTCCGGATGGGACGCGACAACCCGGCGGCGACCTATCATTATGATTATTTTTTCTCCACCGCGCCGGCCTGGACGGTACATGCGCTGAATCATCCGACCGGTATCAATGCATTGAGCATGGCAGGTTCGGTGAAAATGATTCCGGTGGCGGCGCTGAGGTCAAATACGACTGCGAATTGGCGGTATAATGTCGAATTTCTGTATAATTTTTAAGTGATGGGAACAATGAGAACTGCGTTGAATGCCAATTTACGATGGTTTCGGGAGTCGGGGATCATGTCGCCGGCGGACGGCAGCTGGGGCGCCGCGGAGCGGGTGGTTCTGACCCGGCAGAACAGTGCGCTCGACGAGATCCGCCGTACATTCCAGGCCTGTGTCGAGCATCCCGGATATATGATTGTGGAACAGAGGCGGAGCGACTGCAATTTCCAGATTGCGCTGTTGTTTCTGCTGGCTGCGGAACTGAACCATTCGTCCGGCGACCGGCGGACCGCCGGGAACATCCTGGAATTTCTTTACCACAGGAGCGGATTGTTGAACCGTTATTGCGAGCGTTATCCGGTCGGGGTCTGGAACTGGTCGCATACCCGCTGGGAAGGAATCTTCTGGCTGGACGATAATGGCTGGATCACGGCGCTGCAAATGATGATCGGTTCGCGGTATCCCGAACTGGACAAACAATATGAGATGATAAAATGGGGTCAAACGCTGGCTTATGAACTGCTTGCCGTTTTCAGGCGCAGTTTTGATACCGGGACGTTTACCGATCCGGAGTGCCGTTACAACGGCAACTGGAACCAGCCGCATTGGGGAATCCTGCCGGTGATGGCGTTTGCAGTCGCCTGGAAATTGACTGGAGACGTGCAATTCAAGCAGGCGGTGTACCGGTATTTCGAGTTTCTCCGGCAGGACCGGGCAGGGCTGAACAGCAGCGAATTGTCTTATGCCTTGATTGGAGTGACGGTGGCTGCGGCAGTATTTGCGGAGGATGCGTCCGTTTTGGAGCTGGCGCAGGGGATCGGACGGCAGTTAACGTGCACCATGGCGGATAACAACGGTGTTTTGCCGGCAGAACACGTGGAAACTCCGTTGGGGGCGCATCTGGTGGACCTGGTTTATACCTTTAACTGGGCGCTGCTCGGCTTTCAGAATCTGGCGGCGATGACCGGCGATGACCGGGTCGTGAGGCAGATGCTGACATTTGCCACGTTGATTCAGGATCAGTCGCCGGAGCCGTATTTGAACGGCTGCTGGCGCGGCATGTATGATTGCGGCAGCCACGACTGGGGCGGCGGTGACCGTTACGAAGGCGGCGGCGGCAGCATCTACAGCGGCTGGACAAATGCCCCGATCAGCATCGCACTGGCGCTGGCGCTTAAAAATGAATCTCTATTGGATCTGCTTCCCGAATTTTCTGAAAACCGGCAACTAATCTAAAAAAAGGAACAACATGAAGAAAATTATTGTTTTACTGGTGTTGGCAGTTTTTTCGCTGCAGGCGGAAAACCTGAAATTCAAAGGCAAAGATTATTATATGATCAGCAATTGGAGCCCGGTCTGGCGGCATTCCGCCGACAATTTTGCCAATCGTGAGATTTTTGAGGCCGGATGCAATTCGGTCTGGCTGCCGCTGATGCCTGAAAACCCGGCCAAGGTTCAGGAAACCGTGGCGCTCGCCAAGCGCTGGCAGAAGGAGTATCCGGATGTCGCGATTGTACTGGTCGTGAGTCATTATTTCGCGTTTGCCCACGACGGCAAAAATTTCAAACTGCACGATGAAAAAGAGTTACCGGAATTGCGCCGGAAGTTCCGCGAAACACTGGCTCTTTTTAAAGATAATGAGAACATATTCGGCATTTCATTGGACGAGCCCGAAAACAGTATTTTCCAGAATTACGGCAAATGGCTGGAAGAGCGCGGATTGAATGCGAAGTCGTATCTGTTTACGGATTATGTCACGCTGGCCATAAAATGGCTCGGGGAAGAAACGAAAAAAGTCCTGCCGAACGCATATTATATGCCGATTGTGGCATGGTGGAACAGTTACGAAGGAACGGCTTCGGCGTACGATCTGTTGGTATCGAACAGCTACCCGGAGACTGATCGGGAGCAAAATCCGGGCGGCAAGTTCTTTCAGGTAGCCTATGATTGCCGTATTTCAAAGGAAACGGTCGAAAAAACAAAATTGAAAGGCTACATCTATATGCCGCCGGCTTTCAATGTCATCACGGTGGCGCCGTGGAACAATATGCGGGAATATTCGGCGCTCGATCTGCGTTATTTGTGGTTGTCGCCGGTAACTCAGGACGCCAGGGGTATTTGCGGCTGGATCATGTACCGCGCCACGGAGAAATATGCCCGGGCCAATATTCTGCCGCTGTTTGAAGAATTGAAAGCGTTTACCCCGTGGCTGCTCGGGGAGGATTGCCGTCGCCTGGCCACAAATGATCAGGGCGAAATCTATATTCACCGCATGCGCAAGGTGGTGAAAATGGCCGGCGAGGAAATCGACGAATACGAGGATATGGCCGTGGCATCCCGCTGCACCTGGATCTTGAAGCGCAATCCGGCCGACGGCAGTCTGCTGCTGCTGGCGGCGAACAATACGCCCGCGGAACTAAAGACGACCTTCACGCTGTCTCCTGAATTGGATGGCTGCAAGATCATCGGTTTCCATGACCGGGATAGCACGTACCGCAGTCAGGACCGGAAAGTCGCCTTGACCTTGGCGGCATATGAGGTATTGGCAATACGACTGGACCGCTGACCAGTTGAATAGAACAGCAGCCTTTGATCGAGCCGTTTCCGATGACTACGGAAACGGCTCGATTGTTCGGTAATCCGAACTATTTAAATAAGGTTTTGTTTGCTCCCGGAGCGAAATTTTTTTGACTAACTGGAAAACAATGCTATGTTATGAGATGGAATTATAGTCTATAAATTCAATTCAGGAGGAAGGTTATGGCGGAAGAATTGCAAGGTTTGCTCAAACGTATCCAGGAGCAGGGGATCTCCAAGGCTGACCAGGAGAAGTCGGAAATTATTGCCGCTGCCAAGGCGGAAGCCGAGAAGATTGTCGCCGACGCCAAGGCGCAGGCCGAAATTATCACCAAACAGGCCGAGGACACCGCGAAAAATACCGAAGAACGCGGTAAGGACGCCTTGAGCCAGGCCTCGCGCGATATCCTGATCCAGCTCAAAAATGAGATGATCGCCCGCATGACCAAAGTGGTCAAGGACAATCTGAAGGACGTGATGACGCCTGATTTCATGAAAAAGATCATCACCGACATGCTCGCCAAATACCTCAGTTCCAGCGTCGGCTCCGACATGAAGCTCGACGTGATGGTGGCGCCGGATGATTTGAATAAAATGCAGGCGCTGCTGCAGGGCAGCCTCGGGGTGAGCTTCAAAACCCAGCCCAAGGTCATGGCGTCGCGCGATATGGAAAGCGGATTGAAAGTCAGTTTCAAGGACGACGATGTATTTTTCGATTTCAGCGACGAAGCGCTGGTTGAAATCATCTGTGCTTATGCCGGTCCCCGTTTCGCGGAATATTTCAATAAATAAACTGCGCATTCGCGGGGTATAGGCGATGGAACATCACTATCATTTTTTTGTCAGTTCACTGCCGCAACTGCACCTTTTTGAGGACCCGCCGTGGGGTATTGAAGAGTTCATGGCCGAGTGCGCCCGGCATTTGAGTGCCGACGATATGAAGTTATTGGCGGATACCGAACTGGTGCCCGAGTTCAATGATAAAATCCCGTCATTCAGCATGAGTTATGCCTGGATGAACTTCGAGATTCAGCTGCGCAACCGCATCGCCCGGCAGTTGTCGGGGCAGCGCAAAGACGTGGCGGTCCGCGATTACAAGCATTGTTACCCGGAAGTCGAGCGCGCGGTGAGCGAGGCGTGGTCGCAGACGAATCCGCTGGAGCGCGAGAAGGTTCTCGACACGTGGCGGTGGCGTTTTCTGACGGACCAGGAAGCTACCAGAGCTTTCGGCGCGGTCGGGGTGATCTGCATGTACAAGATCAAGCTGATGCTGGCGGAGAAGTGGGCCCGCCGCAAAAAGGATGCCGGGCAGCGCAATCTGGACAAGATTCTGCGGGAGTCGGGGCACATTGGCGAGAAGGACGTGCCGAAGGAAGCGGAGGAGAGCAAGGAATGATTTTTCATGAAATAATATATAAACAGGAGCAAGACTGACGATGCAGGACGTTACCAAAGGAAAGATCGTCGGCGTAAACGGCAACATGCTGACCGTTGAATTCGACGAGCATGTGACCCAGAACGAAGTGGCCTATGCGATTCATGGGGACACCCGGCTGAAAAGCGAAGTGATCCGAATCCGCGGCAACCGCGCCGACTTGCAGGTATTTGAGAGTGCCGAGGGCCTGAAAATCGGCGACCAGGTGGAATTCACCGGCGTGCTGCTGAGCGCGGAGCTCGGACCCGGGCTGCTGACCATGGTTTTCGACGGGTTGCAGAATCCGCTGAACGAATTGGCCGAAAAGCACGGGTTCTTCCTCAAGCGCGGCGTTTACCTGCCGGCGCTGGACTACGAGAAGAAGTGGGAATTCACCCCGCTGGCCAAGGTGGGCGACAAGGTTCGCGCCGGGGACTGGATGGGGCACGTGCCGGAAGGGATCTTCAAGCATTACATCATGGCTCCGTTTGAGCTGCAGGACGAATGGGAAGTCACCGAAATCAAGGGCGCGGGCAGTTACAACCTCAAGGAAGTCATTGCCAAACTGAAAAGCGCCAAGGGCGACGAGCGCACCATGACCATGGTCCAGACCTGGCCGGTGAAAATTCCGATTCCCTGCTTCAAAAATAAATTGCTTTCCGATGAAACCATGAGCATGCAGCTGCGGACCATCGACACCTTTTTCCCGGTGGCGGTGGGCGGCACGTTCTGTACCCCCGGGCCGTTCGGCGCGGGCAAGACGGTGCTGCAGCACACCATGAGCCGTAACGCCGAGGCCGATATCGTGATCGTGGCGGCCTGCGGCGAGCGCGCCGGGGAAGTGGTGGAAATCCTCCGCGAGTTCCCGCATCTGCAGGACCCGCGTACCGGCAAGACGCTGATCGACCGTTCGATCATCATCTGTAATACTTCGTCGATGCCGGTAGCGGCGCGCGAAGCCTCCGTTTACACCGCCGTGACGCTGGCCGAATATTACCGTCAGATGGGGCTGAACTGCCTGCTGCTGGCGGACTCGACTTCGCGCTGGGCGCAGGCGCTGCGCGAAATGTCCGGCCGGTTGGAAGAAATCCCCGGCGACGAAGCGTTTCCGGCGTACTTGGAATCCCGTATCGCGGCGTTTTACGAGCGTTCGGGTCTGGTGGAGCTGAACAACGGCGAGAAGGGTTCGGTGACGATCGGCGGGGCGGTGAGCCCGGCCGGCGGTAACTTCGAAGAACCGGTGACGCAGGCGACGCTGAAAGTGGTGGGCGCGTTCCTCGGGCTCTCCCGCGAGCGTTCCGATGCGCGGCGCTACCCGGCGATCCAGCCGCTCGACTCCTGGAGCCACTATCCGAGTATCGTGGCCGAGGACAAATTGCAGATTGCCCGTACGGTTCTCCGCCGTGGCACCGAAGTCAACCAGATGATGAAGGTGGTGGGGGAAGAAGGCACGAATATCGACGACTTCGCGACTTATCTGAAGAGCGAATTCCTCGACTATGTGTATCTGCAGCAGAATACCTTTGACGAAGTGGACCAGGCGTGCAGCCCGGAACGTCAGAAATATATGTTCGACAAGGTGGTGGGCATCCTCGAAACCAAATTCCAGTTCGGCGACAAGGACCTGGCGCGCCGTTTCTTCCTGGAGTTGCGGCAGATTTTCATCGACTGGAACTATTCCAAGTTCGATTCCGCCGAATTCAAGGAGCTGGAAGGAAAAATCGATGCGAAGGTGAAGGAGCAGAACCATGCGTAAAGTTTATCATAGAATTATCCAGATGGCCGGCAATGTCATTACGGTCGAGGCCGATAATGTCGGATACAACGAACTGGCCGAAGTCCGCAGCGCGAACAGCGTGTCGCTGGCACAGGTGATCCGGCTGCAGGACGGCAAGGTTTTCTTGCAGGTATTTGCCGGCAGCCGCGGCATCAGCACCGGCGACCAGGTGCGTTTCCTGGGCCACGGCATGCAAGTGTCATCCTCCGGGGATCTGCTCGGGCGCATCTTCAACGGCCGCGGCGTGCCGCGCGACCACCGTCCGGAAGTGACCGACAAGCTGATCGAAATCGGCGGCCCCTCGGTGAACCCCGCCAAGCGCGTGATTCCGGTGAACATGATCCGTACCGGGATTCCGATGATCGACGTGTTCAATACGTTGGTTGAATCGCAGAAGATTCCGATTTTCTCGATCGCGGGCGAACCCTACAACCAGTTGCTGGCGCGTATCGCGCTGCAGGCCGAAGTGGACGTGATTATCCTCGGCGGCATGGGACTCAAATACGACGACTATCTCTATTTCCGCAATACGCTGGAAGACAAGGGCGCGCTCTCCCGCACCGTGATGTTTGTGCACACCGCCGCCGACCCGATCGTGGAGTGTCTGCTGGTGCCGGATATGTCGCTGGCCGTGGCCGAAGCGTACGCGCTTGAGGGCAAACAGGTCCTGGTCCTCCTGACCGATATGACCAACTTCGCCGACGCTCAGAAAGAAATCGCCATTACGATGGAACAGATACCGTCCAACCGCGGTTACCCCGGCGACCTTTACAGCCAGCTGGCTTCGCGTTATGAGAAGGCGGTGGACTTCGATGGCGCCGGTTCGATCACCGTGCTGGCCGTGACCACCATGCCCGGCGACGACGTGACCCACCCGGTACCGGACAACACCGGTTACATCACCGAAGGGCAGTTCTACCTGCGCGGCGGCCGTATCGAACCGTTCGGTTCGCTGAGCCGTCTGAAGCAGAACGTGAACTCCAAGACCCGGCCGGACCACCGTTCGATCATGGATACGATGATCCGTTTTTATGCGGACTACAAGGAAACGGTGGAGAAGCAGTCGATGGGGTTCCAGATGAGCAAGTGGGACAACAAGCTTTTGAAATACGGGAAGCTGTTTGAAACCCGCATGATGGATTTGTCGGTCAATATCCCGCTGGAAGAAGCGCTGGACCTGGGGTGGCAAACCCTGGCCGAGTGTTTCGACCGCGAGGAAACCGGTATCAAAACCGAGTTGCTGAACGAATACTGGCCCAAGAAATAACCTGATCGGGGTAAGTCATGGCCAAAATTAAATTAACCAAAACCGAATTAAAGGCACAGCAGGACTCATTGAAGCAGTTCCGGCGCTTCCTGCCCACGCTGCAGCTGAAAAAACAGCAGCTGCAGATGGAGATCCGCGGCAGCGTCGAGCGGCTCGAGAAAAATGAACTCGAGTACAAGAAACTGCACAATGACCTGCTCTCCTGGATCGCACTCCTGGGCGACGACACCGCCGCCGCGCGGCTGATCGAGGTCGTAACGCTGAAAAAGGTGATCAGTGAGACCTGGAACATCGCCGGGGTCGAGGTGCCGGTGTTCAAGGACGCCGAATTCGAGACCAAGGAATACGATACGTACCTGGAAGAGCCCTGGTTCGAGGATGCCGTAGAGAAAATCAAGGAATTGATCATGCTGATCGAAAGCGGTAAGCTGATCAAGGAACAGTACCGGCTGCTTCGCCGGGAGCTGATGACCACGACGCAGCGGGTGAACCTCTTTGAAAAGGTGAAAATCCCGGAAGCCCGTGAGAATATCCGCCGCATCCGCATTTACCTGAGCGATATGGACACCTCCAGTGTGGCGCGTTCCAAGATCGCCAAGAAAAAATCACAGGAGGCCGGGGCAGCATGATAGTACGCATGAAAAAAACAACGGTCCTCTGCCTGGCCGAGGATCAGCAGAAAGCGCTTGACCAGCTCGGCGAGCTGGGCGTGATTCACGTCCAGGCAGCGCCTCAGCAGGAAAGCACCGACCGCGCCGCGCTCCAGAAGCATGTGCAGGACATCAACAAAGTCGCCAGCCTCCTCCGGCTGCGTCCCGGGACGAAGGAGAAGCTTGAGTTCAAACCGATGGAAGGCATTCAGGCTTTCAAGCTCGCCTCCAACTTGCTGCATCAGCACGAAGAGGCCACCAAGCGCCTGGACTTGCTGCTGCGCGACGCCGAACAACTGATGCCATGGGGACAGTTCCAGTTCGATGATATTCAGGCGCTGCGGAAGCACGGCATTATGATGTATCTCTGCAGTGCTTCCGACAAGGAACTCAATCATCTGCGCGAGCGGTTTCCGCACGCGATTTTTGAGGTGGTCAACGATGTCAAGGGGCGGATTTACTTCGCCGTGATCAGCGAGTCGAAGCTCGACAAACGCGAGCTGCCGCTGGTTCAATTGCCGGAGACCGACCTGAATGAAACCATGGAAAAGATCGCGCAGATGGAGCACAGGCTCATCGTCCTGAACCGTCAGTTGGATGAAATGATCGCCCAGGTGCCGGTGATTCAGGAATTTCAGGCCAAAGTGGCCGAGAAACTCGAATTCGCCACCGCCTACGACGCTATGGAAAGCCACGGCGAAGTGGTCAGCCTCTGGGGTTTCGTGCCGGTGAACGAAGTCGAAAACCTGAAAAAAGCCGCGCTTGACAACGGCTGGGGACTGCTGCTGCAGGACCCGGATGACAGCGAGCCGGTGCCGACGCTGGTCAAATTGCCGAAGTGGCTGAACTTCGCCAAGGTGATTCTGGACTTCGTCGGTATTTCGCAGGGGTATCGCGAAGCGGATGTGAGTATCTGCTTCCTGATTTTCTTCACGATATTTTTCGGGATGATTGTCGGCGATGCCGGATACGGGGCGATTTTTCTGACGCTCTCAATCATCTTCTACATGATTGCCCGGAAAAAAGGTGATAAACTGCGCAACACGGCCAAGCTGTGTATCGTCATGAGCTGTGCCTCGTTGACGTTCGGTTTCCTCAGCGGCAATCTATTTGCCATACCGAGTGAGAAATTGCCCGGTTTCATGCAGGGGATCGACTTCCTGACCAATCCGAAAACAGGCGACGACAACCTGAAGTGGCTCTGTTTCCTGATTGCCATGATTCATTTGTGTCTGGCGCGTGTCTGGCGGACCATCCTGGCCCGGAGCTGGCGCACCAAGATAAGCGAACTCGGTTGGGGCATGCTGCTGGCGGCGAACTTCTACACCGCTTCGGCGATGATCGCGCAGCGCACGTTTCCGGAGTTTGTCCAGTACCTGTATATCGGAGGGGTGGTTTGCACCCTTATCGGGCTCAACTGGCGTGATGTGGGAGATATTTTCAACTATCCCTTCAGCGCGATCGGGACCTTTACCGATACGCTGTCGTACATCCGTCTGTATGCGGTGGGGCTCTCCGGCGTGTATATCGCCCAGAGCTTCAACGATATGGGTATGATGGTGATGGATGCCTCCGCTCCGTCGTGGGCGATGCCGTTGGTGGTTATCGGCATGGTGTTGATTATTGTGGGCGGACATCTGCTGAATATCGCATTGGCGTTGATGGGGGTGCTGGTACACGGCATTCGTTTGAACACCCTCGAATTTTCCACACACATGGGCCTGCAGTGGGCAGGCTATCGTTATAGACCATTGAAAAAACTTAATGATAATAACTAAAGAAGGAGATTATCAATGAATCATGAAGTAGTATTAATTGTAGGGTATGCGATGATGTACGCCGGTGCGTTTTCGGCTCTGGCATTCAGTGCCCTGGGTTCGGCGTTCGGTACCGGTCTCGGCGGGGCGGCGGCGATTGGCGCCTGGAAGAAATGTTACGTCCAGAAGCGTCCGGCTCCGTTCCAGCTGGTCATCCTGTGCGGTGTGCCGCTCTCGCAGACGATTTACGGTATGATCCTGATGTTTCTGATTATTCAGTACGGTCACGCGGCGGTATGGCCGGTGTATCTCTTCATGGGGGTGTTCGGCGGACTCGGTATCGGTGCTTCGGCCTGGTATCAGGGGCAGGCTTCCGCCGCGGCTTGCGACGCTTTCGGCGACACCGGTGAAGGTTTCACCAACTACCTGATGGTCCTCGGGATCATTGAAACCGTGGCGATCTTCGTGCTGGCATTCGGTATCGTGGTTATCATGATGCTGGACAAGGCTCTCACCCCGGAAACGGTCAAGGAAATGCTTCAGCAGATGAACGAAGCCGCCAAGACGATCGGCATTACTGATGCCGCGGCTGCGGTTCCTGCCAAGTAAATCTTGCTTGGAGCCAATATAAAGCCTGACGGGTCCAATGATCCGTCAGGCTTTCGTATTTTTCCCAATAAAATTTTTTGTGATTATTTTGACTGCTATTGCGCTTTAGCTATTGCTTTTGCGCTTTAGCTGCTGTATAATATGGCAAACAAAGGATTGAGTATGGCTGTAACCATGAAAGATATTGCGAAGCACTGCGGCGTCTCCGAGGGAGCCGTGTCGCAGGTTTTGCGCAACCCGGAGCACCCGCGCTTCTCCGAGGCCACACGGCAGATGATCCGGGAAACCGCCAACAGGCTGGATTACCGCCAGAACAAGCTTTCGCTGGCCCTGAGTTCCAAGAAAACCAACATGATCGGCCTGATGCTCCCCTGGAACGAACCCCAGGTCATGGACCAGATCGAGCGCATGGTCTCGGCAAACGGCTACAAGCTGATGCTGCAGTTCACCGCCCATCCCCGCGAAGGCGCCGAGCTGGACGCCTTGAAATCATTTCTCGACTGGAACGTGGGTGGCATTATCTGGGAATCGAGCGGAGTATACGAGCCGGATTGCAAAGCGGTGCTTAAGGAAATCCGGAAAAGTCATATTCCGTTGGTTTTTCTGGAGCGTGCGATTGTGGATGGATTTCCGGTAATTCGAACGAATTTCAGCCATGCGATCAAGAAATGTGTGGCGCATCTGAAGCAGCAGGGATATGGCCGCATCCAGTTTCTATGCCCGGAGCAGCGCAGTTCAATCCTCTCATCTATTATCGCTGACTTTGCCGCAGCGTCAGAACAAAATGGAATTCCTTATCGGGTAAAGACGTTCTTTTCTCCCGGGGGGCAGGAATTTGATTCGATGCTGCGGCAGCCGGATTCACTCAATACCGCCTTTATTTGTGATTCCTGGGATACGATCGAAATGGTTGAAGCCGCGAGGCGATGTTCGCTCCATATTCCGAACGACATCGGAATTGTGATGATCCACGACGAACTGCTTGGCGGCCGTTTTCACATCTCGGAATTGTTGTATCCGAAGGTTACCGTGATTCGGGTGAATGTGATGAATATGGCGGAAAGAGCGGTCAAAATTCTGTTTCAACTGATCGACAAAAAGGAAAAACAGATTGACGCAGCCGAGGAAAATGCCGTATTAGTGATACAAAGTCCGAGGCATGTGGAAGATTAGAAAAAGAAATACTCATCCCAAACTAAAATAACAAGAGGTGAATTTATGATGAAAAGAAAACAATTTACGCTGATAGAGCTGCTGGTTGTGATTGCGATTATCGCGATTCTTGCGGCTATGCTGCTGCCGGCCCTGAACAGTGCCCGTGAAAAAGCCAAATCAAGCAGTTGTATCGCCAACTTGAAGCAAATCGGTCAAATCGGTCAAATGTATAGCGTTGATTATGAGGGCTATTGGCCGTATGCACAACACTGGTGGACCCTTTTTGCGCCTTATTTGAAAGTGGAAGCCATACCCAGTTATAATTCCGGGGTACTGCTCTGCCCTTCGACCCGTCCTCCGACTTTCACTGTCAGCAAAGGATTCATAACCAGCTATAAACCAACTATGTCCAATAAGGTCGGATGGGCCACCGCCGGAACCGATGTGGGACCGACGTATGGCGGCTGGGCCTACGGAAGAAATGGAGCCCAGGCCCTTTTTGCCAAGGCCCGCCATCTTAAGGATTTTACCCCAAAAACGGTGATCATGATCGAGGGGATGCTGGTAAACACCTATGAATCAAGTTACAACTGTTATACTGCCGAACTTGATTATAATCTTCCGGTGTATACCAATGATTCGACCGTGGTCGGTACAAAAACATACGGAACGGACTGGCGGCATGGTTACGCGGCAAACTTCCTGTTCCTGGAAGGCAATGTCTCCAATTTCCGCCTGGGAAAGCAGTTCAATGGCAACTGGTGCGAACAATAACCATACTCAATTCAGGAAGTTTCACATATGTTTAAAAAGTTTTTTCTGTTGTGCCTGCTAGCCGGTGTTCTGTTCAGTATCTGCAACGCGGAAACATTTGAGCATCCGGTCGCCGATTCCCATGCCGACTGGGATGCCGCCGAGACGAAAGTCCCGCCGCAGGGGTTCCGCAACTGGTACTTCGGGTATTATGAAAAGGATGGAGCGCCGGAAACGTTTACCCAGTTTCCGCATATCGCCACGGACGGATATTGGGGCGACGGCTACTTCCTGCATGGCGCTATCATGCGCGGCGCCATTGCCTGGTCCAACGGGGATAACCGGGACGTCGTCCGGCGCTGGGTTGCCCCGGAGGACGGAACTTACAGGGGCAACCTCGAATGTTCCGCCAAGGTCAAGCGGTATCTTCGGATCTTCCATAACCGCCAGCCCGTGAAATTCGCGGAAATCGGCCCCGATACCGAGTATGTGGACTTCTACTGTCAAATGAAAAAAGGCGATTCTCTGGATTTGGCCTGGGAAAAATGGGGAAGCTGTTCCCTGATTCTTCGCGCGATCATATCGTTGTCGAAAACCGGGCTTGTCCTGACCTCGCAGGGAAAAAGCGATTATGCCATCATGGTTCCAGCCTCCGATCCCGATAATATCGCCCGTGAGTCGGCGGAATTGCTGCAGCGGATCATCCAAACAGCCTCCGGTGTCAAACTGCCGATTTTGAAAGAGGGCGACCGGGCTGTGTCCAAGGCCATCTATATCGGCAATACCGGGAAAGCCGCGGCAGCGGGAATCAATATTGCAGAACTTGCCGACATGGAATATGTGAAAAAGGTTGTGGGGGGAAATGTTTTCCTTGCCGGTAAAAATACGGTTTCACGGATGAAAGAGTCCCATCTGGCGCGCCGGGGAGATATGAAAGCGGTCGTTTCATTCCTGGAGGATGATTTGGGTGTTCGCTTTCTGGCTCCGGGTCCCTGGGGGGAATACATTCCCAAATTGGAGAAGATTGTGATAAACAACGAACTGGATGTCCGGAAACAGGTTCAGTTTCACTCCCGCATCGAATGGTTGAATTATTATAACGATCCGAAGTGGAAGGCATTTTATGTGGCTGGTAGTATGTTTGTGCGCCTTAATTACAGGGACTGGTGGGGGCATGCCTGGCCGCATGTCGTTCCGAACTCGAAATACGGCAAGGAACACCCCGAATATTTTGTCCTGCAAGGTGGAATGCGCCATCCGGAAATGGATCAATTGTGCCCGAGCAATCCGGACGTGCGCCGGCTCCTGACGGAGGACATTCTCGCCAAATTCAAAGCGGGCTATACCCTGTATCAGCTGTCACAAGCCGATGGCCTGGTTTCCTGTGAGTGTACCCCCTGTGCCGAACTCGGCAAGACCGACGGCGAAAGGATCTGGAAACTGCACCGCGCGATCGCCGAAGATGTTTATCCGCAATATCCGGACCGGAAAATCAACATTCTCTCTTACGCCGTTACACAGGACCCTCCGGTCTGGTTTGATTCATTTCCGCCGAATGTCGTGATTCAACTGTCGAAATATGACGACGGTGAATTCCGGAAATGGCAGAAATTCAAGGTCCCGTTCATGGTCTATACGTACAATTGGGGGCCATACAATGAATTGGGGTTTCTTCCCAAGCGTACGCCTCAGGGGATGGCGAACCAGCTCCGCCGCTTCGCTCAATATGGCGTGACCGATATTTACGATTGCCAGGTCGTTGAAGCCCTGGCAGGCGGCCTGCATGGACCGGCGTATTATATCTATTCCAGAATGACCACTGATATCTCGCTGAACCCGGATGTCCTGGCCATGGATTATTGCCGGGCCGCTTACGGTAATGCCGGTCCTGTACTTTACAATATGTTCAGTGCCATGCACAGGCAGCTGGAAAGCTATCCCGAAAATCCCTATTTCACTTGCGACGATCCGCGTATCGTGCGGACGGCGGAAAGCATGATTACCCATCATTTCTCCCCCACGCTGCTCCGGTATATGGAGCAATGCATGGAGAAGGCGGAACCATTGCTGAAAACGGAAGGCGAGAAAAAGCGCTATCTGCAATTGAAGCTTGACTTCGATTACCTTCGCGCCATGGTTCGCGCCTATACCTTTTACCGTGCCTGGCAGTTGGCTCCCACCGAAGAAAATTTCATCAGTATCTGTCGGGCGCTTGAGGAACGCAAGCAGGCAATCAGCCAATTCCTGACCGCGGATGTGCCGGAAGAGTGGCAATGGCGGAACCGCGTCTACAAGAACATCTATCAGGCGGGCGGCTCTCAATATGGTATTCTCGGGGCGCCGTTTACGTGGGATTGGGAAAATATGCTCAGCAGCGGCACGCGGCCGTCGCAACAGAAAAAAAGCGCGGTCGCCGCGAAAGTCAACAACATTCCCGATGAGCAAACCTGGGCCTCCCTGCCGGAATATTCGCTGGAAAAAATCGCAGGTGGGACCGCCGATCTGAAAACATCCTTCAAAATTTGCCATGATGGGAAAAATATCTACATCCTGTGCCATGGTCAAGCTCCCGGCATTGACAAAAAATCGTTCAAAAGCGTCGGCCGCGATAACTATATCATAACCGAAAATTTCGATATCATGATCAATGCCTCCGGCATGCCGAATCAGTTTTACCAGATCATCATGTCGCCGGAAAAAGACTCTTTCCTCGACGGTACGCGGAACATTATCGGAGCCGACGGGCAAGTCAGCGATGAACTGAACAAACGCTGGAACGGCGCATGGCACTATTCCTTCAAAATCCAGCCGGATGAATGGCAGGCCTGCCTGACGATTCCCCCGGGAGTCCTGGGGGATTTTCAGCCGGGCAAAGGCAAATCGTTCACCATGAACATCGGCCGCGTTCACGAAAGCAAGCTATATCTGTGGGCTCCGGTATCCGGCCGGCAATTCGGCAATACCGAAGCATTCGGCAACGTCGATTTCGAATAACCTTCACAGTCTTTTATACTACAGACTTGGCGGCGTGACCTTCCTTGTGGAGGGACACGCCGCCATTGGATTATCGCGAAAAAGCTGGAATGGTCTCTTGACATTTCCCACATAACCATGTATAATAAAAGAAAGGATTAGCGCTAACCCTAGGAAAATAGTATCATGAACAACAGCGGCCCAAAAATCAGAATGCAGGATATTGCCGAATTGGCCAATGTCTCCAGCATGACGGTCTCCAAGGTTCTGAATGCCGCTCCCGGAGCCAAGATCAAGGTCGGCGCCGCCAAAATTGCCGAAATCCGCCAGCTTGCCGCCAAGCTGGATTACCGCCAGAATCGGTTGTCATTGGCTCTGAGCTCCAAAAAAACCAACATGATCGGCCTGATGCTCCCCTGGGACCAACCGGAAATCATGGACAATATCGAGCACATGGTCTCGGCAAACGGTTACAAGTTGATGCTGCAGTTCACCGCTCATCCCCGCGAGGGCGCCGAACTGGATGCCTTGAAATCATTTCTCGACTGGAACGTGGACGGCATCATCTGGGAGCCCAGCGGTGTCACTCACGATGATTTTCTATCCGTACTGAATATGATCCGCCGCAAGGGGCCGTCGCTGGTCATGCTGGAGCGTGGAATCGAGGGGTTTAATTTCCCGGTAGTGAAAACCGATTATACGCCGATCATCAAAGATTGCATCAACCATCTTCACCAGCAGGGGTATGAACGGATTGCATTTGTCTCCTTCAATCCCAGAAGCGTACAGCCCATTTTGCAGCAGATCTGCACCGAAGCGGAACAGCTGAAGCTGAAATTCAAGCTGTATCATCTGGCTTCTTCACCCGAAATCGTATCTTTTGCCGACCAGTGTCAGGAAATCCTGCGCGAGCCTGAAACCCCGAACACCGCGTTCATCTGTCATTCCTGGTGCGCTGCGGATATGGTCCGGGCGCTGGAACGGGAGAAAATCAACGCGCCCCGGGATATCGGCCTCGCCATGGTCCAGGATCTGTTGATTGGCGGACGGCTGCGCCTCTCCACGTTGCTCCGCCCCGAGGTTACTTCCTGCCGGGTGAACAGCGCGGAACTGGTCACCTGTGCGGTCAATCGCCTGCTGGCGGAAATCGACCGGAAACCCGTGAAATCGAATTCGCTTTGCATCAACGCGGAATTTGTCATTCAGGAATCAACGATCAGGCATCGTTCATAACATACAAACCAAACAGAAGGAACGGCACATATGAAAAGAAAAAGTTTCACACTTATTGAGCTCCTCGTGGTAATTGCGATTATCGCTATTCTGGCGGCGATGTTGCTTCCGGCACTGAACCGGGCGCGGGAGAAGGCGAAGGCGATCAGTTGCGTCAACAACCTGAAGCAACTTGGCACCGCCACCCAGTTCTATGTCAGCGACAACGACGACTGGATGCCGAGTGTCTGGCGGCAAAGTTGGCAACATCCCGACGCCTGGTATACCCGTTACCGCAAAGCCGGTTATCTCACGGACCTGAAAAATTTCCAGTGCCCGTCAGCCCTCAATACCATTACCACCTTTGAAGACCTGGAGGCCTCTACCACCAATACCAATACGACAACCTCCGTCAACTACGGCATCAATTGGACAACATTCGGGCGGTGCTATCAGGTCACCACGGATTATTATGGAAGGCGCGCGGTCAAGATGTCAGAAGTCGCATCATTTCCGGGGCGTTCGCCGGACCTGATGTTGATCGGCGATACCGCTCGATATTATTTATCGATACCGGATGGTGGAGTTTACCTGCCGGAGTTCCGGCACAGTAATTTTGCCAACATCCTGACCTTCGGCGGGCATGTTACGACAATGCAATATACGACGCTTTTCGGCACCGATGATTTCAAGGAAAGATATCGCCAGCCGGTCCAGGTCAACGGCGTATTACAAAAATTATAACACTTAGCAGAAAGAGGAAAATATGAAAAAAATTATGACCATTCTTGCGGCTCTTGCAACCTTGGGCCTGTATGCGGATATGCCGTATTCACGCGGCGAAAACCTGCTGCGCAACGGCGAATTGAAATCGACCAAAGACCAGTCAAGGCCAGATGAATGGCAGCGGCGTGTCATACCCGACAACGCCAAGCACGTTCTCAAGCGTGACGGCGACAGCTGGCAGATGTATTTCCTGCCGAATCAGGAGAACATCAGCCAGGTGCGGATCGTTCAGTTCAACATCAAAACGGAACCGGGCCATGCTTATGAAGTGGAATATGAGGCGAAGACCGGCCCCGGTGTTTCCATGCGGCGGGACTCGTTCCTGCTGGGCATCGGCGTCTGGACCCGCTTTTTCGTGCTGCCGCCACTTCCGGAATGGACCAAGTGCCGTAACGTTTTCTGGATTCCGCAGAATGTTCCGGAAAAGGGGGATGTCGTTTTCGGCATGCAGAACCGCTCCCTCAGCCCGGTCTGGTACCGCAATGCCAGTCTGCGGCAAATCTCGATCAAGGAAAATGAAGTTGAAAACTTTTCACCGTCCGTCCGACTGCTGCCATTGATGCCCGAGGACGCTCTGGTCATGCCCGATACCCGCAAGGAATATCTGCAATACGTGATCGCCGGCATACCGGATAACTGCTACAATGATTTCAGTTTTGAGATCCGCCTGTACAAGAACGACAATGATTATGTCCTGGGCAAAATCAACGGCAAGCGCGTCGAGGTCCCGCTCAAGGATATGTCCGCCGGTATTTCGACCTTTCAACTGTTGGTTTTCGACAAACGCGACAAAGCCCTCGTCGCCACCAGCAAAATTGAAATCGAGCGGATCGATAAACTTCCCGACAATATCAATTTCGACAATCCCGTGTTCCTGAAAACCCCGAAAGGCGACACTTTCTTCCCCATCGGTGTTTACGCCGGGCTCGGCTGGAAGTTCTCGCTGCAGAAACTGAAAGATTGCGGGTTCAACACCATACATACCTATGGCACTGACAGCTGGGTTGTCCGCGAAGAAAATTTCAAACTGTTGAACGATGCCGCCAAGCTCAATCTCTGGATTCTGATGGGCCTCCCACCGCGTTTCCAGAAACAGGAATCCTCGCTCGAGAGCCTCTCCAACTGGATCGCCGCCTACAAGAAATACCCGGCCGTCCTCGCTTATTACACCGATGAAATCCGCATGGCCGGCGCCAAAATGGATCTGGTCAAAAAGAATTACCAGACCACCCGAAAAGCCGATCCCACCCGCCAGCATTATATGTACGACAAGCCCGAATATGGCCTTGGCGAAACCACCGACTGCCTGATGATCGACCTGAAAAGCAAGAACCTCGCCAAGGTCATCAAGCTGCGGATGGGCGATATCCCGATCATCCACGTTTTCGGCAATGTCGACTTCAAGAATTCGACAGCATCATCGCTGGATTACAACCAGTCGAACTTCGTCATGCCGATCATCTGGGGTGCCAGCGGCGTTTTCTACTTTACATTGCGGAACCTGGAGAACGCAGATCACAATCTGGAATACAAGGCACTGGCGCCGCGCGTGCTCAACAGCTTCAAACGTTTCTCCGAAATCGCCCCGGCAATCATCTCCGGCGAGGCACTGCCGGACTGGACGAAAAGCATTAAGTATGAAGGTGCCATGGAACACAAGATATTCGCCAATCAGGGCAACGTTTACATCTTCTGCGGAGTCGCTGCCGATGCTCAGGAAAACGGCAAAATCAGCTTCACCGTGCCTGTTGGCAAGAAGCTCCGGGACGTCTTGAACGACCAGGCCCTGAGTACCGGGAACTTCAGTCTGGAATTGAGTTCCGGTCAGGGCCGGATCTTCGAAGTCAAGTAATCACAGTTGTTTATACTGCAAGCGGGCGGCGTTAGCCACGGCGAGGAGGGCCACGCCGACGTCGGCGAAGACCGCCGCCCACAGGCTCGCGAAGCCGATCAACCCCAGCACCAGCACCGCGATCTTGATGACCAGCGCCAGCGTGATGTTCTGCCAGACCACATTGCGGGTCAGGCGCCCGATCTTCAGCGCCGTCAGCAGCTGCGACGGGCGGTCGTCCTGAATCACGATGTCGGCTACTTCGACCGTGGCGTCGCTGCCGAACGTACCCATTGCCACGCCGACATCCGCCGCCGCCAGCAGAGGGGCGTCGTTAATGCCGTCGCCCACCGCCGCCACCCGGTAACCCTGTGCCTGAAGTTGCTGCAGATCCGATAGCTTTTCCTGCGGCAGCAGCTCCGCCCGGACATCGTCGATGCCGAGTTCGCGGCCCAGCTTCATGGCGACCATTGCCCGGTCGCCGGAGAGCAATACCGGGGTAATGTGCCGCTTTTTCAGGCCCTTGATCAGTGCCGCGGCATCGTCTTTGACCGTGTCTGCCACGGCGATCGTCCCGGCGTACTGGTCGTCGACCGCCACCGCCACCAGCGAGCACTCTTCGGCCCCCGGGAACTTGTACGGCGCGCCGTCGATCCACGACGAACGTCCGGCCTTGATCTTGTGACCGCCCACTTGCCCGCTCAGGCCGTGCCCGGGTTCTTCGCGTACCTCGCTTGCTTCCGCGGACGGTACCGCCGCTTCCGCGATGGCCCGGGCAATCGGATGCTTCGAGTTACGCTCAAGCGCAGCTGCATAATCGAGGATTAGGCTTTCGCTGAAACCGGGGGCAGGGTATACCTTCGTGACCCTGAATTTGCCATGCGTCAGCGTCCCGGTTTTGTCCAGCGCCACTGCGTCGATCCGGCACAGGGCGTCGAGGAAGTTTGCACCTTTCAGCAGAATTCCGTGCCGCGCCGCCAGCCCGATTCCGCCGAAATACCCGAGCGGTATCGAGATCAGCAAGGCGCACGGGCACGACAGCACCAGGAAAAACAGCGCCCGGTAACCCCACACCGTGATCTGATAGCCGGGGTCGAAGAACACCGGCAGTACCGCCACCAGCACCGCCACCGCCACCACGATCGGCGTATACACCCGCGCCAGCCGCGAAATCAGCCCCTGAATCCGCGATTTACGCTCCGACGCCTCGTTCACCAGGTGCAGAATGCGCGAGAGCATGGTATCCGCGTAAACGTTGGTCACCCGAATCCGGACGGCATGTTCGAGGTTGATCATCCCGGCATAAACCGTTTCGCCCTGCTGCTTGAGCGCCGGGGTGCTCTCGCCGGTCAGGCACGCTGCGTTGAACTCGGCGGCACCGTTCAGGAGTTCGCCGTCCAGCGCCACCCGTTCACCGGCGGCCACGGCGATCTCCTCACCCCGGATAATTTCGGCGGCGGGAACCAGCGAAGGTGTGCCGTTGCGGATCACCGTGGCGTTCTGGGGCCGCACGTCCAGCAGTTTGCGGATGGACGAGCGCGCCTTGATCAGGGCTTTTTCCTGCACTTCCTCGCCGATCCGGTAAAAAAGCATGACCGCGATCCCTTCGATGTACTCGCCGATCACAAACGCCCCGACCGTAGCCAGAGACATCAGCGAGAATTCATTGAAAAAATCCCGTTTGCGTGCCAGTTCGAAACTCTCTTTCCAGACCGGCCACGCCGCCGGCAGGTACAGCGCCAGCATCACCGCGATCCGCCAGGGCTCCGGCAGAATCAGTTTGAAGCCGTATTCGAGGGCGATCATCGCCGCCATGCCGGCCAGTGTCGCGCCCAGCACGAGGCCGGTATAGCTGGACTCTGCGCCGCCGTGGCCGCAGCATCCGCACCCGGATTCCGCGGGGACCTCGCATAGCTGATTTGCATGTTCATGACTGTTGCTCATTCTATTTACTCCTTAATCCTATCCTGTAGTATAGGATATATGAATTGATTTTTCACCGGCTCTTAACTGCCGGGTTTGATTATTTCAGGTACTTGGTCAGGGTCTTGAAATCCTTCAAAACTTCCCTGGCGGCCCCGGGGTCGCTCAGCGAGTTCTGGAGACAATTATTGATGTGCTCTTCGATAAAGGTCACCCGGGCATTTTCCAGGGCCCCGATCACCGCGTGAAGCTGCTGGGCAATCTCGAGACAGGGACGGTCGTCTTCCATCATCTTGATGACGGTATTCAAATGGCCGTTGGCCCGTTTGAGCCGTTTCAATACTTCCGGATGTTTGTTCTCTTTTTCGGGCATAATCAATACCTCCATAATTCTTCATCCTATCCTATAGTATAGGTTATGAAATCAAAAAGTCAAGCCATCTTCCGGAAATACCGGAGATTTTTGTTGACCAGGGCGTAATGGGTCAGTGAAAGTTATGGTAGGGCGCTTGTCTCAGAGCGCCGTTCACTCCGATCCGTCTATCGGTTTCGCTTATGCCGACAGGATATCCGGACCGAGGAGAACGGTCGCCTGAGACAGGCGACCCTACCCTGATGAACTACCTTTATATTCCAGTCTTTGACTTTATTCTGGAGAATCGATTAGAATTCGCGGCGGCCTTTGAGGGCGGCTCCGATGGTGGCGGCGTCGGCGTAGGAGATGTCGCTGCCGGCGGGGAGGCCCTGGGCCAGGCGGGTGATTTTCAGGGTCTTGCCCTGCAGCAGGCTGCTCAGGTACGAGGCGGTGGCCTGCCCCTCGACGTCCGGGCTCAGGGCGAGGATGATTTCCGTGGCGCCGAGCTCGTCGATGCGCTTCATCAGCGATTCGATGTTGAGATCCTCGATATGGCGTCCGGTCAACGGCGAGAGCTTGCCGCCGAGCACGTGATAGAGGCCCCGGTAAAAGGCGCTGCGTTCGATGGCGTTGATCTGGGTGAAGTCCTCGACCACGCAGATTAACATGCGGTCGCGGCCGGGAGCGAGGCAGATCGGGCATTGCTTGCCGGCGGACGCCAGGTTGCCGCAGTCGGGACAGAACGTTACGTTATCCGGTAGCCCGGTAATGAGGTTGCCGAGGCAGGCGAGTTTTTCCGGGGACCATTTGAGCATGGCTAATGCGATGCGTTCCGCGCCGCGTTTGCCGATGCCCGGCAGCGTGGTCAGGAGTTCGATCATCGCATTGAGTTCGTCCGGATACTGGCTCATCAGAAAATATCCGGAATATCCAGTCCGCCGGTGACGTCTTTCATCTTCTGCTGCAGAAGGATGCGGGTATTGTTGATCGCGTCGTTGGTGGCGGCGGTGATGATCTGCGCCAGGGTCTCATTGGTTTCGTCCAGCTTCGGGTCGACGGTGATGCGGCGGATGGTGAAATCGCCGCTGACGACGACGATCACCCTGCCGTTGGCGGCGGTGCCGGAGACTTCGGTGTTGGCCATTTCTTCTTTCATGGCCTGCATGTTGCCTTTGATTTCCTTGGCTTTTTTCAGCATATTTGCCATTTCGGCAAGGTTTCCAAACATTTGATACAGTTCCTTTTATTTTTTGATTTCGGCGATGTCGCCGCCGAAAAGATCGATTACGGTTTTAACCAGTTCATTTTCGCTGGCCTGACGCATGGCCTGCTGATTCATCATCAGGCTTTCGCGCTGCTTGGGGGAGTTGTCGGCTTTTTCAAAATCGTTTTTCAGCTCAATGCAGCTCATCCAGTCACCGGTGATTTTCTGGATGGTTTCCATGACCAGACTGATTTTGTCGGAGAGCAGGAGCCAGGCGGGACCGTTGGCGCCCTCGAACATTACGGTCAGGATGGAGTTTTCATAAACAACCGGGCGGCATTGCTCCATGGCACGGATCAGATCCGGTGAACCGCCGGGGTTCTTGCTTACTTCAGCAATGATTTGTTGCCAGAGCGTATCGGCAGTCTGGTCGCCCACCGGTTTTGCAACCGGGGCAGGGGCGCGTTTGACCTCGGGAGTCGGAACTGGAGCGGGTACCGGGGGCTCGGGTTTGACTTCGGGCACAGGCACGGGCTCCGGAATGGGTTCCGGCTCAGGCATGGGCTCGGGAATCGGCTCAGGTATCGGTTCCGGTTTCACTTCCGGTATGGGCTCCGGCACGGAGGCCGGTTTGGCTTCGGGAATCGGCGCGGGAGCCGGAACAGGAGCGGGGACCGGTATCGGCTTGGGCGCTGCCACGGCTACGGGAGCCGGCGGCGGTGCCATAGTGATCCGCTGCTGCACTTGCGGCGGCGGCAATTGTTCGGTAAATTTGAGTTCCCCGGCACCGCGAAGCTGGTTCAAGCGGGAGACGAGGTCGCCGATCTTGATGGCGTGGGCCTCACGCATGGCTTTCAGGAAAATCGACTCAAGGAAAACCTGTTTGTTCAGGGCGTCGTGCAGTGCACGGCCGACCGGCGAGAGCTGTTCGAGCAGGATCTGGATGATTTCCGGATTCACGGTATTGCAGATCTGGCGCATTTCGGCGATGGACTCGGCGTCGGTTTCGAGGATCTGCTCAGGATTTTCGATCAGGTAACAAAGCTGAATGCCGCGCAGACGGGCCAGGACGTCGCTGAACAGCGTTTCCAGATTTTTGCCGCGCGAGGCGAGGTTGTAAACGGATTCGACCACGCGGCCGCGATTGTTTTCGCTCATGGCGCCGATCAGAGTGTCGATCTCGGCCACGCCGCTCAGTCCGAAGAGTGAGAGCACCTGTTCCTCGGTGATAGCCGAGCCGTCGGACGCGCTGAAAAAGGCGATCATCTGGTCCAGCAGCGACTGGGCGTCGCGCATGCCGCCGTCGGCGGCGCGGGCGATGGCGAGGATGGCTTCGCGGGTGATGCTGACTTTTTCCGCCTGGCAGATCGCTTCCAGCCGCTCGGTGATGACCCGGCTCGGAATCCGCTGCAGGTCAAAGCGCTGGCAGCGCGAAATGATCGTGCCCAGCACCATGTGCACTTCGGTGGTGGCGAAAATGAATTTGATGTGGGCCGGCGGCTCCTCGACGATCTTCAACAGCGCGTTCCACGCCTGCTTGGAGAGCATGTGGACCTCGTCGATGATATAAACTTTGTAGCGGCCGTTCACCGGCACGTGCATGGCTTCGTCGCGGATGGCGCGGGCGTCGTTCACGCTGCTCTGGCTGGCGGCGTCGATTTCGATGACGTCGATGTTGTTGCCTGCGGCCACAGCCAGGCAGGAACGGCACTTGCAGCACGGTTCGCCGTCTTCGGGCGCGAGGCAGTTCAGGGCTTTGGCGAAGATGCGGGCGGTGGTGGTTTTGCCGACGCCGCGCGGACCGACAAAGAGGTAAGCATGAGCGGTTTTCTGCATGCGGATGGCATTTTTCAACGTCTGGACGATATGCTCCTGGCCCACCACATCCGAGAACCGCTGCGGGCGCCATTTGCGCGCGATAACCTGATACTCACTCATCCCTGTGTCACCTCTAGATTTTTAAGTCGGCGAAAGCATCGCCCAACGAATTCAATTGCTGCTGCGGCCGGGGGGCGCGGTGCTCCGGCTTGTTGTCGCCGCTGCGTTCCGGTTTGTTGTCGCTGCCGTAAATGATGCCGCGCTGGATTTCGAAAATCTTGCGGATGCCGGACTCGGCCAACTCAAGCATTTCATTGAGCTGGGCCTTGCTGAACGGATTGCGTTCGGCGGTGCCCTGGATTTCGACGAAGTTGCCGGATTCGGTCATGACCACGTTCAAATCGACTTCGGCGCGGCTGTCCTCCTCGTAGCAGAGGTCGAGCATCGGGACGCCGTCGATCATGCCGACGCTGACGGCGGCAATGGCTTCGCGGATCGGGCTCTCGCCGCCGCACATGTTGAGGAGGCGGCGGTTGCGGAAGGCCAGCTGCAGCGCCAGCGAGGCGCCGGTGATGCCGGCGCAGCGGGTGCCGCCGTCGGCATCGATCACGTCGCAGTCAATATAAATGGTATTCTGGCCGAATTTCTCCAGATCGACGACCGAGCGGAGGCTGCGGCCGATCAACCGCTGAATTTCCACGGTACGGCCGCCCTGTTTGCCGGACGAGGCTTCGCGCTGCATACGGTCGCGGGTGGAGGCGGGGAGCATGCCGTATTCGCAGGTGAGCCAGCCGCCGGGGACCTTTTGGGCGCGCATCCAGTTGGGGACCTTGGGGTCGACCGAAACCGAACAGACGACTTTGGTGCCGCCGAATTCAATGAGTACGGACGATACCGGATTGGTGAGGTAATTCTTGGTCGCTTTGAGCCAGCGGAGCTGATCCGGGCGTCTGCCGTCTTTTCTTTCCATAACTAAAAATTCCTAAACTAATTTCAATGGAGAATGGAGAATTGAGAATTGAGAATGAAGGAAAGGGAAGAATCCCTTTGACCCTCTTTAAATTTCGATGAAAGACTGACTTCTCCCGTAATTCTCAATTTTCAATTCTCAATTTTCAATTAATAAAAAAAGGCGCCGCCGGCGCCAGATGCTCCTACAGCACCTGGATCATTGCACGGAGCTGCTTGGTTCCCCATCTGACTCAATTAGCACGATACCAGCGCATAGGGTCCGGACCGGCGGCGCCAAAAATTCACTTTACGCCGTCCATCTGATAACAATAGCACTAGTTGCAGAAATATTCAAGGCAAAGAGCAAGCTCATGTCGTAAATTTTTTCTGTCAATTACCCGGTCGATCAATCCTTTTTCCAAAAGGAACTCAGCGGTCTGGAATCCTTCCGGCAGTTTTGAATTGGTCGTTTCCTGAATAACACGGGGGCCGGCGAAGCCGATCATGGCTCCGGGTTCCGCGAGAATCAGGTCGCCTACCGTGGCGAAACTGGCGGTCACACCGCCATAGGTGGGATTGGTTAAGATCGAAATATAAGCGAGACCGGCCGCCGACAGGCGCTGGAGCGCGCCGCAAGTCTTCGGCATCTGCATCAGACTCAAGATCCCTTCCTGCATGCGCGCCCCGCCGCTGGCCGAAATAATCACCAGCGGACAATGCCGCGCAGCGGCCAGCTCGGCCAACCGGGTGATTTTCTCGCCCACCACCGATCCCATACTAGCGCCCATGAAGCGGAAATCCATCACGCCGAGCGCGTAAACGCGTCCCTCAAGCGTGCCGATACCGCATTTAATCGCCTCGTTGGTGCCGGTCTTTTTGATACTGGCTTCGAGGCGGTCTTTGTAACTTTTGGAGTCGACGAAGTTCAGCGGGTCCTTCGACATCAGGTAAGCGTCGATTTCCTTGAACGAATCGTCGTCGGTCAGCATCTTGATCCGTTCATCCGCGGTCATCGGCTCGTGATACGAGCAATGGGGACAAACGTTCAGGCTTTCTTCAATCTGTTTTTTATAAAGGGTGCGGCTGCATTTTTTGCATTTTACCCACAAACCCTGCGGGAGTTCTTTTCTTTTATTGCCATTCTGCAATTTAAGCGTAGTGTATTTTTCGCTGCTGAATAACGGCATATATAACCTGATTTAGAGTTTAAGCAAAATTATCATCGATCCCGAAAAAACGGATCACGCTAAGAGATAGAATATACTCTCCAAACGTCAAAAAGTCAAACGCCGTAATAAAAATATACCCAATCAATACCCGGAGCGATGTTTTTAATTAATTTCATCAAATGACGATTGAAAAAAACGGGTTCGACTATATAATAATTACAGATAATATGAAATAATTTCAGAGAATATTATGAGCAATAACAAAATCAAGGATATCGCCGGGCTGGCGGGGGTGTCGACCTGCACGGTGTCGCGCGTGTTCAACAATCACCAGTATGTCTCGGAAGCGGCGAGGACCAAGGTGCTGAAGGCGGCCGCCATGCTCGGGTATCAGCCCAAGATGACGGCGCGGCGCGATATGGTTTCGATCCTGGTCGGCTTCAAGGCGGTCGGGGTGAACAGTTACGAGGCGGCACTGCTGGCCAGTATTTTTTCCGCCGCCGCGGAGCACAATCTGGGCATCGACCTGGTGCGGATCGAGGATGTCGAGCGGATTTCGCGCAATTTTTCCACGGCGGTGATCGGGCTGGTTTACAATGAGGAAGCGGCCAATATCCTGCGGGGCATCAGGAATATTCCCGTGCTGACCATTAACTACATCACCAAAGGGTGCAGCTATGTCTGTACGGACCACGAGGGCGGGGTATATCAGGCTGCGGAGTATTTGCTCGGGCAGGGGCACCGCGATATCGGGTTGCTGATCGGGCCGGCGGCGGAGCGTTTTTCGTGGGGCGATCAATCGCGGGTGAACGGTTACCGGAGGGCCCTCGAGGCGCATGGCGTGCCGTTTCGCGATGAATTGATGGCCTGTGAGGTGCTGCGGTACCCGGACCGGATCGGCAAACTGCTCGCTTCGCAGAAGCCGACCGCGCTGATTTCATGCGGGGAATCATTGACGATGCCGGTCAAATACATGCTGGATGTGCTTGGGCGGAAAGCGCCGGACGATATTTCATGGGTCAGTTTTTATTCGCCCTGGGTCACGCCCTATATTTTGCCGGAGCCCACTTGCATCCGGCAGAATTTCGAGACGATTTCGGAAGTGGTGATGAAGAAACTTCTGGAATTGATCGGCGGCAATGCCAAAAAAGACGGAATCATCATACCAAACGATTTTATAAAAGGAGCATCGGTAAGGAAAAATGGCTAAATACTTTGAATCCGGGACGTTTGTGACCGGTTGTAATTATTGGGCGTCGCATGCCGGGACCCAGATGTGGAGCAATTGGTCCCCGGAGACCGTGGCGGCCGATTTCAAGTTGCTGGCGGCAAATTATTTGACCACGCTGCGGGTTTTTCCGCTGTGGCCCGATTTCCAGCCGCTGAATTATCTTTATCACGGCGGCGGGATCAAAACGATTTATATGGGCGAAAATCCGCTGCCGGACACGGAAGCCGGACGGGCCGGAGTGGATGAGGAGATGATGGCGCGTTTCCGCTTCATGGCGGACGAGGCGGCGAAGAACGGTATCAAGCTGATCGTCGGGCTGGTCACCGGCTGGATGAGCGGCCGGCTGTTTGTGCCGAAAGCTTTTGAGGAAGTCAATGTCCTGACGCATGCCGAGGCCATTAAATGGCAGGTGCGTTTTGTCCGCTATTTTGTCCGGCAGCTGAAGGACCATCCGGCGGTCGCCGCTTGGGATCTTGGCAATGAATGCAACTGCCTGGGGGCGGCTGCGAGCAGTGACGAGGCGTGGACCTGGACGAATGCCATCGCATCGGCCATCCGGCTGGAGGATGACGCACGGCCGGTGGTTTCCGGCATGCACAGCTTGCAGATGACCAAGTCCGGAGCTTGGCTGATTGCCGACCAGGCCGAGCTCACCGACATCCTGACTACCCATCCATACCCGCTGTTCACGCCGAAGTGCAATCTGGAGCCATTCAATACCATTCGCAATACGCTGCATGCCACGGTTGAATCCTGTTTCTACGGTGATCTCGGCGGCAAGCCCTGTATGCCCGAGGAAGTGGGCAACCTCGGACCGATGATCTGCAGCAACGAGCGGGCCAGGGAGTACTTGCGCAGCGTGCTGTTTTCCTGCTGGGCCCATGACTTGCGCGGGCTGCTCTGGTGGTGTGCTTTCGACCAGGACCGCCTGACTCACGCGCCTTATGATTGGGTGGCGCTGGAGCGTGAACTGGGGATGTTCCGAGCCGATTACACGGCCCAGCCGGTGGTGGAATCGGTGAAATATTTCAACGAAATTCTCGCCGAACTGCCCTTTGCGAAGCTGCCGTCCCGGCGAACCGATGCCGTCTGTATCCTGACTTCGGAAGATACTTGGGAAATCGCTTTCGGTTCATTTATCCTGGCCAAGCAGGCCGGTTTCGACCTGGTGTTCCACGATGCGGATACTCCGCTGCCGGATTCGAAGATCTATCTCCTGCCCAGCAACTCCGTCCTGACCGGTGGTTTGACCGGCCGCCGTTATCGTGAATTGTTGGCTAAGGTCGAGGCCGGCAGCGAATTGCTGGTGACCGCCGGGAAGGGGATGCTGCAGCCGTTTGAAGAGGTGTTCGGAGTGAGAGTGGATTACCGGCATCAGGAGAATTACCGGGAAATTTTCCGGATCGACGGCATCGAGGCTGAATTCGAACTGCCGATGACGCAACGCCAGCGGCTGCTGAACATTCGCGCCGAGGTTCTGGGCACGAGCCGGGCAGGGGACCCGATCCTCACCCGTTGTGCTTACGGCAAGGGGCGGGTCTGGCTGCTGAATGCGCCGATGGAGGGTATTCTCGCCGGCATCAGCGGAGGTTTTGAACAGCCGTTTTATCAGATCTACCGGAAATTTTTCCAGGGAGCCGGAGCCGAACGGTGCATTGGCAAAGACTGCGCCAATGTCGGCGTGACCGAGCACCCGATCGATAAAAACAACGTAATCGGCGTGCTGGTCAATTACTGTCCGGAAACAGCCGTCACCGGGTTCCATTTAGCGGCAGGCTGGGAAGTCGCCAAGGTCCTGCACGGCAACCTCGAGGAAATTCCCGGAAACGACGTGGCAATCGTGCAGATAGTATCTAAGTAACTGCGCATGACATAAAAAAGGACGCTTTGGTGAAAGCGTCCTTGAATAACTTTTCTGATAACGGCGAAGTTACTTTTTCGTTTTCTTCGCTGCTTTCTTTTTGGCCGGGGCCGGGTCGGCGAGATCTTCGCCGCCTTCTTCTTCAATGATCACGGCGTCTTCGACAACGGGCATACCGCCGGCCTGGGCCTGCGGGGCGTTTTTCTGGAGTACACCGGCTTCGAGCAGCTTATCGATCAGTTCTTGCATGGAATTGAACATGTTCAAGAAGCCCTGAGGCGGCATGATTACGCGTCCGCTCACGTCAAAAGTCGATGCATTTTCGGCCGGCTGCATGCTGACAAAGTCATAGCGCACCATCCCGCCTGCAAAGTGAATCTGACCGATCCCGTCTGCGTAGAGTTCTTTCTTGGTATCCATCTATTCTATCTATCCTTTCGAAGTTAAATCTGATTGGGCACCAGGCTCTCGGCGTGGTTGCGGGTGGCTTCGGGCATGGTGTTGTTACCAAGCGGAACGCCATTGTACATCTTGGTGAGTTCATCGGCTGCGGCAGCGCTGCTGCGAATGTCCTTGGCGGTACGGGCCGAGGCTTTGGCTTCGGCCAGATTGATCTTGCTCATGATGCCGGCGATGTATTCTTTCTGCAGCGTTTCGACGCCGACGGTGTTGAGCAGCTGGTAATAAGCCAGGTAATAATTGCCGAGGGCGATGGTCCGGGCGATCTGGGTATCGGTCGTTTCGAGTTCGTAACGGGCCAGGTCGAGCTTCGACTCATTGCCGCCGACGGTATAAGTCTTGTGGGCAGTATCGAGGTGCTTCAGGTAAGCTTTGTAATAATCATCATCCAGCTGATAACGGTCCTGGACTTCCTTGATATTGGCATAGGCGATATGCACCTGGGAGATGATCCCGATCGAGAGCGCCAGGGTTCTGGCCTGGAGTTCTTCCACTTCGCTGTTGCGGGTGCGCAATGTGGCGATGTGCTGGGGCAGTTTCAGCAGGTTGTAGGCGGCGCGGGCGGCCAGTTCCCACCAGCTTTGGTGGTAGAGGAACGCATTGTCGCTGGCGGTGAAGTCTACGAACACACGCACGTGCGGGAGCATCATGAGGATGGTCTTGCGGGCTTCGTTGATCATGATGTTGGTCTGGATATCGAGCTGATACAGCTCGGGGCGTTCGACCAGGGCGACTTTGACGAGGGTCTCGATATCGGGGAGATCCTGCACGTGGATTTCTTTCAGGAACGACGTATCGACGCGGATTTCGCGGAGCGGCATGTAACCCATCAGGGCGCGCAGTTCGATACAGGCGTTGTCATAGCTGCGCTGATATTCCATCAGCTGCTTCTGGAGGCGGATGAAACGTTTTCTTTCGTCAAGCACGCGGAGCGGGGAGAAGTTCTTCGAGGTTTCGAGGTCGGAGAGGAGCTGGTGGATGTCTTTGCACTTTTCCAGGAGCGCGGATGAGGCGTCGCGGGCGTCCTGGGTGGCGGCTACTTTGAAATAAGTCCTGGCGACTTCGAGTTTGAGGTTCTGGGCGGCGCGGCGTTTCTGTTCGATGGAGATCAGGACCTGATCTTCCGCCTGGGTCGCGTTAAGGAAAGCAAGGCCGAAGTCGATTACGCTCAGCGCGAGTTCGACTTTGAAATTGCTGATGTTGCGGTCGGAACTCATGCTCGGCTCGAGTGACTCGTTGCCGCTGCGGATGCTTCGCGAACTGGCGCCGGGGTCGTTGTCACGGCCGGAGAAGTCGTAGGAGATATTGAGTTCAGGGAGCATGCCGAGGGCTTCGGCGGTCTGGCGCTCGCGGGCTATTTTGTCGCGGATGCTGTAAACTTTCAGGTCAAGGTTGTGCT
>JBEBRW010000047.1:0-42819 GCA_040394635.1 Victivallis vadensis | reverse complement strand
TCAACCCCAGATTCGAAATGGACACCTGCCCCTGGCAGCCAAACCATAAGCTGCTCTTGATCGGCGTACAGGCCAAAGACATTCCGAAAGATAATCTGCCGCCGTCGAATTTCGTGTTTCTGATCGACAACTCCGGTTCTATGTACGAAGAACTGCCGTTGCTGCAGGAATCATTGAAGCTTCTGACCAAAGAATTGCGTTCGCAGGACAAAGTCAGCATCGTCACTTACGGCGGCGGCTCAAAAGTGTTGATGGACTCGGTCAGCGGCAATAAAAAGGAAGAGATCATTGCGCTGATCAGCAAACTGGAAGCCAGTGGTTACACCCCCGGCGCGGCGGGTATACAGGCTGCCTACAAGCTCGCTCACAAAAATTTCATTTCCAAGGGCAACAACCGGGTGATCCTGGTCACCGACGGCGATTTCAACGTCGGTGTATCGAGCGAATCCGAACTGGTTTCACTGATCGAGAAAGAGCGCGGCAGCGCCATTTACCTGAGCGTCATCGGCATGGGCTCCGGCAACTTCAAAGACAACAAGGCCAAAATGCTCGCCAATAAAGGCAACGGCAATTATATTTATATCGACAATCTCCGCGAGGCCCGCAATGCCCTGGTCAACGAAATGACCGGCCGGATGTTCACCATCGCCCGCGACGTGAAATTCCAGCTGGAGTTCAATCCGTCCAAAGTTTATGCCTACAAGCTGCTCGGCTATGAACTGCGCAAGCTGGATAACGCCGACTTCAAGAACGACACTGTGGATTCCGGCGACGTCGGGGTCGGCCATCAGGTGACTGTATTATACGAACTGGTTATGGCAGACGCTGCCGATACGGTGAAAAAAGCAGTTGTCGGTGAAATTGAACCCTTAAAATTCCAGGACCGTCAGGACACCGGCAAAGAAGAACCGTTCTCTTTCCAACTGCGTTATCAGAAACCGGAAGGTGATGATCCTGCCGTCCAGATGACATTTATGCCGCCCCGGGAAATGCCGGCCGGCATCAACTGGAACTGGGCCGGCGCGGTCGCCGAATTCGCCCTGCTGCTGCGTGATTCACCGCTGAAAGGCAACGCGGATTATGAAAAACTGCGCCTTCGTGCCAAAGAAGCCCTCGGAAACGACCGGGACGGCAAGCGGGCTGAGTTTCTGAAAATCGTCGTCACCGCCCGCGACCTGGCCGTGAAAAACAAGGAGTAAATGTAACTTTGGCTACGCGTTCGAAAAAGACGAAAAAGGGTAAATCGTGGACACGGTTCTTTTTTTCGAAGAAATATATTTATATCCTGCTGGTCCTGCTGGGGGCATTTCTCGGCAACCTTGATCGGCTGGGGATTTTCGGCCACAAACTGACGCAATACACCGGCTTCCTGCCGCGTTATATCCGCATGGTCATCCCCGGCTACGGCGCGGCGTATGCCAACGCGGAATCCGGTTCGGAGATCTACGGCAAAGTCACCAAGGTCAGCGACGGCGACACCATAACCGTGCTTGCGCCGGAGGGCGACCGCAAATATAAAATCCGTTTTTACGGCATCGACGCCCCCGAATCCAGCCAGGCCTTCGGCAAGGAATCCGGCAAGGCGCTGGCGGATATGATCGACGGCAAATTCGTCACCGTCAAGGTGGCAAACGTCGACCAGTACCAGCGCCACGTCGGCAAGGTTTACTGCGACGGTGTCTATATAAATCTGGAAATGGCCAAGCAGGGCATGGCGTGGCACTATTATTCCTATGCACCCAAGGACCTGGATATCATGCACGCGCAGCAGGCCGCCCAACGCTCCGGCCTCGGCCTCTGGAAAGAGCAGCGCCCCCAGCCCCCCTGGGAATACCGCAAGCAGCAGAAGCTGGCCGAAGACTGACCGACTAACTCCATCAGCTGACGCCAGAACAAGTCAGACGGGTCGGACTCACCTTCACCAAGGGTACGATGAGCAGACCGTCCCATTTGTCCTATAAAAATTACGGTGACTCGGTTCGAGGTATAACCTCAGAAGCGGACGCTGATTTTGCCGGGGGCGGCCATTCTACCGCGGACGGCGTTCCCTTGTACGGCACCGTTTGAGGCGGACTTCGGCGCCCGGTCGAAGATCAGTTCGAACTCGCCGTGATAAGCGGTTTCGAGGATCAGCTCATCGCCGCACTGTTCGGCGGAAACGATCTTGATATTGGCGTCCAGCAACTGCGGCGCATCCGTGACAGGGCTCACCGCCAGGAGGCGGCTGGCATGCGGCCGGAGCTCGAATTTCATCTCGCCGGTGAAGGCGAACGTTTCACCGCTCCAGACATCCGTCAGTTGGTAATTGCCTTCCGCCAGTTTCAGGTCCCGGGCATTGAATTCGATTGATTTGAGCTCTTCATCGGTATTGAAGATGCCTACGGTCCGCAGCGGCAGCGCCGGATTTCCTTCCAGCGTGCTGAAATGCGGCGTTTTGAAATAGAGTGTGTCCGCCAGTTGGTGCTTCTTCGCCCGGTAATCGTAGCGTGCCAGATAAACGTCCTGCCCGTTATTCGGATTGCAGACGGCCTTTTTCAGCATGCCGACGCGCGGGTGGTCCTGGTGTTGGCTCAGCAGTCCGGCGATTTCCACCATCGAATGCGTGACCAGGCAGTAGTTGATGCAGAACGCCGCTTCATCGTCCGACAGCCCCGGCAGCAGCCCCACCGAGTCGCTGTTCGGCACAAACAAATCACCGGTATGGAGTGCGAAGCACGCCACTCCCCACAGGAAATTCGTCCGCACGTAATCCCAGTTGCCGCTGCCGATGTCGATGCCGTAACGGTAATTGGTGAAAAGCTCACCGAGGAAAGGATTGCCCATCACGATATCGCAGCCGGTCTGCAGATAAGCGTCGGCAGGAATACGCTTGCGGACCTCTTTCAGCCACCAGTCGCGCCACTGGTAGCCGGACGCATCCTTACGCGCCAGCAAATCGTGGCTGTCCTCAAACGCATAGCTCCAGAAGTCGTGTTTCATCCCCTCGAAACCATATTCGCGGAAAAACACATCCAGCGCTTTCTCCATATATTCCCGTACCTCCGGCAAACTCACATCCAGCGGCGCACTTGAGCCCACCCGGTAATCATAGTCGAAAAACCACTCCGGGCGCTCCTTGAAAATCGGCGTACCTTTGGGACAGAAACCGCCGATCCACACCGCCGGACGCAGCCCCGCCTCGCGCACCTTGTCGGCGAAGTACCTCAGGCCATGCGGGAATTTCGTCTTGTCCACGCCCGCCTCACCCTCATACGGCATGCCGAGTCCATGCGCGATATTGAGCCGCGTGGACTCCGCGGCATAGCCGTCGTCCACCTGCAGCCATTTGACCGTAGGGTAGTTCCGGCTCAGGAATTCCGCTTCGCGCAGTAATTGCTCCTCGTTGATATCCCGGAACAACCCGTCGTTCCACGAGCCCCAGACCATCGAGTCACGATTGATCGCGGTCGCGCCGTACATCGGCGGCAGGTGCTTGCGGAGCTCAGTAGTATAGCGCTCGAAAATCAGCTCGAGATCATCGGCATGCTCCGTCGTGCCAAGATACCATTCATCGACCAGCGCCTCACCGGGAGCCAGCTCCAGATAGCCGATCGCCTTGAACCCGGAAAAAATCTCCAGTCGTACCGCATTGTCCCGGTGCGACACCAGATAATTGTGATAAAACACCTTCTGGCTCAGCGTGCCATGCACCAGCCCGTGATTGCCGCCGTAATTGCCGAGCAGGATCGCCGGAAACGGCTGATACGGCGAGCGGCCGATCCGGTCGCAAACCACTCCGGGGTCGGCCCAGCGGTTTCCAGCCTGCGCGTCGAACTCGCTGTCCCCCGCGTCCCCCGCCGATCGGTTATAATCGACCGCAAAGGTCATCCGTTCATAAATCCGCGGATTTTCGTTGTGATAGAAATAATCGTTCTTCGCCGCTCCGCCGAACTGAATGCCATCCAGCATCACACCGAGTTCAACCAATTTCTGTGTCTGCCCGGATTCATTGCGGAAATAACGCCGGCAGAGGATTTCGTCACCCTTGAGCTGGAAATGAAAGTCTTCACTGAATTTATTGCCATAGCGGCAACTAACCCGAATGTAATTCATACCGGCATTTTCGCTGACTTCGTCCGGCAGTACCCGGCCCTCGGCGGTTACGGCAAACGGTTGGAAGCGGATTTTCCCTGAATTCAGGGCGGACAGGGCTTCTTCAAATTTTTTCATGGATTTCCTCTTGTATTTGAGCTGATATCTGATGATGACAGGGTTGATAACGTCCGGGGAGCAGTTCCGCCAGCATCCGCCGGGCAACTTCCTGATACGGATAATAAACGGACGCCGTTTCGCGGGTAATCACATCTTCATAACAATTCCGGTCGGCCAGCACGATTTGAATATTCTCCGGCAGCCCGAAGTTTTCGTGCAGGCTCCGGCGGCTGTCGAAATTGTGAATAATGGCATTATCCACAATCAGGGCATCGAAATCGTGTTTCCCGAGCTCCCGGCGGATTTTGCCGATTTCATCTCCGGTTGCAATCTCCTGAATTCCGAGTATATCATGCGCCGACGAATTCGACAACTTGGAAATCGCAATTTTCCGGCGGCCACGTTTGGTCAGCAGCGCGATCAATTGCAGGAGACCGTCGCTCCGGTTGGTTTCCCATATCTGCCAGCGTTCCAGAAATGGCTGCCAGGCACAGCCTTCGTACCAGATCAACCCGACCCGGCAATTTTTTTCCAGCAGCAGCGGAAAAACTTCCTTGAACCATTCACCGACCAGAATAACCCGGCTGTTGTCATCCAGATCCGCGAGCAAACCCCAGTTGATATCCTTCGGATCGTTAGTCGCGGTCAACGGCAGGGCCTCGATCTTGCAGTTACTGTTTGCGGCGGCCTGCAACAGCCCGAACAGCATTTCGCTGTGGGTCCGGCGGCTGGAAATCCCGCTGGCCTTTTCGTAATCGGCGCAAGGCAGAAGGTAAGTAACCGTCAAAGGCTTATCCAGCGCCGCGACAAAGGTCCCCTGCCCGCGAATCCGCCGGATCAAACCATCCGCTTCCAGCTCGCGCAACGCGCTCCGCAAGGTATCGCGCGCCACCCCGAACTCCCCGGCCATTTCCACTTCCCGGGCCAACAGCGTCCCCGGCGGCAAAACGCCACCGCGAATCTGTTCTTTCAAAGTTTCATAGAGTTCGCGACTCTTTTTCGGAGTTCTCATAACTATACCTGATGATTCATAGGTATAATTATATCACCAAAAAACAGGAAGTCAATCCCTGAATGTAAAATTATTGTCAACCACGGTTTGGGAAGAACCACAAAATGCACAAAAAAAACACAAAAAAGAAAATAATCTTCCGTGTTTTTCCGTACTTTCCGTGGTTAAAAAATTCTCACCATCAAAGCTTGGTAAAGACGCGTTTGGCGTTTTCGTAGAAGATCTGTCCGTGGTATTTTTCCGGGGTCAGGCGCTTGATGAGCTCGATATAGGTATCGATCCGGACCAGCGGCCAATCCGTGCCGAACATGAATTTGCCGTAGTCCGAGAGATAAGCCATCCACGTTTGCAAATGCTCAGTGTAGCCCTTGTAATCCCGGAAAAAATCATCGACCGTGAAATCACCGGCGGCCAGGCCGGAGAGATCGATGAAGACATTCGGATTTTTGATCGCCACTTCTGTAGCGTCGACGATCCACGGGTTACCGTAATGCGCCATCACGAAACGGACCTGCGGAAACGCCATCGCCAGCTCGTCCACGGTCAGCGGGTGCGAGTATTTGACCAGCCCCCAGTTACCCGCGGTGTCGCCGGTGTGCAGGACCACCGGCACATCGTACTGCTGCGCCAGCTCATAAAACGGGAAATGCATCGGGTCGGCCGGATAAACATGGTTGTAGCCGGTGTACATCTTGATGCCGACGCACTGCGGGGTCCGCAAATGCTGCTCGAACTCCGCCAGCGATTTTCCGAGGTCGCATTCCGGTATGGCCGAACTGTTGACTCCGCAGCAGTAAGCGATGAAATCCGGCTGGTTATAATGCTCCACGTCGAAGTCGCCGCCAAGATCCGGGGTCTGTGGCGCGCAGATGCCGGAGCGCTCTTCGCCCCGGGTCCCCATGGCGATGGCTTTTTCCACGTGGTTATCGGCAAAAACCCTGGCCAGAAATTCGATGCTGTTTACCTGCCCGGACTCCTCGGCGGTATGGCTGAAACCCTCATGCTTGCTGAAATGTATATGGGTGTCGATAATCTTCATTCAAAATCCTCCATCTTCTCTATTGCTTTGCGGACCGCCTCGCCGTTGAACCCGCGCGAGACCAGGAAGCGATACGCTTTTTCGCGGCGCTTGCGCAAATCCTGTTCGCGCATCAGGGTCGGCATTTTCCGCTCCAACGCCTCGGCCGCGCGTTCTTCCGGCGGCGATTCCTCGCCCAGTGCCGAGAGTTTTTCCGCGATCATATCGGCGGGCAGTCCTTTGCTGCGCAGCTTCATTTTTATCTTGAAATCGCCATGGCCGCGCGAGGCGAGCTCGTTGGCATAATCCTCCACCATCTGGTTATCATTCAGATAGCCCTTTTTCTCGCATTCCTTGATCACGGCCAGCACGGCGGGATAACGGAACTCGCGGGCCATCAGTTTATCGATCAGCTCCCTGCGTGAATGCGCCCGCCGGCTCAACATCCGGATGGCGCTTTTCATCACCTGAAGTTCTTCGTCGGTCATCAGTGGAGTTCCGTTTTGTTGATGATGATATCGGCCCATTTATTCATCTGCACCCAGAAACGGCCGGTATTGACGGGGGGCTCGTCCAGCCCCTGGGCGGCGGCGAGGATGTGGTCCATCAGGTCGTGTTTTTCCACGTTGACATCCGGGTCCGGGTCGAGGTTTTCCGGCAGCAGGCCGTTTTCGCTTAAAATCACCAGTTTCATCATGGCGGCGCAGCGGGCGCGCTTGGCGGCGGCATTCGGATCGTCGGGGGTGATCTGGCTCAACATGCCGAGGATATTCAGCGCCGCGTCAAACGTTTCCGGGCACGGCAGTTCCGGCTTGGTCGACTTCAGGATCAGCTCTCCGAGCTCGGAGGCCAGCAGGAAATTATCCGGCACCGCGGCCAGTTCTTCGCCGCAGCTGGCGATGATTTCCGCCTGCCGCAGATTGTGCAGCGTCGACTGGGGGCTGACCGCGTATTCCACCTGAATCTCGCGGAAAAGATCCGCCACCGGAAACTTCTTCTTGCTGAATGCCAGTTCGCCCTTCACCACCAGGTCGAGCCGTCCATTCTCCGGGGTGACCCCGGCGATGATCAAACTGGTTTCGCGGTACGGGCTTTTTCTCAGGATCAATAATTCGGTAGTCAGTAATTCACTCATTTCGGCGACCATGGTTGTTGATAATCTTCGTTTCGGGGAAAGAGTTCGCGGGCGCGCTGCAGGTATTTTTCCGCGTCCGCCTCACGATGCGTCATCCGGTACACCCGGTGCAAGCGGTGGTTGATCGACGCCCGCTGCGGCGAGAGCTCCAGCGCTTTCAGGTAATACCGCTCGGCCGGGTCGTACAGTCCGCGCCCGAACATGAAATCACCGGCCACCTGCCACGGAAACGGCGAATACGGGCGCAGCTTCACCACCTTCTCCAAAGCCACGTTGACCTGATCGGGGGTGACACGGTAAAACTCCTCCGGCTTCTTCCCCTGCGGCGAGGCCAGGTCGCTCAGGGCCGCGAACGCTTTTTCGCCCTGCAGTTGCTGGTAACTGTTGACCGCGCCGGCCAGGGCCAGCCAAAGCGCCACCGCTATAAATATCCCCTGCAGGACATACCGGTTGATTTTCGGCGCGGCGCGTTCTTTATCGTCGTCATCCGTCAACAGGATGACGTGCAGCCCGGCGAGGTAACACATCACCGCCGGCACCTGCATATTGGTGTCGACCTGCGAATGCATGGTACCGCCGATGATTCCCAGCAACACCCAGCTGTCGATATTGGAGAAGAAACGCTCTGCCGAACGACGCACCTTGCGCCAGCCCTCCCACAGCGGATAAAGCAGCGTCGCCAGGCAAACCAACCCGCCGAGGATGCCGCATTGCCCCAGGTAACCCGCCAGCATGCAGTGCGGATCGTGCGGAGCCTCGGCGCTCGGATAATTTTTGATGATCATATAATCGTGGAAAAAATCGCCCCAGCCGGTACCGAACAGCGGATTATTTGCGAAAATCTGCAAGGTCGCAATCTGGTAATCCACCCGCGCCGAAAGCGAATGAAATCCGCGCCCCAGCGCCCAGATGAAAATCCCGCCACCGACCAGCCCCAGCAACATCACCACCACGATGCCAAGCCGGATTTTCCAATTCACCGGCGAAATCAGCACCAGCAGAATCACCGCCCCCATGGCACAGGCAAAGGCCGCCCGGCTCTGCGTCATGCCGAACGGCACCAGCATGAGCAATATCCCCAATACCAGAAATACCGCCCTGCCCCCGCTCTTCGGCTCGATCCGGTCCCCCAGCTTCCAGCACAGCCAGAACAGCACCGGCAGCATCATCAGCAGAAATCCGGCCAGGTTGTTGCACGAGCTCATCGTCGCATAAATACGGCTGTCGTAAACCCGGGCCTTCATATCGCTGGACATGGCGACTCCGGTTTCGATCTCCTGCTGCTCCATGAACCGCCGGGTTTCCTCGAAACTGACCAGCCGCTGCTCCCAGCCCATCAGCGCCACCAGCGCCGCCGTCCCCAGCATGATGAACAGGAACTTCTTCCGGAACTCAGGACGGTTCGAGAGCATCAGGTACACCGACGCCGCGTAAGCGCCGATTCCCAGTCCGTGCGGAATCTGCATCAAAACAAAATCTTTGGTCCCGGCGTTAATCACCCCGATATATCCGACCAACCCCAGCAGCATCCACAGACCGGCGGCGACAAACGCCTTGAACTGCTTCTCCGGGCGCGGCCGGAACCCGATCAGCGCCAGGATCAGCACCACGCCGCTGAACAGCGGAAACATCGTCACCGGCCAGGTAATGATCACCCAGGAAAACAGATCCGCCGGAAACAGTGCAGTCGTTTCGGGTATCCCCACAATCGAACCGAATTTCAACGGGGTAATTATGGTCATGGCGACGATGGCCGCCATGGCGATTTTTTCCAATACCTTCAATTTGTCATTTCCCATTTTCAATTTTCTATTTCAAATTAAATATAACTTTGAATCACGTCAAAGCAACCGATTAAACTAAAATTTACCGTATCTCCAACTTGCATTTGCCGATATCGGCGTTACTTTTATTACAGAAACCCCGGAGAGATTAATTGCTATGTTTAGATTAATATTATTTTTTATTTTGACCGTTCCGGCGCTGAATCTGCCGGCTGACGATATCGTGACCATGTACCGCGGCGGTAAATACCAGGCCGTGCTCGACAGTTTCAACCGCCTGTCCGCCACCCCCTCCGAGGAACGCAACAAAGCGGCGCACTTCGCGGTACTCTCGCTCGGCAAACTGAAAGATTATCCGCAGGCCCTGGCGCTCTCCGAAAAAATGCTGGCCAAAAACAAAAACGACAAAGCCTGGGAATGCCGTTTCAAGCTTCATCAGATGAAAGCCCTCGGGCAGCTCGGCCGCCAGCAGGAAGCGCTGAAGATTATTCCTGATGCCGACGCGGTCCCGCCCGCGTTCACCGGCGAATTCTACTGCCTGCAGGGCGAACTGCTGGAGCTTGACGATCAGTGGCGCAAAGCCGTCGAGGCTTATGACCACGGCGCGCAGGCCAGCAATAATTTCGCGGGCCGCGCCAAACTGCTGCTCGGCAAAGCCTACGAGAAAAACGGTTTCCCGCTCCCCGCCCTCGAAGCGTATCTGCAGATATTTTCCATGCTGAATGCGACCACCGCGGACCGCCGGGAAGCCCTCAACGGAGCCATCCGGCTGCTTGACAAAGTCGACCGCAGCCGCGAAGAGGTCCAGGACGTGCTGCTTCTCCTGCCCGCCGAACTGAAACTGGCCGAGGCCGGTAAAGCATTCAAGACCGGCAACAAAGCCGGAGCCGCCAAAATGCTCGATGAGATCGTCGGCAATGTTTCATTGCCGTTGTCTTTGCGTGATTTCACCGGAACAATGCGGAGGGGGCTATGAATAACAACAAAATCCAGAACATTTGCGTTTATTGCGGTTCATCCGATGATACCTCACCAGTCTACCGCGACACCGCGGAGCGGCTCGGCGCACTGATGGCCCGGCGCGGCTTCAACCTGGTTTACGGCGGCACCTCGGTCGGCACCATGGGAATCCTGGCCGATGCGGTGCTGAAGGACGGCGGCAAAGTCATCGGCATCATCCCCTCGCGCATGCCCGGTGAAGCGGCCCACCACGGCCTGACCGAACTCCTTGTCGTCGACACCATGCACACCCGCAAGCGGATGATGATTGAGCGCGCCGACGCGCTGGTCGCCATGCCCGGCGGCTTCGGCACCATGGATGAAATCATGGAAGCATTTGCCTGGCGGCAGCTCGACCTGCACCAATTGCCCTGCGTATTCCTGAATACCGCCGGATTTTTCAATCACCTGATGCGCTTCCTGGAGCATGCCCGCCACGAAGGGTTCCTGCGGCCCCGGCACCATGAACTGATCAGAATCGCCAATACTCCGGAAGAATTGCTGGACCATCTGGAAGCAATATGACCGATCAGTTCGCTATCCTCGAATCCAAGGTCCGCGCGATTCTGGAGTCCGCCACCGGTTGCCATGATTTCGACCACACGCTGCGCGTCCTCGCCAACGCCCGCCGCCTCGCTGCGATGGAAACCGGCGCCGACCTGACGGTCGTCGAAACCGCCGCACTCCTCCACGACATCGGCCGCCCCGAGGAAATCCAGTCCAAGGGCAAGCACTGTCACGCCCGCTACGGCGCCGAAACCGCCGCCGCCATGCTGAAAGAGCTCGGCTGCGAACCGGATTTCATCGGCAAAGTCGCCGCCTGCATCCGGACGCACCGCTTCCGCGGCAAGCTGATCCCGCAGACGCTGGAGGAAAAAATCGTTTACGACGCGGACAAGCTCGACTCGATCGGCGCGGTCGGCATCGGGCGCGCCTTCTATTTCGCCGGACGCGAGGGAGCGCGACTCCACAATACCGCCGAGGCTGCCCTGAACTCCGCCGAATACAGCCGCGAGGACTCCGCCTACCGCGAATATCTGGTCAAGCTCCGCCATGTCGAAGGCAAAATGCTGACCGCCGCCGGCCGGGAGCTCGCCCGCGACCGCGCCGAATTCATGCACAAATTCTTCGACCAGCTCAATTCTGAAACTGCGTTTTGACGATGAAATAACGGTAATCACCAAGAAAGAGAATCCGCCCATCGTCGAGTTCAAAAACGTAACGCGTTTGCGGCAGCAGCAGCAACGGCGGATTTTCCTCGATGCGCTTCAAATTCAGAAACGCCGACGTATCGCCGCCGCTCCACAAATAATCCCCGGTAACCACCCACGGCCCCCGCATTTGCGAGGTACCCTTGAAAAGAGCGGGTGCAGCATCCGCCGGATCGTCTTTGCGCTTGCCGCCGGTCTGGCTGAAAATCCATTCGGGCGTCTCCTCGCCCGGTTTGAGCCGGTAAAGCCGCTCACCCCAGCCGCAGGACATCCAGTAAACAAATCCGTCGCGCCCTTTCCATAAATAATCGCAATCGGTTCCCGAGAGCGGCATTTTGGATAACATGCGGAAGCTGTTTTCCCGGATGTCATAACTCCATACATAGGTGTAATTATTGACATAAGTAAGCAGAAAAACCAGCTCGTTATCCGTTCGCGCCGATAACCCGGAAAGGCCGCCGCGCAGATGATCGAGCTCCGTCAGTTTCTCGCTGCGCTCCGAGCTGAACAACAGCTTGCGGCCCGTACCATCCAGTCTGCAGGAAAACATGTAGTTGCGCAGGTTATTGACGGACCATTCCTCGTCACCGGCCAGCGCATAAAGCATATCGCCGTGAATGAGCAGACTCCGCACAGGTTCCGGTGAAAAATCCGCAAATTTCGTCCAGCGCTTATTCTTGCGATCGCAAAGATGGAGATTCAATTCGGGATCGACATAGGCGATATGCGAATCCGAGAACGCCAGCGGCCGCTTCCAGATGGAATGCGTCCGCTCCGGTTTAAAAAGAGAAGCCGGGGCCGAAACCTGCTGCTCGAACGTCCCGTCCGCACGGCGGATTATCACCCGGTTGCCGGTAAGAAACAATAGAATTTCTCCGCTGTTTTCCGCAGCCCCCAACAGATGGGGCGCATTGGAACCGGTCATTTCCGTCAACTCACGGTAGGTCCCACTCTCGATCGCAAACACAGAATTCAGTTCTTTAAAAAACGCCATCTTATCCGAATCGATAGCCTGCCCCCGGAAATCACCTCTGAAGCAATGCTCGGCGACAGCTCCGTAGGCATTGCCGAAATTATTACTTTTCAAATGCTGAATATTGAATTGCTGCATCAGTCCGGCCTTTTTCCTCAGCTCCGGAAATGCCTCTTCACCGCGGGCCCTCACCGTAAGCATGACGAGCCGCTCCACGTCCTCAAAATCGGAACTCATCCCGTTCCGCTGCTGATAAGCCTTTATCCGTTGATCCGGCAAGGTATCGCGCTTAATCAGCCTGCGGCAGAACTCACGCAGTTCCCATGCCTCCCCCCGGGTCAATGCATTGTATTCCCAGACGCTCTGCCGCGGGCGCAGCACGGCGGGCTCCAGCGCCGCCCACCGCTCCAGGAAACGGTCGATGGCCTGCGCGTATTTCTCCTCCGAAGTCTCGCGGATCATCTCGCGCATGGCGTCCATCAGATAGGCTTTCGGTTTTACTGCATCCAAATCGCTCCCCGCCACAAAACGGCAAAACTCCTTCGTATTGTCCAGATACTCGGCCAGCAATTCCCGGTCCAGGGGCTGATTGGGAAAAAAGATATCGCATAAACGCCCTTCGCGAATGGTCTCGTTCACTTTTTCCGCCTCGTCCGGGTGCTCGAGCAGATATTGCTCCGCGGTTTTGTAGAGCGCGAAATAATCCGCCAGCCGCTGCGTCAGCCACCCTTCATAGTCGCAGAAATAATTGAAGTCCCAATTCGAGCGGATAACCACATCGTGGTAGTGCTTCAGGTCCTTCAATGAATTGATGCCGTCAGACAAATCATAGGGATAATAAAGGCGTTTCATTTCATCGGCATTCAAGGAACGGTACTCACGGCAGATGGCAGTATATTCCTGCTTCAAGGCTTCCGGGTATTGCGAAAAATCACGGGTCAGGCATCCTCCGAAAAGCATATCCACTCCAAATACACTGCTCCGGCTTTTCGGAAAATCTGCCCGGAATTTTTTCACCCGCTCGAATTGACTGCGAATCGCCGGGGTCCGTTTTTCCACCGCAACCGTCCGGAGCATTTTTGAATAATAGATCAATTCCGCGTAACGGATCGCCTCATCATTCGGCGCCAGCGAGAGCGCGGCAAAAAGTTTGTCGGAGGCCGCCCGGAACTTCTCGATTTCGCCCTCCTGCCCGCTCCCCTGGCTTTTCACCAGCCGCTGGTACTCGTCGAAAAAGCGCCGCGCCTCCGCCGCCCGGTTTTCCCCCGGCGATTCCGCCCCGGCCGACGTCCACACGGCCCCCAGGACCAGTACGATCAAAATTATTCGTCGCATCTTATTTTCACCATCGAAGTTACTGGAATATATTACCTGTTCACCGAAAACTCAATCCGTTTTCCATAATTAAGACGCGCCCGGAGGACGATTCTTATCGCATGTAAATGATCACGGAAAAATTTTACCTGAAGAAAAGAATATTTTCGGGATTTTATGAAATGTTTATTTGCATTATGGGCATTTCCGTATTATATAATTTATTCAGAAATTGCGCGATGCAAAATAACCAAAGGAATATATGTCCGATTTCAAGATAACTGCAGCCATTTTAGCAGGGGCTCCGCCTGAAACAGCGGATACCCACCCGATTCTTGTCGAAATTATCGACAAAACCCTGTTTCAGTACCAGATCGCACAGCTCATCAAGGCAGGAATCACCCGTATCGTAATCTGCACCACCGAGAAACTTGCCGCCATCATGAAAGAAAAATACGGCACGAGCTATGAAGAAGCGGAAATCATTTACTCCAGCGAAGACACTCCCCTCGGTACCGGCGGCGCGCTGGTCAACGCCATGGAATATTTCAATACCGAAGAAATCATGATCCTGAACGGCGACGCCTATATCGCCTGTAACCTCCTCACCTTCATCGAGTGGTATTTCGATACCCCCCGTTTCGATGCCGGCATGCTGCTGGCCGATGTGGAGGACGCCGAAAATTTCGGGCGCGTCCGCTTCTATGACGACAATATGATTTATCATTTCGAGGAAAAAGGCAAGTATCACGGCCCCGGGCTGGTCAATGCCGGTATCTATATCATGCGCACCGACCTGCTCGACCTGCTGCCGAAGGACCGGCCATCATCACTGGAAAGGGATCTTTTTCCGGCCCTGGTCAAGGACCACAAATTCTATGGACTGCCAACCATCGGCAAGTTCATCGACTCCGCTTCGCCGAACGCGGAATGGAACATCCGAACTTACCACCGCAAGGATCTTTTCGGTTAATCCGGTTTATTTGGAGTAGAATACGACTTTCAGGCACTGGATAATCAGCGGAGAGAGAGTCACCAGCCAGTAGCCGGCATTGCAGCAGATTACTGCCAGCAGCAGGTTGTTCCGCTTTTTCTCATCCGACCAGAAAACCAGGTACTGGATGGAGAAAATGCCGTTGATCAGCATGAATACACAGCATACCGCCACAAACATCAGCCAGGTGCCCTGTTCCCATTCCGTCATCGGCTTCAGGATCATATAAGCGTTCAAAATAAGTCCGATTACGGCGGTGCATATACCGAATATGTAGAAGTTCTTCATAATTGCTTTTTACAAAATTCCTAAAATTTCAACATTATTTATTTTGGGAACTACCGCTCTCTTATAGGATTCCGACAACTTGTTTAATGTAGCCGGATTCGCGCCTTTTTCTAACAGAATTTTAATTATTTTCTCATTATTATGCCATTTGGCGCAGTGCAGCACGGTGTTGCCGTCCACATCCACGGCATTGATATCCGCGCCGTTGTCCAGCAGCAGCTTCACGATTTCGATATCCGCATTCTGCCGCGCCACGGCCATATGCAGCGGGGTGTAGCCGCGGTAACTGCTCACATTCACCCTGGCGTTGTATTCGAGCAATTTCTTCACGGTTTCCAGGTCGGATTTCCAGCAGGCGAGGTGCAGCGGGGTGTAGCCGCGGTAATCGGCGGCATTGCAGTCAACCGGCCACCGCAGCAGCAGTTCAAGGCTCGGGCAGAGTTTCGGCTCCGCAGCATGGTAATGGACCTGGCTGCGGCCATGGCGGTCCTTGACATTCGGCGAAAAGCCCCGGTCCAGCAGGATGCTCATACACTCGAGCTTGCAGGCGTGCTCCAGCACATCGTCGGCGCGCGCGGCTCCGTTGTCCATCAGAAATGCGATCAGGCGGTAGTTGCCGGTCAGCACAGCGAGGCGCAGCGGCGCCATATTGTTGTTTTCGCCATTGACGGACGCGCCGTCGCGAAGCATCTTTTTCAGGTTCCGGAACTCCACGCGATAGTCCGGACTGTTCAGGCTCTCGCCGCACATATCCAGAAATTTTTCATCGATGGTAATCTTCCGGTACTGGCAACCAACGCACAGCAGCATACAGATCAATGCCGGCAATATCAATTTCATTTTCCGATATCCTTTTGATTTATGACGCTGGAACACCGTCAATTCTTAGCTGGTCAACGAACCGAAAAGCGATAAATCGTCGTCTGCCGGTACATTTCGCCCGGTTTCAGCACCGTGCTCGGGAATCCCGGGTGATTCGGCGAATCCGGGTAATGCTGCGCCTCGAAGCAGAAACCGCTGTGCCGTTTCATCGTTTTGAAGCGCCCCAGCCCCACTTCGCCGTGGAGGAAATTCGCGGTATAAAACTGCACGGCCGGCTCGGAGGTAAGCATCTCCATCAGAATCCCGGTCCTCTCCGCGTAAGCCATCGCACAGGGAACCATCAGCGACGAAATTTCCGGCTTGAAAATATAATTATGGTCATATCCCACAAAACCCTCCGGCGCATTGGCCATGGCTTCGTCCAGGCGCTTCGGCGTGGTGAAATCGAGATTCGTACCCAGCAGACTGCGGATTTCGCCGGTCAGCACGTGGGCGGGGCTGGCGTCGACCGGAGTATAGGTCTCGGCGTTGATGTAAATCTCGTGCCCGTAAATCAAATCGCTGTCGTCCAGGTTGAAATAACTGTGGTTCGTCAGGTTGACCACGGTGTCCTGGTCGGTCTCCGCGAAATAATCAATAACCAGTTCATTGTGTTCGGTCAGGTGGTAAATCACCTTCACGGCGCAATTGCCGGGGAACCCCTGGTCGCCGTCCGGGCTCAGCAAAGTCAGCTCCAGCGCGCCGTCCACTTCCGCCGCCTTCCACTGCTTTTTGCCGAATCCGTACATGCCACCATGCAGACAACACCCGTTGCTGTTGCTCGAAAGCGGATATTTCTTGCCGTTCAGTTCAAACGACGCGTTCGCGATACGGTTGGCATAGCGCCCCGCGATCAACCCGAGCGCCGGCGCATTCACCTCATAATCGGTCGGGTCCGCAAACCCCAGTACGACCTCGAAGGACTCCGCCAGCCGATCCGGTACCCGTATCGACACCACCGCCGCGCCCCAGTCGATGATTTCCACCACCGCCCCGGAGTTGTTTTCCAGGCGGAAAAGAGTGACCTTACTGCCGTCGGACATGGTACAAAACGGTTTACTGCTGATTAATGCCATAAGTCGTCGTTCTCCTGAATTCCCGGCGAAACCAGCCGGGTGAAGTTTTTGAAATGCACCTTGCAGCATCCGCGCAAGGCCTCTTCGCCGAGTTTATGATAAATCTCCGCGGCAGCCTGGTCGGCCTGCACGCCGCCGCCGCGCGGAATCTGAATCTTCAGCTCTTCGCCGATTTTATCCATCCCGTTGATAAACGCTTCTCTCGCGAGGATCGAAGCCGCCGCCACCGCGGGGTCCGATTCGGCGCGGACCTGCTGGTCCAGCTTGATATTGCGCCCGTTGGTCATCAAGGCATTCTTGATCAGGCTCTCATTGGCGAATTTGTCGGAGAGCGCGCGGGGGCAATCGGGCACTTTTTCCAGAATATTTTCAATGGCGCGGGCATGACCCCAGGCCAGCAGCCGGTTCAGGTTTTTAAACTGCCCGTACAAACGGTTATAAGCGGAGGGGCCGATCGCCACCAGGGCGAATTTACCGTTCAGGGTTTTGCGGATAATCTGTGCGAGATCCCGGATTTTCTTGTCGCTTTTCACGGTTTTCGAATCGCGGATGCCAAACTCAATCAGTTTCCGCGAAGTAAAATCATCCACATAGGCCGCCGCGATGACCAGCGGGCCGAAGAAATCGCCCTTCCCGCTTTCGTCGACACCGACATGCGGTTTGAAGCTTTCCGGCGGCAGCTCCGCAGGTTCGTCCTTCTTGCGCGGCTTTTCGATCCCGAGCTCTTTTTCATAGCCGAACGTAGCCTGCTTCAGGATTTCCGGCTCGAGGATGAACATCACGAAATCAGCGGTTCCCTGCCCCTGTACGGTGAGCTTGCCGCTCTGGTAAGCCACCACGTTGACTTTCTCCAGGGTGGCTTTCCATAAACTGTACGGCACCTGGCTGAACTTCCAACCTTTGGCATGCAGCATGGCTTCAAGTTCGGCGCTCTGCTCCGGCGTCACCGTGCAAACATACGAAGTTGGCAGTTTCTCCGGGTCCATCGTCAGGAACTGACCTTTTTCAGCCAGGCTTCGACGAACATATCGATATCGCCGTCGAGCACTGCCGCGGTATTGCTGGTTTCCGCCTCGGTCCGCAGGTCCTTGACCATCTGGTAAGGCTGCAGGACGTAGGAACGGATCTGGTTGCCCCAGCCCATTTCGGTTTTCACCCCGGAAATCGCATCGGCTTCTTTGCGGCGCTTTTCCTCCTCGACCTCATACAACCGCGCTTTCAGCATCTGCATGGCGGTGTGGCGGTTCTTGTGCTGCGAACGCTCGTTCTGGCACGAGACCACGATCCCGGACGGAATATGGGTGATGCGGATGGCGCTGTCGGTGGTATTCACGTGCTGGCCGCCGGCGCCGCTGGCGCGGAACGTATCGATCCGCAAATCTTTTTCCTCGACCTCGATATCGATGTCCTCGGTGATATCCGGGAACACGTCCACCGAGCAGAACGACGTATGGCGGCGCGCATTGCTGTCAAAAGGCGAAATCCGCACCAGGCGGTGAACCCCTTTCTCGCCCTTGCCGTAGCCGTAGGCAAACTGGCCGGCGACTTTTAAGGTCACGCTTTTGATACCGGCTTCGTCGCCCAACTGGATATCCATGATCTCATCCTTCCAGCCGCGCCGTTCGAACCAGCGGCGGTACATGCGCATCAGAATATTGGCCCAGTCGCACGATTCGGTGCCGCCGGCCCCCGCATGAATCGAAAAATACATATCGCCGGCGTCGAATTTGCCGGAAAGGAAACTGACCAGCTCGATATTGTCCAGTTTCTTGCTGAGACCGACCCAGGCGGCGTCGGATTCCGCGAGCATGGAGTCATCCTCGGCGGCAAGCTCGAGCATGACCGCGAAGTCTTTCACTTCGTTTTCGGCTTCCCGGTACGGCTCGATGATGTTTTTGCAGGCGCTCAGGGCCTCCACGGTGGCCTGTGACTTTTCACGGCTGTCCCAGAAATCCGGGGCGGACATGGTTTCTTCCAAGCGTTTGCGTTCGGCGATCTTATCGTCAATTTTCAGAAATTTTCTCAAATGTTCAATCCGCGCATCGGCTTCCTGGCTCGCGGACATCAGTTCATCTAAAGTCATTTATCCCTCCGGGGAAATAATTAAGAATTAAGAATTAAGAATTAAGAATTTAACCTTTATTCCTAATCTTGGGGCAGTACGGGGGTGGCGAACTGAAGTTTCTTTTCCGGCATCCACGGAGATTCCCAGACGAATTCCGAAAAACGCGGTTCAAAGATGTTGCCGGGCTCAAATCCCAGGAACAAAATATCGGTGACTCCGGTAAAGGCGCGCATCACGGTAAATCCCGCCCCTTCGCAAGCCCCGGCAATGAATCCGAAAAACGGCGCTTCGGCATTGCGGTACAGCATGCAGCGGAACACTTCCATCCAGCAGGTACCGACATTGACCACGCCGCGCCCGATATTATAGATATTTTTGCCGATGCCGCCGCCGGAGCTTTCTTCCGTCTTCGCGGCAGCCGGTGCTTCTGTGGCAGGCGCGGGCGCCTCAGCTTTGGTTTCCGCCGCCGGAGCTGCCGGAGCAGGAGCCGCCGCGTTTTTTTCTTCCGCTGCCAGGGGTGTCAGGCTGAACAGAAAAACTACTGCCGCCGCCGCCAAAATACTGAGGATATTCTTCATTGCATATTACCTGAATTAATTGAAAATGATCAACTATCAATTTAATCTGTTTTAACGGCAAATCAAGATTAAGATCAAAAAAATGTCCCGATTTTTGATTGAATAATCGGTGATTGCAGATTATTTTGTAGAGAAACAAATCGAGGGAATCATTATGAACGTCAATACCATTCATGCCGCGCGCTGGTGGACGGCGGAAAATGCGCCGAACGTCCGCTGCCGGCTCTGTCCACGGTTCTGCCTGATCAAAACCGGCTGGACCGGTTTCTGCGGCGTGCGCGCCAATATCGGCGGCAAGCTCGGCACCATCGCCTACGGACGCCCGGTATCGATCAACGTCGATCCGATCGAGAAAAAACCGCTGGCCCGCTTCATGCCCGGCACCAAAACGTTCTCCATCGGCTCCTTCGGCTGCAACCTCGGCTGCAGTTTCTGCCAGAACGACTCGCTTTCGCGCGGTTATTACGATATGAAGAATCTGCCCCGCTACTTCTCCCCCGCCGATGTCGTCGAGCTGGCGCAGAAGCACAACTGCCAATCGGTTTCCTACACCTACAACGAACCGACCATCTTCGCCGAATACGCCATCGACACCGCCAAACTCGCCGCCGCGCAGGGTCTGAAAAATGTACTGGTAAGCAACGGCTTCATCACCCGCGAAGCCGCCGGGGACCTCTACCCACACATCGACGCGGCCAATATCGACATGAAAGGTTTTTCCGAGGAGTTTTATCACGGCCTCTGCGGCGGTTCGCTCAAGCCCGTGCTCGAAGCCATCAAATACATGTACGACCTCGGCAAGCACATCGAAATCACCAACCTGGTCATTCCCGGCAAGAACGATTCCGACGCCATGCTTCATGGCTGGTTCGACTGGGTTGAGGCCAACCTGAACAAAGACGTCCCGCTGCATTTCTCGGCCTATCACCCGGCCTACAAGCTGCACGTGGAGCGCACCCCGCGCGAAACGCTGTACAAAATCAAGGAATACGGCGGGAGCCGCGGCTTCACCTCCGTATTCCTCGGCAACATTTAATAGCGGAACGCCTTGGCGCCGAAGGGGGCAACTTCTCCGGACTGCGTTGAGCCGTCCGGCGGCGTGAACCGGTAATTGCGTTTGTCCTTGCCCGGATTCATCAGCAATACCAGCAAATTGCCCTTGCCATTGCTCAGAACCTCGTAATCGGCACGGTCCCAGCCGGGAATTTCAATGTGCCCGGATACCCTCTCGCTCCGCAGGAAAAATTCTTCGTGATCGGCCATGATCCGGCTGGCGGTACTGATGCCGTCAAATGTCCTGCCGTCGAGTGTGGCAAAAGTATAAACCAGAACCCCGGCGCTACCGTCGGCGGCACGGCGCAGCAAGGTTGCCGCCGAGATGAATGTCGGACTCGTATATTCTTTCAGATCATAAGGATAGGCGATCGTCCCCAGCATCAGCGGAGTTTTCCCCAATGCCGCCCGGGTGGCCCCGATATCCTTGACCGGGCGGCCGTAGCCGCAGCAGCCCAGGTCGATTTTGTCCGCCAGCATGCTCCAGTCCACCCCGTAGAAATGTTTGGTTTCCTCATTCTGGTAGCCGCTGTAAACCGAGAACGTGACTTCCGGCAACTGCTTGCGCAAGGCTCCGCGGAGCATGCCGGCGATATCGGCCATGCGGCGGTTCATGAACTCCGTCCATTGAGGATAATATTTACTCTTGATCAACTCCGGCGTGACTTCTCCGGTGACCTTCTGCGATTCCCTGAAATTTTTCAGGCAGCGCGGGCAGAAACACGAGATATAGGACTCCAGCACCCGGTGTTCATAATCCCAATCCACATGACTGGACACTTTGCGCCGCTCGATCCACTCCGGCATCCGGCTGTCGAGATACGCCTTGAAATCAGCATCCTCCAGGATCACCGAGGAGCAAACGAATTTGCCGCTTTTCTGTCCCTTGAAATCGACCAGGGCCGAGCCGGGGTGCTGCTCCATATACGGTACGCAGCTGAAGTTCCAGTCGGCAAAATTGATCATCGTGAAAAATTGATTGCGGGGAGTCCGGTGACTGTTGTTTTCGGTCACGCCCATGTCGGCAAAATTCTCAACCAGCTTATTGCGGAGCGTCTGATCGTCCATCGACGCCAGCCATCCGGCCCACATCTGAATGCGCAGCTTTTCCGGCTGCTTGCCGTTCAACGCCGGCAACAGCTTGACCGGCAGTTTCTGCGGCAGTTCGCGGACGGAATTGGCGGCGCTGCCGCTATGGAAATAAATCGTATCCTCCGTCCGTTCCGACTCCCGGGGCGCCCGGAAAACGAAGGCCACATAATGATGCGACGCTACGTTTGTATCATAAGCCACCTTATCGAGAAATCGTACGGCGTAACGACGGTATTTCCGGCCGTTCCACTCGGCGCTGCCAACGGGCTCAGTTTTAAGCTTCCACCGGTTGTAATAGCCGGACGCCCCCTCGACGGTATATTCCTCCGGCAGTTCAAAATAGACGGTATAATCCTCCGCCGTGTTCCCCGGAATTCCATGCGGACGGAACAGAATCTGCTGCAGCCCGCCACGGTTGACCGACACCCCCTCTTTCAGCCAGTTCGGCCAAATCCGGGTATCCTCCACCAGCAGCGTCGTGCGGTATGAATTCCCCTGCCGCCGCCAGGTTTCATCGACCGCGAACGTATAGTCGCCAATCTTCAACGTGCCGGGTTTGGTCATTTCGATCACATTCCGGCCATTGCTCAAAGCCGCGCCGGAGCGCACGCTGTTCCCGTTCAGCAAAACCTCTGTTTCAGGCGCAAACTCCATAGCCACCGAGCGCGACTGCATTTTGTAGCGTGGCGACACATAATACGGCGACAGATCCGCCGGGTTGCGGAAAGCCCATTGGAACTGCATGGTTCCGCTTTGGTTTAGCTCAAAAATCGCCTCGGTTCCGTCCGAGTAAAAATACCGGGGAGCATTGCCGAACTGAACCAGAACGTCCGAACGAACCGGACGGTTGACGGTAAAACGGTTTTTGCCCGGCACCAGCTCAGGAACTTTCGCTGCCGCGATCCCCTGAACCTTATCGACGAATTTCAACTGGCCGAACGGGGAAGTATGGAACCCGGTATCGATGGACTGCCAGGCGCTGCTTTCGTTGCGGCTCTTTTCCACGCGCCCGGCAATCACGTTCCATATCGCGTCCTTGTCCGGCGTTTTGCCGAGGGCGGACCACGGAATTGCCATTTCGACCGTCCAGAAACCGTCTCCCCGCGCAGTCGCCACCCGGGCATTTGAATTCCAGGAGAAATCGCGCGATTCCCAGTAATTCGGGCCCTTGCTCCTGGCATTGAGCAGTGCGCCGTTGGCATTCACGGTCACGTCGTATGCGATACCCGAAGCCGGCTCGGGCTGGAGCAGCAACAGCACGCAGTCGTCATTGAAAATCCTGGGATTGCCGTTGTCCCTGATATTACTTTTGAATTCATGCAAACGATTGGCTTCCGGCACCAGGCACGACTCCTCGCAGCGCCAGAAAACATACAGATTTTCAGCATCGCGGCTGAAACGGACGGTCGTCTGCTCGGCGGCGAAACGCCCCTGCCGGTTAAGCGAAAAAGGGCCGATTTCGACTGCCTCCTTCCAACAGGAATCCTCCATTTTGCCATCCAGTACCGGCGGAGTACCGGTAAATCCGACCGCCGCCAGCCCGGCATCGGAGGAAGCCGGTACAGGAGCATCGGGGTTGTTCAACTCCGGCTCGGTGGATACCGCGATCCGGTCAAGCCATATTTCCGTTTTCGGATCGCCCGCGTAATTGATGATCACCTCCGGGTAAACCGCCATGGCCGCTACCGGCCCGATCTTCAGCCATTCCCAATTGTCCTTGCCGCTGAAAGATGCCTTGGCTACAGGCTGGACCCCATTCAACAGGACGATTTCCATGGTTTCGGCAGTGTTCTTTTTCACCCGTACATAAAAATAAAGCGGACGGCTGGTCAGCGGTGTCGGCACTTGAGCGGCACGGTACCAACGCTTACCCCAGACGGCCAGCCCATTGGAAGCGCCGTCGACCTTGACAACTTTACCGTTGGAGCCCGGCACATTTTCCGCTTCCCAGTCGATCCGGGCCACGGCGGTATCGGCAAGCTGAGGGTCCGGCAATTGCTCGACTTTGAAATTCCGGATCTGAAATGCCGTCGCTCCATCCGTGAGCGAATAAATCTGGACATTGAACGCCGGTTTCGTCTCGTAGCAGATCATTTCAACCGGTTTCCACGTGTCGCCGCCCAATGCCTGCTGAGGCAAATAAGCCGTGCCGCTGCCGGTGAAAACCGCCAGCTGGATTTTGCCATCTCCCCTGGCCTCGAAACTGATTTTGTTACGATGCCCGGGCGGCAATTTCACCGTAGTGCGGATTCCCCCCATCCGGGCGGTAGAAGATACATTGATCATATCGCCGTCCACGGTACAAGTCGCCTTGTCGGCCTGCCATTTCAGCTCCTGTGCCGAAAGCACTCCGGTGCAGAACAAAAGAATCAATACCAGTCTCATTTTTCATTTCCTCTATTTCAAGGGGTAAAAGTTGTCATTGGAAATTTCCCCCAGATTATGCATCGCCACATGGCCGTCCAGAAATGCCACTCCACCACGGTTCGCATGCGGGAAATACATCCCGGTCAAGTCGCTGTTCATCCGGTAATCCCACTTGGTGCAATAGCTATAATTGGTGGCCCCGAGGTCGCTGCCGGTACGGTAAGCGTCGGCGAAAGTCAGCAAGGTACTCGGCCGCGCAACCTGGTTGCGTTTCACCCGCCCATAGGTACCGGACTTCGGATATACGGACGGCAGTTGATTATAGCCGTAATCGGCATACGTCCAGCCGGCCCACCCCTTATTATTAACCGGACAATCCACCGGCCCGCCCGGCTTGATCCCCTTGAACTCAGTATCGTATTGCATATTCAAGTACTGTGTGGCGAAAAACGAGGTGCTGCCGGCGGTAACCCAATAAACATTGGCGCCACTGGCCCCGTAAGGGAAAATATACTTGAAAAACTCCCCGTCATAGTCATCCTGATAAGCATACAGCGCCGATCCCAATGTTTTCAACTTTCCCATACAGGTCACTTCCTTGGCTTTCTGCCTGGCATTGTTCAGCGCCGGCAGCAGCATGGCGGCCAGAATCGCGATTATCGCGATGACTACCAGGAGCTCGATGAGTGTAAATTTACATCTTCCCATATCAATCCTCCGTAAAGTTGATGTTATGTTTGGCAGCCAGATATGTCAGGTAGCGGTCATACAATCCGTGCGCGGACGGAAACATAGAATAGGGACTGAGAAAATGCGGCGCTTCGAAGGTGATGATCTTCTCGGCCCACTGCTGGGCGGCTTCCAGCTTGAACTGCATTTTCTGCCATTCGATCGGGGGGAAGCGCCACGGCATGTCGCGGTCGAACGTTTCGAGATTGGACCAGAATGCGACATTGTATTCGGCGGAAAGCTTGGACGTCGCCTCCAGATACTCGGGCAATTCCCGGAAATCGACATGCCCGTCCATGAACGCCGCCTCGTCGATCAACTCCCCGACCTGATCGTAGATGTAACGGAAATGCTTGACGTGCAGTTCCGGCGTCATAAAGGACTGTCCGTATTTTTTGCCGGCATACCGGGGCGAAATCAGGATACGCTTGGTCGAATCGTAGGATTTGGCCTTGAGCATGAGCGGTTTCCAGATCAGGTGCTGGTGAAACTTCATATCCCCCTCGTGGCTGATGTACCAGCCGTAGAACGACGGATGATGTCCATAACGTGCCCAGAGTTCCTCGATCAATTTGAGGTTGACATCGATCTCGTTTTCCCAGTCGTTGACCCGCCAGAAATCATTGGTATCGAACAGCCCCACATACATTTTCAGCCCGATCCGGTCGGCCTCGGCCAGCCAGAACTCCACCAGGTCGTCCTCCTCGTACAGCGTGGTCCGCATGACCGGCGATTTGTACATGGCCGAATCGCCCCAGCCGACCCGGATCATGATGCAGGTGTCCATGCCGATGCGCTTCATGTCGGTCAGCTGTTTGCGCCAGACTTCGCGGGTCCAGTTGTTGGAGGGAATATCACTGGCGACTCCGTCCAGGAAACTGCCGGAAACAATTTTGAAAGGTACGTTCATTTTATCCTCATTACTAGAAGTTTTGTAAATGCGCCTCAAGATAAGGCTTGAGCCAGCAGGATTCGACCGGAGTTCCCGCCAACATATCGGATAACTTGCCAAGCGCCTGATATCCCATTTCGTACAAGGGCTGAATAATACAGGGCGAATCGAAGAGTGGCAGCGGATCGCCCTTCGCCGAATCGTAACGGACCGGACAAACCTCGCGGTTCAGCTCGACTCCGCGCTGAATCAGCTTCATGGCGATCAGGGAACTGAGCTTGGAGGTCGTCTGAAATATGCCGTGCGGATAGGTAGCGATCCGGTCCAGGTATGCCTCGAGCTGCGGCTCCAGCACCTTGCGGTAGTCCTCATAATCGAAATCGGCGTTATTCATCGGATACTCAAAAATATCCGCGCCGTTTATTCCATTCGCCTTCAGGGCTTCGACAAATCCTTTGCAGCGGAGCACACTGTAACGGGGCGGCGTCTGGCAGACGGAAAATTCCCGGCAGCCGCATTCCCTGAGCAAATATTCGGCCGCCAGCGCCCCGCCATGTTCTTCATCGATATTCAGCGAGACCATATCGTCGAAGATATTGTCGTAGCCGTCGTTATGGCTGTTCATAAAAATGATTTTACCGCCGTTCGCCCGGTAAGCCTCTATTTCCTTCCGGAGCAAATCAGGATCCATTTCGCGCTGCATATAAAAGAGGACCCCGGTATTTTTCTGCTGGTTCATCGAATCGAGAAACCCCAGATAATCGTTCGGCCGGGAGAAGTAATGCAGCGTCAGGGGCAAATCCAGTTCACGGGCCGCCGTGGCTATTCCCATGGTCAACTGGCTGATCTGCGCAGTCGCCCATGACGGAACCAGCACCCGGATGGCCGGCGTCTGCCCGCGCCGCAAAGACGCGGCATGCAAATTGGCCGAGTACCCCATTTCCTGCGCCGCCCGGCGGATTTTTTCCCGGGTTTCATCGGATATCTTGTCATTCTTGCCGCGCTGGCTGCTCAGCGAACGCGAAACCACGCCCAACGAGAATCCGGTTTTCCGCGCAATGTCAATTTGTCGAACCATATTTCATCATCCTTTTCAGCGGCGCAATCGATTGTTCCATGTTAATATTATAACCCTGAACCCGGTTTTGTCAATACTCCCGCAGCGAATTTTCCCGAATTTATTTTCTCCCATTATAAGAAAAAAATATCCGCCGGAGAAAAATTCCCCGGCGGATTATAATCAACACGAAATATTCGGATTACTTACTGAAGCTGTGACTCCAGAGCCGCGATCTGCGCTTTGATGCGCGGTGCGTCGAATTGATAGCCGTGCGCTTCGATGTGATAACCGAAGCGCGCATCTTTTTCGACTAGCGGCAACAGCTTTTTCAAGTTCTCGAGCTCGGCTGAAATAATTTCGCGGTACTGCGGCAGGAATTTATCGTCCCATCCGCGGCGCAACGCGTAAACCTGGCTGAAGTGCAGCGCACTGGTGAAGAGATACAGGCAAACCCGCGCATTGTCCAGTTCGGGCACGGCATGTTTTGAGTCCGCGCCCTTCAAACCGGCGGCCAGCAGTTCGACGCCCTGCGCCCACTCGGCGGTCAGTTTGCCGAAGCCTTCGATCACTTCCTCGATCATGTACCCGGCCAGCGATTCGGTCATATCGTCGCCGCGCTCGTCCAGCAGCCACGAACGGCCGGCGGGTTTGCCGGTCAGCGGCTTCGGCTCCATCGGCAGAATGCAGGCATAGTTGGTGGGGCCCACATACAGGAACGGGATCGAGAACGGATGGAAATTCATGGCATCGGCGAACTTACCCCAGCCCGCCGTCACTTTGCCGGTGTCCGCGCCGGGGAAGTAATACGCTGCAAAATCATTCAGGGCCTGTTCCTGGTCCTGCGATACGCCGTCTTCGAGGAAATAATTCAACGCCGCGGTGTTGGCGGTAATCAGGTTGCCGAAATTCCAGGTGCCCATAAACCCGGTCAGCTTCATCTTGCGGACATTCACGGCTTTCTTGTAAATATTGCCGATGATCGGCAGATTCGCCACCGTCGCCAATTCGTGCGTGGTGCCGATCTGCAGCTTGGCCATCACTTTCAGCCCGCGGTTCGTCGCCAGTTCCCACGACTCGCTGAACTGCGCCGAAGGCCCGGCGAACCCCAGCGAATACTCGTCCATGGTCCGCTCTTTGCCCAGGATCATCCGTTTGCCGCCGCGCTCGAAGTCCGCCATCATGATCACGTCGATCGGCAGGTTCGAAATAATGTTCCAGCACGGCGCATCCTCGTACATGCTCCAGGACCAGTTCCAGGCAATGATCTTCAGGTCGTTGTTCTGGCTGCGGATACCGTCGCGCACCAGCTGAATCACTTCGTTGACGACATCCCACGGCTTGCGGTCGCGGCAGTTCGGGCACTCCATTTCGCTGAAATCCCAGTCGCCGTTGGCGGTGAAAATGCGGCCGCGCCGCGACCAGCAATGCGCCGGAAATTCCGAAGCGGTGATCATGATGATCCCGCCCAGCTCGGGCAGACGGCACGCCAGTTCGGCGGAGGCGTTGTACAGATATTTTTTGACGGGTTCCGTAGAGGTACACATGGCGCGCACCGCCACCATTTCGTGGTGGTCGCAGCCCTGCTGTTCTTCGCACTGCCCCATGATTTCGGGGTGATTTTTGAATACCTCGTGGTCCTCGTTCAGCGCGCGCGGCGGCTGCATATACAGAAATACCTTCAAGCCGTATTTCGCGGCGCGCTCGATTAAAGTGGAGAGACGCCGCTGGTGTTCCGCGGCGTCCGTGCCCAGCTCCGGAAAATCCGGAGTCTGGACAATGTTGTGGAGCTTGGCATGAATCCAGACCGCGTTGAAGCCGGAATCCGCTATGCTTTTCAGTTCGGCATCGGTATATGCCTCAAGCACATTCCAGGTTTCTTCCCCGGCCGGGTTGTATCGACGGCTGAATTTGCCGAAATCGCTTTTCGACGAACGCCAGATTTTCAATAACTCATTCATGCTCTGCCCCGTATGTTTGGCTTACAGTTCGATGATCTTCATGTATTTTTCGGAAAGGATCTCGACACCCTTTTCCTGGATCGCCACACCGTTTTCCCAGCGCAGACCGAAGTCCTTGTCATAGAAGAACGTATCGACCTGGAAGGTCATGTTCGGCACCAGCTTGTAGGTGGATACCGATTCCATCCACGGGCGCTCCACTTCCATCATGCCGATCGCATGGCACGGACCGTACAGCATGTACTTGGCATAGCCCTGCTTCTTGACCCATTCTTCGTACTTCTTGACCACGTCCGCCGCCGGCTTGCCGCCACCCATCAGTTCGATGGTCTTCTTGTGGGCCTTGAGGCCGAAAGCCAGCAGGTCCGCCTGGTTCTTCGGCAGTGCGCCGATCGAGAACGGCAGGCCGACGCTGGAGGAGTAACCGCAGACGCGGGCGCCGATGTTCAGCTGGATCATTTCGTTCTTGCCGATTTTCTTGCTGCTCGGGCGGCAGATGGCGTTGTTGGTACGCGGACCGCTGAAGCAGTAGAGCGCATGGCCTTCGTATTCACCGCCGTGCTTGTAGATTTCGCGCTGGGCGATACCGATGACCTGGAATTCGGTCATGCCGGGCTTGATTTCACCGAGAATGGCGTCGATGGCCAATTCGCTGATCTCATAAGCCTTGCGCATGCAATCCAGTTCATTCTTGCTCTTGACGAAACGCATCGACTGCAGCGTGTCGTCGGCCTTGACCAGTTCCACCTTCGGCAGTTCGGCGGCCAGGGATTCGAGCACCGGCATCGGGATGATGGCGGAACTGACGATACCCAGCTTTTTCAGATTCTTGACGCCGGAAGCCTTGACCACATCCTTCCAGGAAGCCACCGCGATGCCCGGGTAAGCCGGTTCGGCGGATTCGCGGTACGGAATCATTTTCAAAATGGTCGGAATCACGCTGCGGCCGCGGGCATAGAGCTCGCTTTCCGGGCCGATCAGCAACACCGGGGTACCGGTCGCGGGCACGAAAACACCGGCGGACTCGAAGGTCGGCCAGTATTCGGAGAGGTAACGCACGTTCGCGCAGTCGCACTCAATGCCGTGCACAAGGGCGGCGTCCAGGCCGGCGGCCTTGATATTGGCCTGGAACGTTTTCATTCTTTTCTGATACTCGGTAGCTTTGATTGTCGGTGCCATTTTATTGACCTCCATGGTTATGTTCAGGAAACTTTGACTTGTTTGGCTTGCAGGAACTCGGAACCGCGCGAACGCAGCAGGTCGATCAGCACGTCGAGCTGTTCTTTAGCGTAAATTCCGCAGTTTTTGATGATGAACGGATCGGGCAACACCGCGCCCTCGCCGTAGTGCAGCAGCCCCTCGGGCATCTTGGCGAATTCCCACGGGTGCATGTAGAAACAGATGAACGGCTCCACGCCACGTTTTTCGCAATAGCTGATGTATCCATCGACATGCTTCATCAGCGCCTCGGCGCTCTCGGTGCGCCACAGCGGCCACTGGTCCATGTCGCGCCCGAACTCATCTTTGGAATCCATCGAGAGGTCGGCGAAATTCGGCAGCTGCACCAGCTTCATGTCGCCCTTTTTCGTCCAGTCCGCGCGGGACGGATGGTACGGCTCAAGCTGTTCGCGGTAGAAATACATCGGGTACGTGGCATCCGCCACATAGCCAAGGTCTTCGAGCGCGTTGCAAACGGCGGTGGAGCCCCACAGCCGCGGGCAGCGGAACGACACCGGGCGCACGCCGGTGGCCTTCTCCACTTCTTCGGTGGCACGCTTGATGCGGTTCGGAATTTCTTCCGGCAGCAAAGGCATGGCGCCCGGGATTTCAAAAAGTGCATCGCCCACGGTTTCGTGATACAGCGTATGGCAGCCGATTTCGTGCCCGGCGGCAATGACTTTCTTCGTCACTTCGGGGTTCTTCTGCGCGGCGTCGGCGGTAAAGAAAAACGTGGCGGTAATGCCCTGCTTTTCCAGCACATCCAGAATCGCCTGCGTTCCCTCGGCATAACCTTTATACCAGGGCGTCCAGCTCCCGATATCCGTCTCCATGTCGAATCCAAAGACCGTTTTCATTGTTTACCTCTTATATGAAATCGATTTTAAAACACTTTTTCAGGCAATTCTTCAGCTGCGCCTCCGACCCTTTCAGGATCATCGTCATCGACTTGAGGTGGCTGCCGGTAAGAATGCCGTTTTCGGAATTCATCGGCGCAATGGTTTCGAGCTCATGGAAACCAAGCTCCGCGCCATTGAAAATACTGAACTGGTCGGCGGCCGAATACACGCCGTTCGGCTGGTCGTTGTCCGCGATATTGAGGTACTGCCCGTCGTGCCGGACCGAAGTCGAACGCACCACCAGCAGATTGCGGGCAGGATTATACGAACCGATCAGTTCCGGACGGCAACAGGATTTGATCCCGATCTGCAGCCGCGCTGGGCCGCCCAGGTCAAAACGGAAACACTTGCCGTGATACGACAGCCGCGAATGCGGGTTCCCGTAAAAATCGTCATTGATACAATCCTTGGCCTCCCCCTCGAGCCGGCCGAAAGCGATGATGCCCTCGGCCCCGGTCAGCTGCTCCAGCGACCAGGCGGCCACGACCACGTCATCGGTCTTGTACTCCGCCAGCGGCGTCAGCGCTTCGTCGGTGTGGTAAGCCAGACCCTTCAGCTGGTATTCGCGCAGGATTTCGCCGATGTTCTCGGTGAATATATTACGTTCGAGGCGCATTCTGATCGCGCGCCCGCTGCGGTTCATCAGTTCCATATCTTTGCCGATGATCACGCGGTCCGCTTTCTGAGCCACCGTCACGGTCTGCTGACGGTTGATCGCGTCCTGGACGATCCACTTGCCGTCCGGCGAATAATTATAGGCGAACGCGCCGCCCTCGGGGGCCGGCCACAGCGAATTACCGCCGATGTTGTTGAATTCCGTCGGATTGGGGTTGGCTGCCAGATCGTCGCGGAACTGATGAATCAGTTCATCGCCGACCGAACAGAATATCCGCCCGTTGAGTTTGTTCGAAACCCAGACCGCACCGTCGCCGCAATCCAGTTTCAGTAGCTGTTGATCGATTTCCCGCAGCCGCTTCAGCATAGCACACCTCCTGCCTGATACCAATGATTATACATCCCGCCCCGGAACAATCAACCCCTCGGAATACCTTTTTCATCGATTTTTAATTATATCGATATATGCTAATATCAGCACAATATCGCCATATTTAATTATATCGATATATTTTAAATTTTTCATCATATCCTGCCATTGTAAAAAAGCAGGGCAAACAGTATAGTATCAATGACAGGAGATGTAAAGATGAAAAAAATGATCATCGTATTCACGCTGGCCATTGCATTGGCCGCCGGAGCCGCCGATATTACTCAGGGTGAATTGAAAACCCTGTCGGCTGAACTCTCAAAGCTGTGCCGGGAATCCAACCTGCCGGAAGCTCTGAAAGTGATCGACCGCTCTTACTCGTATGACAATACGGCAAATCTTCCACCGACGCTCTGGGCCGCCGATGAGCATTTCCGGAATGCGGTGAAACTGCGCTTTGCCGCCGCCGGTATATTGCCGGAACAATTGCTTCAGTCCTTGGCGGCAGGTTTGAAAACGCCTCAGGCAAAATTTGAATTATACAACGCATACGCCAAAATTCTCCGCGAACAGCTGGAAAGCTCCTCCACAGAGAAATTCGACCGCGATATATTACGGTTGCGGGATGAAGTTGTCTTCCAGAGAGCCTTACTTGCCGATGGAAAAATCTCCCGGGAAAAATGCGATGAATCCGTCTTGACAATCAGCGACAAAATCGACTTGCTGAGGACACAGAAAGACGGTACCCGGACCAGGGAAACGGCAGACGAAATCTGGCAGCTTTACCAAACTTTTCTGCAGGACAAAAGCATCACGCCGTTTGTCGGCTACTATGCTCTGATTGCTTCGGCGGAGCAATACTGCCTGGTATTGACCCGCAAAAAGGCCCGCAAGGTCCTGGATATTTTGTCGCGCCGCCTCGGCTGGACCTCTCCTACCTTCGAACAGGAACGCAGCATTATGGAAATGAAAGTGAAGGCCCTGTTGGAGTTGGGCCGCGGCCGCGAAGCCCTGCCGTTGATCGAGAAACTGCTGGCTCACCCCGAAGAAGATCAACCCCGGGAAACCCGAATTTTTTACCTTATCTGCAAAGGTAATGCCATGCTGCAATTGAAAAAAGAGAAAGAAGTAAATGAAATTATCGAGTATTTGAAAACAGCCAATATCACTGCCGATTACCTGAAAAGAGAATTCGGGCTTCTGATCTTGCGGACAAAAATCCAGTTTCAATGAGGAATTTACCATGAATCGCGGCAAACCGGAAAAATACATCGCGCTGGCGGAGGATATCCGCCGCATGATCCAGGAAGAAAAGCTGAAAGCGGACAGCCCCCTGCCCTCCGAACGCAAGCTCTCCGAACGCTTCGCCGTCAACCACCTGACACTCCGCAAGGCGTTGCGGCTGCTGGAACAGGAGAAGCTCATTTACAAGGTGCCCAGCATCGGCAATTACGTCGGCTCGCGCCCCTACAGTGGCAAGGGCAAGAATCTGGTCGGATTCCTTTTCCCGGACCATGAAATATTCTTTTACAACATTCTGGCCGAGCTGGAGGAGCGCCTGACCGGTGCCGATCTACACCCGATTATTCAGTTGACGAACAGCAACCGCCGCAAGGAAGAGGAATTTCTGCGTTTCTGCATCGAGGAAGAAATCGCCGCCCTGATCGCGGTGCCGAACAGCGAGTGCCAGTCGACCTACCGCGAACTGCCGTTTCCGGTGATCTTTTTTGATATTTTCCTGCCGGGAATGCCGGTGCCGTATGTGGTATCCGACGACTACGCGGGCAGCGCCAAGGCCACCCAGCACCTGTTGAATCAGGGACACCGGCGCATCGCCCACATCGGCAGCATGCACGAACGTACCTCGGAACTGCGCGCCCGCGGCTACCTCGACACCATGCGCCGGGCGAAAATCGAGCCCTCGGCCGAATACCTGAAGCGCAAGGAACCCACCCGCCAGTGGGGTTTCTACGCCGCCCAGGAACTGTTCGTCCTGCCCGAACCGCCCACGGCCATCACTTGCGGCAACGACACCATCGCGGCAGGCGCCATCCGCGCACTCTCGCAACTCGGCGTCAAAGTCCCCGACGACTGCGCCATTACCGGGTTCGGCAACACCGCCGTGGCGGAGGACCTCGACCTGACCAGCGTCAGCCAGCAGACCGCCCAGATCGCCTCCGCCATCTGGAACCTGCTCCGCATGCAGCTGGCCGGCCGCAAAACCCCGCCCGAAATCACCATCAACACCACACTACAGGTCCGAGGCTCCACCAGCCCCAACCAATTAAGAATCAAGAATTAAAAAACCATGCCTGGTGATTGAAAGCCGGAAAACATGCTCGAAATACCCGAATCAGGATTGAATCTCTCCGCGATCGAGTATAAATTAAAGGATTATAATCAATAATAACAAGGTACAATAATTATGCAACTGGTTTCTGACAACATCAAGCAGGCCATGGGCGGAGCTTCTTTCATCCGCAAAATGTTCGAAGTCGGCATTGAGCTGAAAAAAGAATACGGCGCCGAAAACGTCTACGATTTCAGCCTCGGCAATCCCGATGCGCCGCCGCCGGCCGGAGCCGCGTCCAGCCTGTGCAAGGTGGCCGAAACGGCCGGCGAGCCGTTCGCTTTCGGCTATATGCCCAATGCCGGGTACCCCGAAACCCGCGGCGCCATCGCCGGCAGCCTCACCCGCGAACAGGGCGTGGACGTGCCGGTGTCCAATGTCATCGTCACCACCGGCGCGGCGGGCGCGATCAACGTGCTCTTCCGCGCCATTCTGGAACAGGGCGACGAAATCATCTGTCCGGCCCCGTATTTCATGGAATACCGGTTTTATGCCGGGAACTTCGGCGGCGTGCTGAAGCCGGTCCAGAGCAAGGATTTCACCTTCGAACTCGACGTCGACGCCATCGAAAAAGCGCTCACGCCGCAGACCAAGGCCATTCTGGTCAATTCGCCGAACAACCCCACCGGCCAGATCTACACCCGCGCCGAGCTCGAGGCCCTGGCTCAGGTCATGCACCGCCACATGAAAAAGACCGGCAAGGTCCTCTATCTGGTGTCCGACGAACCGTACCGCGCGCTGAACTTCGACAGTCACGAAATTCCGTCGCTGTTCGACATTTACGAATACACCGTGATCGTCGGCTCGTATTCCAAGACGCTCTCGCTGGCCGGCGCGCGCATCGGCTACCTGGCCGTCTGCCCGTCCATGCCGAACGCCATGGAACTGGTCAACGCCGCAATCATGACCAACCGCATCCTCGGTTTCGTCAACGCCCCGGCCATCGCCCAGAAGCTCCTGACCTGTATGATCGACGAACAGATCGACCTGAAAATCTATCGCGAGCGCCGCGACGCCATGGCCAGGGTCCTCGACCGCGCCGGAATCAAATACAATCTGCCGAAGGGCGCGCTGTATTTCTTCCCGAAATCCCCGCTGCCGAACGACGGCGACTTCGTCAATCTCCTGCTCAAGGAACGCATCCTGGCCGTACCCGGCGCCGGCTTCGGCACCCCGGGCTATTTCCGGCTGGCGTTCTGCGTCCCCACGAGCAGTATCGAAAATTCGGCGGACGGCTTCGTCCGGGCCATGCGGAATCTCTAAACCCGGCCAGTCTTCTGTTATTAACCACGGAATACACGGAAATCACGGAAAACTTTTTGATGAATTCATTTTTATGATCTTCCCGAATTTTCCGTGCTTTCCGTGTATTCCGTGGTTAAAATTTTCACTGCCAAATTACGCAGAACCCCTGATCAACGGCTGTGATTCAGAGCATTGACCAGCGCGCGAATCGCCGCCAGGTTGATGCTCTCGTCAATACCCGTGCCATAGATCATCTTCCCGTCAATCCGGGTGCCGATGAAGGCGATGGCCTGGGCATTTGCCCCGCGTTCCAGCGCGTGCTCATGATATTCCTCCACCTGAATCTCCGGAATATCCAGGCATTGCCCGAACGCCGCCACCGCCGCCTCGATCGGTCCCTTGCCGATTCCAGTAATCCGGCGCGGTTGCCCGCCGACGGCAATCTCCATCTCCACCTCGGTATCCTTGATTTTTGGTGAAGCTGGACGGCGAATCCGGAAATCGGTTATCGCAAACTTCGCATTCGCGGGCGCTACGATCCGCTCCTGAAAAATCCGGTAAACCTCCTTCGGCGTCACCTCTTTGCCGGTCGCCTCCGCTTCCTGCTGAACCGCCCGCGCCACCATCGGCTGCATCGCTTTCGGCACATAAATCCCGTACATGCTCTCCAGCACATAGGCCACGCCGCCCTTGCCGGACTGGCTGTTGATCCGGATCAGCCCTTCGTAATCACGCCCGATATCGACCGGGTCCAGGTGCAGATACGGCACCTTCCAGCCCTGCCGGAAATAATCGCCGATTTCCCGCCGCTGCGCCATGCCCTTGCGGATCGCGTCCTGGTGCGTCCCCGAGAACGCCGTGAAAACCAGTTCGCCGGTATAAGGCGTGCGCGGACTGATCTTGATCTCGGATACCTCCTCGATAAACGCAGCGATCTCCGGCAGGCGCGAAAAATCCAGCCCGGTTTCGACCCCGCGCGACTTCAGGTTCAGCGCAAACGTGATCAGGTCCATATTTCCGGTGCGCTCGCCGTGACCGGCCAGCGTCCCCTCCACCCGCTCCGCCCCGGCCAGCACCGCCAGCTCGGCAGCGGCGATCCCGCAGCCTTGGTCGTTGTGCGTGTGCACGCTGATGATGGTCTCCGCCATGCCGGTATATTTCCGGCAGAAATATTCGATTTTGTCCGCGTATTCATTGGGGCCGCGCCGCTCCACCGTCGACGGCAGGTTCAGGATGAAATCCCCCTTCCCGCGCGGCTTCCACTCGGCCCTCACCGCCTCGCACAGCTCGACGATAAAGTCGATGTTGCTGTCGGAAAATTCCTCCGGCGAAAACTCGTAATTGATCGCCCCGCGCATCCCCCTCTCCTCAATCGCGTCAGCAATCATCCGCGTACCGTCGGCGGCAATACGAATCAGCTCCTCATGCGTCTTGCCGAAAACAAATTTCCGGTGCAGCTCGCTGCCCGCGATGTAACAATGCACCGTCGCCTGCTTCACGCCATCGATCGAGGCCATGGTCCTGTCGATCAGGTCCTTGCGGGCGGCAGTAAAAACCACGATCCGCACATCCTCCGGAATCCGGTTTTCAACGACCAGCCGCCGTACAAATTCAAATTCCTCGCTGGACGCCGCCGGGTAAGCCACTTCGATTTCCTTGAAGCCGATCCGGCACAGCATTTCGAAATAACGGATTTTGGTTTCCACATTCATGGGATTGACGAATGCCTGGTTGCCGTCGCGCAGGTCCACCGGCACCATGACCGGAGCCTTGGTAATGCGCCGGGTGGGCCAGACGCGGTTTTCGATTTCAACAACTTCGGGGGCACAATATTTCGGATAATCACTCATTTTTTATTCTCCAGTATATGATAAATTGAAATAGGTTGACCCTGCAGCGGCAGAATACGAAAAGACGAACAGATAACACCGCGCAAAGTCAGGAAATCAATACACCGGTCCGGTTGAGATCGAATCCGCAGGGGAAACGCAAGGCGTCTTTACTCAAGCCCGGCCGGCGCAAGTAAGTCGCAGAAGGAGAGAAATCGTGGAAACAGCAAAAACCGGAACAGAAGCACTGCCGCTGTCCTCAAAAATGCTGCGATTGTATTTTTTACAGTCCATATTCCACAAATTTGCTTGTTCTTTTAAATATAATTCAATCGTCAAAATAGTCAAGCGATTTTCGAAAATCCTTCCGCAATGACCTCGAAATCACCCGCCATTCTATTTTTAGCGAAAAATTTTGGAATTCAACTTGATGAAACTGAAAAACGCGCTATTTTATAAGACCATTCAAATGGCATATCTTTCAAAGCGGAGAGGTGGCTGAGTGGTCGAAAGCAACGGTTTGCTAAACCGTCGTACGGGTAACCGTACCGGGGGTTCGAATCCCCCCTTCTCCGCCATCTTTTAACCTCAAAAGATACTAATAAATAAGTATCTAAACATACTAATATTTCAAATCAGGTGTAGCAAAAGTGTAGCAAATTTTGGCGCTTTTCACCCCACCTACAGAAGCCGCCCGATTGCCTGAATGGATATGGCTGCTGCTTTTCAGGGCATAAAAAAATCCGGCTTTCACCGGATTTGGGAAGGGTTCTATTTCTGCTTTCGCTGGTGTTGCCGCCATGCCAGCCAACCAAATAGCCGCACTGCGCCATATATCAAGTACCGGCGTATCTTCAGCGCTGGCTTGTCCAGCATGGAGAAAAATAGCCAGTCGGCAAACTTCCGGCTTACCGGCTGTGTGGCATACAGATAATCATGAATTATAGCTTCAATCAAATAATGGCAGTCCATCGGCGTGCCGATCACGCGCCAGAAGAAGCGCGGAATGCTTGCACCATCACACTGAAAGCCTGCCGGTATGGTTATGTTATTGCCATGAATGTTCAGGTGAATGTCTTCTTGGAGTTCAAGCCACGTGGAGCAGCCCCACCACGGCAGTTTTCTTGACAGTACAGGACACAACATCGGTTATGGATAAAAAATCATTGCAAAATAATGCTTTACGGAAGTTTAAAATCGGACAGACAGCGTTCTGTGTAACCGACCGTAGAATCACACTGAAAGTACGTGGCAGCTATATAAATGCCGGGATAGCACTACTGTTTGTTGCCGTTTTTTCCTTGAATATATTCTTTATGGTGGAACGTGGTATTTGGGGAGCTTATTTCTTTCTGGCGCTGGCACTATTGTCTTTCTGGGGAGGCTTAATCCTATTGGGAATGAAGGTAATCACGATCCTCGACAAAGATCTTGGCTATGCAAGAATAGTGATGATCTGGGGATATTGCTATAAAGCGACCAATATCAGGGTGCCGGGCACGGCCACACCCAGTTTGCGGAAATTGAAGCGGACAGTCAAGTCATCCGATTTTTACGATGTAGAAATCGAATATCCCGGGTTTATGTCTGCCAGAAACCTCGGGACGTTCGACCTGAGCGCTCAGGCCGAACTGGCAATAAATGAAGTATTGCAATGGAAGGAGACGAGAGGATGAAGCGTGCCTCTGGCACGGTGATGATTCCGGCATCGCTCCATGGCTTCAGAGCCTTGGTAATAAATGTATAAGGACGAATCTGTGACTTGACCATGATATGCGCCTCCTTGAAGTATAGCATGTTGCAGTATTCAGATTTACCATCATCAACTACAAAGGCAAGTAAATCATGTACCAGACGTTGAAAAAATATCAATGCCGGGCTATAGTTCCCATATATAATGAACAGACGGATAAAATATAATGGCACCGAAAAATACGATAAAAATATTCGAAGAACGGCAAGTTCGTTCAGTTTGGGATGAAACTGCCGAAGAGTGGTATTTTTCAGTAGTCGATGTGGTTGCCGTATTGACAGACAGCGCCGATGCGAGAAATTACTGGAAAGTCCTGAAGAACCGCTTGAAGAAGGAAGGCAACGAGTCGGTTACAAATTGTAACCAACTGAAACTGCCAGCCTCCGATGGAAAATCATATAAAACGGATGTTGCCACCGCCGAGGGCATTTTTCGCTTGATCCAGTCTATACCGTCCCCCAAGGCGGAGCCATTTAAGCTGTGGATTGCCAAGGTTGCCGCAGAACGCCTTGACCAGATGCAAGATCCCGAATTATCCATTCAACAGGCCATGCTCGATTATAAACGGCTCGGGTACTCGGACAATTGGATAAATCAACGGCTGAAATCCATCGAAATCCGCAAGGAGTTGACTGATGAGTGGAAGCGCCACGGCCTCGAAGAAGGTCCTCACTTTGCGATTCTGACCGATATCATCTACAAAGCATGGGCAGGAAAGAGCGCCAAAGAATATAAGCAGTTCAAAGGTCTCAAAAAAGAGAATCTGCGTGATAACATGACGAACCGGGAGCTGGTCCTGAACATGCTTGCCGAAGTCTCGACCAAGGATATTTCAGAAGAAACCGAGCCCGAAACGTTTCCTGAACATGCAGAAGTCGCCCGTCGTGGTGGAAATGTTGCCGGAGTCGCCCGTAAGCAGTTGGAAAAAGAGTTGGGACGCTCGGTTATTTCAACTCAAAATGCCAAAACGATATCGGCACCGAAGAAACGTAAAAAATTGACATAATGCCTGATTAGGAAGAGTCCTTACGAACAGGAGACAGTACCACTAGCTCAAACACGTTATCTCCGCCATATTGTTTGAAGCTGTTCTGATCACTTCATCGCCTCATCCCGTGAATTCATGGTATAACAGCGTACCGGCGTGACCACGGTTACTTTGAAATCGGCGAAATCATTCATCCGCCCCTGCTTCTGGCACAGGCGGTGATTGACGGTGTTCCGCCATTTTGTAATGCTTTCCTCATCCTTCCATTCGGATTTACTGAGTATTTTGTTCTTCCCGACAAGGCTGGAAAACCGCTCCGCGCCGATGAAGCCTTCCGCCCGGGCCAATTCTTCTTTCAGCGAGGCGGCCATATCCAGGTAACTTTGCATATGGCCCTCTTTTATCGTAACCTCAAACAAGACAATCACATTTGCCATTTTTCATATCCTTCAATTCATTATTTGTCAATATATAGCCATTACCTCCAAAATGCTCGCTATTTTCGGACATGAGATTGCAGATTCGCATTTCAACGGTATAGTAAAAACATGAAGGTCCCTGAAGATTATGTTTGATTTGACACTAGGAAAATTCTGCATTGGAGCAGGCTCTGGCAATGGATACGATGAGACATTGTCCGGGGCGCAAATAAACTGATTCTTTTTCATCGGCAACTGCATGGCGGCGGAAATCCTCTTCATGCAGTGTTTTGCCGTCTACCGAGAAGCCGTGGATAATGTTTTGTCCGCGGCTTTTTTGTAGTTTTTTGAAAAGGATCGAAATCATGAAAGAATTAGAACAGGATCTTACTTCCGGGAACGTGTCGAAACAGCTTTTCAAGTTCACCGTTCCGTTATTTTTCGCCAATTTGCTCCAGGCATTTTACAACATTATCGATATGATCGTGGTCGGCCGCTTCGTCGGCAGCTCGGGACTGGCGGCAGTCAGCAACGCCTCCATACTCTGTTTTATCATCAACAGCATCGGCATGGGCATAACCATCGGCGGCACGGTTCTGGTCGCGCGGTCCCGCGGCGCGGGTAACCGCCGGGAAGAACGGGAGGCCATCGGTACGCTTTTTACGATGATGGCGCTGGCTGCCCTGCCGGTGACCGTAATCTGCCTGCTGGTGAGCAAACAGGTTTTTCTGTGGCTGAAGCTTCCACCTGAAGCGCTGCCGGAGGCGTGCTCATACATGTATATCATAAGCACCGGAACCGTTTTCGTCTTCGGCTACAATGCGGTTTGCGCACTGCTGAGGGGACTGGGAAATTCCCGGCAGCCGTTGATGTTTGTCGCGGTCGCGGCGGTGATCAACATCATCCTCGATCTGCTGCTGGTCGGACCGGGGCGGATGGGCGTGGCCGGAGCGGCCTGGGCGACCGTGGCGGCGCAGGGAATTGCGCTGCTGGTCGCGCTCGGTTACCTGAAATGCCGGGGATTTTTCCAGGGATTCAACTGGCGGAGTTTTGTCATAAAACCGGACGTGATGATGAGTATCCTGAGAACCGGCATCCCGACCTCGCTGCAAATGGTTGTGGTCAATCTGGCCTTTCTGCTGGTGACGGGAATGTTCAACCGTTATGGAGTGGTCGCTGCCGCCGCTGCCGGAATCGGCCTCAAGGTCAGTACGCTGGCCGGAATGCCCTGCTGGGCGGTGGGTCAGGCGGTTACCGCGATGGCGGCGCAGAACCTGGGCGCGGGAAAAATCATCCGCACGTCCGAAACCATACGCTCCGGAATCCTGTTCAGCCTGCTGTCGACCGGCCTCGCGGTGATTCTGATCCAGCTTTTCGCCGGGGACGTCATCAGCTGTTTCAATCCCGATCCGGAGGTGGTCCGGGCCGGGGTAATTTACCTGCGGATCTTCTGCTCTTTCAGCGGCCTGGCCTATGCGGTAATGTATACCTGCGACGCTTTCGCCACCGGCACCGGAGCCCCGGGGCTGGCGCTTTTCAACGCATTGCTGGAGGCTGTTCTGCTGCGGCTGCTGCTCTGCTGGCTTTTCAGCATAACGCTTGGATACGGGTACGCCGGGGTCTGCTGGGGCATGGCGCTTTCCACACTGCCGCCGGCGCTGATCGGCCTGGCTTATTGCCGCTGGGGGGCATGGCGCCGTACCAATCGGGTACGCCAAAATGTTTGCAATTCTGTTATAAGCGTTTGAAAAAAGCGAATCACCAGTATAATTTTATACGATGGCAAAATTCGCGGCAATGGGTATTGCCGGGTTTTGCTTCAACTCAAAATTGAAACCAGGAGGGTATTCAATGAAAAAGTTCATGTTGTTTGCGGTTCTCTCTTTCCTTGTCACCGGAGTTGCCTGGGCCCAGACGGATACCGGCAAAGGCGTAATCGGTAAAGATGAAGAGGGTAATCTGGTCCGTGCCACCGTCTGGCTGAAATACGTGGCGAAGAGCACGCCGGTTTTTGAAAATGCCATGGTCACCATGGAAAATACAGAAGAAAAAGTGCTGAACGGCTGCCGGGCGACGATCAATCTGAACCAGACCGAAGCCAAACCGATTGTGTTCAGCGCCGAAAGCAAAGTCGAAAACGCGTCCGGAACCCCCAGTGCCGACTATTCGGTTTATCTGGATATCGTCTACAATGACGACACCTTCAAATACGGAGTCGTGACCACCTTTAAAACCGGCACGCATGACTGGGAAAAATCGGAAAGAACCTTTACCCCGGAAAAGCCGATCAAATCGATCCGCGCCTACGTGTTGTTCCGCAACAAAACCGGCAAGGCCACCTTCCGCAACGTCGAACTCCGCGAAAAATAATTCGCCCACTTTCCAAAGCCGCAGCCCCCGTACAACTCAGTGCCGGGGCTGTTTTTTGCGCCTCTTCTCCGGTTTGCGCCATAACTCAGAGTTCCTTTTGAGTACGAAGGGAT
>JBEBRW010000046.1:0-44238 GCA_040394635.1 Victivallis vadensis | reverse complement strand
TAAGCCCATTCTCGCAAAAGGAAAGTTGCAAACATCACAGTAATTAACATACAAATTCACGAAAAAGCACGAAAAGAGATCACCCGCTTGTGGCGGGTGATCTTTCAATACTATTTTGATTACTGGAAAATGCGGATTATAATCAGAATGATAATTGCGAGGATGATCAGGCAGCCACAGCCGGAGCATGAGGCCTGGGTGCGGTTCAGCGGGGCGCGGTAACCACAGTCGCCGCACACCACTTCCTGATTGCTTATTCCCAGCAGGCCCAGCAACAGGCCGATCCAGCCGAACAGCAAGGCGCCGAGGCATCCCAAACCGAGGCTGTAATCACCGCCGAAGTAGCGCATTTTGTGCGAACCGCAGCGGGGACAACGCATCATCATGTTGCCACTGCCGCCGCTTGGGCCGGCGGATGCAGTCGCGGGTTGCCGCTCGTTGCTCGAAGATTCAGCCTCGCCGGTGCAGTAGGGACAATTTACCGCATCGGGACTGATTTCATTGCCGCATTTTGCACATTTCATGGCTGGCCTCCTTCAACGATCAAGCACCGCAGCACTTTTTGTATTTCTTGCCGCTGCCGCAGGGACACGGATCGTTGCGGCCGACTCGCGGCTGGGTCCGGTGGAACGTCACGTTGACGCTTTCCTCGACCGCCTCTTCGCCTTCCGGCAGCGCGGCGGCTTCCTGGACATTGCTATCCCCGAACTGCTCGAACTGCTGGTGAATCAGCTCCTGTGGCATCGAACGCAGGATGCGTTCCCACTCCTCGACCGTGGTCAGGGAGGCGCGCATCAGGTTCTTGGCCGTCTCGCGGTAAATCTGCGTCATCAGGTTCTCGAAAATCTTGAACGCTTCGTTTTTGTATTCAACCAGCGGGTCCTTCTGTGCGTAGGCGCGCAGGCCCATGCTGGAGCGCAGGTGATCCATTTCGTAAAGATGCTCCTGCCAGAGCTTATCGATGCCTTCGAGGACGATCCGGCGCTCGAGCCATTTCTTTTCCTCTTCGCCGAGATGCGAATGCTTGGCGTCGAACGCTTCTTCGATCACCTTGACGATCTTCAGGCCCAGCGCGTCGAAGTCCTTCGGGTTGTCATCAACAGAGAATCCGAGGGATTTCGGGCTCAGGCTGACGCTCGGGAAGGTCACATGCAGCCAGCTCATCAGGTATTCCCAGCCGTAAACGGCGTCCTTTTCCTTGGTAGTGGAATTGGTTCCCTGCAACGCGGCGTCGCTCACGTATTTGAGGACGATCTCTTCGAGTACGCCGAACAACACGTCGTGCGGGGTTTCCGAGAGCAGCGCTTCCTTGCGGAGGCCGTAAACCACTTCGCGCTGTTTGTTCATGACGTCGTCGTATTCGAGTGTGCGCTTACGGATCGAGAAGTGGTGCTGCTCCACCCGGCGTTGCGCGGTTTCAATGGAACGGTTCAGCCACGGATGCTGGAGCTTTTCGCCCTCTTCCAGTCCGAAACGGTCGAAAATTTTGATGATGCGGTCCGAACCGAACAGGCGCATCAGGTTGTCTTCCAGCGAGATATAGAACTTGGAGGAGCCGGGGTCGCCCTGGCGCGAACAGCGTCCGCGCAGCTGACGGTCGATACGGCGCGCATCGTGGCGCGAACTGCCGATCACATGGAGGCCGCCGAGTTCACGCACGCCCTCGCCCAGCTTGATGTCGGTACCACGGCCGGCCATGTTGGTGGCTACGGTGACGGCGCCCGGACGGCCGGCTTCGGCAATGATTTCCGCTTCGCGCTGATGCTGTTTGGCGTTCAGCACGCTGTGCGGGATGTTCTTGCGCTTGAGCATTCGGCTGAGGATTTCGGAATCGTCGACCGAGGTGGTACCGAGCAGGATGGGCTGACCGGTCTTGTGAATCGCTTCGACCTCATCGACGATGGCGTTGTATTTCTCGCGGCGGCTCTTGAATACCGAGTCGTCCTCGTCCTGGCGGACGCAGGGGCGGTTGGTCGGAATCACGATCACGTCGAGCTTGTAAATCTGATGGAATTCGTTGGCCTCGGTTTCGGCGGTACCGGTCATCCCGGCCAGCTTTTCGTACATGCGGAAATAGTTCTGGATGGTAATCGAAGCCAGTGTCTGGGTTTCTTCTTCGATGGTCACGTTTTCCTTGGCTTCCAGCGCCTGGTGGAGACCGTCGCTGAAGCGGCGTCCGGGCATGATACGGCCGGTGTGTTCGTCCACGATCATGACCTTGCCCTGCTGAATCACATAATGCACATCGCGCTCAAAAAGACAGAAGGCGCGCAGCAGTTGCGACAAATCATGGAGGCGCTCGCTCTTCTTGGCGAATTCCTGCTGGTATTCTTCTTTGCGCTTGGCTTTCTCATCTTCGGTGAGATTGGGGTCTTCTTCGATGTTGTGAATGTCGTCCAGCAGGTCCGGCATGATGAATGCCTGGGGATCGTCGGGCGACATGGTATTGCGACCCTTTTCGGTCAAATCCGCCTCGTGGCCCTTTTCATCGATGCTGAAAAACAGATCGGACTGGACTTCCTGGAGCAGGCCGCGGTTATTGTCGCTGCGCACCTTGGACTCCATCCGCTCGAGGTCCTTCAGGACCGAGCCGTCTTCGAGCACGTGCAGCAGCTGTTTGTGGGTCGGCATGCCGAACCGCACCTGCAGCAGCTTGGTGATGGCGTCTTCATATTCGTCCGCAGTCGGCGATTCCTTGGCGAGGATTTCGCGGGCTTCGCGAACGAGGCGCGAACAAAAATTGTTCTGTTTGAAATACAGATCGGAAACCTTGGGGGTCAATTCATCGAACTGGTGCGAGGAATTGGGGGCCGGCCCGGCGATGATCAGCGGGGTACGGGCCTCGTCGACCAGGATGCTGTCGATTTCGTCAACGATCGCATAGAAGTGGTCGCGCTGCACCATCTGGCCGGCGTCCATCGCCATGCCCATGTCGCGCAGATAGTCGAAACCGAACTCGCTGTTGGTCCCGTAGGTGATGTCGCATTTGTACATCTCGCGGCGCTCGCTCGGGGGCTGCATGTTCTGCAGACAGCCCACGGTCAGGCCGAGGAATTTGAAAACGGCGCCCATCCACTCCGAGTCGCGGCGGGCCAGATAATCGTTCACCGTGACCAGCTGGCAATTGCGGCCGGACAGGGCATTGAGGTAGAGCGGCATGGTGGCGACGAGGGTTTTACCTTCCCCGGTGGCCATTTCGGCGATGTTGCCGCGATGCAGGGCGATCGCGCCCATGATCTGTACATCGAACGGAACCATATCCCAGACCATGTCCTGATCGCAAACCGAAATCGAGGAACCGACCAGGCGGCGGCAGGCGTTTTTGACCACGGCGAAGGCTTCGCACATGATGTCATCGAGGGTTTCGCCCTTGGCCAGGCGCTGCTTGAATTCTTCGGTCTTGGCCTGAAGCTGTTCGTTGGTCAGACTCTGGTAACTTTCCTCGAGCGCTTTGACCTTGCGGACCAGAGGCAGCATTTTGACTGCGTCGCGCTGGGATTTCTTACCAAAGATTTTTTCGAGGATAATTGTAAACATGAAATAGGTTGTCCTTGGAGGTTATTTGGAACCGGGACGATCCAGCTGCATCCCCTTTTTGCAAAGCGGACACTCGGCGGGTTCGTAAGTATCGAGTTCAAGTTTGAGCAAACTGTAATGCGGCACGTCGAAGGACGCCTGGCCGCCGCTGCGGTCCACAATCACCGCCACGCCAACCACATCGCCGCCATGCTCGCGCACCAGGTCAATAGTCTGCTGGACACGGCCGCCGCGGGTGATCACATCCTCGGCCACCAGTACCTTCTCGCCGGGCTTGATGCTGAAGCCGCGTTTCAGGATCAGCTGTCCCTCTTCCTTGTCGGCGAAAATCGCACGCACGCCGAGCGCACGGGCCAGCTCCTGGCCGACAATCAGACCGCCCACCGCGGGGGAGATCACGCAGTCGATTTTCTGGCCGGTGAAAAATGCCGCCAGAGCCCGGCAGGCCTTTTCGGCACGGTCGGGATATTGAAGCAGCAAAGCCGCCTGAAAAAACTGATTGCTGTGCAGACCGCTGCGCAATTGAAAGTGTCCGTTCAGCAGCGCCTTGGTATCAAGCATCATCCGGGTAATTTCCTGAGTCGTCATCATATTATCACAAGCTCCTGTGTATTAATTGAATGTATCGGCAGACGCGGGCTTGATCCAGAGGTGGAAGTCCACCTGACGGCCGCCCAGGTCCAGCGTAATGAGTGTATTGAGGCGGGTCAGGAGCAAGGCATAGGGGATCTTGACGCTGCCGCCGGCCACATTGACCGAAACGTTGCTGGAACCGAGGATGTCTTCGGCATTGCCGATGGCCTCGACCAGAATCAGCATGCGGCGCAGTTTGTCCTTCAGCTCGGCATCCAGCATATAGGTGCGGTGGCACTTGGGGCAAATAGCCTGAAAATCACGCCCGGTGATCTCCGCCAGGTTGAATTTAACCACACCCTCGCACTGATCATCCAGACAATGAAAATCGATCAACGCCTTGATTCCTTTATCGGCTTTCTTGCGCGTTCCTGCCATTTGCGTATTTTCTCCTGATTATTCCAAAATCATATAGTTATCTGGTAATATAGAGCCATATGGAGAATTTTAAAGCCCGAAGAGGCGAATTTAATCAAGATTTTTCCGATACCTCTTGAAAAAATAAAACGGCGCAATATATTAATAGTTCCAAAACTCAAGCGGGTGTAGCAAAATGGTTATGCTCCAGCTTCCCAAGCTGGCTACGACGGTTCGATTCCGTTCACCCGCTCCATTTTTTTTCCCCGAAATATCCCTGGCCCGAAAACACGATAACGGCCCTCTATTCTCCTGCCGTGATTCACGGGTACATAAAAAATTTTCCGGATTTTATGATCGATACAAAAATATTTTTTTCAATAGCATACTCTTGACCATTTCCCCTGACGCCAGCACTTCAGCAACCAGGCTAACATAATACTGGAAAGTATCCACAAATTTACTTTACCAATCTTGTATAGTATTTTTTTTTAAATTTCATTTGTATTTTGCATAGCCCTCGCTATATTATATACTATTAGATCTAAATTTAGTATGGTTATCAAACTATAAAAATGAACTTTTTTATGTTAAAGTATATTAACGACAGTCATTTTCTGCGTTCAACCCTCTGGCCCGCAGACGGCCAAAGCACTCCCTGTGCAAAAACATCAAGGATCAGCAGCCTCGCGCCAACCCTTAAAACAAATAATCTCCACATTTTTAATTTAACAAAGAATTTATATAACTCACAAGGATCTTAAGAAAAATGAGTATGAAAGAACTTGAAATCATCCGCCTGGAAGACCGCGTATTGTTTGAAGCTGCTGCCGCAGCCGAGATCGTGGAAGCACAACAGAACGACCCCAATGCCGACATGAACCATACTGACCAGCAAGCTCAGGACGAAAAGAACGCCTTGAAGAATGCTCCGCCTGAAAACCTGGCCGATGCCGTCGTCGAACCCGGCGTCATGCCGCAGCCCGACAAAGTGGGCGATATCGACGCTGAAATCCAGGCCCTGATCGAGGGCGAAATCGGCTTTTCCGACGCGGGCGCCGACGCCTACGCGGACGCCATAAACGGCCTGGTCAACGACTTCGGCGCAGATGCCGTAAACGACACCATCCACGACGCCTTCGCACCGAAAGATATCCCGCTGATCCTGACGAATTCCGACGCCAATCTCTCGGTCGGCATTGAGCGTGAACTGGTCATCATCTCCGCCGATGTGGAAAATACCGATGCCCTGATCGCCAGCCTCGGTGCCAATCAGGAAGTATTGGTACTGGAAGATGGCGACGCCATGGCGCAGATCAAAAACTACCTCGACGCGAACGGCGAAACCTATAAAGCCATTCACCTCGTCGCACGCGGAAACAGCGGTTACCTGGTGGTAAACGGCGAAGTGATCGACAGCTCGAATTTCAACGCCGCCGACTGGGCCGATATCGGCAGCCATATAACCGATGACGGTGATATCCTGCTCTACAGCGACAACCTCGCCGCCAACGAAGCCGGCCGTGAGCTCGCCGGCATGATTGCCGACGCCTCCGGCGCGGACGTAACCGCCAATAGCGGCTTGGATCACCTGAGCGGCAGCTATGCCCTGGATTTCCAGACCGGCAACATTGAAGCCACGGTTTTGTCAATTGACGGCAGCGGCCTGAACCTGACCTCCTACACCGTAAACGGCGAACACCATGAACTGGTGATCATCAACTCCTCGGTCAAAGACGCCGACCAAATCGCCGCTCAATTCGCCGACGGCACCGATTTCCTGTATCTGGAAGCCAGCAGCGATCCGCTTGCCCAGATCAACGCCTACCTCGCCAAAAGCGGAGCCACCTATGATGCCATCCGTATTTTCTCGCACGGCAACGCCGGTTTCTTCACGTTGAGCGGTAGAATCATCGATTCCAGCTATGTGGCCGCAAACAGCGATGCTTTCACCGCCATGGGCAGTCACCTGACCGCCGACGGTGACCTCATGCTCTACGGCTGCAACCTGGCCGCAAACGATGCCGGCAAACTGTTAGTGAACGAACTCGCAGCGATCACCGGAGCCGATGTGGCCGCAAGCACAGATACGACCGGTCTCGGTGGCAACTGGGATCTCGAATATCAAGTCGGCACCATTCAGGCTGCCGGCTTCACCATCAACAACTACAGCTATCGCCTGACTACTCTGGAAGTCACCAACAATCTTGACGACAATACCACCGCTGGTTCCCTGCGCGTAGTAATTGCCAGCGCGGCGGCCACCGGTGATGACATCGCCTTTAGAATTGTCGGTAGCGACGAAATTATCCTTAGTTACAATAACAGTGCAATTACAATTACCAATAAGACTTTTACCATCAATGGCTATAATAACGCAACCACCAATAATATCACTATCAAAGTCGCAACAACCTATCAAAACCAGGTTGATGGCTTGGGAACTGCCAACACCCATCGGCTCTTCGTCATTAACGGCAGCAGCAATATTACGTTCGAGAATATGACCCTCAAGGGCGGGAGCTTCACCGGTAACGGCGGTGCAATTGATGTCTCCGGAACAGCTTCGCTGACATTGGATAATGTCGCTATTTCTGAATCGCGGGCTACCGCTTACGGCGGTGCTGTTTCTATCACAGGTACCGGTGCGCTGACGATTAAGAATGGCAGTAACATTTCCGGTAATTATGCCGCTAACGGTGGAGCGATCTATTCAACTTCAAAACTAATAATCGGAACTACAGGAGTAAATGACAATGTTACTTTCTCCAAAAATACTTTAACCGGCACTGGAAGCGGTGGCGCGATTTACTCAACAGGCTCAATTGAGATTCTCGGCAATGGTACTAAGTTCACCGAGAATGCAGCTGGGGCTGCCGGTGCAATTCAACAAGGCGGAGCTATATTGACGATTTCCGGTAACAATACTATATTTTCTAAAAATACAGCTATCTATGCTGGGTACGGCGGTGCTATTTACTGTACCAACGGTAGTGGTGTCTTTACCATCAGCGGAGACGGTACTCAATTCAACGATAATTATGCAGAACGGACAACTGACGGGAAAACCTGTGGCGGCGCCATTTTCCTTAATGGCAAGCTGTATATCACCGGAGATGATACTGTCTTTCAGAGAAATATATCAGTAGATCCTATAGGTTCTGGAACTTTTAAAACTCCTCACTCCGGTGCCAACGCTGGGGCCATTTATGCTAGTGCTAGTAGCATTATAGAGATCACTGGAAGCAATACTATATTCAAAAATAATAAGGCCGACAATTACGGTGGCGCAATCTGGTCTGCCGGTTCGGTGAAAATAACTGGCAACACCACCTTTGACACTAACTATATTTGGGGTGGTGTTGGGCTCGCCCCCATGGCCGGCGGTGCCGCTATTTATATTGCCATCCGTAACACAGGTCAAGCAGGAGAGACAGATCGAAATATATATGCAAGCGAGATTAATAATACCACATTCATCGGCAATATTTCAGGTTCCAATACCAGCACTGGCTATGGCGGCGCGGTCCTGGTACACACTTCAAAAGTCACATTTACAAATTGTACATTCACCTCTAATACCGCCAAAAGTCATGGCGGTGCCATTAGCGGAGGGGCCTGGGACAATCCTGCAGGTCCCAATGCAGACATTACGGTGGAGAACTGTACATTTACGACCAATACGGCTGCCAATGGAGGCGCAATCTCCAGTTATGGCGGGAAAGGGGTCAGCAACATCACCATAAGTAACAGCACTTTTACCGGAAACAAAGCCACTGCCAGTGGTGGAGCTATTCATAATTACGCCAACGGTACCGTGACATTTGATGATGATCCGGCCGATGATGTCGCCGGTATCAAGTTGACCAGTTTCACCAATAATACCGCTGCCTCCAACGGTGGTGCTATTTACTCTGTGTCAACCCTTTCCGGACTTGAAGGCATCAAATTTACTAACAATACAACCACAGGAAACACTTCCAGCCACGGCGGTGCCATCTGGACAAATAAAAGCATTGCACTGAACGGTTGCGAATTCACCTTGAATAGTGCAAAAGGTAACGGCGGCGCTATTTTTGCCTCCGGTTCTGGTGTAACTATAACGTTGGATAAATATACAGACAGCAATAGCGTTGTTACTTATACCATGATCGGCAAGACTGGTTTTGCCAATTCAGCCGTGAATGGTGCCGGAATTTATCTCGACAGTGCGGCAAAACTGGTAATAAACAACAATAGTGTGATCAGCTACAACACCGCCTCTACTAGCGGCGGCGGCGTCTACGTTGCTGCCGCTAACAGCACCATCACCTCCACCGGTGGCGGTATCATCGACCACAACAATGCAACCAACGGCGGCGGACTTTACACAGCGGCTTCCATTACGCTTGGCGCGAATCTCGTCATCACCAACAATACGGCCACCAGTGGCGGCGCTGTTTACGCTACCGCCAGCGGGAATACCCTCACCATCAGCGGTATCACCATCGGTGGGTCCGGCAACGCCAATACCGCCCTCAACGGCGGGGGGATTTACCTTGCTGCTGCAGCCAAGTTGGCACTGAACAACAACGCGGCTATCGCTTATAATACCGCGACCGCTGGCGGCGGCGGAGTCTATATCGCCGCAGCCAATAGCAGCATCACCGGTACCGGTTCGATCGATCACAACGGCGCAGTCAACGGCGCCGGAGTTTGTACCTTGGCTAATCTCACGTTGCCCAGCACCATCGCTATCACCAATAACACGACCACCGGCAACGGCGGCGGCGTTTATGCCTCCGGCACCAGTACTACCCTCACAATTCAAGGCACTATCGGCGGAAGCGCGACGACCGGAAACTCCGCGGCCAAGGGCGGCGGCGTTTACCTGGCGAGCGGAGCTAAATTGACCTTGACCAGCGCGACGCTCAGTTACAATAATGCCACCGCGGACGGCGGCGGCCTTTATATGGAAACCAGCGCCAGTTCGATCACCAACGGCAGCACCGGTTCCGTTACGAATAACACTTCGGGCGACGACGGCGCGGGGATCTGGACGGCGGCGGCACTGACCGTCACCAACAGCCTCAACATCACCGCCAACACGGCCACCGGCAACGGCGGCGGCATTTACGCGTCGGGGTCCTCGGCCACGGTCACGCTGCAATCAACAACTCTCACCGGCAATGAGGCCGGTAACGGCGGCGGCATCGCACTCGCCAGCGCCGCCAAGCTGGTATTGAGCAGCGGTACGGTTTCCGGCAATAATGCCACTGCGGACGGCGGCGGCATCTATGCGGAAAGCACCACCAGCACGATCACCGGCACCGGTTCCGTCACGAACAATACTTCGGGCGGCAACGGCGCGGGAATCTGGACGGCTGCGGAGCTGATCGTCACCAGCAGTCTCAGCATCACCGGCAACACCGCCACCGGCAACGGCGGCGGCATTTATGCGTCGGGGTCCTCGGCCGCGATTACGCTGAAAGATGTGCTCAACGGCAACAAGGCCACTAACGGCGGTGGGATCGTACTCGCCGACAACGCCTCCCTGACGATGGACGGCGGCACGATTTCGAATAACATCGCCACTGCGGACGGCGGCGGCATCTATGCCAAAACCGGCGCTCTGGAGCTGAACAGCGGTTCGATCTCCAACAACTATGCGGGTTCGGATACAATAACCTCCGCCAGCAGTACCGGCGGTAACGGCGGCGGCATCTGGAGTGCTGTGGCTCTGACCATCGGCGCAGACGTGAGCGTCACCGGAAATACGGCCCGTGCGAATGCTTCCGGCGAGAACGGCCTCGGCGGCGGGATTTATTCCTCCGCGAATGTCACTCTCACCGGCGCGACCATCAACGAAAACAAAGCGGAAAACGGCGGCGGCATTTACATGATCAGCGGTACGCTCAGTATGACTGGTGCTACGATCTCCGACAACGAAGCCATCAAAAACGGCGGCGGCATCTATATGGCCGGCGGCACGCTCAGCATGACCGGCAGCACGATTTCCGACAATACCGCGGGCGTCGACGGCGGCGGTATTTACCTGACCGGTCCGGCGCTCATTTCGACCATGGAAACCGTGACGGTTTCCGGTAACGAAGCCACCAATAACGGCGGCGGTATTTATCAGGAGTCCGACGATGCAATTTCGCTGACCATGAACAATGTCACGATCAGCAATAATACCGCCGGCAACAACGGCGGCGGGATCATGCTCAGTTCGCTCGAAACGGTTGACCTCACGATCAACGGCACCTCGATGATCTCCGACAACAGCGGGGTTGGCGGCGGCGGCATCTATGTCTACGGCGAAGATACAATCACACTTAATATCGGCGATGGCACCAATGCTGTGACTTTCGCCGATAATAATGCCGATTTCGGCGGCGGAGGCGCGATCTACGTGTTGCTCATGAACAATGTCAATCCCGATGCCAGTGTCGATATCAATATCGCTTCGGGATCGTTGTTCGACACCAATCATTCGACGACCCACGGCGGCGCAATCGTCATCTCCGCGGATGAGGGTGCGGTCAACATCGACATTGCAGGAACCGGCACGGTATTCACCGGCAACAACGTCGGCGATCCGAGTTCCTATGGACAGGGCGGCGTGTTCTATCTGCAAGTCGGGAAGGATATCGCCATGACAATCGGCGATGGAACCAAATTCACCAGCAACTGGGCTCAAGACGTCGGCGGCGTATTATATCTTACGGGCGACAATATAACGCTCGATATCGGCAAGAACGTTCTCTTTGAGGGCAACCAGAGTACGGAAGGCATCGCCGGGGCGATTTATGCTTGCGCCGGAAGCGAAAACCATATCAACATCGGCGCCGGAACCATTTTCAAAGACAATTATGCCGAGCTCAGGGGCGGAGCTGTTTTCGCCGTGACCATCGACAGTTTGAGGACCACCTGGATTGACCTGGACAACGTGACTTTCACCGGCAACATTGCCTCAAAGCAAGACGGCGGCGCAATTTACACCGACGGAGACGTCACGGCCGTGAATTCGGTTTTCACCAGCAACCGGGCTGGAAGAAACGGCGGCGCGATGTTCCTGAACATCGGTATCGCCGACATCACCGGCGGCAGCTTCACCAACAACATTGCGGAGAATAACGGCGGCGCAATTTACCTTGGATATCTCGATGACACCCTGGCTGGTACCTCGATCATCACCGGGACACAATTCCTGAACAATAAAGCGGTCAACGGCGGCGCGATCTGGAGCGGCGAGGACGGCGCACTGACCGTCAATGGCGGCATTTTCGGAGCCGTAAGCGGCAATGGCAACACGGCCACCACCGGCAACGGCGGCGCGATCTATGCCGCCGGAACGCTGACCGTCGGTAACGACGGTGCCAAGCACAGTGAATTCTATCACAATACCGCCGGTGAAAACGGCGGAGCAATCTATGCAAAGCACGCGACTGTTAACGGCGCGATCTTCGGAGCCACGGGCACCAGCAGCAGCGACAATACAGCTAAAAACGGCGGCGCAATCCATGCCGATACGCTCACGGTCGACAGTGCCCAATTCTACCGCAATACCGCCACTGAAAACGGCGGTGCCATCTATGCCAAAGATGCGATTGTTTACGGTTCGGTTTTCGGGGCAGCTACCGCTACCACCGCAGCCGCCACTGTCGGCAACAGCGCGGCGAACGGCGGTGCGATCTTCGCGCTCAACACCCTGACCGTCAGCAGCAATACCGCCGGTAAGCGCAGTGAGTTCTATCGCAACAAAGCCACCGAAAACGGCGGTGCGATTTACCTCGCGGCCCAAGGCACGGTTTCGGGCTCCATCTTCGGGGACGCCTCTACCTCCAGCAGCGGCAATACCGCCTCCGAAAACGGCGGCGCAATTTACGCGGCAGGCGCGCTGACCATCAATACCGTGGGCAGCCATCGCAGTGAATTCTACCGCAATACCGCCACCGGAAACGGCGGCGCGGTTTACGGGGCCTCGACTGTAGCGGTTAACGGCGCGCTCTTCGGTTCATCCACAGTAACTGGCAGCGGGAACACAGCCGGCGTCAGTGGCGGCGCGGTGTATGGAAGCAACACGGTTACGATCAATGACTCGAACTTTGCCTATAATACCGCAAAGCAAAGCGGCGGCGCGGTTTATGCTACCGGCACAGGAAAACTAACGGTCAGCAGCAGCAATTTCACCTACAATGAATCGTATTACGGCAACTCTGGCGGCGCGATTTACACGCTCGGCGCGGCAGATATTTTTGAAGATTACTTTGCCTACAATACCGCGCACTCCGGTAACGGCGGCGCGGCCTATGTGGGCGGGAACCTGAACATGGAACTCACAACCATGATTCACAATACCGCGACTACCGGCAGCGGCGGCGCGGTCTGGGCCGGCGGCACAAGCGTCAGCATGCGCAACTCGCTGATTGCGGATAACACTGCAGCGGTCAACGGCGGCGGCATCTATTTGAATAATACCGCAGTGGTGGCGAGCCTGGTCAATTTGACCATTGCGAACAACACCGCAAGTACCGGTAACGGCGGCGGTATCTACGCGGCATCCGGCAGCAATGTGCTGGTAGCAAACTCGATCCTCTGGGGCAACAAAGCAAACAATGCGTACAATCAGTCCGCAAACATCGCCAATGCCGACTTCTTCTTCAGCGCCATCCAGGGCTGGACCGGCGCACATGAAGAACGCGGCAACATCAACCTGCAGGCTGCCAACAGCGGCAAAAATGAGGTAGGCAAGTATTATATCGAATTTGAAAATCCGACTGCGGGCAACTACAAGCTGGCTTCGAATTCGTATGCGATCAACCGCGGCAATAACTCCTATGTATTGGCCGGTGAAACCGACCTCGTCAAGGCCGTCCGCATTTTCAACGAAGCGAACGGTGGCCGAGTCGACATGGGTGCTTATGAGTCAAATCTCAAGGGCAACGTGGTGGTGGTAATGGATCCGATCCAGGACATCGTCTACGGTGACAACGGCACGCTGACGGCGGGCCGCGACGGCTACGGCACCGGCGGTTATCATTATAGCTCCGGCAACACGAATTATGTGACGGTTTCCGGCGACCAGGCCACCGCGATCAAGGCGAAGGGCAATGGCATTGTCATGACCGCCTTCTACGACGGCGACGACAACTGGAACCAAGCCAGCGGCACCGAAACGGTAAATACGCTGGTACGCATCATTGAGATCCAAACCGAAGGCGGCACCTACGAGTATGACGGCAAGTACCATGAATTCACCTGGGATCCGAACGCGGTCGGCGGGCGCGGCTTCGCCTTCACCGATACCATCACCTCGGTGGACAGCCCGGCTTACCGTAACGTGGGAACCCATGTGGATGAACTGAACAGTGTGGTCATCACAAACGCTTCCAATGTGAAAATGAACGACAACTACGATATCAGGATCATCGAAGGTACGATGATTATCACGAAAGCCGATCTGGAAATCACCGCCCAGAGCGATAATCGCACCTACGACGGCAAGTATCATGGTTACACCTGGGGCGCCCAGAGCGGCCTGAAGACCGGCGACTATATCATCGAAACCAACTCCTACAGTTTCCGCGATGCCAATACTTATGACAACATCCTGGATTACGTGGTGCTCGAGGACGCCGACGGCAATGACATGTCCGGCAACTACAATATCTCCTTCGTGAACGGCACCGTTGTGATCAACAAAATACAGTTGACCATCACGGCCCAGAGCGATGATCGCACCTACGACGGCAAATACCATGATTACAGCTGGGGCAGCTATACCGGCAACCTGGCCGACGGCGACGACATCACCGAAGCCAATTCCTACAGCTTCCGCGATGCCGGCACTTATGACACCATCCTGGATTACGCTGTGATCAAAAATGCCAACGGTGAAGACATGGCCAACAACTACGACATCACATTCGTGGACGGTACGGTCGTCATTCACAAGGCTCAGCTCACCATCACGGCCCAGAGCGATGATCGCACCTACGACGGCAAGCATCATGATTACAGCTGGGGCAGCTACACAGGCGATCTGGCCGATGGCGATAAGATCACTGGGTCCAACACCTACAGCTTCCGCGATGCCAATACTTATGACACCATCCTGGATTACGCTGTGATCAGAAATTCCAACGGCGAAGATATTGCCTATAACTACGATATCACATTCGTGGACGGTACGGTCGTTATCCACAAGGCCCAGCTCACGGTCACCGCCGAAAGTGACCATATCACCTACAACGGCGAGTATCATGATTACAGCTGGGCCGACTGGTCCGGTAACATGGCCGACGGTGATGATATCACCGAAGCCACCGTCAACTACTTCCGCAAGGCCGGAACCCATGACAACGTGCTGGACTATGTGATGATCAGGAATGCCAACGGTGAAGACGTGGCCTATAACTACGACATCACATTCGTGGACGGTATCGTGATCATCGACAAGGCCCAGCTGATCATCAACCTCGACGGCGTGGACAAAGTCTACGACGGCACCACCGACGGCGATTATAACTTCAATTACGATCCCGATCACAAGCCGTTCAACGGCGACGACGTGCATTATGACAAAGGCACGGCCACCTTCACCGACCGCAACGCCGGCAACGACAAAACCCTCGTGATCAATGGCGACAGCCTCTATGGCGATGACCTCGATAACTACGATGTCATCATCAACGACCCGACGGCGTCGATCACCCCTGCCCGCCTGATCATCGTCATCGACGACAAATCCAAACAGGAAAATCAGGCGGACCCGAAGTTCACCGGCACGCCTACCGGCCTGGCCGACGGCGACACCGTGTCCGATTACAACCGCACCAACAAGGGCGAACGCGAAGGCAAATACGCCATCGACCAGTACCAGCTCAATGACGGCAACAACGGCCGGAATTATATCGTGGAAGTGCACAACGGCACACTGACCATTATCGGCGAAGCCCGCATCAACATCTACAAGGATGCGTCGTCCAGAAACTATATCGTTGACGGACAGGACGAATTCAGCCTGATGCATCAGGTCACCATCCTCGGCATCAATCGCGATGCGGATGCGATCCTCGATACGGAAACCGGCGGCAACCACCACGGTACTTCGCACCAGTCCATGCACAAGGCCGGCGATAAAGCCAGAAACAACCTCAGAGAAGGCAGCCTGAAGGTCATGTTCGAACAACACGACGCAAACATGACGATCCGCGACAACCGCTCGGCGCTGTCCCGGTCCGACGTGTTCTCAAGCGGCAGTGAAAAGAACGGCGTTGCGGACTCCCAGGTCGTCAATGCCAAGAAGGATGCGGCCTCTTCACTGTCGTCCGGCAGAGGCGGTGTGAGCCAGGTCCAGTCGGTATCGGACCGGAGCCTGGACTTCACCAGCGAAAGCACTCACCCGATGAACAACATGCCGTCGTCGATCAGCCTCGAAACCCTGGAAAACTCGGTCAACTTCAGCGCCAACGTGGAAATGACCGATGCTGTCTGGCAGGAAAAGGTGGAGTGTCTCAAGAGCAAACTGGACCTTGTCCTGGAAGAAATGATGCTGGTCTAAGACCGTCATCCATTACCAATCCCAACCGGTGCGGGAGGCAATCAAAAGCCTCCCGCACTTTTTTTGTATGGGAATTATTTCTTGATTTTTTTTACTTCCGGGGGATTGACTTTTTGTTGTTTTCCTGTATTATATACCATATATAATATATATCAAATAAGTTATAGGTTTTGATGATATGACCAAGTATAAGCAAATATCTGAGCTCCTGGCAACCCGGATCGCCAATGGCGAATACTCCGGCAAGCAGTTGCCACCGATACGCCAGATTGCCGAAGACATGGGGGTCAGCTACCTGACGGCGCGCCAGGCGATGAATTACCTGAAGGACAGCGGCCTGGTCTGGCGGCACGAAACCGGGCGGAAAACGATTATTTCCGATAACTCCACATCACGTCCGCTGGTGGCCATGATCACCCCGTTGTGGCATTTCACCGAATGGCACCGGACCCTCCGCAACGCCACGCTGGACTGCGGCGGCATGATCCGTTTTGTCGCTTACGGCTCCGCCACCGATCCGATCATCAATGAAGCACTCAGCGGCGATTACGACCTGATCTTCATTGTTCTGCCGGCGGGCCGGAACACGCGGCTGCTCGAGCGGATTTCGAAAATGGGAGACAAGGTATTTGTATTGTTCAACGACCTGAGCTCACAGGAAATTCACTCGATCGCCAACAGCGATATGTCGGCCCTGACGAATATCATGCAGGGACTATACGAAAGCGGACACCGCTCCATTGATCTCATCGATTGCGAAAATACGGAAAATCCCGACAAGGCCCTCCGCAAAAAAGCCTGGCTGAATTTCCTGAAAACAAAAAACATCACCGGAAAAGCCCATATCGGCGATGCAGAGGACTTTGAACGGCCGGAAACCGCGTCGTATCGTCTGTGCTGCAAGGTCCTGGACAGCAGGCCCCTGCCCGACGCGTTTTTCTGCCTGACCCCGCCAATCGCCATCGGACTCTACCGCGTGTGCCACGAACGAAATATCCGGATCGGCAAGGATGTCTCCGTATTTTCCTTTGGTGAAGACGCCGCCGCCAGGCTGATGACACCGGCGCTGACCACGGTGATGACGCCGAAAAGTTATGACATGTTCAAAGATATCATTCAGCAATATTGTCCGAAGCACAAACATAAAAAACAATTATTATACAACACGTTCCAAATGGAAATTTTTGAAGGCGAATCAATCAAGAAAACCCAATAAACCATGGAGATAAAATTTATGAGACAGAAAAATTTCACACTTATCGAGTTGCTGGTAGTCATAGCGATTATAGCCATACTTGCAGCCATGCTGCTGCCGGCCCTGAACAAGACGCGCCAGAAGGCGAAGGAGGTCAATTGCACCTCCAATCAGAAGCAGGTCATATCCGCCCAGCTGCAATATTCCAATGACTACGATGGCCGTATGGTCGTCGCGACCGGCGGGCGCCCTTTCTCCGAAGCGTTGCTGGGGGCGACTTTGAACGGGGCGGCATCGGACTGGTCCTTCACGCTCAATCCGAAATTCACCTCGTATATTCCGCCGGAAAGCAAGCAGGTATTTGTCTGTACCTTTCATACTGCGGCGCAAAGCAAAGCGTTTGACGGCTGGCAGACCAACGGCATGTACCAGGGGGTCTGGGATGCCAGTTACAACAACAATGTCGACAAAGTCGGCGCCTACATCAATCACATCAATTCAGCGAATTCATTTTACATGATAAACAAAGCCAAAGTGCCGAGCGGCTTGAGCATTTACGGCGATACGGCGCAGGTCGGCCCCAAAACCAATGCCTACTTCACGGTTCCGCGCGGCATCAACATGTGGAGCGTAATCGTGGGCAACGGCGTGGGCGTCCCCAGCGGCGGCACCGACTCCGGCATCTGGATCGGGCACAGCGGCAAGGCGAACGTTTCCTTTATGGATGGCCACACCTCGTCCGTTACTTCCGACGATTTGCGCACGGGACCGATGGTATTCCGCAAGGTAGTCACCGCCGACCTGGCAATCCGTCCCATGTAAAAATAATAAGGAAAATTTCATGAATTGCAAAATAATCTGTTTACTGCTGATTACCCTCCTCTCCGGTGCACCGGTCATGGCGGAATCCCCGTGGGGCATTTGTTCGCACGCCCCCAAGGGCTATGAATACCAGAACCTGGACAAGGTAATCAAGCTCATGCAGGAGGCCGGAATCACTTCGGTGCGCTTCGACTTCCAATTCTCCAGAGTCGCAGCTCAAAAAGGCACATATAATTTTGAAGTCTATGACGATGTAGTCGACCGCTTTGCGGCTGCCGGAATTCAGGTGCTGCCGATTCTTTCCGCCTACGATTGGGAAATCGAAAAACCGCGGAAGGACGTCACGCCAATGTACAAACACCCGGAAGCCTGGCGGGGGTTCGTCAAGGCCGCCGCTGAACATTTCAAGGGCCGCCTGCAAGTGTGGGAAATCTGGAACGAACAGGATGGCGGCTTCTGGAAACCCAACCCGAACGCCTCGCAGTATGTTCCACTCCTGAAAATCGCTTATCAGGAACTGAAGAAGGCCGATCCCGCCAACAAAGTGATGGTCGGCGGCCTGTGCGGCTGGAACGTCTCGTATCTGCGCGACATGTACAAAGCCGGGGCCAAGGGTCACTTCGACCAGATCGCCGTGCATCCCTACGGCCATGGTCCCGATGCCCGCCCGCAAATGGCCGGCACCATGGAAAGCTTTCGCCAAACCATGCGCGAAAACGGCGATGACTCCAAGCCCGTCTGGCTGACCGAAGCCGGCGGCTCGAGCTTCCGCAGCGATCTCCTGAAGCAGCAGCCGGACCTGATGCTGAAAGCAATCGAATTCGCCCTGAAAAAGATCAATGCATCCAATCAGGAATTCAAGGTGATCGGCGTCCCCTACCCGCTGCGCGGCTCCAACCCGGAACTGGCCGAAAGCCTCAACTACCTGCCTGGCATCGAAGTCAAATACCTTAAGCCGGACGAACTGGCCGCCGCCGATCCCGCCCGCTATCCGGTCATTCTCGGCACCGAGCATATTCACCTGGAAGAAGCCTATCTCGAGCCGATGCGGAAATATGTGGAAAAAGGCGGCCTGCTGCTGGCGTTCGGCGAAATCCCCATGTACCTGCTTCATTATCAGAACAAAGACGGTAATTGGAGTTCAAAGAGCGGCGCACCGGCGCATGAAGCGTTCCGGCTGGGTTACAACGCCTGGTGGACCGCCAAAGTGCCCAAATTCGCCACCCGCATCGCCACACTGCCGGAAATGGAACAGCACGGCATCAAAAAATTGAGCAATGTCTACGTGACCCGCTACCTGACCGGCGACCAGCTGAAAGCGGGCGACACCTACACGCCGATCATCAATGTTTCCGATAACGACGGCAACATCATCGGACAAGGCATGGCTCTGTATCAATACGGCGACCGCAAAGGCGCGGTGCTGGGCTGCTGCCTGCCGTTTGTCAGCGGTTATAGCGAAGCGGAACAGGCAAACCTGATTCAGCGCGTGTACCTGAGCTATCTGGCTGCCGGTGTGGAAAAGATTTTCATCTACGATTTTCACAGCGACGGACAGCTGCCCACCGAAAAAGAGCACAATTTCGGGATCACCCGCTGGGATTTCGCTCCGAAACCGGCTTACAACGCCTACCGCGAACTGACTACGCAGCTCGGGCGCTCCCCGAAATTCATCAAACGCGTTCCCGGAGACGCCAAAACCTGGACCTTGATTTTCCAACGCGCCGAGGATGGCAAACACATTCAGGCCAGCTGGAACATTGATGGCGGCAAGGTCAGCTTCAAGGAAACGGATTAATTCCTGGAACGGGCGAGGTGCTCCTGTATTTTGGACCTCGCCTTAAGTGCCCCGGCATTGTCCGGGTCGAGCTTAAGCGCCCGGCCGATATCGGTCAGGGCGTTTTCGTATTCGCCGAGGTCGTTTTTGACCAGCGCCCGCCCGACATAGGCCCGCACTTCGTCGCTTTTCAGATTGACGATTTTATCGTAGTCAATGATGGCCCCGATCAAATCCGCCTGGCTGTATTTCAGGTCGCCGCGCCGGTAATAAAACTCAAGATTATGGGTCGGATTCAACTGAATCGCATGGTCATATTCCTTCAGCGCCGCCTTGACGCCGCCCTGTTTCTCGAAAACCAGCCCGCGATAAAAATACGCCCGGCTTAAATCCGGCTTCAACTTGATCGCCGTGTCGAGGTCGATCATGGCTTCGCGTTGATTATCCTGCAAGTACTTCAAATAACCGCGCTGGCAATAGGGATACGCGTATTCCGGCTCCAGCTCGATCGCCTTGTCCAGATCGGCCTCGGCCCTGGTCAGATCGCCCAGTTCCTCACGGGCATAGCCCCGGATGTAATACGCCCTGGCATTGTCGGCCATAAACGCCAGCACGTGCCCGGCGTCGGCCTCCGCGCCTTTGAAATTCCGAACCTCGATATTGACCACCGCCCGGTAATAAAACGCCTCGAAATAGAGCGGATCGAGCGCCACCGTCCGGGTCAGGTCCTCAAGCGCCGCCGGGTAATTCTCGAGCGCGGCATGAACCAGCGCCCGGTTGAAATGCAGCATGGCACTGTTCCGGTCCAGAATCAGCGCCCGGTCGTAATCGAGCAACGCTTTGCCGTACTCCCCCTGCCCGAACCAGAAGTTGCCGCGCTTGCCGTACGGCACGGACTTGCCGGGAATCAGCTCGATGGCCTTGGCGTACTCCGCCGCCGCCCCCTCGATATCCCCGGCCCGCGCCAGCGCCTCGCCGCTCCGGTAATGCGCCTTAACCGTGTTATTCTTGCGGGTATCGAAATAAACATAGGTCAGCAGCCCGCACGATACCAGAAACGGGATAATAAATTTGAGTTTAATGATCTTCATCGCTCACTTCTTCACGCTTTTCCAGTTTCTTCAGGCTTTCCAGCAACTTCTTGCCATCTTCATCATCCGGCTTCAGCTGCAGATACTTTTTGCAGGCTTCAACGGCCTCATCATTCCGTCCGAGCTGCTTCAATAACTTGGTTTTCAGATAATACGCATTGCCATGTTCGGGATTCTTTTTAAGGAATAAATCCAAATCAGCCAAAGCCTCCTGCCAATCTTCCATTTGCATTTTCAACAAGCCGCGATAATAATAATAATCGGCTTTGTCCGGTTTGAGCTCGATGGCCTTATTGTAATCGGCCAACGCCTTCTCAAAATCCCCCTGCAACATCTGGATACCACCCCGATTGTTATAGGCGGAAACATGACCTGGATCCAGTTCAATCGCTTTATCATAATCGGCTAACGCACCGGCCAGATCGTTCATCTTCCTTTTCACGACTGCTCGATTATAATACGCCCGAACATACTTTGGATCCAATTCCAGCGCTCGAACATAATCTTCCAGCGCGCCTTTCGAATCCTCCAATGAGTCCTTGACAGCGCCGCGACTGGTGAAAACCTCGGCATCATTGCGCCCCTGCACAATCGAGGTATTGTAATCGGCCAACGCACCGGCGTAATCCCCAATATTATCTCTCAATATCGCACGGTTGAAATACGCCAACTCATATTCTGGATTGATCTCGATTACTTTCGTATAATCGGCCAATGCACCCTCCATGTCCTTCAGTTTTTCTCGAACAAATGCCCGGTGCAAATAATTCCGTTCCTTCTCCGGGCTCAAATCCACCGCTTTATTGTAATCGGCCAACGCCCCTTTCTGGTCGCCCAGTTTCCATTTCAAATCGGCACGATTACAATATCCGGAGTCATCATTCGGCACGAGTTTGATTTTCATATCATAATCAGCCATGGCTCCAGCAGTATCACCGAGTTTTTCCCGGCAGATGCCACGGTTGTTGTAGGCGGCATCATAATCCGGCTTAAGCACAATGAGTTGGTTATAATCGGCAATCGCCCCCTGATAATCTTTCAGGTCAAATTTCAGACTGCTGCGTTTATTCAAAATATCAAAACTGTCCGGAGCCAACTCCAAGGCCTTGTCGAAATCCGCCAGCGCTCCCTGAATATCATTCAGCTTGAGTTTCAAACTGCCGCGATCACCGTATAACTTACCGTTATCCGGCTTCAGCTCCAGCGCTTTGTTCCAGTCCTGCAGCGCCCCGGTATAATTCGCCAATGCATTTCTCACATAACCACGATTACTGTAACCCAGATAATCTTCGGGGCGAAATGCAATCGATTTAGCATAATCTGCCAATGCGCCATCCGTATCTTTTAACCGAAGCCGGACATTACCGCGATTCAAGTATGCTCGCTCGTACTCAGGATCAAGCTCAATCGCCTTGTTAAAATCCGCCAGCGCACCATTGTCATCTTTCAAATCAGTCCTAACATTGCCACGGCAATAATAAAATCGACTCTGGTTCGGATTCAGCTCAATCGCTTTATTGCAGGCGGCCAGGGCTTCCTGATAAGCGCCGGATTCGTTTTTGAGCAAGGCGATTTTCCAAAACGCCGTGGCATTGGCGGGGTCGAGGGCAACGCATTTTTCGAAATTCGTCAGGGCGCCTTTGAGGTTTCCGGCGTTGGCCTCAATCTTGCCGAGGGTATCGTAAACCTCCGCATAATTCGGATTGATCCGGAGGGCGTACACACAGTAAAGGATTGCATCGTCGTAATTACCCAAGGCGATTTTCAGCTCCGCCAGCTGATGGAACGCCTTGGCATTGCGCGGTTCGAACCGGACCACCCGTTCGCAGTCGGCAAGCGCCGCCAGATAATCCCCGCGCGAAAAATTGATTTCGGCGCGACGCTCGTAGGGCACGGCACTGCGGGGATTCAACGCCATGACTTTCAAATAATCCGCCATGGCGCTGTCGCGCTCGAACAGCCGGTAGGACAATTCGGCACGGGCCAGGTAATACTCGTAATTGTTCCGGCTGGTGCCCACCGCGCGACTGTAATCGTGCAAAGCATCCTCAAGATCGCCGTTTTTCTCGAACAACTGTCCCCGCTTGAAATAGGCTTCGCCATAACGGAGATCGAGGGATACCGCGTGGTCATAATCGGCCAGCGCCCCGGCGGAATCGCCGAGTTCGTCTTTGACCTCGCCGCGCCCGAGGAACGCCTCCGCGTAATTGCGTTTCAGCGCAATCGCCTGATCGAAATCGGCCAGCGCACCCTGCGGATCGCCGGAGGCCTTTTTCGCCAGTCCGCGCCCGCAATAAGCTTCATAAAACTTCGGGTCGAGCTGAATCGCCAGGTCATAGTCCCGAATTGCCCCGCCCGAAGCGCCGCGCCCGGATTTGACCTTGGCCCGGCGGTAATACCCCGGAGCATCGATATCGCCGAAAACCTTCTCGCGGGTAATCGCCGGCTCGCTCCAGAAACAACCGCCGAAAATCACCCCGGCCCCCAGTGCCGTCGTCAACAGTAAATTTGTTTTTTTCATACTCATATTTCGTAATTATTTAGAGAAAAATCTCTGCAATTTCTTCATCGGCCTGTTCTCCTCCACACCTTTCTGCAACTGCTCCCGGAATTCCCGGGCGGCTTGATCATCCGGCTCCATCCGGCAATAAATCTCGCACGCCGCCAGTGCTTCGCCGTACCGCTCCAGACAAGCCAGCGCCAGACTCTTATTCAAATACGCCCGCCCGAATTCCGGGTCGAGCTTGATCGCCTGTTCGCAATCGGCCAACGCACCCTTGTAATCGCCCGTTTCGATCTTCAGCTTCGCGCGGCTGTTCCAGTTGATCGGGTCCTTCGGGCTCAGAGCCACCGCTTTGTCATAGGCAGCCAGCGCCCCCGGCAGGTCGTCCAGCTTCTCCCGGGTCTCGGCGAGAGCGAAAAATCCGTCGCCCCACTCCGGAACCAGTTCGACGGTTTTGGTGAAATCCGCCAGCGCGGCCTTCAGCTCATTGCGAGCCACATTCATATTGCCCCGGTTGTAATAAAAATAACCGTTGGTTTTGTCCAATTCAATGGCTTTGCTGAAATCCTTTTCGGCCGCCGGAAAATCGCCCATTTCCTTCCTCAGGATACCGCGCGAATTATACGCCCAGATGTATTCCGGTTCCAGCTCGATCGCCCGGTCAAACGCCTTCAATGCTTCGTCGTTCCGGTTCATGGCGGCCAGGCAGCGGCCACGGTTGCCGTGGTACATGGGCTGGGCGGGAGCCAGCTCGACCGCCCGGTCAATATCCTTCAACGCTTCCTCAAATTCATTGAAATAATGGAAACGGAGAAAACCGCGCTGATTGAAAGCCGGCGCATAGTCCGGGTTCAACTTGATCGCCCGTCCGAAATCCGCCACGGCGGCCTTGTGATTCCCTTTGCGGCTGTGCACCATGCCGCGGTCAAAGAATAAATCAGCATCCAGTGAGCCGAGCTCGGCGGCTTTGTTGAAGTCCACCAATGCACTGTCATCGTTCTTTTGCCGGGCTTTGATCGTGCCGCGCAGGAAATAGGCGGAGGGATCGCCCGGCTCAAGTTCGATGGCTTTGGTGTAATCCTTCAGCGCGGCATTCAGGTCGCCGCTGTTTTCATGCGCCAGGCCGCGATTGTGATACGCACGGGCGAACTTGGGGTTGAGCTCAATCGCTTTCGTGTAGTCGGCAATCGCGGCGCTCAGGTCCTTGCCGGAGTTTTCGTTGCCGCGCTTCCAGTATGCCTCCGCGTCCATGGGGGCCCCGGCCCCGTATCCGGCGCATAACAGCAACACTAAAGCGATCAGCCAATACCGTTTCATCGATGTTCCTTACTGGCCTTTTTTGAGCTCTTCCAACAGCTTTTTGCCGTTTTCATCGCCGGGGTTCAGGCGGCAAAAGGTCTCGCAGGTTTTGATGGCTTCCTTGATCCGGCTGAGTTCAAAAAGTATCCGGCTCTTGAAGTAATACGGAGCCGGGTATTTCGCATTGATTTCAATGGCTTTGTCCAAATCCGTCAGCGCACCTTCCTTGTCGCCTCGGTCGTATTTGATCTGACCGCGCCCGGCATAAGCTTCGCCCATCTCCGGATTGAGCTTGATGGCCTGATTGAAATCCGCCAGCGCCATATCGAATTCGCCCCGGTCATAACGCAAGTGGCCGCGGCTCACATAAGCTCCGTCGAACGCGGGCGACAACTCAATGGCTTTGTTGAAATCAACCAGCGCATCTTCCAGTTCACCGTTGATGTACCGGAGTTCGCCGCGCGAATCATACGCTTCGGCATATCTCGGATGAAGCGAAATCGTTTTATTGAAATCCTCCAGAGCTCCGGTCCTATTGTTCATTCGGCGATAGAGCTGACCGCGCAGGAGATACCCTTGCGCCCAGTCGGGCACATTGCCAATCGCCCGGTTGAAATCCGCCAGTGCCTCGTCGTCCTTACCCTGCTCAAACTTGATCTTGCCGCGTAAACAAGAAGCTTCATAATCAAATTTCTTGCTCAAAACCCGATTCAGATCGGCCAGCGCAGCCTCCCGGTTGCCCATTACATAATGCACTTGGGCGCGGAAACGATAAGCATCGAGGTCATCCGGTACCATCCCTATGAACCGATTCAAATCGGCAAGAGCACCATTCTTATCATTCAATAAAAATTTAAACTGGCTGCCAATCAGCAGCGCCAACGTATTGTCAGAGTTCAACTTCAACGCGTACTCAATGTCGGCCAAACCACCGCGCATATCCTTCGTCACCCCGCGCACACTGCCACGGTTGAAATACGCGTCGTCATTCTTCGGGTCCAACTCAATTGCCCGGTTGAAATCCGCCAGCGCTTCCTTGTTGCGCTGTGTAATGTGATAGCATTTGCCTCGCCAGACCAGGTACCGGCTGTCTGAAGGCGACAGTTCCAGCGCCCGGTTAAAATCCGCCAGCGCTTCATCAAAAGCGCCGGTATGGAATTTGACCATACCCCGGAAACAAAAGGCTTCACTGGAATCGGGTCCATATTTCACCGCTTCCATGGCATCGGCCAACGCACCAGCCATATCTTTGTTCTCAAGCTTCAGGTTGCCCCGCGCGATGTAGGCGGAAACATGGGCAGGGTCCCGTTCCAATACCTTGTTGAAATCCTCCATGGCCCCGGCCCGGTCGTTTTTCTGATATTTCAACTCGCCGCGGTAGTAATAAGCATCAGTGGTTCCGGCCGAGAGGTAAAGGCTGCTGTTCAGACCGATGACGATATCCAGATCGGCCAGCGCCTCATCGTAACGGTTCAGGTGGTATTTGACCCGGCCGCGCCGGCTGCGCGCCTCGCTATCGTTTGGATTCAGCGAAACCGCGACATTCAGGTCGGTCAGCGCCTCATTCAACTTATTTTGTTCCAGATACAGCGATCCCCGGTTGACGTATGCCGCGCCGAGTTTCGGGTCCAGCTCGATCGCCCGGTTGAAATCCTTCAGGGCCGCATCCTGATTGCCCAGATAGTACTGGGCCTCGCCGCGCCGGTTGCAAACGGAAGCGCTTTCCAGCCCCACGGCCACCGCCCGGTCATATCCCGCCACGGCTTCCCTGTATTCGCGCTTGCTGAAATAAACGTCGCCAATCCCGGCAAACGCCTCCCCGCACTCGGAATCGAGCTTGCTCGCCACAGTATAGTCGGCCATGGCTTTGTTGAGCTCAGCCCGTTCGTAATAAAAGTCACCGCGATAGAGGTACCCCTCGGGATTCTTCGGGTCCAACTCGATCGCCCGGCTGAAATCATTCAATGCATTATTCCTGGCTCTCGTCCCCAGATACGCCAGTCCGCGCTGGATATAAGCCGCCGCATACTGGGGCGCGATCTTGATGGCGCGGTCCAGGTCCTTCACCGCCTCCGTCGAGTCGCCCAGTTTGGCGTGGATCATGGCGCGGATAAAATAGTTGTTCTCGTCGCTGGAATCTAGCGCCACCGCCTTGTTCAAATCGGCCAGAGCTTCGTGACTCTCCCCGCGCAAATATTTGACCCAACCCCGATGCCGGTAGGGATTCGCATAGTTCGACTCAAGCTCGATGGCCCGATTCAGGTCGGAGAAAGCGCCCGGCAGGTCATTCTGATCGATTTTCCACACGCCGCGCAGGTTGTACGCCCGGGCGCTTCTCGGTTTCAGCCGCAGCGCCTGGTCATAGTCTTCCAGCGCGCCGTCCATATTCTTCATATCATGCTTGATTTCGCCGCGGACGAGATATGCCTCGGTGTTGTTTTTCTGCAGGTTGAGCGCCTGGTTCAGGTCCCTCAGCGCATCAGACAACGCGCCGTTCCGCCAGCGAATTTCGCCCCGGTGGATATAGGCTTCCGTCAGCTTCGGGTCGATGCTCAGCGCCATCTCGAAATCCGCCAGCGCTCCGGCCGAATCGCCGTTCTTGAGTTTAATGGCGCCGCGTTCGTTGTAAGCGCGTGCCTGCCGCGGGTTCATTTCCAGCGCCTTTTCGTAATCCGCCAGGGCTCCCTCGAAGTCACCGCTGTGGTATTTGATCACGCCCCGGTTGTAAACGGCTTCCGCATCGGACATGCTTTTCAGATCGGGCTTACCGCCTTCTTCGCTCGTACTGCAGCCGTTGATCAGCAATATTCCACCGCATATGCCCGTAAAGAATAACCCCGTGGACTTTTTCATATAACACAGCCTCCTATAAATATTATGCACTAACTCTATCTCGGTTAGATCACTTTTCAAACTATTTTCCGAGTTTTTCATTGGAAAATATGGTTTCCGATTGTAAGTTCTAGTACCAATATTTTAAGGAGAACGACATGGATACCCCGAAATGGCTTGACGACGCAGTTTTTTATGAAATTTACCCGCAGACGTTTTTCGATTCGAACGGTGACGGCATCGGCGACCTGCCGGGCATCATCTCCAAGCTCGACTACGTCAGTTCGCTCGGCGTCAACGCCATCTGGTTGAATCCCTGCTTCGACTCGCCGTTTCAGGATGCCGGCTACGACATCCGCGATTTCTACAAAGTCGCCCCCCGCTACGGTACCAACGACGACCTGAAAAAGCTCTTTGAAGAGGCCCACAACCGCGGGTTGAAAGTCATCCTCGACCTCGTCGCCGGCCACGCCTCCATCGAATGCGAGTGGTTCCAGAAATCCTGCGAAGCCACCCCCAACGAATATTCCAATTACTTCATCTGGACCGACGGCTGGGGTCAGGAGACCGGCAACTACCGTTTCATCAGCGGCTACGCCCCGCGCAACGGCTACTTCATGATCAATTTCTTCTATTGCCAACCCGCGCTGAACTACGGCTTCCTCGATCCCGATCCGAAAATGCCGTGGCAGCTGCCGGTCGACCACCCGGACGTCAAGCGCGTCCGCGAGGAACTCCGCAATATCATGAAATTCTACCTCGATATGGGGTGCGACGGTTTCCGCGTCGACATGGCCTCGAGCCTCGTCCGCGGCCCCCGCCAGCGCGAAGGCCTCATCGACCTCTGGCAGGACTACCGCAAATGGATGAAATCCAATTATCCGGAGGCGATCCTCGTATCCGAGTGGTCCATGCCGGACCGCGCCGTCGAGGCGGGTTTCGACATCGACTTCCTCGTGCATTTCGGCTACCCCGGCTACACCTCGCTTTTCCGCATGGAGCCCTACCGGATTCCGAACTCCAGCCACAGCTGTGCCGACAAACACAGTTTCTTCGACAAAGCCGGCACCGGCGACGCCAAGGTTTTCACCGATGAAATCCGTTGTATCCTCGACCAGATCGAAGGCAAGGGCTATTTCTCCGTGCCCACCGGCAACCACGACATCGGCCGCATCCGCCAGGGGCGCACCATGGACGAACTGAAGGTGCTTTACACCTTCCTCTTTACCCTGCCGGGCGTGCCGTTCATTTACTACGGCGACGAAATCGGCATGGACTTCGTGCAGGGCCTCGGCAACGTCGAGGGTGCTTACAACCGCACCGGCGCCCGCACCCCGATGCAGTGGCAGCCCGGCACCGGCGCCGGTTTCTCCACCGCATCCGAGGACAAATTCTACCTGCCGCTCGACCCCTGCGCCAAGCGCCCCGACGTGCTGACACAGGAGAAGGACGCCGGTTCGCTGCTCAATTTCACCCGTCAGCTGATCAAATTGCGCCGCGAAATCCCGGAGCTGGCCTCCAACGGTTCGTTTGATACACTGTATTCGGAAACCAACGCTTATCCGCTGGTTTACGAGCGCGCCGGCGGCTGCGGACGCTACATCGTGGCGGTCAATCCGTCCGGCAAAAAATGCGAAATTCCGTTCCCGCTGCCCGAGGGCGAAATCATCCTGAAACACGGCGACATCCATGGTACTTCGATGGGCCCGGTCTCCGCCATGATTTACCAGACCGCGGAATAAAAACATGGCCTTCAACCTCTTTGTCAACAACCGCATGGAAGTACTGGCGCGGACCTTCGCCGAACAGATGCGTTCGCGCAGGCCCGCCTCGCCCTTCACTTCCGATGTGGTGGTTGTACAAAGCGCCGGCATGCAGCACTGGCTGCGCCTCCAGCTCGCCGGGGCCAACGGCATCTGTGCCAACGTCCAGTTCAAATTTCTCCGCGAAATAACCGATGAGCTGATGTATGCGGCAGGTGTGGTCGAGCGCGGCCGCGCCTTCGCCGAGGACAACATGCTGTGGATGACGCTGCGCCTTTTTCACGACGACGCCCTGATGGCGCTGCCGGTGTTCCGCCATGTCCGCGACTATTTCCCCGGCAGCAGCCCGGATTTGAAGCGATTCCAGCTCGCCGCGCAGCTCGCGTCGATTTTCGACCAATACATCATTTACCGCCCCGACTGGCTGCTGGCCTGGGAGCGCCGCGCCATGCCCGACGAACTGGCGCACGATCCCCATGCGCCGTGGCAGGCGGAAATCTGGCGGCAGCTGGTCGAACAGGCCGGCGGAGCGTGGCACTACGCGGCGTTTCGCGACCGTTTTCTCGCGAGGCTCCGCAGCGGACACTCCGAATTCCTGCCGGAGCGCATCGCGATTTTCGGCATTTCCAATATGCCGCGCTTCTTCCTCGATATCTTCGCCGAATGCGCCAATTTCTGCGAAGTCGACCTGTATTACCTGAACCCCTGCATGGAAGACTGGAGCTACGCCTATTCGCGCCGCGAAATCGCCCGCATGGACGACCACCGGACACCGCAGAATCTGCAGTACCTCTTCAGCGGCAACGACCTGCTGGCCTCCTTCGGCCAGGCCGGGCGCGACTACTTCAGGCAACTGCTGGAACAGGTCGACCTCGGCTTCGACGACTGGATGGAGTCGCACCAGGAGTCCGGCCACGCCGCGCCGACCATGCTGCACCAGCTCCAGCTCGATATTCTGGAACTCAGCAACAGCCGCCACGCCGCGCCGCCGCCCCACGACCGGAGCATCATCATCAACTCCTGTTACAGCGAACAACGCGAAATCGAGGTCCTGCTCGACCAGTTGCAAGCCCTGATCAAGGCAAATCCGGTGCCGCCTGCCGAAATCGTGGTCATGGCCCCCGATATCTCCATTTACGCGCCGTATATCGAGGCTGTTTTCGGCGAGGCGGACTCCGGCAGGGCCGTCATCCCGTATTCGATCGCCGACCGGCTGCTGATGGCGGACAGTCATATCCTGAATGCGTTCCTGAAGATCATCGCGCTGCACTCCCGGCGCTTCACCACGCTCGAGGTCATGGAAATCTTCAGCACGCCCGCCGTATACCGCCATTTCAACGTGACCGAAGATGACCTGTCGCTGATCCGCCATTACCTCTCGGATGTCAATATCCGCTGGAGTTACGACGGCGCCGACAAGGAGTTGTTCGACCTGCCGCCGAACTCATTGAACAGCTGGCAGTTCGGTTTCGACCGGCTGCTGATGGGGCTGGCCTACGGGCCGACGGATGAACTCATTCACGGCATCGCCCCGTATACGGATTTCGAAGGGGAAAATACGCGGCTTTTCGGTGAATTCAGCTGTTTTGTCCGCGAGCTCCACGAGTGCATCGGCAAAATGCGGCAGCCGCGCCGCCCGGCGGAGTGGCTCGAGTTTTTCCACGACATGCTCTCGCGTTTCTTCAGCGAATCCAGCGACTTCGTCATCGAGGTCCAGCAGCTGCGCACCCAGCTCGACCGCCTGAACCTCGACAAAGCCGCCTTCGAAGGCGAAATCTCGGTCGCGGTCATCAACGATTTCCTGCAGTCGCACCTGGCTCCGCAAACCCTGCCCGGGCGCTTCTGCCGCGGCGGCGTCACTTTCTGCTCACTTGCTCCCATGCGCAGTATCCCGTTTCAGGTCGTGGCGCTGCTCGGCATGAACAACGATTCATTTCCGCGCAACCCGCGCCGCCCCAATTTCGACCTGCGCGACCATTATCCGCGCCAGGGCGACGTCTCCAAGCGACTTGAGGACCGCTACGTGTTTCTCGAAGCCCTGATTTCGGCGCGTTCGCACCTGGTCATTTCCTATATTGGACAGGATATCAAGTCCAATGAAGCCGTGCCCCCCTCGGTCGTGGTCAGCGAGCTGGTCGACTACCTGAACCGCACCTATCAGCACGGCACCGGCGACCAGGTGACTCATAATCACCCGCTCCAGCCGTTCAGCCCGCGCTACTTCCTGCCGGAGTCGCGGCTCTCCTCGTTTTCGCTGGCCTCGTATCAGTGTGCAAACGCGCTGCTGAACCGTCCGCCCGAACCCGAAAATCAGACACGCTGGCACCTCAACCCGGTCCTGCGGACGCCGGGCGACATTATCACCTTACACGAGCTGAACCAGTTCCTCTACAATCCGTCCCGCGCCTTCATCACCCGCCGCCTCAAATCGCGCCTGGAAGCCATGCCGGAGGCGGAGCTGAAAGAAGCGGAGAATTTCGAGCTCGACACGCTGGAGCGTTTTCAACTGGCCAACGCGATTCTCGAAATTCTGCTGGCCACCTTGAATCCCGACGCTATTTTCCGCGAGAAACTCTATGTCAATCTCAACGCTACCGGCGCGTTGCCCTGCGGCGAAAACGGCCGGTTGACTTTTGACGCCATCTACGAGGAATGCATGTCCATGCGCCAGGATATTCTCACCGTGATTCACGGCGAAACCCTGCTGCCGCCGCAAAGCATCAACATCGAATACCCCGATGCGCTGGCGGACGGCGTCCTGAGCTCACTTTACCGCAGCAAACAGCTTTTTTACCACCTCTCCGGCTCGTATCATAAATACCTGCTCAGCGCGTGGGTCAATCACCTGGCGCTGCACGCGGCCGGACTCGATCCGCGCCCGACGCACCTGATCTGCAAAAACGGCATTCATTACTCCATCGCCCCGCTGCCGCGCGAGGAAGCCGCCGCCGAACTTTACAAGCTCATCGAATTTTACCGGCAGGGCATTTCCGAGCCGTTCTGTTTCTTCCCGGCCACCTCGCTGGCGTTTATGGAAAAGATACTGGAAAACGACTTCGCCAACGCGCTTCGCGAAGCCCGCAAAACCTGGTACACCACCGCCTTCATCCGCGGCGACAATGTCGACACCTACGTGAAGGCCTGTTTCGGCCCCGACCTGCCGCCGCCCGAACTGCTGGAAGCCGCCGCGCGGCCGCTGCTCGTCCCCCTGTTGAAACTCCTGAACGACGAGGGCGGCAAATGATCAATCAATATCAACTTCAGGGCCTGAACCTGATCGAGGCCGCCGCCGGCACCGGCAAGACCTACACGATCTCGCGGCTGTACCTGCGGCTGCTGCTCGAAAAGCGCCTCACGGTCAAGCAGATCCTGGTCGTCACCTTCACCGTGGCCGCCACGCTGGAACTGCGCGAGCGCATCCGGGCGCTGCTCTCCGAGTGCCACCACAAACTGACCGCGGGCGAACCGCTGCCGGACAATATCACCGCCCCGGACGATGCCGTGAAACTGCTGAAAACCGCCATCAACGAGTTTGACGAAGCCGCCATTTTCACCATCCACAGTTTCTGCGACCGGATTCTCCGCGAGAACTGTTTCGAGAGCCGCGTCCTTTTCAACACCGAGCTCATGCAGGACAGCAGCCGCCTGCAGAACCAGATCGTCGAGGACTATCTGCGGCTGAACGGCACGGTCGAGCGCCCGTTGCTGCAGGAAGTGGTCAGGCTCTACAATCGTGCTCCGCTGGCGCCGCTCGCGCCGTACCTGCGCTCCGCCGCCGAGCGTTACGACGAAGCCGGGCAGCAGGCAATCGCCTGCCTGAAAAACCTTTATTCCAATCCGCGCGTCAAGCTCGGCGATATCCCCAAGCGCTGCCCCGAGCCCCGCTGGCCCGAGCATGCCGCGCTCCTGAGCGAAATCACTTCCACCCAGAAGGAATTTGCCGCCGCGAAACAGGAGTTCCGCCGGGCGCAGCTCGCGCTGCTGGCCCGCGATTTCCGCGAATTTTACCGCCGCCGCATGGCGGAGCTGCGCAATTCGCTGAACTTCCGTTCGTTCAACGACATCCTGCTGGATTTGCATCAAATCCTCTTCAGCGATTCCGGCGCGCTGCTGGTCCAGACCATCCGCCACCGCTTCGGCGCGGCGCTGATCGACGAATGCCAGGACACCGACCAGCTGCAGTTCGATATTTTCCGGCGGCTCTTCATCGAGGAGCACGACATGCCGTGCTTCCTGATCGGCGATCCCAAACAGTCGATTTACAGCTTTCGCAACGCCGATATTTTCTCGTATCTCGCCATGCGCGAACGGGTTGACAACACGTATCCGCTGTCGGTAAACTACCGCTCCAGCGACATCAACATCAGCGCGGTGAACAGTATTTTCGGCGGCGTGTCCGATCCGTTTATCCTGAAGGGGCTCGATTACCTGCAGGTGGCGAGCTCGCCGGAGGGCAAGGGCAACAAACGCTGCCTGATGGGCCCGGAGTCTGTCTCCGGCATCGATTTTTACCACCTCGGCATGCCGGACCGCGAAACTTCGCGCGGCACCCGTCCGCCGGAGGACAAGGAAATTTTCGACGCCGCCGTGGAGGCCGCTGCGGCTAAAATCGCCCAACTCCTGACCCATACGCCCGAGCTGATTTCGTTCTGCGACGATCCGGTCAAGCCGTCCGACATCGCCGTACTGGTCATGCAGCACGACCAGGCCCGCGCCATGCTCGCCCGCTTGCGGGACTACAACATCCCCGCGGTCGTGCAGAACAACGGCAACGTCCTGCTCTGCGCCGAGGCCGACGAACTGCTGCTGGTGCTGAACGCCATTCTCGACATCCGCCAGCGCCAACTGCTCAACGGCGCGCTGCTGACCTCGCTGTGCGGCGTGCTGCCGCGCGATCTCGATGCCATGCTCAACGACAGCGATTCATACGACGAACACATCCTGCGTTTCAAGAAATATTTCGAGCTCTGGGATCAATACGGTTTTTACCCGATGTTCCGCCATTTCCTCGACGATTACCAGGTGCGGACCCGGCTGCTGCGCGAGCACGGCGGTGAGCGCCGCTTGACCAATCTGCTGCAGCTCGGCGAAATCCTCAACGGCGCCGCCGTCTCCGGCATGAACACGCTGCTCGACTGGTTTCACCAGCAGCGCACCGCCGACAATGCACAGGAATACGAAATGCGCCTCGAACGCGACGATGAAGCGGTCAAGATCATGACCGTTTTCGCGTCGAAGGGCCTGGAATTTCCGCTGGTATTCTGCCCGTTTTTCTGGAGCAAAGGGGTACGCGATCAGAGCCGCGCCAATTTCTGTTTGTATCACGATCCCGAAACGAAAGAGGCCCTGATCAGTTTGAAGAGCGACGACACCGCCGCGGACGCCGTCCGCGAGGAGGATATGGCCGAGGCCATGAGGCTCTTTTATGTGGGCCTGACCCGTGCACGCAACAAATGCTGGGTTTACTGGAACAACGCCCTTGCGAAAAATCCGGTCACGCACATTTTCGGCGAAAATTATCAGGTCCCGGACCACTGGCCCGGCGTGCGCTTCCTCCAATGCGAGGAACTGGATATCGCGCCGCTGCCGGACTGCAACCGGGAGCTGGAGCTGGCTCCCCTGCCCCAGCCGCCGCCCGCGTATCTGCTGCAGACCACCTGGAGCCTCGCCAGTTTCAGTTCGCTGATCAGCCATCACCACGCCCAAATCAGCCTCGACGATGATTGGAGCCATGACGATGACGAGACCGGCTCCACCGAGGAAACCGCGCCCGGAGCCGGCGGCTTCATGGCCTTCCCGCGCGGCGCCAACCCCGGCAGTTTCCTGCATCAGGTGCTCGAGGATATGGACTTCGCCATGGCCAATCCGGCGGAGCTGGAAATGCTGATTCGCCGCAATTTGAAATTGTACAATATCACCAGCCGCGGCCAGAATGAGGACGAGCTCACGCGAAGCGTCATGGACATGCTGAAACGGCTGATGAATGCGCCGGTTCTGCCGGAGTCGGACATGATGCTGCGCGACCTGCCGCCCTCGAAACGCCTGACCGAAATGGAGTTCCATTTTGCGATGCAGCCGGGCGAATTTCCCATGCCGGATTTCGCCGACTGGCCCGGATTGCAGAATTTCCTGCAGCGCCGCAAGATTCCGGCCGGCTTCATGAACGGCAAAATCGACCTGATTTTCGAGCACGGCGGCAAATTTTATATCCTGGACTGGAAAAGCAATTTCCTCGGTTCGCACCCGGAGAATTACCGCTTCGACAAACTGCGCCGTGCCATCGACGACCATCTCTATAATCTGCAGTACCTGATCTATACCGTGGCGCTGGACCGCTTCCTGGCGCAGCGGCTGCCGGATTACGATTATGAACGGCATTTTGGCGGCGTGGTTTATATCTTCCTGCGCGGGGTCGGGCACGGCTCGAACGGCGTATTTTTCGACCGTCCGGAGCATGAAATCATTTCGCAGCTGAGCCGTCACCTGGCGGCGGGAGTTACCATATGAACAATCTGATTCATGAATTATACCGCAATAAACTGATCGGCGGCATCGACCGCGAAATGGCCGATTTCTGCGGCAAACTCGCGGCGCACGATTCGCCGGAGCTCCGCCTGGCGGCGGCGCTGGCGTCCTACAAAATATCGTCGCAGAACCACGCCAGTCTGAACCTGCGCGAATGCGCCGGGCGGACCGTCGGCGAATTCTTTGCCGCCGAGCTGCTGCTCGGGCGCGAAATGCCGCGCGCGGAACTGCTGGCGGTCCGCTTCCCGGACTACCCGCGCTGGCTGGAATCTATTCAGGAAGCAAGGCTCGAAATGCTGGTATTGTATCGTGACGAACGACTCTATCTGCGGCGCTACGCCGAGTACGAGAAACAGGTAGCGGAGCTGATCGTCCGGCGCGCCCAAATCAATGAACACCGCGACTTCACCGCCGCGCTGGATAAATACGGGCTGCAGGGCCAGCAGCGCGAGGCCGCCGCCATGGCGTTGAACGGCAAATTTTCGATCATCACCGGGGGCCCCGGCACCGGCAAAACCACCACATTCGCCAAAATCCTCGGCATCATGCTCGAGGAGAAATCGCTGCGGATTCAGCTCGCCGCCCCCACCGGCAAGGCCGCCCAGCGCATGAACCAGTCCGTAAACGCCGTCTGCGACAAGCTGCAGGGCGAGAACCCAAGCATGGCGAAGATTCCGCGCGAGGCTTCCACCATTCACAAACTGCTCGGCTACATCCATAATTCGCCGTATTTCAAGTACAACCGCGACAATCCGCTGCCGGTCGACCTGCTGGTGATCGACGAATGCTCGATGATCCCGCTGGCGCTCCTGGGCAAGCTCCTCGAAGCGGTGCCGGACGATGCCGCACTCATCATGCTCGGCGACAAAAACCAGCTGGAACCGGTCGAAGTCGGCGCACCGTTCAATGATATCTGCATCGCGAAAAATCCGATTCTCCGGAAACGCATCGTCCAGCTGACGAAGTCCTACCGTTTCGACCCGGAGCGCGGCATCGGCAAACTGAGCAGCGCGATCCTGGCCGGCGACGCCGAAAAAATCGAAGCAATTCAGGCCGACCCGATGCCGGAAGTCACTTTCACGCAAGCCGATCCGCGCAACTGGCAAAAACAGCTCGCCACGGTCGCCGAATATTTCAAACAATGCCGTTACCTGCCCGACCTGGCGGAGGCGTTCGAGCATTTTTCGCAGTTCCGCATCCTGACCGCCTGCCGCCGCCAGTTCCTCGGCTGCGACACCATCAACGACTACATGATCGAGTTCAACGGCGGCAAGGCCCCCTACAAGGGGCTCCCCATCATGATTACTGCCAACGATTACAATGAGATGCTCTTCAACGGCGACACCGGCATGATCTGGCAGGATGACCCCGATGCACCGCTCTTTGCCGCCTTCCCGGGGGCCGACGGCACGTTCCGCAAGGTCAATCTGAACCTGCTGCCGCCGTGGGACCCCGCCTACGCGATCACCGTCCACAAGGCCCAGGGCTCCGAAGCGGAAAACATCCTGCTGATGCTGCCCGGTGCAGGGGCGCGCATCCTCAGCCGCGAACTGTTTTTCACCGGCGTGACCCGTGCCAAGAACAGCGTCGAAATCTGGTTCGACGATCCCGATACCCTGAGCGGCCCCGCTCTGAAATCGCAAGCCCGGCGCGGCGGCCTCGCCGACCGTTTATCCGTGGGAAAATCATGAACATCGCCGAAAAAATCGATCGTCTCTATAACCTGAAAACCCAGCGCCGCGCCGGCTGGATCAACCTGATTCGCCAGGATCACGATCCCCGGATCGAGTCGGTAGCCGAGCACACCTACGGCGCTTACCTGCTGGCGTTTCTCTGCCTGGACGAAAACGCCGTCGAATACGACAAGGCGAAAGTGCTGCAGCTGCTCTTCATCCACGACTGGGCGGAGGCCGTCATCGGCGACTTCGCTCACGACGACAAAACCGTCTGGAAACCCGCCGCCTATCAGGAACAGGAAGCCCATGAAATGCGGCAGCTCTGCCCCGAACTCTACGATTCCTGGCGCGCCATGGAAAACGGCGACAACCTCAACGGTCTCCTCGCCAAAGACTTTGACCGCCTCGACCTGCTGGTCCAGCTCTACCGCTACCGCAAAGATATCAAGGCCCCGGCGGAATTCGTTAACTTCGAAAGCAACGCCTCCGGCAAGCTGCGCACGGAACTCGTCCGCGATCTATGGCGCCAACTCAAACCGTATTTTCAGGCGAAATATCACAAGTGAGACGGCAAAAACTCGCTGCGCGGCAATTCCTTGCAGCGGTAGTACTGAACAGGGGCTTCCAATGGTTCATTGCGCAATTGCTGCATCAGGTGATTGATCGCCATGTCGGCGATTACTTCCAAATCCTTCTCGAAAAAGACAATATCCGGCCAAGGCATAGGCAGCGGCAACTGGCGGGTTCGCTGAGCGGCAATTGCCGGCTGGTATTTTTTTGACTTATTATATTCGCGATAGATCAGTCCGGCCAGAAAATCGTTGCCGACATATTCATCAATGAACACAAAACTGTCCGGGCGCAACTTTTCGGGCATGTTCAATACTTTATCCGCCACATAACGCCCCTGATCAATATCATCCACCACGAAATAATACTCGCCCGGATTGATTGAAATGGAATTCTGCTCAAGTACATACTCGTATTCCGGACGGATATATTTACTGATCAGGCCGGGACCGCACAATATGGCCGGCCGCTTACTGCCTTCCTCGATCAGATAAGCCAGGGCCCGGCGGCAATAATCCAATAAATCAATGATTATACCGTTGCTCAAGAAATTGGCGCTCATGGAAGTAATCGGAATCTGATGACTGTGCAGGAACTGCAAAGCTTCCCCATGCAGTCGCGACATGTCCAGAACTCCGTCGATACGCCGATCTTTGATCGCCGATTCCAACCCGGGAAAATCCGCCAGACCGTAAACATCGACCGACTCTATAGGCCTACGGGGATAAATGACGGGACTGCAACGCGCCTCCAACAACCGGGCCTGCAGTAACTGGGCAAGACACGCGTAATAAGGACTGAAGTCCACATTGACCGTGGTTAATGCTACAGTGCGCCCGGTTAAGCCATCGAACTTATCGTTTTTCAGGAAAACGCCGCTCTTGTCGCGAACGGTCAGAAAACCATCTTCACGCAATGCGTGAATTGCCCTGGTGACAGTGGTATTGCTGATTCCAAGCTGGCGCGCCAGTTGCTCCAGCGACGGCAACTTATCCCCCACCCGCAACTGGGAATCCACCATATAACGGATAATCGCTTTGGTGGCGAATTCTGTTTTGCGGCCGCGATTGACTGTGATTGACGAAGCAGCGGATGGCATGCACTTTCTTTCCTGATTTATTTCTGTTTTATCTGATAATATGCGTTATTCAAACGCATTTGTCAACTCTTGAATGACGAAAATATTCAAAATTAACGCATAAATAATTTACATAGTTAAAAATTCGCTCAAAAATCATTGAAATATGATATTTCGCTATTGACAAAAATCTATATTCACGTTATAATATCCCTTGTATCGCATAAATACGTTAGATAATTATTTTACAGGTAAATTATTATGATTCGTCAACAAATGAAAAAAATATATTTCACACTGATCGAACTCCTTGTTGTGATTGCAATCATTGCGATTATGGCGGCATTGCTGCTGCCCGCCTTGACCAAAGCACGCGCCAGTGCTCACAGAGCTAAATGCATCAGCAACCTCAAGCAGATGGGGCTGGCAAATATCATGTATGCCAATGACCACGAAGATCTCTGGGTAGCTCAAAGCAATCGCTCGATTTCTCCGTGGCGGATCATGCATGAAAAAGAGTACCTGGTCCGTAAGTTGTGGGATTGCCCAGCGGATACAACCAGAACTCCGGGCACAAGAGATGCATACAATAACCTCGCCTGGGTCGCTGGCCACAATCGCTCTTATGTCTATAACCAACAAGGAGGAATGTGGGTGGGTGACGCCAGCTATCCCAAGCATTTTTACATGCCGTACAACACCAGAAAAAGCCCAAGGCCCACCGTCGACGCCATGATAATCGATTTTGAAAACGGACCGGTCGGCTCCAATGCCTATGATACCGGCATCGAATATATCCAGAACGCCTGCGGCAATCATAACTTCGGTTTTGGCGGCAGGCATAACGGCAGTGCCAATGTGCTTCTCGGCGATGGTCACGTGGATTCCGTCGTTCTCCGCGGCGTCATCCCGGCAAACTTTGCCGCCGTAACCGGCTTGAATTTAAAAGTTTCCTATACCAGCGACTGGCAAGTACGCTGATTTTTCATCAATAACCAAAGGCAAACGATCGTGAAGGCTCATTTTTTGACAGGAATTTTTTGTTTCTCCACGCTGCTTACCGCAAGCGCTGCAGATGAAATATCGGTAAACCGGCAACCGTCGCCGGATAAGGTTATTGTAAACGGCGAAAAATGGAAATGGAGTTTCAGCCGTGACTTTGCGGCACCCGCCGACGAATGGTTGGTCAGAGATTTCAGTAAAAACCTAAAAAAACACTGGCGCCAGCATTCCACCGAACCCCAGATCAAAGGTTACAATGGCACTTTGACTTACGAATTTTATCTACCGCATCCAGCCAATGAATTGCAGGCGGAATTTACCGTCGCCAACTATGCTGACTCCCGAACAAGACACGCCAGACTTGAATATTCCCTCGACAATATCGACTACAGCATTTTGGCGGAAGGGGACTTCGCCTCCGGCTCTCTCCGCCTGAACGGTAAAGCATCATTTCCCGATTCCAATCGCCGAATCTGGCTCCGTGCCGGCTTTGCCCCGGCCGGCAAAGACGATAAAAACGCCAATAATGGATATGTCTTGTTGAAAAGCCTGAACCTGGTTTTATCGGGAAAGACAAAAACATTCGAGTCTTTCAAGGTGCCTAATCCGGAACTCGCTCCCATGGGGGTGTATCTGAGTTGGGAAATTCCCCGGAGACTGGCCGAGTCCAATGGTATTTCGCAAAGAGCATTTCTGGAAAAACTTTTCACCCTGTGCCGGGAACGAAATGTCAATTTCATCTGGATCACCAATCTGCCGTGGGCTCAGTTGCCCGCCACCCGTGAATTGGCACAAAAATACGGTATGACCTTGGTTGCCAACTGCAGCGACGGCAAATATGAGCATTATTTCAAAAACGATGCCGCTGAATTGAAAAACAATATCGAACAAATGGTGTATTACAGTGACAATGACCCCAATTTGACCGACTGGATCTTAGGTGATGAGCCGCGCCCCGTCACTGCTGAGAATCTGAAAACCTACCGCAAACTTCTGAGAGCAGTAGACCCCGTCCGCCGGGCAGGCGTCGTCATAATGCCTCATGACACGGAATTAATCAATAAAGCCGAATTCGATACCGCCGCCGTCGATGCATATCCGTTTTTCGGCCCCGGCGACCCCAATGGACCACATACCCCCCAAACCAGTCGCAGCTATTACCGGGCAAGTACAACCAAATTCATCAGCGATTGCCGCGCCGCCGGAACCATTCCCTGGCTGATGCCGCAAAGTTTCGTGGAAATTCTGGGCGGTCCTTACAAATACAATGACAAGGGGGAAATCATCGCATTACCGGGAAGCTATTTCCATTGGCGTATGCCAGAGGTACCGGAAATCCGCTGGCAGTTCTGGGAAGCGCTACGACTCGGCGCTCGCGGCATCTGCTTCTTCGAACTGGTTCCGATCATGAAATGGAACGATACCACCGACCAGTTGAAAGTGAAAGATGATTTTGCGTGGAAAGATGCGCTGCTGAAAAGTGAAGCCAATGCCGGTTTCGGCGGACTGACCACCCCATGGGGTACGCCAACTCCGCAATTCGACGAAATCGGCAGGCTCTACCAAGAAATTGAACCATACCGCACATTGATTACCCGCTGGCAGCCAATGGAATCCCCTGCGCACTGGAGCAATTGCCCCATGAGTTTCTTCCAAGATACCAAAGAACAAAAAATCTACATGCTGGCTGTCAATGAAGACTTCGACAAGGAACTTAAAGTCGAAATCTCCATTGTCGGCGGCGCCACAATAACGCCATTCGTACTGCAGCCCGGAGCCGGCAAAATCATTCCATTGCCTTAACGCACATATCACTAAAATCTGCGTTATTGACGGGTTCCGGCGTTGAATTTTTGCCAAATCCGAGTACATTAAACGAAATTGTATTTGGAGGAAAATATGGCTGCATGGATTGACAATGATGCGCACGGATTACCGCTGGCCGGAGTGGAAAATAAATTCGCCACCGCCAAAATCTCGTTTCAGGGCGCAAATGTGATGGAGTACATCCCGAAGGGCGAAAAACCCGTCCTGTGGATGAGCGAAAAAAGTTATTTTGCCCCGGGCAAACCGATCCGGGGCGGCGTGCCGATCTGCTGGCCGTGGTTCGGGGCGCATCCGAGCAATCCCGAGCTACCGGCGCACGGCTTCGCCCGGCTCTGCCTCTGGAACCTCAGCAGCATCAAAAACCTGCCGGATGAATCCACCGAAGTCATCCTGACCCTGACCGATAAGGACGTGCCCGCCGAGTTCAAGGCCCAGCCGTTCCAACTGCGCTTCATCGTCACCGTCGGCCCCCAGCTGACCATGGCGCTGGAAATGACCAACACCGGCGGCGACAACCTCGATATCACCGGCGCGCTGCATACTTATTTCAACGTCAGCGACATCAGCAAAGTCTGGGTGGAAGGGCTGGACAAGGCCCACAGTTTCGACTCGCTGACCAAACAGGAAGTCATCCAGCAGGGCGCCATCCGTTTCGACGCCGAATTCGACCGGGTATTCCTGAATACCGAGGGTGATTGCGTCATCTGCGACCCCGGCTACAGCCGCCGCATCCGGATCGCCAAAAAAGGCAGCCGCTCGGCCGTGGTCTGGAATCCGTGGATTGAAAAAGCAAAGCGTATGCCGGATTTCGGCGACGAAGAATATCACACCATGCTCTGCGTGGAAACCACCAACGCCCGCGACGACCGGCGTTCGATTCCGCCCGGCAACACTCACACCCTCACCGCAATCATCAGCAAGGAAAGATTATGAACAAGATTATCGAAAAATTCACCGCGCACTACGGCAAACCTCCGGTAGCGGTCTCCCGTGCCCCCGGCCGTCTGGAAATCCTCGGCAATCACACGGACTATAACGAAGGTTTCGTGCTGAGCGCGGCGGTTTCGCAGGCCACCGATTTCGCCATCGCCCCGGCGGAAGGCACGCTCTGCCGCCTGGTCGACTTCCGCGGCGACTGCAAGGCCGAATTCGACCTGACCAATATCGACAAGCCGACTCCGCGCGACTGGAGCAATTATATCAAGGGCGTAATCGTGCAGCTGCGCAAGCGCGGCATCGAAATCGGTGCTTTTGACGGTGCGATCCTGAGCACGGTGCCGTTGTCCGCGGGCATGAGCAGCTCGGCGGCACTGGAAGTCTCCGCCTGCTTCGCCTTCAAGGAAGTCTTCGGCATCGAACTGCCCAAGGCGGAATGGGCCCGCGTGGGCCAGGGCGTGGAAAACCAGTACATGGGGTTGCAGAGCGGATTGCTCGACCAGTTCAGCTCGATTTTCGGCCATGAAAATGCGCTGATCCTCTCCGATTTCCGCAGCAACGAAGTGCTCCGCACCATTCCGATGCCCAGCGACTACATCCTGGTGGTGGCGAACTCCATGGTCAAGCACAACCTCGTGGATTCCGAGTACAACACCCGCCGCCTCGACTGCGAACACGCCGCGGCCAAAATCGCCGCCGTCGAACCCGGCGTAACCAAGCTTCGCGACGTCTCCATGGTCATGCTGGAAAAACACAAAGACCTGCTGACCGATCGCGAATACCGCCGCGCCAAGCACGTGGTGGGCGAAGACGAACGCGTTTTCCAGGGGATTGAGTTCCTCGAAAAAGGCGACATCAAGGATTTCGGCCGGTTGCTTTTCGAATCCCACGAGAGCTCGATCAAGAACTTCGAGAACAGCTGTCCCGAACTGGATTATCTGGTCGAACTGGCCAAATCGATTCCGGGCTGTGTGGGGGCGCGCCTGAGCGGCGGCGGCTTCGGCGGCATCAGCATTCATCTGGTGGAAAAAGCGGCGGCGGACGAGTATTGCAAACGCATCGCCACCGGCTTCAAGGCCCAGACCGGCAAGGAACCGGAACTGATCCGCTGCAGCATCGGCGAAGGCGCAACTTCGAAGAAGCTATAATTAATTATTAATTAAGAATTAAGAATTAAGAATTCAAAAAAAATAACATGCCACCGGGCGCTCGCCCATACGCGTCAACCTAAGGGATTAAACTATTACGAGAGTGACCTTTAGGTTTA
>JBEBRW010000045.1:0-46103 GCA_040394635.1 Victivallis vadensis | reverse complement strand
TCCGCGGCAAAAGTTGTCAAAACAATGAAAAACAATTGTCAAACGATTGTAAAAAACCTTTACAGGAATTTCATGAGGAGGGGGATCGTGACCAGCGAGAGCGTGGTGGTGAAGATGATCGCCTGGCCGGCGAATTCGGTGGAGCCGCCGTATTTGACGGTGATCAGCGCCGAGGAGACCGAGACCGGCATCAGCGACACCACGAATGCCACTTCGTAAACTTCCCGCGGCAGCGGAATCAGCTTCAGGAGCAGGACGGTAATTACCGGGATGAGGATCAGGCGCACCAGTGACATGATCAGGGCGTCCGGTATGTCCCGGAAAACTTTGTGGGCCGAGAAATAAATGTTGCCGCCGATCATGACCAGCATCAGCGGGATCGAGGCGTCGCCGAGTTTCTGGAACGTAGCGCCCACGAAAGACGGAACCGGGATTTTCAGCAGGCAGAAAAGCAACGCCACCACCACCGCGATCTGATTGGTGCCGAAGATGTTCCGGACGGTGCGCTTCATGTCGTTGCCGGCCAGCAGGCCCACGCCGATGGTCCAGAAGGCGATGGTGAAGCCGATATTCATCAGGAACAGCGTCGACCGGTATTCATTGTCGCCTGCCATGTTGTCCAGGATCACCAGCGGCAGGAAGAGGTAGTTGTTGATGGCGCAGAAGTGGCGGAAAGTAACGATGTGGTCGTGGTCCTTGGTCCGCAGCAGTTTGGCGAGGGGGAAGCCCAGCAGCGCGCCGAATGCCATCATGCCGAAGCCGGTGAGGGGGGCGATCCAGAGCTGCTGGATTTGCTCCACGTCGAACTTGGTGTAGATCGAGTGAAAGATCATCATCGGCATGAAAACGTCGAGCAGGATGTGGCTCATTTTTTCGATGATGCGCGGCGAGAGGAGCTTGACACGGCAGCACCATGCGCCGATGGCAAACATCAGAAATGTTTCCAGAATCGCCAGGAATACGGGCCAGGATGACTGAGACATTATTTTTTCCGTTTCGTTTTAGCTGCTTTGGCAACCTTGGCGGCTTTAGCGGGGGCCGGTTTGGCCGCGGCGGGCTGTACGCCGACGCATTTGACGAGGTACTGGCCGGTGTAGGAGTCGGCGCAGGCGGCGACTTCCTCGGGGGTGCCGCAGGCGATCAGCTGGCCGCCGTTGTCGCCGCCCTCGGGGCCGAGGTCGACTACGTAGTCGGCGACTTTGATCACGTCGAGGTTGTGTTCGATGACCAGCACGGTGTTGCCGGCGTCGCGCAGGCGCAGCAGCACTTCGAGGAGCTGTTCGATGTCAGCCATGTGCAACCCGGTGGTAGGTTCGTCGAGAATGTACAGCGTGTGGCCGCGCGGAATCCGCGCCAGCTCGGTGGCGAGCTTGACGCGCTGGGCCTCGCCGCCGGAAAGCGTGGTGGCGGGCTGTCCCAGCTGGACATAGCCGAGGCCGACTTCCTGCAGCATTTTCAGCTTGCGGTACAAACTGGAGTGAGCGTCGAAAAAGTCCACCCCTTCGTCCACGGTCATGTCGAGCACGTCGGCGATGTTCTTGCGTTTATAATGAATCGACAGCGTTTCCTGGTTGAAGCGGCGTCCGCCGCAGGTGGAACACTGGACATAGACGTCGGAAAGAAACTGCATTTCGATTTTTTTGATGCCGTCGCCCTTGCAATCCTCGCAGCGCCCGCCCTTCATGTTGAAGCTGAAGCGCCCGGCCTTGAAGCCGCGGACCTTGGATTCCGGCAGATTGGCGTAGAGGTCACGGATGTAGTTGAAAGCATTGGTATAGGTGGCCGGGTTCGAGCGCGGCGTGCGCCCGATGGGGCTCTGGTCGATGACGATGGCCTTGGTGATGTTCGGCAAACCCTTGATTTCCTTGTGCTTGCCGGGGATGTTGTCATTGCTCAGCCCGAAATGTTTGTTCAGGGCCTTGATCAGCGTTTCGTTGATCAGCGAGCTCTTGCCGGAGCCGGAGACGCCGGTGATGCAGCTGAAGGTGCCGAGCGGCAGCGTGACGTCGATATTCTTCAGATTGTTGTGTTCGGCGCCCTCGATGACGATGGATTTGCCGTTACCGGTAAGGCGCTCGGCGGGGATCTCAATGCTGCGGCGGCCGGACATGTAATCGGCGGTGGGCGACTTGCCGTTGTTGGTTTGCGCGACTTCATCGGGGGTGCCTTTGGCGACGATTTCGCCGCCGTGGACGCCGGCGCCAGGGCCGAGGTCGAGGACGTAGTCGGCACGGTTGATGGTGTCGAGGTCGTGCTCGACGACCAGCACGGTGTTGCCGATGTCGCGGAGACGGGCCAGGGTCGCGAGGAGTTTGTCGTTGTCGCGCTGGTGGAGCCCGATACTCGGTTCGTCGAGGATGTAGAGCACGCCGACGAGGCCGCAGCCGAGCTGCGAGGCCAGGCGGATGCGCTGGGCCTCGCCGCCGGAAAGCGTGCCGCTCTCGCGGTTCAAGTTCAGGTATGAGAGACCCACATCGCGCAGGAAGCCGAGGCGGTCGCGGATTTCTTTGGTGACATCACCGGCGATGATGGTCTTTTCGGCATCCAGTTTCAAGCCGCAGATGAAATCGATGGCTTTGTCGACCGGCAGTGCGTTGAATTTGTCGATCGGGAGCCCGCCGACGGTGACGGCGAGGCTGATCGGGTTCAACCGCGAGCCGTGGCAGGTCGGGCAGGTCACGCGGCCAAGGTACGTTTTCAGGCGGTCGCGGACGGAGTCGCTCTCGGTTTCCTCCATGCGGCGGAGGAGATTGTTCAGCACGCCCTCGAAGGGTTTGCTCCACAGGAACTTGCGCCCCTTGACGTAATAGTTGAATTCCAGGTGTTTCTCGCCGGTGCCATATAAAATCGTATTACGGATCTCCTCCGGCAGGTCGCGGAAGGGCTTGGTCAGCATGTCGGGGTATTCGAGCCATTCGGCGAGCTTGCGCAGAATGGTGTTGTAGTAAATGATCAGGTGCTGGGGGCCGCGCCGCCAGCCGGGGATGGCGCCGTTGCGGATGGAGAGCGAATCGTCGGGGACGACAAGTTCGGGGTCCATGACCATTTTGACGCCGAGGCCGAGGCAGTCTTTGCACGCGCCGTAAGGGCTGTTGAACGAGAAATTGCGCGGCAGGAGCTGGCCGAAACTGACGCCGCATTCGACGCAGGCGAGGTGCTCGGAAACGAGTTCCTCGTCCCAGCCGCTCTCCTTCTCGGCATTTTCCAGCAGGATATTGAGGACGCCGTCGCCGTGTTTCAGGGCGAGTTCGACGGAGTCGTTGAGCCGGGCGCGGTCGATTTTGCCGGTGACGAGACGGTCGACCACGGCGTCGATGCTGTGGCGGTGGGTCTTGGCCAGCGGCTTGAGGTCGTCCTCGAGCGAAACGAATTTGCCGTCGATGCGGGCGCGGACGAAGCCTTCGGAGCGGATTTTTTCGATGGTGTCGCGGTGTTCGCCCTTGGCGCCGGTGACGTAGGGGGCGAGGATCATCATTTTGCGGCCCTCAGGGTAGGCCATGATCTTGTCGCTGATGCTTTCGGCGCTCTGCGGTTTGAGCTCGCGGCCGCAGGTCGGGCAGTGCGGGATGCCGGTGTGGGCGTAAAGCAAACGCAGATAGTCGTAAATTTCGGTGGTGGTGGCCACGGTCGAGCGCGGATTCGACCCGGCGTGGCGCTGTTCGATGGCGATGGCCGGGGAGAGGCCGCTGATCGAGCCGACCTTGGGCTTCTGGAGACGGTCAAGGAACATGCGGGCGTAAGCGGAGAGGCTCTCCACATAGCGGCGCTGGCCCTCGGCGTAAAGGGTGTCGAAGGCGAGGGATGATTTGCCGGAGCCGCTGAGGCCGGTGATCACGGTCATCCGGTTGCGCGGGATTTCGACGTCGATATTTTTCAAATTGTGCTGGCAGGCACCTTTGATGATGATTTTGTCCTGGTTGTTCATCTCAGCTCGTATAGGTAATGTTCAATAATTTCGATGTTGTCGGCGGTGGCGGTGGAGGGTTCGGGCTGCCGCTTCGGCAGGTTCTGCAGCAGACGGCGGAGGATTTCGACGGATTTTTCCACGGTGCAGTCGGCGTTTCGCAGGATTTCCGCGCCGCCGATGCCGGCGTAGAAGTTGGCGTTGTCATCCTGATGCAGTTCGGCGGCGTAGGGGTAGGGGATCAGCAGTGCGTATTTGCCGAAGTGCGCGAGCTCGGCCACGGTACTGCCGCCGGAACGGCAGACGGTCAGGTCGGCGGCCTGGTAGAGCAGGTGCATTTCATTGGCATACGGCAGCAGCAGCGCCGGAAACGGAGCCCCGGCGTAAACTTCCTTGAGTTCCTCGAATTTATCCGGCCCGGTCAGGTGGATGACCTGAAATTTCAGGCCGTCCAGTTGCTTAAGGGCTTCGGGAAAAGTTTTGTTGAACACCGCCGCGCCCTGGCTGCCGCCGAAAATCAGGATAGTGGTCAGGTCGGCGGAGAGGTTGCCCGAATAAAGGCGGTTAACTTCGTCGATGGCGGTCTTTTTCGGCATGGGCTTGCCCGCGGTGATTTCGGGGCGGAGGGGCATGCCGGTACAACTACAGGGACAGTGGATCGCGCCTTTGTTCACGGCCGGGAAGGCGGTGCCGAGGTGACGGGCGAAGCGGCTGAGCATGCGGTTGGCCTTGCCGATGCGGGCGTTGCCGTCGTGCAGGAACAGTGGAATGCGGAGCGAGGCCGCCGCCATAGCGGTCGGAAACGAGGCGAAGCTGCCCATGCCGAGCAGGGCGTCGGGCTTGAGTTTCTTCAGTTCCCGGCGCGACTGGAGGAAGCCGCTGAGCATGGCTCTCAGCTGTCCAATCTTGGATTTCGGGGTGACGGGGAGGTTCACAGTGGCGATGTCGTGCTTGGCGGCTTCGGCGCTCTGGGCCGGGATGTGGCGGCCGCTCAGGAACAGCGTCACCTGGCAATTATGTTCCTTCAGATATCTGGCAATGCTCAGTCCGGGGTAAAAGTGGCCGCCGGTACCGCCGCAGGTGATGGCCAGGCGGCTCAATTTTTGTTCAGTCATTTGGTACCTGTTTTGTTGAAAAATGGCAGATGGGCCTTGACCCAGTTGTAGATGTCGTCGTTATAGTTCGGGTGGGCCGTTTCGTAGGCAATGCTGAAAAGCAACCCCACGAAGATCATGCACACGAACATATTGCTGCCGCCGTAACTGATGAAGGGCGCCGGCATGCCTTTGGTTGGAAATGCCCCGCAGACGACTCCGAGGTTGATGATCGCCTGCAGCCCGATGGTGGAGGTGATGGCGATGCCGAGCAGCATGCCCTGCCGGGTCGGCGACGCCGCGCTGATCCGGGCGCCGATGTAAATGAAAATCAAGTAAGCCGCAATGACGATCAGCACCGTAACAAAACCGAGTTCTTCGCCCACGATCGACATGATGAAGTCGGTATGGGCCTCCGGCAGGTAACGCGCCTTGAGGCGGCTCTGCGACAAGCCGAGGCCGGTCCAGTTGCCGGAGCCGAAGGCGAGGAAGGAGTTCCAGAGCTGGTAGCCTTCGGTGAGCTGTTCTTTCTCGGGGTCAAGGAACGAGGTCAGGCGGTCCCAGCGGAAGGGAGAAAAGTGTTTGATCAGGTAAAAGCCGCCCACGCCGAGCCCGATGACTGGCGGCAGGATGTAGCGCAGCCGCAGCCCGGCGCAAAAGAGGACGATACCGGCCACGGAGAACATCAGCACGGCGGTGCCGAGGTCCTTGCCCAGGAACACGGCGCCCATCATGACCAGGCAGACCAGCAGGCCGGGGAGGGGGCCCTCTTTGAAGGTTTTCATATCTTTCGGAAACACGTTGTTGATGAAGCGCAGGTGGTCGGCGCAGTATTTGGAGAAAAAGATTGCCATGGCGACTTTGGCGAACTCCGAGGGTTGGATGCTGATCGGAAACCCGGGAATGGGGATTTTGATCCAGCGGTACGCGCCTTTGATGGCCGGGAAGCAGAAACGCGCCACCAGCAGCATGATCAGCACCGCGGCCACGATCAGCAGCGCGTACTGGCAGATTTTGCGGTAGCCGATCAGGGCGACCGCGATGGCCATGCTGGTGCCGGCCCCGGCCCAGATCATCTGGTAAATGAAGTACTTGGGCCCGGCCATGTTGTAGGAAGTGGAATACAGCATGATGATCCCGAAAAGCGTCAGCGCACAGGTCATCAGGAGCAGACCGAAAATCAGTTGTCCGGTCTGTTCTTCACGGTCATAGTCAACGACGACCTGGCTTTTGTCGGGGTGAACCTTGAGCATGGGTCATACCTCCTCCTTGTCAGGGGTGACAAAGAGAGCCCAAACGGCGTCTGCGGCCGGAAAAATCGCCAGCGTGGTGAATCCGGCGAAGTAGCGCGCCGAAACCGCGCCCGCGATCTCGTCTTTGCCGGGGGCACAGAGACGGGCGAAACGGTAGTTCATCGGCGCGGCGTCTGCGGCGGCTTCCTCGGCCACGGCCCAGAAAATACCGTCGTCACAGCCGCCGCCGGTGATCCGCAGGAGCTCAGGACCGCGGATGCAGGCATGGGTGAGCATGTCCGAGCATCCGCTTTCGTCGGCGATAATATCATTTATGGCAATTGGAATAATTCTGTTCATTCGAAATAAATGGCCTCGCTGCGACCGGTCAGGTCGGTGATTTGGTGTTCGCGGCAATAAGCGGCGGCATCGGCGTCGTCGGCGATGGCTTTCGGCGAGATTTCGATGGCCGGTTCGGCGATGCCCCCGGCGTTGCGCCTGACTTTGACGCCGGCGCGCTCAAGGCGGCGGGCATCGCGTTCGATCTGCATGGCTTTGCAGCTTTCCACGGAGTCGACGCCGGTCTTGTTTTTGGTGGGGGCGAATTCCTCGTCGCGGTCGGCTTCCAGGATCATGGTCTTGGAGGCCAGCGGGAGGGCGTCGAAAATAAAGGATTCGAGTTTGACCGCGTTGGGCTCTTCCGGGGTGACCAGGGCGCCCTGTTCGTTGACGAACGGCACTTTTTTGTCGGCACGGTGCCACGGCAGGTTCAAATAACCGTCGGCGGTGAGCTCTTCGATGAAGCTGCGGCTGATGACGTGGATGGCCGGGCTGCCGGCAATGAAGCGCAGCGAGCCGTCGGCATTGCGCGACTCGGCGAGCGCATCGGGCAGGTCGCTGTATTCGATAATATTGAGCTTGCCTTCGGAGATGCAGAAGTTGCCGAGCTTCTCAAACGGTCCGGTCTTGGCCAGCATGATCGCGCTCATCTGGGATTTCTCCAGCGCGTGGAGCCCGAGGAACAGCGGGTTGACGATGGAGACCAGCGGATTGTCCACCTGAAAATAGGAGATGTACTCGACGCCTTCCTTTTTCATCCGGTCGAGGCAGCCGCAGCGCTTGAGGGCGAGCAAGGTGCCGCCATGGCCGTCCGGCGAGAGTGCCAGCGAATCTTTTTCCGCCAGCAGCAGCTTGCCGTCGCGCCCGAAGGCCGGCATGGTACCCTGCACGAAAAAGACGACCTGATCCTCATCGAGGCCGAAAAAGTTGTTGCTCTTGAAAAATTCAATGGTCTGCGTGTTGTTCAGTTCGCTGGTCATGATGTACCAGGTGAATTTGACGCCGTATTTACGACCGAAACGGTAGATTTTTTCAGCGAAGAACTGAAACAGCGTTTTATTCTTTACCGGGGTGATTGGGTATGTGCCCTTCGGTCCGTCGTAACCGAGGCGGGTGCCCTGGCCACCGGCGACCATGAGGAGGGAGACTTTGCCGGCGCGGAGGAGTTTCTCGGCCTCGGCACGGGCCTGGTCGTAGTAGGCCGCCATGCGGTCGTCCGCCGGTTTCAGCGGGAAAAACGGGGCCGGGGCGAGGTCAGCCGGGATATGGGTTACCGGGCGATTAATCACATACTGATCGATAAGGGAATCGAGTTTCTGCCAGGGGAGAATCTCGAGTTGAGCGGAGAGCTTGGTCCGGGATGGCTCGGAGAGTTTATTCCAGAACTTCATAACTTGTTGCTGATTATGCTGTTTAATGGTATTTTCCAGGTCGCTGGTCATTGATAAAACTCCTTCGAAATGATTGTTTGGTAAATATACGATAAAATGCATCTTTTTCAAGTGTTCGTAGGCTGAATTTAGACAAATAGGATTGAACCTTGACGAAATGATGTTATATTATTTAAAACTTTCTTAAGGATAGAAGGATGAATTTCAGTATATTTGAGCTTGCGATGCTGGTCTGTTTCGGGTTCAGCTGGCCGTTTGCGATTGCACAAACGGACAAAAGTTATCTGTTTATGATACTGATCCTCATCGGTTATGTGGCGGGGCGATTGTATTGCCGTCACAAGATCCATCCGGCGGAGAGAACCAACCTTGAAATGACCTGAACAATTAGGGGGTCCCGAATGAAGTCGATATGCGGAAAATTGTTGTTAGCCGTGAGCGTGATGGTGCTGGGGTGCCTGTTGCCGTCGTGCCAGAATTACGAGAGCAGCAATAACTATATGGTGATCGGCAACGTGCTCAGCCACTTCGAAACCAGCGGCATCAAGGTGGAACAGGTGCAGCCGCTGGTGCCCGAGCTGGTGAATGCCACGGTGGGGGCGGCGGCGATGATCGACAAGCAGGAAATCGGCATTTACAAGTTCGACACGGTTTCGCCGAAAGCGCGGGAAACGCTGAAGCGGCTCCATGAGAACGAGTATATTTATATCATGGCCATGAAGTACCCGGTGGTGGTAAAAGGGTCATTTGTATTTCTGGGGGTGAATAACCATCCGCAGAAGCACAAGATCATGCAGGCGATTCAGACGTTATAAGGATTTGGATGGCAATATCTGATAATATTTATGTATTCATTTACCTGATCATCGTTGCGATTGTCAGCGGATTCCTGGCTTTGCCGAAGACGCGGCTGAGCGGATTTATCGGTATGATCGGACCGACCATGGGGCTGATATTCTCGATCCCGCTAGTGTACCGGGTCCTGTGGAAGGGTATGCCGCTGCAGGGGGAACTGGTGATCCCGTTTCCGTTTCAAACCTTTCAGCTGCAATTTACCGAGATCGACGCGGTGTTCATGATTCCGCTGCTGATCGTGGGGTTCACGGTGGCGCTGTTTGCGCTCTGCATCACCAAACCGGAGCACGCGGTGACGCAGCCGCATTTCTGGTTTTTCCTGAATATCATGTATGCGGGGGTCATGATTACGCTGGTTTCGGGCACGCCCATGATGTTTCTGTATGGCTGGGAGCTGATGTCCTGGGCGGCGTTTTTCCTGATCTGCACGTATTATAAACGCAAAGACGTGCGGGATGCGGGGATCATTTATTTCATTGTTGCGCATTTATCTTTCCTGCTGATTCTGATTGCCTCGTTCCTTTTTGACTACAATACGACTTCGCTGCCGTCGGTGGTATTCCTGGTGGCGCTGATCGGGTTCGGGTCCAAGGCGGGGGTGGTACCTTTCCATGTGTGGCTGCCGGACGCACATGCGGCCGCGCCGGGGCATGTTTCGGCGCTGCTGGGCGGGGTGATGTGCAATATGGGGCTCTATGTCATATGGCGGCTGGTCAGCCTGGATATGGTGGAGCTGGAGGCGCCGCCGCACTGGTGGGGGTATGCATTGCTGATCACCGGGGCGGTGAGCGCGCTGTACGGAGCGCTCATGGCGCTGGCGCAGCACAATTTGAAGCGGCTGCTGGCGTACAGCGTCATCGAAAATACCGGAGTGCTGCTGATGGGGATCGGGCTGGGGTTCATCGCCTGGAATCACGGTTACGCGGATATCCGCGATATTTTGTATGCGGGTTGTGCGCTGCAGGTCATAAATCACGCGATATTCAAGAGTTTGCTTTTTATGGCGGCCGGTACGGTCATCAATCAGACCGGAGCGACCGACATCAATTACCTGGGCGGACTGTTGAAGAAATTGCCGGTCACGGGGGTGGCGCTGCTGATCGGGTGCGCGGCCGCGGCGGGATTGCCGCCGTTCAATGGTTTTATCGGTGAATTCATGCTGTTTTATGGCGGTATTGCCAGTCTGACCCGGGAGGCGGTGTCGTGGCAGTTGCTGGCGGCGTCGATTTTCATGCTGGCGGTGCTGGGTTTGGCAGGGGGGCTGACGCTGGTGTGTTTCACCAAGCTGGCCGGGCTGACGATTCTCGGCGAGCCGCGCAGCAAGCTGGCGGAGGACTGCGTGGTGAGTAATCTGGCATTGCGTTATTCGCTGTGCACGCTGATTGTGCTGTGCCTGGTGCTGGGGGTAGGGCTGCCGTTTGTGATTCCGGTGCCGGCGGCGCTGTGGAAAATGTCGCTGGGGCTGCTGATCCTGATCGGAATGACCCTGATCGGGTACTGGCTGCGGCGGCACACGGGGGGGGCCCGGCTGGATCGCGAAAAGCGCTCCTGGACCGGCGGTTATTCTGGCGGGAACTCGCGCCTCGAATACAGCGGCAGCGCTTATGTTCAGCCGATTACATCGTTTCTGAAGACGCTGCTGCGCTTGCGGCGCAGTTACCGGAAGCCGGAAAAGATTTTCCCGGAAAGTACGGAATTCTCGACCGGTGAGGAAGATATGATTCTCGAGCATGTCTACCGGCCGTTTTTCAAACTGGTTTATAAATGGTGTATGGCGCTCAGGTTCCTGCAGGACGGGCAGCTGAGTCGTTATGTCTTGTATATCGTGTTGATCCTGTTATTTTTGCTGGTGTGGAAATTATGGTGATGGAACTGATCGTACTATTTGGAAACCTGCTGCTGGCCTTGCTGGGGGCGCCTTTGATCTGGGCGATATGCTACCGGGTCCGGTGCTGGTTCGACGGGCGGCAGGGGCCGCCGCTGCTGTACCTGTATTACGATATTGCCAAATGCATGAGAAAAGGGAGCAGTTACAGCAATTGCACGACACTGGTTTTCCGGATCGCGCCGATCCTGAGCTTCAATGCATTGCTGCTGGCGGTGGCGCTGATGCCGGCGGGGAAGTATGCTTCGTGGCTGGGATTCAATGGCGACCTGATTTTGTTTGTGATGCTGTTCGGGATCGGCCATTTCTGGCTGGTGCTGGGAGCCCTGGATACCGGGACGCCGTTCGGGGGGCTCGGAGCCAGCCGGGAAGCGTTTTATACGATCATGGTGAATCCGGCATTTTTCCTGGTGATGGCGGTGTTGGCGGCCTGCGCCGGCGGAATGACGCTGCAGTCGATTTTCGCTCCCAAAGTAACGTATATGTTCGGCAGCCGGATCATGGTGGTGCTGGCGCTGTTGATGATTTACCTGGTCGAAAACGGATTGATGCCATTCGACAGTCCGTCCAACAAAACCGAGTTGACCATGGTGAAGAACGGCATGATTCTGGATTATTCGGGGCCGGATTACGGCATCCTCCAATATCAGCAGGCGCTGAAGATCTGGCTTCTGGGGGCGATTCTGGTGCTGTCGGCGTGTCCGATGTTGTCGGTGCTGCCGCTTTATCTTTTCTGGCCGGTGTTGTTCCTGGGGGTGCTGGCGACCGGGATGATCTGTGCGTTGGTGGAGGCGATGATGGCGCGGCTGTCGATGCCGAATGTACCTCAATATTTATTGCTCGGGTTCAGCAGCGCGTTGCTGGCCCTGGTATTTTTGCTTTACAGGTGATGAACGATGTTTGAACTGGTGAACCTGACATTTGCGGCAATCATTATCAGCTGTCTGCTGATCGCGGCTGCGGGACGGCTGAAGAACTGCCTTTATACGGCGGCGGCGCAGGGGCTGCTCGTGTCGCTGGTGCCGCTGATTACGGCCGGGCTAAAACTGGAAGTGATCATTTTGGCGGCGGCGGGAATCCTGATCAAAATGCTGCTCCTGCCGCTGATGATTCTGAATTCGATCCGCGAGGCGCGCGTCCGCCGGGAAATCGAGCCGAAAATCAGCTACCCGCTGTCGATTCTCTTTTCGATGGGCGGTTTGCTGATGTCGCTGTGGCTGGTGTCGAAATTGCCGCTGACGGGGACCGACGGGGTCACGCACCTGATGGTGGTCACGCCGTTTTTCATGATTTTCACCGGTCTGTTTCTGCTGATCAGCCGTTTGAAAGCGATTACCGGGGTGATTGGATTCCTGATTTTCGGCAATGGCATTTACCTGTTCGGCGGCTTGCTGAGCCTGCACCACAATATGGTGGTTGAATTCGGACTGTTCCTGGATGCCCTGGTGGCGCTGTGCGCTTACGGGGTTGCCAGATTTTCCATAAACCGCTCCTTTGATCATATCGACATCAGCCATGTCAGCGGCCTGAGCGATGTCATGGAAATGGAAGAAGAGGAGGGGTAGGCGATGATTCTGGCATTTTTGTTTTTTCCGGTACTGATCGGACTGTTGTGTTTGCTGATCAAGTCCCATTGGCTGCGCCCGTTGGTGATTACCGGGGCGGTGCTCCATTTCGGGCTGACGGTCGCCAGTTTCTTCTATGAATTCGTCTGTGTCACCGGCTGGCTGGGGATCGATGCTCCGTCGAAACTCTTCATGCTGGTGCTCAGTGTGCTGTTTCTGCTGGTATCGGTTTACAGCCGCGACTACATGACGCTGAATTCCAAGGTACCGGAGCACGAGTCGAAGTACAGCTGCTGCCTGCTCTGTATGCTGGGGACGATGTCGATCGTGATCATGTCGCGGCACTTCGGGATCACCTGGCTGGCGATGGGCTGTACCGTGCTGCTGGCGATACCGCTGGTGTATTACCACCATACCCGGGCGGCGCTGGAGGCGATGTGGAAATACCTGATGATCTGCGCCGTCGGCCTCGGGCTGGCGCTGATGGGCAATATGCTGCTGGTTTATGCTTATCAGGGGGTTGAGGCTCCGCTGCTGCTGGATAATCTGCTGAATCTCGAATTTCATGGAGAGGAAAAGTGGCTGAAGGCCTCGTACATTTTCTTCCTGGTCGGTTACGGCACGATCATGGGGCTGGCGCCGATGCATTCGTGGCTGCCGGACTCGTATTCGGAAGCGCCGTCGCCGGTGTCGGCATTGTTTCCGGCGCTGATGAACTGCGCATTTCTGGTGATCCTGCGCTTCGGGCAGGTCTGCAATGTGGCGGGGCTCGGGAGTTTCCGGCAGGAACTGCTGATTTTCTTCGGGGTGGCGTCGCTGCTTTTCGCCGCGGTTTTCGTGATCGGCCAGAAAGACTATCCGCGGATGCTGGCGTATACCAGCGTGGCCCACGCCGGGCTGATGGTCCTGGGGGCCGGCGCCGGAGCGATCGGCATGGTCGGAGCCATGGTTCATATTTTCGTGCACAGCCTGATCAAGGGGATGCTGTTCATGCTCTCCGGCAATATCATTGCGGTTTACCGCAGCCGCCATATCGACAAAGTCGGCGGAATGCTGCAGATCATTCCCAGTTCCGGGGTGATGTGGCTGGCCGGTTTCATGGCGTTGAGCGGGCTGCCGCCGTTCGGTATTTACCAGAGCAACCTGCGGATCTGCAAGGGGCTGGTGGAGTCGGGGGCCTATGTGGTGCTGGGGATCAGCCTGCTGCTGCTGGGGGTCATTTTCATTGGGATGTTGTGCATTTTTGTGCCGATGGCCATCGATACGCCGCCGTCGGGGATCTCGCTGAAGCCCGGCGACCCGATCTTGAAGAAACTGTTGGTTCCCTCGACTCTGGCCGCGCTGATGGCTCTGACGCTGGGACTTTATATTCCGCCGTGGCTGGAGCATCTGGTCAGCGAGTCGGCCCGGATTTTCGGAGGTTAGCACAGTGAGAAATGGCGAAGCAATCAAATTAGCAGAAGTTCCGGTCCTCGGTTTTTCCGAATTTTACGAACGGGTGATCGAGCAGCTGCGCCGCGGGGTATGGCGGATCACCGCCTGGTTCGTGGACGATTCGATGATGTATATGATCCTGGCCAACGACACCAAAGGCACGCTCCAGGTTCTGGCCACCCGCCCCGAACGCTCCTGGATCTCGATCTGCAGCGAATTTCCGCAGGCCGGGGTTTTCGAACGCGAAATCGCCGAACAGGGCAAAATCGTGGTGGAGGGAAACCCGTGGCTGAAGCCGGTACGGGTGCTGCAAAAGGAAAAATCGTTCTTTCATATCGTCGGCATGGAGATCAACGAAGTAGGGGTCGGGCCGGTCCTGGGCGAAGTGACCCAGCCGCTTTATTACCGTTTCCAGTGCCACGGCGAAGAAGTGCTGAACCTGGAAATTTCCCTGGGTTACCAGCACCGCGGGGTGGAGAAATTGTTGATCGGCGGACCGAATCCCCGCAGCATTCACTATATGGAAACCGTGTCCGGCGATGCGACCATCGGCCACGCCACCGCCTATTGTATGGCCATGGAAGCGCTGGCCGGCGTGCCCGCAAGCAAGGACGCACTGAAGGTCCGGGCGCTGGCGCTGGAGCTGGAAAGGCTGGCGCACCACACCGGCGACCTCGGCGACCTTTGTGCCACGGTCAATTTCGCGTTGACTTCAGCGTATTGCCGGCGCATTGCCGAGGAGTATATGGGGATGACGGCGATGATCTGCGGCAATTCTTACGGGCGCGGGCTCGTGAGGCCGGGGGGCATCGGTTACCGTGTGGATTCCGAGATCATGGGGCGCATGCGTTATTGGCTCGAAGAAGTTTATTGCGATACGGTGGAAGCGCTGGCATTGATGCTGAATTCCACCTCGGTCATGGGGCGTTTTGAGCGCTGCGGCAGCCTGCCGCTGGGGATTGCGCGGCAGCTGGGGACCGTCGGGTTGGTGGCCCGGGCGTCCGGCATGCCGAGGGATGTGCGGGTGCATTTCCCGTTCGGCGATATCCCGAACTACGGGGTGGTCCTGGGCAAGAACGGCGACGTTTACGACCGGGCCAAGGTGCGCTGGCGCGAGATCAAAAATTCCGGCAAGATCGTGTCGCGTCTCTGCGAGACAATCGGCGAAGTCAAACCGGTCGCCGAGCCGCTCAGGCCGCGTCCGTCCAGTCTGGCCGTGTCGATGGTTGAGGGCTGGCGCGGCGAAATCTGCCACGTGGCGCTGACCGATGAACACGGCAAATTCAAATTTTACAAGGTCATCGATCCGTCGTTCCATAATTTCCTGGGCTTGGCGTATCTGATGCGCGGCGCGCAGATCTCCGATTTTCCGCTTTGCAGCCGGAGCTTCAGTTTGTCCTGCAGCGGACATGACTTATAAGGATGTGAAAATATGTTTTTACGATTGATGAACACCCGCCTGAGTCAAGGCTACCGGACCCGGCCGTTTCCGCCGGAGGCTACCGATTTTCCGGAGCGTTTCCGGGGACTGCCGGAGCTGGATGCCGAGGCTTGTTCCGACTGGAACGCCGTCGCCGAGGTGTGTCCCACCGGCAGCATCCAGGTCGATGACGCAGGCAAGCCGCGCCTGGACCTCGGCCGCTGCATCTTCTGCGGCGACTGCGGCAAATGCGCCGGCGACAAGGCCATTCATTTCTCCAAAGACTACCGTCAGGCGGTGTTTGACCGCAAGGATTTCATTTACAGCCGGAAACTGGAGCGTGTCGCGTCCATGCGGCGCGCCGAAGTTCAGAAAATCTTCAAGCGTTCGTTGCGGATTCGTCTGGTGAGCGCGGGCGGCTGCGGCGCCTGCGAATCCACGGTGGGCGCGCTGTTGTCGCCGACCTGGGATATTTTCCGCTTCGGCATGGACATCGTCAGCTCGCCGAAACACGCCGACGCGTTGTTGATCGTCGGACCCGTTTCCGCCAATATGAAGAAGCCCCTGATGAAGGTCTACGAAGCCATGGCCGAGCCGAAACTGGTCGTCGCCTGCGGCGCCTGCGCCGTTTCCGGCGGCATCTACCAGGGCAGCGCGGATTGTTGCGACGGCGTCGGCAAACTGGTTCCCGTGGATATGTATCTCCCCGGCTGCCCGCCGCATCCGCTGGTTTTGATCGATGGATTGTTGAGATTGATCGGACGTAACAAACATTAAATCCGGATAAATATTTTATGGAAGAGAACACCGTTGATGTAAAAAATTTCGGGGCCGCCGGCAACGGCACGGCCGATGATACCGCCGCCATTCAGCAAGCCCTGTCGAGCGGCACCGCCAAAGTGGTGATTCCCGACGGCAACTACCGGATTACCGGGACGTTGCGCGTTCCCTCGCATACCCACATCGAGGCGTCGGCGAAGGCCCGTCTTTTCATGTGCGGCGACACGCCGAAGAAGCGCGGCGATTTCCTGCTCACCAACGCCGATCACGAAGGGGGCAACGAAGACATCGCCATCACCGGCGGCATCTGGGACGGTAACAACAGCGGCAAATTCAACACCAAAGCGGACGATCTTTTCGACGTGACCGCCTATTCTGGTACCGTGTTGAACTTTTTCAATGTCCGCAAACTCCGGCTCGAAAACCTGATCGTGGCGAATTCGGTGGTTTACAACATCCGGATGAGCAAGCTCGAGGACTTTGTGATCCGCAACGTCGGTTTCCAGAGCGACCGCCTGGCCTTCAATCAGGACGGTCTGCACTTCGGCGGTTTCGTTCGTAACGGCGTGGTGGAAAACATCCGCGCCCTGAGCAAGGGTCAGACCAACGACGACCTGCTGGCTTTCAATGCCGACGATTCGCTGGTGCGGCTGGAAAATTTCGACCTGCTCTGCGGCCCCATCGAAAATATCACCGTCAAAGACGTCTACGCCGAGGACTGCCATACCGCCATCCGCATCCTGAGCGTGACCTCGCCGATACGCAATATCCGCATCGAAAACCTTGAGGCGGGCTGCCGCTGTTTCGCGATCAACATGGACGCCGCCCGGTATTGCCGGACCCCGCTGTTCAAGGACGAGGAATGTCCGCAGGGCGTCGGCTGCGTCGAGAATATTGAGATTGACAACATGACCGTCTATTCCACCGGCCAGGCAGCCAAGGCCCTGATCTGTGGCGAAAATAACCTGAAAAACTTCCGGATCACCAATTTTCACCGGGATCGCTCCAGGGAAACCAATTTTGAGAAGCCGACCCTGCTGCTCACCAACATTCCGGAGATACACGTCGAAGCCAAAGAGGGCGGACGAATCATCGCTTCCGCCACTCTCAACGCCAAGAAAGACCTCCTGATTGTGGACGCTCCCTTCAGTGAACTGAAGTTGAACTGACAAGATGACGGAATAACAGATGCTTGATATCTTATTGGCGACCTATAATTCGGAAAAATATTTGCGGGAACAGCTCGATTCGATCCTGCAGCAGGATTTCCGGGATTATACCCTGTTCATCCGCGATGGCGGCTCCCGGGATTCCACGTTGAAAATTCTGGAGGAATACCAAGACCCCCGAATCCGTTTTATCGGCAGTGCTCCCGCTTCCGCGCTGAAAAATTTCTCCGCCCTGCTGGAGCACTCCACCGCTCCGCTGACGATGTTCAGCGATCACGACGACGTCTGGATGCCCGACAAAATCACGCGGACGCTGGCCAAATACCAGCCTACGGATATTCCCACCATGATTTTCACGGATGCGGTGCTGACTAATTCGGCGTTGCGGCCGATTGCAGCGTCTTCACTGCGTTATCAACACCTGGACCCCACGCGTCTGACCTTGCGGCAGCAGCTGCTTCAGAATGTCCCATTCGGCAATACCATGCTGATTAACCGGGCGCTCCGGGAGCTGGCCATGCCCATCCCGCCGCAAGCCGTGATGCATGATCACTGGCTTTCTCTTACCGCCGCGGTTTTCGGGCAAATCATTTTTCTGCCGGAAACCACTCTTTTTTACCGGCAGCATGGCAAAAATGTCTCCGGCGCCCGCCGGATTCCTGCTGTTTCGGGCTGGGCCGAACGCTTCAATGCACGTGTCGTTCAGGCCGGCGTTTTTCTGGAGCAATTCCGCGAGAAACTTTCTCCGGACGACCGGCTGCTGCTGGAGGAATTCTCCCGTTTGCCGGAAAAGGGATTCCTGGAAAGGCGCCGCATCATACTTCGCCACCGCATTTACAAAAGCGGTTTCCTGCGAAACCTCGCCATGATGCTTACCCTCTGATTTTTTCAGACACAAAAAAAGGCGGCCGTTTCGGGCCGCCTTGAATCATTTCCGTATGGATCAATGATATTCGGGGAGCATGTCGCCATGGGCTTCGATCAACTCGTCGCACATCTTGCGGATATCATCGAGACGGAGCTCGGCGCTGGTGTGCGGATCGAGCATGGCCGCGTGGTAAATCGCATCTTTCTTGCGGGTGAACGCGGCTTCGATGGTCAGCAGGTGAACGTTGATATGAGTCATGTTCAGCGCGGCGCACTGGGTCGGGAGATCGCCGACATAGCAGCCCTGGACACCGTTGCTGTCGACCAGGCACGGCACTTCCACCACCGCGTTGTTCGGCAGGTTGGAGATCAGGCCGTTATTGAGCACGTTGCCGCCGATCTGGAACGGCACGTTGGTCGTGATGGCATCCATGATGCCGGAGCCGTATTCATGCGACATTTTGTGCGTCAGCGTCGGATTGGCCACCAGCTCGTGGCTGCGCTTGTTCCATTCCTTGATCTGGTTGATACAGCGACGCGGATATTCATCCAGCGGGATGTTGAATTCTTCGATCAGCTCCGGGTACTGGCTCTTGATCCAGTAGGGGAAGTATTCGGCGCTGTGCTCGCTGGATTCGGTCAGGTAGTAGTTGAAGTGCTGCATCATGGCCAGACGGATCATGTTGCCGCTCTTCTTGGCGCCCTGTTTGCGCCATTCTTTCAGCTTCTTGGCGGCGGCTTTCTTGACTTCGGGGTAGATATCCTTGCCGTCGCGCTTGATTTCCAGCAGCCAGCCCATGTGGTTGATGCCGGCGATGTGGTCGCGGATGTGGTCCTTGTCGAACTTGATATCCAGCGTGTCCAGCAGGCTCTGCGAGCAGACCTGGACGGAGTGGCAGAGGCCGACGGTCCGGATGCCGGTATAACGGAGCATGGCGCCGGTCAGCGCGGACATCGGGTTGGTGTAGTTGAGGAACCAGGCGTCCGGGCAGACTTCTTCCATGTCATGGGCGAAATCCCACATGACCGGAATCGTGCGCAGGGCGCGGAAAATGCCGCCGATGCCGAGGGTGTCGGCGATGGTCTGGCGCAGGCCGTATTTCTTCGGGATTTCGAAGTCGATCACGGTGGAGGGCTCATAGCCGCCGACCTGGATGGCGTTTACCACGAAATTAGCATCTTTAAGCGCGGCGCGGCGGTTCTTTTCGCCGAGGTGCGCGGTGATTTTGGCGCGGTCGTTGTTGATGTTGTGGTTCAGCACATCCATCATGGCCTTCGATTCCTTCAGGCGGACGGGATCGATGTCATACAATGCGATGTGTGAATCCTTGAGCGATTCGCGGCAGAGGCTGTCGCCGAGGACGTTTTTTGCGAAAACCGAGCTGCCGGCTCCCATGAAAGTGATTTTAGCCATGTGAACTCCTTTAAGTTTATCGGGCTTGATCAGCAATAGCAATTCAATGCTTTTACAAATACACCCGGAATCAAAAATAGTAAATAGCAGAAAGTTGCTAATGATAACAAAATAGTGCTATAATTAATGAGCCGTGGCCAATAGTTTATCTATTTGGTCAGATCGACGAATTCGGCCCCGATAAAGCCGGCCAGCGCCTCAGAATTCAGCGTGATGTTCAGTCCGACCCGCCCGCCGCTGACGGCGATGGCATCATACAATATTGCGGTCTCATCGATGAAAGTCCGGAACTGTTTTTTCATCCCGACCGGCGAACAGCCGCCGTGAATGTAGCCGGTCAACGGCAGAAGCTGCTTCACCGGAATCAGTTCGATGCTCTTGGCATTGGCGGCGCGGGCGGCCTTTTTCAGGTCGAGTTCCGAGGAACCGGGCAGGATGAAAACGAAATACTCGTGTTCGGGGGACTGCGCCACCAGCGTTTTGAAGCATTGATCCGGCGGCAGGCCGATTTTGCCGGCCACCGAAATGGCGTCGATCTTGCCGTCGTCAACCGGGTATTCGTGGGGGGTATAGTCGATGGAGGCGCTTTCCAGCAGGCGCACCGCATTGGTTTTCGGGATACTCATGATTCACTCTTTATAAAGGATTTCATAGCAGAACCAGTCGGTGTCGTAGCACCAGGTGTCGCCGCGGTAAATGGCGCCGAACGCCTTGTAGAGCTTGATCGCAGGCAGGTTCTTTTTTGCCACGAGGATGCGCATGCCGGTGAATCCTTTTTCACGCGAGACGGCGATCAGGTTTTCGAGGAGGAGCTTGCCGAGGCCCCGGCTGTGTACATTGCGCCGGACCGCGATACGCATCAGGTCGCACGGCTTGGCGGAGTGCCAGGCTGCGAGCCGGTCGTGCTCCGGCCAGGGGCGAACGGTGCCGACGGCTACGATTCCGCTTTCATCGCACAGGCAGTAAATAACCCCGAGCGCCAGATCATCCGCGATGTTTTCGCGGGTAGGATATTCCCGGTTCCAGGTGCAGAATTCAGCGCCGAACCACGACTCGTATATGGCGTAAATCGCCTCGGCATCCGCCGGTTGCGCCGGGCGGAACTCAATCGAAGGGGACGGTCCATTGCTCATTGCGGTAAGCCTCGAAACAGAGTTTGATTTGTTCGGCCGAATTTTTGGCCACGGCCAGCGGCGGCAGCTGGTCCTCGGCGAAGAATTCGCTGGCGGTGGTTTCGTGATTGGCCGCGAACTCGCCGCCGGTGATCCGGCACAGTACGAAGATCTTGCAGACGCCATACGCATAGCGCGGTATGTTGTGGTTATTGCGGTCATGGACGGCGATCAGGCGCTCGGCCACGACGTCGAGCCCGGCCTCTTCCTTGACCTCCTTGACGGTGTTTTCGCGGACCGAACAGTTGACGTCGACCCAGCCGCCGGGCATGGACCAGAGGCCGTCATTCTCATGGACCAGCAGGATTTTGCCGTCCTGGAAAATCGCGGCGCGGGTGTCGAGTTTCGGCGTCTGGAACCCGGTTTCGTTGCAGAAGAGCCCGCAAACGGTTTCCAGGTCGAGCCCGGATTTGGCGGCCATCATTTCCGCTGCGATTTCGCGGATGCGCTGGAAGCGTTCCAGGTCGAAATTATCCTTCGAATACGTCAAACCGGCCTGGGCGATGAACTGCAGCTCCACGGCCCAGTCCAGCCATTTTTGTGAATTGTCCATGATTTTACCTCAAAATAATGAGGTAAATATAGCGTGAAATACAGCAAATGCAATATTTACTTATTTAAAGTCACTTCGGAAATATAATTTGAACCGACGAAAATGATGCGCTCCCCGGCGGTGAAAAGGCCAATCGTTTCGCCCAGGTACAGGAAAGGCGTAGCCTCCGGCTTTTCCAGATTGTAATAGTTGATGAAATTGCGGTACCCGGCCGACCAGTGCACCGCATCGCGGATCACAAAATTATATTGCGGGTCCCTGTGCTTGAATGACTTGGGAATGAAGAATTTGAGTTTGCCTTCTTCGAGCAGCTTTTTATTGGCTTCTCTCCGGGAATAAACGAGGTTTACGGTCAGGTCCGGTTCGGAAATTTCATAGTAATCATCACCGCTCCCGCTGTTTGTGATGACGAGAACTTTGCCGTCATGACGCTTGATGAATGCGTTGGCCGTATCCTTCAGCGCGTGAATTTTCCGGCTCTCGCCGGTTTCCGTGTTGAACACATAAATACCGGCATGAGTATTCACATAGGAGAAGCAATACATGCCGCGCTGCTGGACATTGTCCCTGCCGGCGGCGCGGGAGGAAATGCCGAAAAGCAAGTGCTTGCCGTCTTTCAGCGGCAGGATGTAGTTCATCAACCCGGCGGTCAGGTGGTCGAGCTCCTGGGTTTTGCTGGTACGCGCGCTCCAGAAATGCAGCTGGATGTCGGTACCGTCCGGCAGCATGGAAAAGAGCCCGCGCAGGGCGTCCGAAAACGGGTCGGGCCCGCATAGGCAATAAATGCGCCCGTTCAAAAACGCAATCGCCCGGATCTCGGCGGGGAGGTTGTCGAAAACGTTCCACTGGCCGCTCTCAAGGTTATACAGCGCGAGCTTATTTTTGAGGGCCACGGCCACGAGATTGCCGGAGGCGGCGAAGGCCACTTCGGTAGGAGAGTTCATCATATAGGACCATAGCTGGTCGGAGATCTCCCGATCCGAAAGAGGGATCGTGGTCAGCTCCCGGATGCCGACGCCGCCTGCGAGGTTAAGGCTGCAGAGTTTGATTCGATTAGCCGTCTCCTCAAGCAGCAGATAGTAGCGGTCGTTGTCCTGCGTCAAGGCAATGCTTTTGGCCCCGTTGCGTGAGCCGACCGGAGTTCGCCTGATGGTGAAATCCGAGTTCAGTAGCGCCAGGAGTTCCCCGGCCCGTTTTCCGCCGCGGTTGGTTTGTTCGAAGATCTTGCGGTTGATGCGGTTGTAAACGCTGCGGATATCATAGTTGTAAAGCGCCCGGTAATAATGCTTTTTCATCAGCGGCGCGTATTGATGGAGGGTCTCGATTTCGTCATCGGTCAGGGGAGGGTCATACCCTTTTTCGTTCAGGGTGCTCAGCAACGCATAAAGTTGCTGGAAATCGGGGGATTTGTCGATGGATTTGCGGAATTCCGTCATGTTCTGTTCGAGTAGCTTGCCGGGGGATTTGACCTTGAAAACGATGGACAGCACATCATTCATCTCCGACATATCGTACAGCCGAATTTGCCTCAAATCCTCGGGTTCGTCGAAAAGATCCGGCGTACCTTTGTAAATCTGCGCCAGCCAATTCTGCAGACAGCGCGAAATCTCCTTTTCCGAGCGGTTTGATTGCAGCATTTTTTCGATGGCTTCAATATCATAACCGGCCAGCCGGACGACCCCGAAGCAGGAGTTCTGCCAGGGCTCTTTGTACTTCTTGAGCTTGTCCAGATAACGCATGATGGCGGAAATATCCCTGGTTTCCTGGTGGACCGGGCTGTTGTTGACCAGCAGCAGCGCCTTTGTCGGCACGGCAAACGTTCTCAGGTGAAATTCAATATCCTTGCGCAGTTCCGGTTTCCGGGCGGCGAGGTCCTCGGTCTTTTTTACCACGATATCGAAAAGCTCGAGCTTGACGTCGAACCAGCGGTCCGGGTTGCAATAGAGGTAGTAATCGAGATGGTAGGACACGAATTGCACCATCTTCTGGGCTTCTTCGATCGTATTGAGCTCTTTGTCCCAGCTGAATTTGTAACCTTTGCCGCAGCGCTCGAAGTGAAATTTGCGGTAGGCGTCGCAGTATTGCACCAGTCGCTCGCGCTCCAGCGGTGTGGCCCGGTTGAGGTTTTCGATGAAGGTGCTGTCGCCGATGGAGGTGTGAAGCACGTCGTCGTCGGGGTACTCCTGAACGAATTCCTTCATGCTTTGGAGGTGCTTCCACAGGGTGTCGAGGCGCTTGTCCCACGGCATTTTGCCCAGCTCCATGGCGTGATACACCATCTCCTCGCGGCGGTAGTCCGCGTGGCGGCCGTCGAGCGCCAGCGCCGCGTACAGCTTCCGGGAGGCTTCGTGACGGGAAAGCCCCAGCGAACGCAGGCTTTTGTACTCGGCGAAGAACCGGGCTGCCTCGCTTTTGCTGTCGATATTTTCCTGCGAGACCGTGGTGTTCAGGTACTTGCCGATATCGGAGGTGAGCTTGTCGAGGGTTCCTTCGATGGAATCATTGCAATCCGGATAATTGAAGGTTTGCAGAAGCTTATTGTCGGTGGTGTACAGCGAGAGTGTCAGGTTGGTGGTTTCCGGCTTCGGTACATAGGTGAACTCCAGCACCAGAAGGATGGCCGAGGCTCCCAGGGGATATTGCTGTTCGGTCAGGCGGCGCTCCGCCACAATATTTTCCAGGTATTCCCGCTCCAGAACCTGAATATCCGGCGATTCCCCCAGGCGGCGCTCAAGCATGGCCGCCAGCCTGGCTGACGCGTATTTCCTGGAGGCATCGCTTGTCGTCAGGTCGCGAACGACCGAAATCGCCAGCCGGTGGGTTTTCGCCGAGGACTGTTTGTCCAGCGCGGCAAGCAGGAATTTGCTGCTTTCCCCGGCTGCTTTTTCCAACTCGCGGGGCAGGGCGGAATCGTGCAGCCGGAAGCTGTTTTTGGCATCGAAAATGAGCAGACCGGACGGCGAATTATTCTTCGCGTCGCCCACTGTTGAAATGATTACGAACAAATCGGCATGGGGAAAATACTTATTCAGTTGTTCCGGGGCATGGCTGGTGACTTTCAGCTTATGTTCCTGCAGGATTTTTTCGATCTCTTTTCTTTCCAGAAATGTAATACGCCGGTCATTGGACAGCTCCGCCATGACGAGATCGACCGTGTCGGGGTGCCCCAGCATCACCACATTTTTACCCGCCTCCCGAGCCAGGCAATTTACACAAAATAACAGCGAAACGACAAAAACAATAATTTTACCGGCCATAGTCCATTCCTCAAATTCTACATTCTCTAAAACATTATGACGCCGGCCACCAAAATAATCTTAGCAAAAAATGAAAAATAACTCCATTTTTCAGCGCCTGCGACGAGCGGGTGGCCTGAGCTCTAGCGGATTGGCCTCATCGACGAGCCGGGCATTTTTCAGCAAAAATTGCCAGGCGGGGTCATCCGGGTTATGCTTTTGGCGGCAGAACTCCACCACGTCGATGCAGGTTTTGAACTTCACTTTTTCGAAGTTTTCGACATGACCATCCAGATACAGGATGTTCATGTATCCCTTGTCGACCCATGGCTTTTCAAATGCCCGCGGGATTTTGCCGGGTTCGGGAAAATCACCTTCCTTGAAGCCCGCTCCGACGTAGGCGTAGGAGGTATTTGCTTCAGTGAATGAATGACCATTCGATCTGCTGTGTTTTTTATCCATTGGGAAGACATAAATAGAGTAATCGGTCAAAAAATCCTGGTCGATCAGCATCTTGAACCCATCCGCACCGGATTCGATTGGAGAATAGTCCTCATAATCGATGGCGTACTGTTTGATTGCCAATGCCATTTGCTTCAAGTTGGAACGGCTGGAAATCCTGCAGGCTTCGGGCCTTACCCTGCCAAGCGGCGGCAGCAAAAAGTAAAACATCTGCGGAATCATAATAAGCGCGGCGAGGCCCGCGAAAAGATAGAGCAGCCAGCTGGATTTTGTTTCTGATTCCATCATGCACCTACGGTTTCACTTCCGGTAGAGAAAATATATCGACCGATTTGGCATTTTCAAGAAGAGTTTGCCAAATCCGGTCAGAACCATACAGATCGCAGTTTTTGCGGCAGAACTCGACTACTTTGATACAGGTTTTGAACTTCACTTTTTCGAAGCTCTGGACGTGGCCGTCCATGTAAACGACCGCGATACGCTTTTTGTCGATCCAAGGTTTTTCGAAGGCCAGCGGGATTTTTTCTGCGAGCTGGGGGAGTTGGTTTTGCAGGCCGGAGCCGAGGTAAGCGTAGTGAATATTCGGCTCGAGAAATGTGTCGGCGGTGGGGATTTGCACCTGATGGTCGATCGGCATGATATAGGTACTGTAATCAGTCAGGTAACCGGTGTCGACCAGTATCTTCAGACCGGCGGCTCCAGTGGCGTTTGGGAAGAAATTGTCGGAGTCGATCGCATATTGATGTAACGCCAGGCTAATCTGCAATAAATTGGAGGTACTGGATAGTCTTCGACTCTGTGCGCTTGGAGCGCAGCTGGGCCAAAGCGGGTATGTCAAAAGGAAAAACAGCAATATCCCTATGGTTCCGCAAATGATTACCAGAGGATGGGTCATGTAGTTTTTTTCGCTCATAATCATTCTCACTGTTAGAGGATTCCACTGGTAAGACGTATGATTGGTGAAAATCTTATCGTGTTTTCCGGCGGAGCTTGAAACCGTCTACTTTGAGCTGCATCAGCAGGATCAGGATCGCCCCGGCCATGACCATGTACGGCAGGAACTCAAACGTGGTGCGGGTGGCGATGAACCCGAACACGGCGGGCACCGAGGCTACGCCGAGCATGGCCGCGCCGCCCTGATAACCGGTCAGGCTGCCGGCGGTGACGTCGTCAAACCGCCTCGGGGCCTCGTGCATCATGCAGGGATAAATCGCCGCCATCGAGAACCCGATCAGCAGCAGCGCAAACGGCGGCAGCGCTCCGCCGTAAGGCAACATCAGCAGCGCCGCCCCGGCTATCCCGCCGACGAGGCTGGCGCGAATCAGGAAGCGGTTGCCGAAGTGGTTGGCGAAAATCCCGATCAGGAACCGCCCCAGCGTCAGGCCGCCCCAGTAGCAGGCGATCCAGAAACGGGCCGCTTCGCCGGAAACGCCGCGCTGCTGGGTCAGGAACATGAACCCCCACAATCCAGGCGTGATCTCGATACCGGTATAGACGTAAAACGACAGCGTACAGAGCCAGAACCGCAGGTCGCGGCGAACCTTGCCGCCACCGTGATGAAGCTCCTCGATGCTGCCGGAGGTTTTGTTCTGGCTCCACAGCCCCAGGGTCAGCAGGAAAACCGTGGCCAGAATCACCTGAATCGAGCCCACCGTGATGTAGGCCCATTTCCACGAGGTTTTCAGCACTTCGAGGTAGAAACCGGCGATCATCGGGCCGAGCGTGGCGCCGAGCCCCCAGCAGCAGTGGAGCCAGTTCATGACCCGGCTGGAATAATGTTTGGCCACGTAGAAGTTCATGCCGGTGTCGACCGCGCCCTGTCCGAACCCCAGCGGGATCGTGAAGAGCAACAGCACGAAAAAGTATGGCGACAGCGCGTACCCGAGCAGCGAGATTCCGGTGATGTACCCGCAGATCATCAACAGCCTGCCGGTGCCGAGTTTGCGCAGGATCATGCCGCTGCAGAAACTCGAGATGGCCGAACACAGCGTAAGCATGGTGGTGATCAGTCCGCCGTTGGCGAGCGCGGTGCCGAAGTCGACGTGCATTTTGTCCCAGGCCACGCCCAGAATCGTATCCGGCAGCCCGAGGCTGATGAAGCCCACATAAATAATCACCAGCAGAATCAGCCCGCGCCGGGCAGGGGACATGTTCCTGAAAAAATCCATCTTCATAAATCAATTTTCCATGTTCAAATCTATAATTTACACTGGAGAATTGAAGATACCAGACGTTAAATGAAAATTCGCCTCAAAAATATTTCTCGCTCATTGATTATCCTCCTTTTTCTTTTTCAGGAAAGCTTCAACGCCGATAATCACTGCGGCAATCCCGATCACCATGCCGCCCCAGCCGGTAGCCATAAAACCCAGCACGCCGCCGCCCAGCGCCGCCATGACATAAATCACATCAAGAGGATCGATGCTGTGCGGCGCGCGCTTGGGCTGGGCAGTGGTCTTGGGACGGGACGCCGGCGGTGGAACCAGGGCGCGGCCGGTGCCGTTGCAGATATAGCAGACTTTACGACCGGTGGCCTTGCCTTTGCCGAGGCATTTCCAGCATGGCGGGTGCTGCTGCGCCTTGACCGGCTTTTTCTTGGGTTTCAGGCGCAGGGACGGAGACGGAGGTTGAGGCTGGCTCTGGATCACTTCCGGGGGCTTGGGCGGCTCGATTGTCACCTCGACCGTTGCGGCTTTCGGCTCCGGCTGGTAGCGCAGGCAATAGCGGCAGCGTTTATCGCCGGTGCCGATTTTCTTCAGGCAGAAAATGCATTCTTTGAGCAGGATTTCGCGCTCCGTCATCACCGGCGGTATGACGAATGCGGCCGAATCGGATTCCGGGCGGATGTCGCTCAGATCCAGTTCGATTTCCAAAGGTGTTTCGTTCAGCTTTTCCATCTAAATTCCGGCCATTTGCACCAGGACGAGGCGGCCGCCGGTTTCCGGCGAGAGCAGGATGCGGCGGTTTTCCTCCAGCACCACGAATTTGCCGGGCGGGATGGGCGTTTTGGTGCCGTCGGCGCCGATTTCGTAGAGCGCGGGCATCTTTTCGTTGACCAGCAGCCATTGGTTCTGGTGAAAGAGGAAATAAGCCACGCGGCCCTTGTCTTTGTCCTGCAATTTTTCGTTGGGGGTGATATGGCGGTACACGTGCCAGTTGTTCAGCGACTGCCCGTGGAACACCATCAACTGATAATTCTCCGACACAAACGTGTCGCCGCCGGGGCGGTGCGAGTAAAAATGCAGCACCGGCAGCGCCCCCTGATACGCCGTGCCGCAGAAGGGACACTGCGGTTTGCGGCTGCCGTCGAACACGAACCACTTCTGTTCGCAGCGCGGGTTTGAGCACGGCTGCAGGCGGTCGGTGGTTTTGAGGATGGCGTTTTCCCATTCGTCGGCGATCGGGCGGCGCATGGGGTTGGCGAGGCCGTCGATGAAAGCGCGCTCGAAGAGCTTGGCGATGAACGGGCCGCAGATGTTCGCGGCGCTGAATTTGACCAGGTCGACCCACGGTAAATAACGGGAGAGATCCTTGCCGTATTCGCGCTTCATGTTGCGGTTTGCGGCGTTGGTCGGGTGCTCGATGTACAGCGGTGAACTGCCCATCAGCATCATTTCCTCCTCCTCGGTCTCCACGTCGGGACCGAAAAAGCGCCCGCCGCGCAGCGGATGGCGGTGCAGCAGATACATATAAATCAGCACCGCCAGCGCGTGCTTGTCGGTGGCTTGCGAGGGCAGGACGGGGTTCGGCGAATCCTGCGAGCAGAGCACTTCGGGGGCGATGAAGTCCGGGGTGCCGAGCACGTCCGGCGGGAACTTGCCGGGCACGACCAGGCCGTCGATGTCGATGATGCAGGCGTTGCCTCCGGCGGGGTCGATGAGCACGTTTTTGTACGAGAGGTCGGAGTGGGCGAGGCCGGCGGCGTGCATGCGGCGCACCGCCCGGGCGATTTTCAGGCAGATCTGCAGATAGCTGAGGAACGTGCCGCGCTCGACCGGATCGAGGTTGCGGAGCAGCTTGGCGGAAGCGAACCACTTGCCTTCCTTTTCCCGCCCGCGCAGCTTCGGGTCGTGCTGGAAATAAAACTTTTTGTTGTAGGCGGGGACCACGATGCCGGTATTGCCCTCGTACTCGACCATTTTCTGCGGCCAGCAGAAGAGATCGTTCCAGTAACTGCCGCCGACCTGTTCGAAAATGTCGCGGCGGTATTTGTCGGTAATACTGCTCAAACGCGACTTGGAGCGCGCATCCTGTTTATCCTTGAAAAACGCCACCACATAGGATTTGTCCGGGGCGAAATAGACGTATTTCATGGCGCCGCTGGGCGGGTCGGACTTGACCACGAATTCGACATCGGAACCGTCGGCGGCTTTGATTCGGACTGTTTTGCTCATGGTGTGGTGCTCCGTCAGTAAGCGATGGTTATGGTGCGGTCGTCGTGGTTGCCGCGGGACCAGAAATCGAGCCAGGCACAGAGTTCCTGCGCGGTATTTTCGGACTTCGCCGCGAAGGTCACGGACGAGGCGAGGTCTTCCCACAGCGCCTGCCACAGTTTTTCGTCGTTCAAGCGGAGGTCGGTCTCGAATTTCGGATCGCTCACGCCGTCGGTCATCGACATCATGAATCTGAAGTCCTTGATCCGCAGTTTGCGCACGCGCTTCTGGGGCGAATTCTGCCAGACTTCGTTCATGGTCAGGAACCGGGTCTGGCCGACGAATTCGCCGCCGTCCGGCACGGTCAGGAGGTGCAGCTTGTCGTCGGTATCCATCAGGCCGATGATGCCGTCGCCGACGCCAAAGGCGACGATCAGCCATTCGTCGGCGAATTTCCTCATCACGTAGCCGAGCAGCGTGGCGCTAAACTGGCGGACCGGGGTATTGGCGTTTTTCGCCTCGGCGTGGATGTCGGCCATGCCCTGGTAGGCGGCTTTCAACACCGCGTTCATGACGGCGCTGTCGTCGCTCTCCGGGGTGTCCGTCAGGTATTTGCGAAGCTCGGCGCAGAAGGTGGCGCAGGCGATGCGCGAGCCCTCGCGGGCGAATTCCGCCGAGCCCGCGCCGTCCGACACCGCCACGATGTACCAACCGCTTTCCGGCAGGTATTCGAGGCGGAAATGATCCTCGCGGAACCTGCCGTCGTGGGCGTGGGAGCGGCCGCGCTTGCTGGCGGCTACCACTGTTTTCTGCGGACTGGTGATGAGGCCGCAATCATGCTCAGTGACCTGATACGGTGCATCGGGGTCGGGCGGGATGTTTTTCCACAGCGTTTTCGGGTCGGGGGTGATGAAAATATCCGGCAGGATGCTGATGAGCGGATCGTCGCCCCCGATTCTGTATTCGAGGCTGACGGAGAGAATGCCCTCGCTCTCCGGCGTGCCGGTTATGATCAGCGAATCTTTCGTTTCGTTCAGCACGGCCAGGATTCCGCTGACGCCCACGCAGATGACGTCGAGCAGCGTCACGGCGCTTTTGAACGGTTCCTCCGTGGTCAGCTCTATGATCAGTTCAAAGGGGTCGCCGACCATGCCGCGCGGCATGACGAGCCGGTGCAGGAAGTCATCGAATTCCATCATTTCATGCATCTTGATCTCCGGTTCAGTTGACGGATGACATTTCATCGGGTGGCGGCGGCAGCGACAAATCCTCGGGCGACACATTCTGCGCCGAATTGCGCACGATCGACTGCGAAACCCATTTGAAGAAATGCATGAACGAGGCCCCGTCCATGGTCGCCAGCGTGTAAACGTGCTCGGTCAGCAGCTTGAGCGGCTCGGCGCGGGCTTCCGGCCCGGCGGCACAGGCGACAATGGAGGCGAATTTGTACTGCTTGAGTTTTTCGGCCATTTCCTCGTACAATGCGACGTCGCTGGGCTTGCCGTCGGTGAGCACGAAAAGCAGCGGCTTCCAGTCGCCCTTGCGCTCGGGCGTGCCGCGGACAATATCGCGCTCAAGGATGGCGATCAGCATCTCCAGCGCCTTGCCGAGCAGCGTGGGGCCGGATTCCGGCGGCGTCAGGTACGGCAGTTGCAGGATTTCGAGCTCGGTCAGCGGCAGCACCTCCTTGACTTCGCGGTCAAAGGTGATGACGCTGATGTGCACTGATTCCAGGGCGAAAGGGTCGTGCCGGAGCGACGCGATCATCGCCTGCAACCCGTTGTTGGCCGCAATGATCGGTTCGCCCCGCATTGAGCCGGACGTGTCCACCAGCAGATATACCGGTAAGCGTCTCATGAGCAGTTTCCCGGCGGGTTAAACGATGTGGATTTCGGGCGGGGGCGGCGGCAATTGGTCCAGCGAATTCACTTCCTTGTTGGTTGTGCCGACGCTCTTGGAACTGGTGGTGATCGAGGCCGAAACCCACTTGAAGAACTGCGAAATCGTGTTACTGTCCGCGGTGTCCAGCGACACAACCGCTTCGGTGATCTGGTTCAGCACATCGGACGTGACGGCGGAACCAGCCGCGCAGGCCACCACGATGCCCCATTTGCGGGCCTTGAATTCTTCCAGCCCTTTGGTGATGCTGTCGGTCGGCATGCCGTCGGTCATGATGAAGACCAGCGGCTTCCAGTCGCCCTTGGCGTCCGGGGTGTTTTTGATGACTTCCGCTTCGGCGCGGCGGGCCACGAACGACAACGCTTCGCCGAGGCTGGTGGTGCCGGACGCCCGCAGCTGCGGCAGCTGGAACTGATTGAGCTCGGTGAGCGGCACGACCTGTTCGACATTACTGGCAAACGTGATCACGCTCAGGTAAGCGGATTCCAGCGCCATCGGGTCGCTCATCAGCGCCGACACCATGGTTTGAACTCCATTCTGCACCGCGGCAATGGGTTCGCCCGACATCGAGCCGGACACATCCAACAATAAATAAACCGGTAGTCTGCGTGCCATTTTTTCTCCTTGGATTATGAATGAGTTTTATAATTTTGTCTTTGATACTTTATCGATTTGCTGCTGGCGCAAAGCTTCCTGCAGTTCCGCGGCTTTGTCAATCTGTTCCCAGAACCGGCGGTATTTTTCGAGAACGGCATTGTCATCGAATTGAAAATCATCGTCTTTAACGGTCCATTTTCCTTCCGTTTCTTTGAGCAGGGTCAGAATTCCCCGGACATTGTCAAGTACTGCTTGTTCCAGTTTCAGCAGTCTTGGAGTGACATCGTTCTGTGCTTCCCGCTTAGCGCCGTGCCTCATATCCTTTTTCAATTTTTCCGGCAGATTCGACTTATCGATGAGCTCATAGACTCCTTTATCATGAAATTCCTTCAGTTTGCCCTGATAATTGACAAAGGCGCGGTCCATGGCGTCGAGTTGCCGGAAGCTCTCTTTGAGGCCGGCATCTTTGGAAATTCTTGTGGGCGACAGGATCTCTTCGATCCCGGCATCCGCCAGTTCCTTCTGATATTGCTGCGTCATTTCCAGCGCTTTCAGCACCATTTGCTTGGCCACGGCTTCCACGCGTCCAGCATTACCGGAACCATGAATTGTGTTCAACTGAGTGGCGTCGCCGGTTTGCACTGCGGTCAACATATCCTGTTTGAGCCGTTCTCCGTCGTGGGTAGACTGGTCATGACGCTGCAGGGAAATGCCCTTGCCGATTCCCAGCCATACAGCGCCGATGACGATAAGGGTGGTAATGAGAGAACGCTTCTTCCAGGAAGTCGCAAACCCCCAGATAACAGCCCCGAGAATCAGCAATCCGGCCATGCTCTGGCTGACAACCAAAGCGACAGGTTGACCCTGTGCCAGAGGAGCGGCTATCGCGTTCAAATAGAATATCAGAGCGATGAAAGCAATGATGACTCTGGAAATTTTGAACTTCTTTGGTTCCTGCGGAGAGGGAGGAATAGGCGACTGATTTTCCATTTTCTTTTCCTGATTATGATTAAAGACAGTATTTGTTGAAAATGCCTTGCAGGCCGTCTTTGTGGCCGAGGCCGGTGGCTTCGAATTTCCATTCGTCGCCGGCGCGGTACAGACGCCCGAATTCGACGGCTGTTTCCACCGAAAAATCTTCGGTCAGTTCGTAAATGCAGAGCTCCTTGCCGTTGCGGTCGACGATGCGGATATAGGCATTGCGGATCAGTCCGAAGTTGTGCCGCCGCGTTTCGGCTTCGTGGATCGAGGCCGAGAATACGATCGAGGTGATTTCCGGGGCAATCCGGGTCAGGTCCACGCTGATTTCTTCAAGGTCCGAATGGTCGATGACGCCGCCGACGCGATTGTCGCCGGAGAGCCGGAGCGCCTTGTCCGCGGAAACGTGGTTGTTGTAGTAAACGACGAAATCATCGGAAGGCGTTTCATCCTGAGCCGTCAGCATGCAGGCGGTGATGTCGAGGTCGAAATCCTGCCGGGTGTCCGACGGGTCCCAGCCCAGCCCGACCGTGAAATGATGCGACGCAATCGCGGTGTTTTGCCCTCGAAGCAGAGAGATGATCATGGCCACGCCCCCTTGGTTATTTGTGGTAAAATAGCACATCTAAGGGGGATGTCAACGCGCACAACAATTATTCTTCGGGTTTTGGAATGATGTGGTAAACGATGAACAGGAACACCAGCGAAAGCAGCGCCGGCATCAGCCCTCCGACGGGATAGAGGCAGCACGGCAGGATCACCGCGGCGATGAGCCATTTGATCTGCCATGCCGTGAGGTGCACATCCGTCAGTGACCAGTCGCGCTTGCCCTCGAGCGTGAGGTTGTGCTGTTGCGCCGGTGGCGGCACCATGGCGTAGCCGGTGCCGTTGCAGATATGGCACGAGCGCGAACCGGGCACGGAACCCCTGCCGCCGCAGCGCCAGCAGTCCTTCGGTTTAGTCTCTGTTTCTTCAACGTGTTCTTCGCTCATATCGCCCTCCATTTGCATAATAATATCATTGCGATTCGTAAATATTCAAGCCCGACGGTATGTTCTTTTTTTAATTCGTAATTCGTAATTCGTAATTCGTAATTCGTAATTATCCATTCGTGTGTTCTCTCGCGTGCTGTTTGCGGTAGTCGCGCGGCGTGGCGGCGAAATGCCGGAAAAACTGACGCCGGAAATACGCTTCGTCGTTATAGCCGGAACTATAACAGATTTCCTTGATCGTCAACGTGCTGTTCAGCAACAGATTGCGGCAGTGATTCATCCGCGCCTGATTAACCGCCGCGCTGATCGTTTGTTGAAACGCCCGCTGGTAAATCCGGTTCAGGTAATCGCGGTTGCACCCCAGCTCCGCAGCCAGTTCCCCGGCGGAGAAATCGGCTTCGGTACAGCGGCGTTTGATCCGTTCACGCGCTTGCACCGCCAGGTGCGAAACGGCATTTGTCACGGCCTCGCTGCGACCGCATTCATTGAGGAGCAAGCGCAGCAGCAATTCGGCGTTCTCCGCCGGCGCGCCCGGCTCGTCCTGATTGTTGAGATAAAGACGGCACAATTCAATGGTTTTTTCGCGGTTTGCCAATCTGCCGTATTGCGGAAAAGTCTTGATTTGCTTCGGATCTTTTACCTGAAAATGAATCCAGAAAAATGATTGTCCTTTTTTATAATCCAGTGTTCCGCCGTGCAATCGGTCCGGGTGCAGCAGAATGTATTCGCCGTCATTCACTTCGAAGCTGTTATGCTCCTCAAAAATGCCGAGTGTGCCGGAGCTGACGACAATGATTTCCCACGAGTCGATGACCCGTTCCGGGTGCCGCCCCTGTCCGCGCGAAATGAAATGGCCGCCGTTTAATCCTTTGATCTTCAAGTCGGTTTTGTCTCCTTTTTCTATACAATAGTCATTTTGACGTTTGGATGCAAGTGGAATATATTAAATTAACGAAAAAACAGGAAAACAAGAAAATGTTCAACCACGGAAAACACGGAAGGCACGGAAAAATATTTTAGAAATGAAATAAAAGAATTCCGTGGTTTCCGTGGTTGAAAAATTTCCCCGTGAGACATACCAAAAACAGGAGGCATCCTATGACCAAATACGAATCCGTCAAAATCACCGAAGTACAGTTGAACGACCCCGTTTTCGCGCCGCGCATCGACACCGTGATCGAGAGGACCATTCCGGCCTGCATCCGGCAATGTCACAAAACTGGCCGCATCGAAGCTTTCAAGCTGGATTGGAAAGAGGGCATGCCGAATAAACCGCATATTTTCTGGGATTCGGACGTGGCCAAGGTGGTCGAGGGCATGGCCATGGCGCTGGAACTGCGCCCGGACGCGAAACTGGAGGCGGAACTTGAGAAATATGTTGCGCTGATTGTTTCCGCGCAGCAGCCGGACGGATACCTGAATATCGTGTTCACCACGCAGCGGAAAGAGGAGCGCTGGAAAGATCTTTTCAACATGCATGAACTCTATTGCGCAGGGCATTTGATGGAGGCCGCAGTGGCGCATTTCAATGCCACCGGACGGCGCAATTTCCTTGATTGCATGTGCCGCTATGCCGACTATATCGCATCGGTTTTCGGCACGGAAGAAGGGAAGAAGCACGGTTACCCCGGTCATGAGGAAATCGAGCTCGCGCTGTGCAAGCTGGCCAAGGCCACCGGGAACAGGAAATATTTCGATCTGGCAGCCTATTTTGTCAACGAACGCGGCAAGTCGCCGAACTATTTCGCGGCCGAGCAGCCGTGGATCGGTGAACAGGATTTGAAGAACCGCCAGGCTCATAAACCGGTGCGCGAACAAACCGATGCGGACGGTCATGCCGTGCGTGCGGTGTATCTGTATGCCGGCATGGCCGATGTAGCCGCCGAATTCAACGACGCCACCCTCTATGACGCTTGTGAAAATCTCTGGAACAGCATCGTCAACAAGCGGATGTACATCACCGGCGGTATCGGTTCGACTCAGGTAGGGGAAGCCTTTACGGTGGACTACAATCTGGCGAACGACACTGCTTATGCGGAAAGTTGCGCCGCCATCGGGCTGATATTCTTCGCCCAGCGCATGCTGAACGCCACCGGCGACGCCAGGTACGCGGATATCATGGAGCAGTCTCTTTACAACAACGCGTTGAGCGGGATCAGCCTGGGTGGCGAGCATTTCTTCTACGCCAATATGCTGGAGGTTGACGACAATAGTTTTGTCCATGGGCATATCTCCAAGGTCCGTCAGGAATGGTTCGGCTGTTCCTGCTGCCCGACGAATTATTGTCGGTTCCTGCCGCAGCTCGGCAGCTTCGTCTGGTCGGTGGCGGACGATGAAGTGCGCTTGAATATGCCGGTCGCGGGCAAACTGGCACGTGGTATCGAGGTGAGCGGCGGCTATCCGTACGACGGCAAAATCGCGGTCAAATTCACCACCGGCGGCAAATATAAATTCAGCCTGCGAATCCCCGGCTGGTGCGAAAAATACGAACTCAAACTCAACGGCAAAGCCTGCCCGGAAAAACCGGTGAAAGGTTATGTGACGTTTGATCGCGAATGGCAGGCGGGCGACGAAATCCAGCTCGATCTCGCGATGCCGGTCCGGGTCATGTATCCCCATGTCAAAATCACTTCCGACGCGGGCAAAGTCGCCCTGATGCGAGGCCCGCTCGTTTATGCGCTGGAGAGCGTTGACAACGGCAAAGTCATCCCGCAGCTGATCATCGACCCTGAGCAGGAGTTCACCATAGCCCGTGCGGCGAACCTGCCGGAAGGCACCGTGGCGCTGCAGGGGTATGCCCAGCTCGAGGAACAGAGCGGCAATGCCCTCTATTCGAGTCGGAAACCGGAGCGGAAAACGCAGAATTTCACCGCGATTCCCTATGCCCTGTGGCAGAATCGCGGCGATTCCAATATGACCGTCTGGCTTCGCCGCGAACAGAAGTGACGTAGAATTTCGGCAAATGACGACATAATTGCTGGTAATCGAAATGGCCACGTGCTATTATGGTACGCAAATCCTTAGTTACTGGTGAATTATGTTGTCATTTGAGCATATTGATGGAGGCATGACCTTCGATTTCGGGCGGACCTCGGCCGACTACGCGAAATTCCGCGATATTTATCCGTCGAGCATGTACCGCAAGTTGATCGAACTGGGCATTGCCGCGCCCGGGCTGGAAATCCTGGATATTGCCACGGGAACCGGCGTGCTTCCGCGAAATTTATTGAACTCGGGCGCGTGCTTTACCGGATGCGATATTTCCCCCGATCAGATCGCCATGGCAGAGCAAATTTCACCGCCGGGTCGGATCAAATACGTGGTCTGTCCGGCGGAAAATACGCCGTTTGCCGATCATGTGTTTGATGTCGTAACGGCTTGCCAGTGTTTTAATTATTTCGATCAGGCCAGGCTGGCCGCCGAATTGCTCCGGATCTTGAAACCGGGTGGCCGGTTCTGTGAAATTTATATGAGCTGGCTTCCCTGTGAAGACGATATTGCCCTGGCGACCGAACAATTGATCCTGAAATATAATCCGAAGTGGAACGGCGGCGGCTTCACCCCCGAACCATTTGCGGTGCCGGAGTGGTCGAAAAATGATTTCGACCTTGAAACATATCATTTTTACCGTGAGAAACTACCGTTTACAGCGGAAAGTTGGTGCGGCCGGATGCGCAGCTGCCGGGGGATCGGCGCTTCGCTGCCGCCCGCCGAGGCGGAGGCATTCGAAAAAGAGCTGCACAAATTATTGCTCGAACGTGTCGGTGGCGGCAGTTTTTCCATTCTTCATTACATCGAAATCGAAGCATATCAGCTGAAAAAACGATAATCAATTTGATTTCCGTCAAAGGTGAATTATTTTATCAACCTCAACTTTGCGCGGGTGGCGGAATTGGCAGACGCCCTGGATTTAGGTTCCAGTGCCGCAAGGCGTAGGGGTTCGACTCCCCTCCCGCGCACCACTCTTTTTCCTCTCGGAAAATATACCCCCGGTAAAGAAATTTGACATTGCGGAAATTGGTGTTATCTTTATAACATTGGAGAAAATTGAGTATTTGCGTAATTAATTAAGTAAAGCCTGGCGGATTCGCGCCCTCGTGGGATGGTGGTTCGTGCCCTTGTCCGGGAGGATTCTGGAGTTGCCGGGAGAGAGGTGTGTCGGGATTTGGAAATTTAATTTGCGTGCGGCGGATGTCAAGTGGGCGCCGCACGCCGGGTTAATTCGTTTTCAACCAACAATAGGAGGAGTAATTATGAATGCAGTAATGGAAGAACCGAAAGTCAAAGCCGCAGGAAAGTGTCAGAAAACCAAGCACAAATTCATGGTTCAGGCCGAACCGGGCAGCAAGGTCTATCTGGCAGGGTGTTTCAACCAGTGGAACGAAGGGGATATTCAGCTCAAGCACAAGGGCGACGGTATGTTCGAAGTGGAAATATCGTTGGACCCCGGCATGTATGAATACAAGTTCCTGATCGACGGCGAGTGGAGCATCGATCCCGTGAACCCCAACTTCACCTCCAATGGTATGGGCACTTTGAACAGTGTGGTGGAAATCATTTGACGAAGTAAAGTCAACTCGTAAATGCGGCTGTCAGGAGCATCCCGGCAGCCGTGTTTTTTTGAGGGACGGCCTTTCGTTCGATGTTGAAAAACCAGCTTCGCGCTTTTTCAACCTCACTTCCGGCCGGGCGGTGATTATTTCGGATAGCGCCTGCGGCTTACGGTTTGTTCCGCCTTAGAGGCGGGCAGCGTTTCGCCGCTGCATCACGCCCGGGCAAGCGCCCGGTGGCGGGTTTCTTTTTCTCTTAATTCTTAATTCTTAATTCTTAATTCTTAATTACTTCGGTATTTCCAGAAAGTCTTTGATCGAGGGCAGGGGCACACGGTCGAAAACTTTGTAATAGACCAGGTAGGCGTCTTCGGAATTGGGGTTCAGCAGGTAAGCGGCACGGGCCAGTTTGCGGGCCAGTTCGTAACGGCCCTCTTCCCACGCTTCCAAGGCGAGTTCCGCGGTTATCCGGGAGCGCTCGACATCGGCCGGTTTGATGAAACGGAAAACCCGGAATTTCTGGTGAAAACGATAGCTGCGCGGCGTGCTGATTTCATAGAAGTTTTTCATCCGCAACGCGTTGGTATCCAGTAAATAGGCCGCGCTTGTGGCCGGCACGACGTTAGCCGCCGCCATATAACGGTAGGAATACATGTGCATCGGACCGAGTCCGGTGCCGAGATAATAAACATAGAAATCGACGTTGTAACGGTTGCAGAATTGAATGAAATCCTCCTGTCGCGGCGAAAACAGCGAGTCGACATAGGTGCGGAAAATGTCGCGTGTTTGCGGGAATTCGAACTTGGGCTGAACCACGATGGCGGCATCGGTATAGGCTTTGACCATGGGGGAGAGTTCCATGGAGCTGAGCACGACGCGGTCGCGGATTTTCGAGTCGTTCAGGAAGCGCATCAGTTCGGAAATTTCCGGGAGGCTGAAGCCCTGATAAGAGCGGACGAGACGGAAAAACAGCGTATCCGTTTCGGCATAAAACGTGAGTGCGGCTGCCAGAATCAGGACGATCCGCTGCCAGCGGCGCCGCAGCATCCGGCTCCACAGTGCGAAAGTCATGGCGCAGGCCACACTGAGGAAAATAACCGCCAGCACGTGAAAGCGGAACAGGAAAATAAAAATGACGAAAAACAGCAGCGCCATGACCGGCGGCAGGAAGTATTGAGGATTGTGGAACTGACGGCGGAATTTACGGAAAAACAGTCCGGCGAGGAACAGTACTCCGGTGACCCACAGCGCACCGGGGAAATTGTACAGCACTTGCCGCCAGTCCGCCGAATGCAGGGCGGGGGTCCACAGGACGCGGGCCTCGAAATTCAGCAGCGCGGGATTTTTCGGCTTCACGTTCATGAACTTGAGTTTGGCTTTGATCAGTTCGGCGAAATGGCTGTAGTTACCGCTGAACGAACTGTTGTATGAAATGCCGAGCCAGACCAATCCCAGGCCGAGCAGTGCCGCTGCAGCGTAGATCCGGCGGCGTTTGAACGGGATATTGAGGCAGATGACCACCGGGAAAAGTACGAGTAGCATCGGTGACAAAATCATGCCGTGGGCGCGGTGGTACGGCACCAGTATCGACGTCATGATCAGGACCACATAACACAGCAGGAACAGTGTGAAGCGGCGTTTGCGCGGGCGCGAATCAATGAACGAACGGACTAGTTCCAGCAGTGCCCAGACGGCGAAAACAAACTGTGAAATATCCCAGAACGCCACCGCCCCGAAAATGGAGATCATGAAGGCGACCGCATGTATTTTTCGCGGCCGCCGCAAGTACCATGCACTGAAGGCGAAGGCCGCGACGAGGAACGGCAGCGCCATGACTTCGCACAATAAATCCTGTCCGGTCGCCCGTGCCACGGCGGCGGGGGCCACCGCGTAAAGCAGCGCGCCGAACAGTGACCATCCGGCCGGAATCCGCAGGGCCAGCAGCCAGAGCAGGACCATGCCGCCGGCGAGGCTGACCCATAACCGCGCCTGGAAACGGACGAAGTCGGGATCGGTGAGTTTATTCAGGCCGGGGAGGGCGTTTTTCACTTTCAGGCCATAGCCGAGGAAGGGTTCGAGGCCGATGGGCATCTGCTCGGTGAGTTTGACATTTTCCATGGCGGCGAGATTTTTGTCGTATTCCGGGATGCCGCCCTTGTCATAGGCGGCGGCAAGCACGTAGGAGTACATGATGGAACTCTCGACCAGAAACGGGGTGAAGTTGCTGCCGGTGGCTTCGCGCATGCTTGCCACATCGCGCTGGCAGATGATCGTGCGGACGGCAAACGTAGCGGCGAACGCCACGAGAAACAGGATCAGAATCGACCGGCGCGAAAGCGCGGCGTTTGCTTGCAGGAATTTTATCATGGGGTGGTCTCTCTGAAAGTAGTTTTCAATAGGACAAATAGGACGTATGGGACGAATAGGACAAATGGGAGACGGAGTCCCGTATACTGTCCACTATCAACTGTCAACTGTCCATTGAAAAAATTCATAGGAATTTTTTCCTGAGGTGTGAGGGAGGGATGCCGAGTTCTTCGCGGTATTTGGCCACGGTGCGGCGGGCGATGTTGACCATGCCGTCGTCTTTCAGCAGTTTTTCGAGCTTGCTGTCGGAGAGGGGTTTCTCGGGATTTTCGTCGGCGATCAGGTCGCGGATTTTTTCCTTGACGCCGCGCGACGAAATTTCGCCGCCGTCGTCGGTGCGGTAGCCGCCGCTGAAGAAAAATTTATATTCGAATACGCCCCATGGGGTCTGTAGATATTTGTTGGCAATGGCGCGGCTGACGGTGGCGCCGTGAATATTCAGTTTGTCCGCCACTTGCTGCAGCGTCAGCGGGCGCAGCGCTTCGGTGCCGTTTTCGAAGAAATCGTGCTGGGTATCGACGATGACGCGGGTGATGCGGTGAATGGTGTCCTGGCGCTGATCGAGGCTGCGGAGCAACGTTTTGGCATTGCTCAGGTTGTTGCGGATATAATCGCGGGTTTCGCGGTCGGTTTTCGGATCCTCAAGCAGGTCCATGTAGGTTTGCGAAATGCGCAGACGCGGGATGTAGTCGTGGGTATCGACGATGACGTATTCGCCGTCCTTGTTTTTCTCGATCGACATTTCCGGGACCACGTATTCGGCGGAGTCCTGCGACACGGCGCTGCCGGGAAAGGGGTTGAGCTTTTTCAGTTCGAGCAGCAGCAGATTGAGTTCTTCCATGGAAATTTTCATGGCCTTGGCGATCTGCGGCAGGTGGTTGCGCCCGATGTCGTCGAGGTAATCGCTGACGAGTTTTCGGAGCTGTTTATTGACCGGTGGCTGGCGGTCGATCTGCAGCAGCAGGCACTCGCGGGGATCGCGTGCGCCGATGCCGGGCGGATCGAACGCCTGAATGACCTTCAACGCTTTTTCGACCTGGTCCAGGCCGCATTCGGCGGCGATGGCGATATCCGGCAGGTTCGAGCGCAGATACCCGGTGTCGTCGATGCTGCCGATGATGATTTCGGCGGTCGGAATGAGCTCGGCGGGCGTGTCGGAGAGGCGCAGCTGGGTCAGCAGCTGGTCCTGCAGCGACGGATGATCGACCAGCGAGTTGAACATATAATCGCGGCGGCTCTGGTTCTCGGCTACCTGGGCGGAATCGGCGGGCTCGTAAGTGCCGTCGTTCCAGTCGCGGGCGAGCTGGGAGAATTCAGAGAGCTCGTCGGAGTTCGGGGCCTCGGCGTCGTCGAAGCTGCCGTCGTCGTCATCGGCGATGCGGTTTTCGGAGCGGGAAGCGTTTTCCAACGGGTCGCCGGCCAGCTCCAGGTGACGGTCCTCTTCCTGCTCAAGAAGGGGGTTCCGGGCGATTTCCTGCGAAATTTTTTCCTGAAGTTCCAGCAAAGGGGTCAGGAGTATCTCCAGGGATTGATATTGCTGCGGGGACAGAACCTGTTCCTGCTTAAGAACTTGAGATTGATTGTGATTAAAAGTTTGTTCCGCCATAAGATCCGTTATCTAAAAAGCTGTAAAAAAACATTGATATTTGGGCTAATTACTCTATATTATAATACCGTGAAGATGATTTTCCAAACATGGAAAGCGTGAAATTGGAGACTAAATGAAAATCGGTGTGACGGCGTTGGGCAGCGGCAGCCGCGGCAACGCCTTTGTGATACAATGTGATGAAGGCGGACTGCTGGTGGATGCAGGGTTCAGCCGCCGCGACCTGCTCTGCCGAATGGCCGGAGCGGGCGTGGACCCCAAAAAATTGAAGGCGCTGCTGGTGACGCATGAGCACGAGGACCACGTGCGCGGCATGAGGCTCTTTTGCCAGGACTACTCGCTGCCGGCGTGTATGACCGGACGGACGGCGGACTATCTGCACCGCAAGCAAACGGCGGCGGAGAAGATCGTCGAGTTCGCGGCGGGCACGGCATTTGAGGCGGCGGGCTTCAAGGTGCTGCCGTTTCAGGTGCAGCACGACGCGGTGGAGCCGGTGGGATTCGTATTCAGCCGCGGCGGATTTCAGGTCGGGCTGGCCACGGACCTCGGGTCGATCGACCTGCTGGCACGGACGCGGCTGGCCGGGAGCGACGTACTGATTCTGGAGAGCAATTACGACCTCGATATGCTGCATCGGTCGGACCGGCAGTTGTATTTGAAGCGCCGGATCATGGGGCGCAACGGTCATCTGGACAACAAAGCGGCGCTGGCGGCGCTCGGCGATCTGATTTCGCCGCGGACGCAGGCGCTGTTTCTCGTGCATATCAGTTCGCAGTGCAACAGTTACCAGTTGGTGCGCGAACAGGCCGAAATCCGGCTGCGTGAACTCGGGCGCAGCGATATCAAGCTCGAAATCGTCGAACAGTCGGAGCCGGTCGAAACCGTATGGATGTGAGTATGACAGATCAACTTTTGAAAATCGCCTGTTACCGCTGCGGACAACGCCTGGATCTGTCCGACCTGGCGCCTTTCTCAAAAGTCGGCTGTCCGAATTGCAATGCTGAAATCACCGTGCCCCGCTGGTTTGACTCCTCGTATCTGCTCGAGGACATCTGCGGCCGCGGTGAGATCTGGACCACGTACCGGGCGCTGGATGTGACGCTGGACCGCGAGGTGGCGATCAAGGCGCTGAATCAGGATTTCGCCGTGCGTGCGCCCGGATTGGACGAGATTTTCCTGGAACGGGGGCGGATGATGGCGCGGTTGAACCATCCGGCCATCATCGGAATTTACCACTGCGGCGAATACGAGGGGCAATCGTATCTGGTCGTGCAGTTCATGCCCAACGGCACGATGCGCGAGGCGATGAACGGCCTGGCGCCGATTCCGTTTGAGGATAAAACCAAGTGGATGAAGCAGCTCGCACAGGGGCTGCAGGAAGCGCAGCGGCTGGGCGTGGAGCATTTCGATGTCTGCCCGGATGTGGTCCTGCTCGATATGGAGCGCAATGTGCGGATCGGCGACTTCGGGCTGGCGGCGGCGTTTTTCAACCTGGGGCTGCATCAGGAGCGCTTGTGCTACATGAGCCCGGAACGGCTGGGCGGGTTGCTTGAGACCTACAGCAGCGATATTTATTCGCTGGGAGTGACCATGTACGAACTTTTTACCGGGGCCGCCCCCTTCAAGGCCACCGAGCCGGTGGCCGCCCGCAATGAGCGCGTGGCGAAAATCAATGCGCCGCGCTCGCTGCGCCGCGATGTGCCCGAGGTCCTTTCTTCGCTGATCATGCGCATGCTCTCGCAGTACCCCGAGGAGCGTCCCGGCTACCCGGAAATTATCAGCGTCATGGACGAATGCAGTGTTTTCCCCGAAGGTTGCAGTGATTCCAAATCGTTCTGGAAAAAGCTTTTCAAATAACAATGATTGTTCGTGTGTTCATTTTGTGGAGCGTTTGCCTGGCTGTCTCCGCCAATTCCATTGTCGGAGGCGGGGATTTCCTGTATAATTACAACTTGTCAAACGGCGTCAAAATCGACCAGACCGCCTGGGGGTATATCCTTTTTCCGCAGCGGCTGACGCGCAGCGAGAGTTTCCGCTATATCATGATCAGCACCCGCAGCGAAGTCAGCCGTCCCAACGCCTTCACTTTCCGCTTCAACCGCCGGATTTACCCGGTGGACCCGCAGACCGCGGCGGTGGACCCGGCGCGGCTTTATGACTACGGACAGCTGAATTTCACGCTGACCACCCATCGACCCGAGCGAACCTCGCCGGGCATGATCCGGATGGCCGTGATGCGCGGCAAGGTCCAGGCGACCGTCACCGACCGGGGCCAGGCGCCCCAAAACGACCCCGGGACCGTTTATTTCTCCAATCTCAACCTGGGCGTCTGCACGAATCTCTTCAAAGTCTGCGAGGAAAAAATCGTCCTGTACCCCCGCGACAATGTCGTCATGTTCGAGCGGCACGGCCACAAAATGATCCGGACGCTGGACGGGGCCGCCGATTACCGCTATTACGGGTTTGCCGAGCAGCCGGCCGCGAATGGATTTCTCGTCAACGAATTCACCGACATCGTCATGTGGGACCGCCTCGATCCCCTGCCGACCCGCCTCGGCAACACCTATTACCGCCACGTTTATACCGGTTATCGCAACGACGGTAAATACACCGTGCCGGAAATGGCCTACTGGCGCGGGCGGAGCCTTTATGATGGCGGCTTCGATGTGGAGCGGGATTTCCCGGCGGCGATCAAAGAATTCGAGCGTGCGGCGGAGCTGAAACACGTTTTCGGGCTGTATTACCTGGGGCTGAGCCATCTTTTCGGGACGGGGACCCCGGAGAACCGCGACAAAGGCCGCGAGTATATCCGGCAGGCCGCCGCGTATCAGTACGACAAAGCCATGGTGCTTTATGGCCGCATGACCGATAACCGCAAGATGCTCGAGGCCGCCGCGAATCAGGGCAACGCCGAGGCGCTGTACCTGACCGGTGAGTGGGAAAAAGCCGCCGCACGCGGTCATGCCAAGGCCGTTTACGCGCTAGGGATGAATGCGTTGGAGCAGGGCGACGTCATTACCGCGCGGGAATTTTTCACCAAAACCGTGGAGCTGCGTTTCGCTCCGGGCATGAACAAGCTCGGCGAACTGACCGCCGCGCCGGTGCCCGCGTTTGCATTATTCGAGCAGGCAGCCCGCCTCGGCGACCCGGACGCGTTGTTCAATGCCGGGTGGCATCTTTACCGCCGCAATGAGGCAAAAGACGCAGCCTTTGACTATTTTGCTTCCGGCTCGATCCTCGAAAACCTGAAGTGCCGGATTGCGATGGCCCTGGCGGACAAAGTCGCCGAGCCCGGCGTCCTGCAGTTTTTCGGCGGGGCATATGATGTGGCGTTGAAGCATTGGCAGAATAAACCATCGCCGTACGGCGATTTCGCCGCCGGGCTCTGCTACCTTTACGGATACGAAGTCGAAGAGGATTTACCGCGCGGTTTTGAGCTGATGTCCCGGGCCGCCGGGCAGGGCGTGGTCGAGGCATGGTACGAGCTCGGGCGCTGCTACGAATCCGGCATCGGCTGTCTGGCGGACGAAAAAAAGGCCATGGAGTGCTATGCCGCGTCCACGATGCCGCAGGCGAATCTGGCACTGGTCCGGCTTTACCGGAAACACCAGATCAACCTCATGGATGTTTCCAAGCTCCTGAAGCAAGCCGCCGAGGCCGGTTATCTGGAGGGCATGCGGCAGTACGCCGAACACCTCGCAACCAATCCGCCGAAGCGCACCACCGAAGCCTCGCTATGGTGGGGCCGCTACCTCGACGGCCGCCTCCGGCAGGACAATAACTCCGTCGATGCCCCGTACTGGCCCGACTTGCCTTGCTGCCTGCCGGTTGAGATCAAAAACGACATGCCCGTCGACTACGAATCCGACCTGAAGGACCCCGCCGAAATCCGCGCCCTCTACCAGAAATACAGCCACTAGTAGTCCGTTCATAAAATAACATTGCAAATATGCGAATATGTGCTATATT
>JBEBRW010000044.1:0-47797 GCA_040394635.1 Victivallis vadensis | reverse complement strand
AAAATGGAAGAAATGCGGACGATGTGATATGTTATTTTATGAACGGACTACTAGAATGATAACATCGAGTAACACGGTATTCTGAAATACGATCCGGAGGTAATTATGAATAAAAACATATTGGAAATTTTTAAACTGGAAGACCGGGTATTGTTCGAGGCGGCAGCAGTGGCGGAAATCGTAGAGGCGATGGATAACGATCCGAACGCCGACATGAACGAAAATGACCGCCAGGCCCAGGATGAAAAGCATGCGATAAAAAATGCTCCGGCTGAAAATGCCGAAAGCACGGGCAGTGCTCCTGCTGCGCCGGCGCAGCCCGGTGAAAAGAGCGGTATCGACGCTGAAATTCAGTCTTTGATCGAGGGCGAAATCGGAGCTCCGGCCGCCGGCATGGACGCCGTGAACGACATGATCAGTGAATTTTTCAATGACTATGGCGCCAATGCCGTGGGCGATACGATTCAGGACGCCTTTGCCGAATCCGATGAACCGGAATATGCGGTCGTCAACCCCGATGCCGCGGTTTCGACCGGCAATGAACTGGTAATTATCAATTCATCGGTCAAAGACGTGGATCAGATCATCGGTTCGCTGGCGCCGAACCAGGAATATCTGGTGCTGGAGTCCGGCAAGGACGCCATGCAGCAGATCAACGACTATTTGGATGCCAACGGCAGTGAATATGACGCCATTCATATCGTCAGCCACGGCAACAAGGGCTATATCGTACTGGCCGGAGAGGTTTACAATGCCGGTAATTTTGACGCTGCGGACTGGGCGGCGGTCGGTGAGCACCTCAGTGAAGGCGGCGATATCCTGTTCTACGGCTGCAACCTGGCCGAAAACGAAGCGGGGAAAGACTTTATCTCGATGGTGGCGGACGCCAGTGGCGCCGATGTGGCCGCGAGCACCAATACCACCGGTTTCGGCGGCGACTGGGTACTGGAATATCACTATGGCAATATTGAAGCAATTTCGATTACCGTGGATTCTTATGATTACCGCCTGAACAACTGGCATGTTACCCTCGATACGGATAATAACTACGGCAGTGGCGGAGAGATCAATGCCGGCAACTATGATTTACGGTATGCCGTCAACAATGCCGCCTTGTCGGGCGATACAATCACGTTCGCTGATAGCGTCACAGAGATCCAGTTGAATGCACAAATCAGCATCAACAAAAACCTGACTATTACCGGAAACACCAACATTGACGGCGATGCGGTCACTACGATCATCGCGGCAAACAATCAGCGCGTTTTCAGCATTGGCTACGGAGCCGAGGTCGAATTGGATAACCTGATTATGACCGGCAAAGGCACCTACAGCAGCAACGGCGGAGTGATTTGGGGCGACGGAAATTCTACTCTGACGCTGATTAATTCCACCGTCCAGAACGGCAAAGCCAGCGAGGGCGGCGGCATCTGGAGCTATGGTTCGATCAATTTGACCAACAGTACGATCGCCAACAACGGCAGTGAAAATACGGCCAAGGGCGGCGGCATTTTCCTGCTCGGGGCCTTGACGGTGAAAGACAGTACGTTCACCGGTAATACGGCAAAGAGCGGCGGCGCGATTTACGGTTATGGCGATGGTGCCAAGATCTCGATTGCGGGTAGTACGTTCGAGTCGAATAAAGCTACCGCCGGTGACGGCGGCGCGATTTACGGCATGAATAAACTGACCGTGACCGGCAGCGTTTTCGGCAGCGCCACGGAGAACGGCAAGGGCAACAGTGCGAGGAACGGCGGCGCGATTTACGCCAGCAACGGCTCCTACACCCTTGAGATTACAAACAGTAAGTTCTATGGAAACGAAGCCACCACCGATCACGGCGGCGCGATTTACGGCAGCGGCGCCATAACCGTGACCGACGGGATTTTCGATGGCAATATCGCCAACGGCAACGGCGGCGCGATCCGCGGAGGCTCCACTCTGATGATGGAAAGCTCCACCATCCAGAATGGCAGAGCCAACGAGGGCGGCGGCGCCTGGGCCAGTAAGGTAACATTGTTGGATAGTACGATCACCGGCAATACGGCCGGGTCCAAGGGCGGCGGGATTTTCTCGGTCTCTGATTTGAAAGTCAGCGACAGTAATTTTTCCTCCAATAAAGTCACGAACAGCGGCGCCAATTACGGCGGCGGCGCGATTTATGTCCATTCCGATGCCAACAGTGCCACGATTACAAATAGTAATTTTTATGATAATACGGCCGAGAAGGGTGACGGCGGAGCCATTTTCAGCCTCGCCCACCTGACTGTGAGCGGTACCGTCGCCCGTCCGGTATTGTTCGAGAACAATAGAGCCGCCAATGGCAGCGGCGGCGCGATTTACGCCGGGCGGAACCTGACCGTGACCGATGCCGTTTTCGGCAACGCAAGTAACAGTAGCAGGAACAACAGTGCCAGAAATGGCGGGGCGATTTATGCTAACGGCGGAGGATTTACTGCCACAGTTGCGAATGGCAAATTCTATGATAGTGTAGCAACGAGTGACGGCGGGGCGATTTATTCAAAAGCCAGTTTGGAGCTGAGCAACTCCGTGTTTGCCGGAAGCCATGCAAATAATGGCGGCACTCTGTATCTTAACGGCAGCCTGACGGCAAGCATCGACAAGGTCAGCATATCCGGCAGTTATGCCACCGGCAACGGCGGGACGGCTTTCGTATCCTCCGGCGCTACGCTGAATATCAACAATGAGGTGGTGTTCAATAACAGCGGCATAAATACCGAAGCCGCCAACGGCGGACTGTTTTATGTCGCAGGGAAGATCGTCTTCAACGCATCTCATACATTTTCCGGCTATAATGTCAACGGCAACGGCGGCGTCCTCTATCTGTCCGGAAGCGGGAGCAGTCTCGAGGCGGCGGATGGCATCAAGCTCACTTTTGAAAATAACACAGCCGTCAACGGCGGAGCCATCTATTCGGAAGCCAATTTAACGCTGGGCAACGGCTATACGTTTACCGGCAACGAGGCATCCGGAAGCGGCGGCGCGATTTATAATAGCGGTAACTTGGAAGTGACCGGTGCGATTTTCGCCGGCAATACCGCCGATGTCAACGGCGGCGCAATTTATGCCGGGCAAGGCCTGACCGTGACCGATGCCGTTTTCGGCGACGCCGATGACAGCAGCAAGAACAACAGTGCAAAAAACGGCGGCGCGATTTATGCCAATGGCGGGGGATATACCGTCACGGTTAATAATAGTAAATTCTACTATAGTGAAGCTACGGGTGATGGCGGTGCGATTTACAGTAACGGCAACTTGACGGTGACCGGTGTGGTTTTCGCCGGCAATACCGCGGATGTCAACGGCGGCGCGATTTATGCCGGGCAAGGCCTGAGCGTGACCGATGCCGTTTTCGGCGACGCCGCTGACCCCAGCAAAAACAACAGCGCGAAAAACGGCGGCGCGATTTATGCCAATGGCGGGGGAGCCAGCGTCATAGTTAACAACAGCAAATTCTATAATAGTGAAGCTACGGGCGACGGCGGGGCCATTTATTCAAAGGCTGATTTGACGCTGGACAACAAATCCGTATTCACCGGGAACCACGCCGTAAACGGCGGTACCCTGTATCTTGCCGGCAACTCGGTGGCAAATATCAACGATGCCAGCATATCCGGCAGTTATGCCAGCGGCAATGGCGGTACGGCTTTCGTATCCTCCGGCGCTACGCTGAGTATCAACAATGTCGGGGTGTTCAATAACAGCGACGCGACTGCAAAGGCCGTCAACGGCGGATTGCTCTATGTCGAGGGAAAGATCGCCTTCAACGCATCCTATACATTCTCCGGCTATAATGTCACCGGTGACGGCGGCGTCCTGTATCTGGCCCAGGGAAGTGGTTTTACGACAGCGGATGGTGTTCAACTCACTTTTGAAAATAACTCAGCCGTTAACGGCGGAGCGATCTATACGCACATTGATCTGACCCTGAACAGCGGTTACAAATTTACCGGAAACAGGGCTTCCGGCGACGGCGGCGCGATTTTCAGCCATGCCAGCCTGACCGTGACCGGGGTGGTTTTCGATGGCAATACCGCAGGCGGCAACGGCGGTGCGATTCGGGGTTATAATGTAACATTGAATAAATCCACGCTCGAAAATGGCTCAGCCAACGAAGGCGGCGCGGTCTGGGGCTATAATATCGAAGTATCGGGAAAGAGTGTTATCAGCAACAATACAGCCACGGCCAAGGGCGGCGGAATCTTCTCGGTCTCCAATCTGAAAGTCAGCGACAGTGAGTTCACCGGCAACACCGTCACCGGTACCGGCAGCGGTTACGGCGGCGGCGCGATTTATGCATACGCCAACGGCAACGGTGACAACGTGGCCGAGATCGTAATTACAAACAGTAACTTTTACCGGAACACGACCGCCAACGGTGACGGCGGCGCGATTTACAGCCTCGGCGACTTGAAGTTGACCGGCATGTCATTTGAGAACAATACAGCCGTCAATGGCAACGGCGGCGCGGTTTATGCTTCACGCAAGCTGACCGTGAGCAATGTCATTTTCGGCAATGCCACTGAGGCCGGCAAAGCAAACAGCGCGAAGAACGGCGGCGCGATTTATACCTATTCCCATGATCATGTCGTCACGATTACCGACAGTGATTTCCACTACAACAGCGCTTATTACGATGGAGATGTAATTCCGGACGAGGACGCGGACAAGGACGGCAGCGGCGGCGCGATTTTCATTCGCGGCGAGCTGAACGTAAGCGGTTCGATCTTCGAAAACAATACCGCGAGCAACGATGGCGGCGCGATTTATGCCCGTCCCACCGACCGTTCCGCCACGATCACCAACAGCGAATTCTATAACAACACCACTGCCAAGGGTGACGGCGGGGCGATCTACAGCATCAGTGATTTGACCGTAAACGGTGCGACCTTCGACAGCAACACCGCGGGGAACAGCGGCGGCGCGGTTTATGCCCGCGGCATCACGGAAATGACGGTTTCGTCCGCTCAGGATTTGATTTTCAGCAACAATACGGCCACCAATGGTGACGGCGGGGCGATTTACGGCAATGCTGCGTTAACCGTGACCGGTGCGATTTTCCATACCAACATCGCGGGGAACCGCGGCGGAGCGGTTTACAGTTTTGGCGATTTGACCGTAAAGGACACGATTTTCGATGGCAATACCGCCACCAACGATGGCGGCGCGGTTTTCGGCCAGAACACCATGACGATGACGGATCTGACATTCCGGAACAATAAGACTGTCAGTGGCCACGGCGGCGCGATTTTCAGTTATGGTGACTTGAGCCTGACCGGCGTCAACAGCACGGTGATCTTTGAGAATAACACGGCAGCCACCGGCGACGGCGGCGCGATTTATGCCGTGCGGAACCTGACCATATCCAATACCGTTTTCGGCAATGCCACGGACAGCAGCAAGAAAAACAGTGCCGCAAACGGCGGCGCCATTTTCATCTACGCCAGTGAACTCACCGCTTCGATTAGTAATAGCGAGTTCTATCATAACGAAGCGACCAACGGTGACGGCGGCGCGATTTACAACCTCGGTACTGCGTTGGAATTGACTACCGGCGTGGTTTTCACCAGCAATACCGCCAGCGGCAACGGCGGCGCGATTCTCAGTAACGGCAAATTGACCTTGTCCTCTTTGAATTTCCACAACAATACAGCTGTCAATGGCGACGGCGGCGCGGTTTTCAGCAATGGCGATTTAAGTGTGACCAACGCGGTTTTTGAGAACAACACGGCCGACAAAGGCAACGGCGGCGCGATTTTTGCCAACGACGCCTTGACGGTGACCGCCGGCACCTTCGGCAATCTGACTGACAGCAGCATGAAGAACAGCGCCCGGAACGGCGGCGCGATTTACGCCAGTAATTCAAGCACCACCGCTACGGTCAACGGCCAGTTCTACTATAATGAGGCTACTGCCGGCGACGGCGGCGCGATTTTCAGCCACAGTACCTTGATATTGAACGACGCGATGTTCCAAAGCAATACCGCGTATGATAAAGGCGGCGCGGTCTTCGCCAACAACTCCCCGACGGCGAATACGGCGACAGCCTTCACCAGCAACAGCGCGCAGAATGGCGGAGCGATTTATATCTATAATCCGAATGTTACTGTCGCGATTGACAGTCAGTTCTTTCATAACGCGGCCACCAATGGTGACGGCGGCGCGATTTACAGCGGCAGTAATTTGAGCTTGAGCGGCGCGATTTTCCACAACAACACCGCCACGATGAACGGCGGGGCGGTATTTGCCGGTCAGGCCCTGACCGTGATGGACGGTGTTTTCACCAGCAATACTGCGAGCGGTGACGGCGGCGCAATTTACAGCAGCGGTGCCTTGAGCTTGAGCGGTGGGGAGTTTTATGACAATACCGCCACGATGAATGGCGGCGCGGTCTTTGCCAATCGTGACCTGACCGTAACGGACAGTAAATTCGAGAATAATATGGCCTTTAACGGCGGCGCGATTTTCGCTCACGGCAAAGAGTATACCGCCTCGATTACCGGCAGTCAGTTTTCTGATAACGAGGCCACCAACAGTGACGGCGGCGGCGGCGCGATTTACAGCTACAGTACGCTGGAGCTGACCGGTGCGGCATTCGAAGGCAATACCACATCCGGAAGCGGCGGCGCGGTCTTTGCCACGGGTAACTTGACGGTGACGACCAGCACCTTCGGCAATGCTTCGGATGACGCCAGGGGCAATACCGCAAAGGATGGCGGCGCGATCCACGCCCACGGCAGAGAATTTACCGCTACGATCACCGGCAGTCAATTCTATCATAACAAGGCCACCAATAATGGCGGCGCGATGTTCAGCTACGCGACTTTGGACCTGAACGGCGCGACATTTGAGAACAATACGGCAGTGAACGGCGGCGCGCTTTACCTGAGTGCCGCGGCGACGATTGCGGGAACTGCATTTACCGGCAACCAGGCGCTCAACGGCGGCGCGGTGTATGCCGATAGCGACCTGACGACGGATGCGACTACGGTTTTCGGCGCCGCAGGTGATTCTACCAAAAAGAACAGCGCCAATAATGGCGGCGCGATTTATGTCAATAATTCAAGCGCCACTGTTCGGATCGACGGTGAGTTCCATTATAACGAGGCTTCGGTTGACGGCGGGGCGATTTTCAGCTATGGCAAGCTGGAAGTGACCGGCGCATTTTTCGACCACAATACCGCGGACCGCAACGGCGGCGCGATTTATGGCGGATGGGGCTCCATTACGGTGAGCGACTCCACCATTCAGAACGGCAAAGCCGACGAAGGCGGCGCTGTCTGGGGCTATAATATAGAAGTATCGGATAATTCTATTATCACCGGCAACACGGCAAGCTTCAAAGGAGGCGCAATTTTTGCAATCGACGGCTTGAAAGTCAGCGACAGTAAGTTCACCGGTAATACGGTCAGCGGCGGCAGCGATGAGCTCGGCGGCGGCGCGATTTATGCCTATGTTGCCAACTCCAATTTTTATACCGCCACGATTGAAAACAGTCTGTTCTCCAATAACAGCGTCACAGACGGCAACGGCGGCGCGATTTACAGTCTCGCCCAACTGGCTGTAAGTGGCAACACGGTATTTGAGAACAATACTGCCGGAAACGGCAACGGCGGCGCACTCTACCTGACTGCCGGGGCGAAGATCGCGGAAACTGCATTTACCGGCAATACGGCGGATCTGGACGGCGGCGCGATTTATGCGGCGGGCGGTACGGTGAACATCAACGCCGGAAACACCTTCACCGACAGTTCGGCCGGACGTGACGGCGGGATTGTTTATATTGCATCCGGAGCCACGCTGAATGTCAATGCTCAAATCACTTTGAGCGGCAGTGCCGGACGCGACGGCGGCACGATTTACAGCGCCGGCGCGCTGAACCTCAATGCGGCCGTGACGTTTACGAACGGTTACGCCGGGAACAAGGGCGGCGCGCTGTATCTGGCGGACGGAAGCTCGTTCAGCCAGACCGGCACGCTGACGTTTGTTGAAAACCAGGCGGAAATCGACGGCGGCGCGGTTTATTCGCAGATCGATTTGACGGTGTACGGTTCGTTCACCGGCAATCAGGCACTGAACGGCAAGGGCGGCGCGATTTACGGCGAGAAAAGCGTAACGGTGCTCAACAGCGAATTCACCACGAACACGGCCGAGTTGAGCGGCGGCGCGATTTACGGCGCGGCCAAGGTGATGGTTACGCACTCGGAATTCCGCAACAATTCGTCAGAGTTGAACGGTGGCGCGGTGTATGTCGGCGGCGATTCGGCGACCATGGACAACACATTGATCGCCGACAATACGGCCACGGGCAATGGCGGCGCGATTTATTTCGCCAACACTGCAGTGGCGGCGGTGCTGACCAATTTGACCATCGTCAACAACACGGCGGCCAACGGCGGCGGGATTTATACGGTCGGCAGCAATGTCACGCTGCACAATTCGATCCTGTGGGGCAATAAAGGCAATCAGTACGTCGGGCTCGACAACACCAAGGTGTGGTTCAGCGGCATCCAGGGCTGGGCCTACAACGACTACGCCACGCGGGGCAATGTGAATCTGCAGGCCGACAACAGCGCCGATGGCATCGGGATTGACAATTTGAATGAGACGGGCAAATATTACGTCTGCTTTGTGGATGAAGCCAATGGCGATTATCATCTGAACTTCGGTTCGTATGCGATCAACCGCGGCAGCAACAATTTCGTAAGCATGCCCGAAACCGACCTCGACGGAGCGAACCGCATCCAGTACGGCTTCGCCGACATGGGCGCTTACGAATCGAAGCACCTGGGCAACGTGGTGGTGAGCGGCGACGGTACTCATCTTGAATACGGCAACAGCGGCTATTTGAGCGCGGGTAACGACGGCTACGGTACCGGCGGCTACAACTACACCTCGCGCGACAGCAGTGCCGTGATCGTCGACAAAAATACCGGCAAGGCAACCGCAGTCTGGGCCGATGAATCGGTTATCATCGACGTCGAATATCAGGGCGACGCCAACTGGAACTCGCGTACCACGCAGGTCACCGTGACCACGGAACAGCGCGACCTGGTCATTAAGGCGGGCGACGAAACCCATACCTACGACGGTACGAACCACAATCTCAACTGGAACGGCGACAAGAGCGGTTATGTGCTTGACGACGGCCTGGAATCCTGGTACAATGCCGCGTATCGCAACGCCGGCGTCTATAAGGATGGACAGGTGATTTCCGATGCGGTGATCACGAGCTCCACCCGTGGCGACGTGAGCAGCAACTACCGGATCACTTACGAAGGCACGCTGACGATCAATCAGGCCAAACTGGTGATTACCGGCGACAGCGGCAGCTTCACCTACGACGGCACGTATCATGATTTCGGATACGGCAAAAATGGTCTGGCAACCGGCGACTACATCTATTCGATCGTCGATGGCGAAAACAGCTACCGCAATGCCGGTACCTATACCAACCTGCAGTCGGGTGCGAAGATCTACAACGCCGACGGTGAAGACATGAGCGGTAACTACGACATCGACTACGAATCCGGTACCGTGACGGTCAACAAAGCCGCGCTGGTCATTACCGGCGACAGCGGCGAGTTCACCTACGACGGCGCGTATCACGATTACAGCTATACGACGGATGGCGGCCTGGTCTCGGGCGACGGTATCAAGTCGATCACCGGCGATACGAACAGCTACCGCAATGCCGGTACCTATGCTAACCTGCAGTCGGGCGCGAAAATCTACAACGCCGACGGTGAAGACATGAGCGGTAACTACGACATCGACTACGAATCCGGTACCGTGACGGTCAACAAGGCCAAACTGGTCATCGTCATCGACGACAAAACCAAGACCGAAAGACAGCCCGATCCGGTGTTCACCGGCACCGCAAACGGCCTGGTCGGCGGCGACACCGTTACCGGTTACAACCGTACCGATAAGAGCGAGGCCGAAGGGCAGCACACCATTGACCAGTATCAGCTCAACACGGATAACAGCAACAACTACGAGGTGACAGTGGTCACCGGCACGCTGACGATCCTGGGCGAGCCGCAGATCAATATCTACAGCGATGCTTCGTCACGGAATTACGTGATCAACGGCATGGACCAGGCGAGCCTGATGAATGCGGTATCGACCATGACGGCAAACCGCGACGTCGACGCGGTGCTCGACACCGAAAACGACGGCAATATCAGCAGTGCGTCGCACCAGACCACCGCCAAGGCCACCGACAAAGCCAGGACCAATACCAGGGAAGACAGCCAGAAGAAGACCTTCGAGCAGGAGTCACAGCAAGTCGTCCAGCAGCGGAGCAATACGTTGCTGGTCAAATCCGGACTGTTCGCCGACAAAGCTGAAAAGAGCATCGTCGAGTCCCAATTCAAGAGCAGTGAAAAAGGCGGCGTTCAGGTACAGGTGCCGACCAATGATTTCAGCGCCAAGAACACCAGTTTCGAGAGTGATCATCCGATGCACACCATGCCGTCTAGCATCAGTATCGACGCAGGCGGCGTGAACGTGGTGAACTTCAGCGGCGCCGACCTGGCAGACATCAGTGTCATGGAAAAAGTCGAGGGCTTCAAAGACGACCTGGATCTGCTGCTCGAAGAAATGATCGTGGTGTAATATACAACTGACCCGCGGTACTTTCGGGTACTGCGGGCCAGCAACTCACTTCTTGATCTTGATACGGCTGCCGAGGCGTTTGAGCCAGGGGAAGGTGATCAGCAGTCCCAGATACGAACTGCAAAGAATCAGCAGCGACGAACCCACATAGAGGAACGTGCTTTGCGTCAGGCTCAGGTGATTGCTGCTGACCAGCAGCAGCATCAGCGCCACCAGGGCGATTGAGAGCGAAATGTTGAATTTGATTGTCCGGTAGACCTTTTTACTGAGGTCATAAGCGAGTACCAGATCGTTCAGGTTGCTGCCGCCGAGCACGATATCGGCGGCGGCGATGGCGGCGTCCGTGCCGGTGTTGACCATAACGATCCCCACGGTGGCGGCGGCCATGGCGGGCGCGTCATTAATGCCGTCGCCGATCATCGCCACATTTTCCATGGACTTGATTTCCAGCAGACGGCTCAGCTTGGACTCGGGGAAACACTCGGCCTGATAATCGTCCAGCTCAAGCTGCTCGGAAATACGTTTGGCGCAGGCGCAGGTGTCGCCGGTCACCATGATGATTTTCCGCATGCCGAGCGTACGCAGCTGCTTCATGACTTCAAACGATTCTTCGCGAAGTTTATCGACGAAGGCAAACCCGCCGATAATCTGTTTTTCGTCCGCCAGCAACACGGTTTCATATCCTTTGCTTTCGGCCATTTCCAGCCAGGATTTGATTGGCGGAGTCGCCTCGTATTTCATATTCTCCATCAGCCGTTTCGAGCCGAGGAAATAGGTCTGGTTGTCCATGTAAGCGGATGCGCCGCCCTCGAGGTCGAGGTATTTTTCGGCGTTGATGACCTCGGTGCCTTTCCGGTCGGCGTAGGCGCAAATCGCCAGCGCCAGCGGATGGTACGAATTGCTCTCGATCGCCATGGATTTTTTCAGGATATCCTGTTCGTTCGCATCGCCGAAAAGTTTCATTTCGCAGACTTCCGAGCTGGCATAAGTCAACGTTCCGGTTTTGTCCACCAGCAGGACCTTGGTTTTGGCGAAGTCTTCCATCACCTGCCCGTTGCGGAAAATGATGCCGAATTTGGCCGCCAGCCCCACCCCCGCGTGGATCGCCAGCGGGGCACTCAGAAGCAGCGCGCAGGGACACGACACGAAAATAATGCTGAGACCGAGCGTCAACACGTTTGCCAGCGAATCATGAATCACCATATAACGGATGATAAACGTCAGCACCGCGTAGGCCATGGTGAAACACGTCAGCCAGGCAGCGCAGGAGTCGACGATCTTTTTCATTTCGGACTCTTTTTCCTGCTGCGCATGGCTGATCAGCTTGGAAATCCCCGCCACAGTAGTGTCGTGGCCGACCTTGATGGCCTCCACAGTCATGGAGCCGCTCTCAAGAAGCGTGCCCGCGTAAACCTTGTCGCCGACCTCTTTTTTGCGGAAAGAACTCTCGCCGATCAGCGCCGATTCATCGATATGCCCGCCGCCGCTGATCACCTTGCCGTCCACGGGGATCAGCATCCCGCGCTGTACGGAAAGCAGCTGCCCGACCTTCAGTTTGCTGATCGGAATCTTGCGGATGGCGTTGCCTTCGATAATATAAGCATTTTTGGCGTTGGCGATCGTGCCGTTGAGGTATTCGTGCCAGGTTTGCGAGGCAATGATTTCCTCGAAGGCGTCCACAAACACCGCCACCAGCGAAAATGTCGCCGCTTCCAGCCAGTAACCGCCCAGTACCGCCCCGCCGATGGCCACCAGCGTGAACATCTCCACGCTGTACATTCCCTTTTTCAAGCTGTGGATGGCTTTGAAAAAGCGCGGCCACATGGCCACGGTAATGACCAGCATATTGATCACGATATAACTCAGATGCAATGATAAATCGCCGCGCTTGTCGAAAATCCGGAAATTATAACTCTCCCCGAAACGGAACAACAGCGCCCAGCTCGCCACCACCAGAATCCCGGCCATCGACAGCCGCAACACGTGAATATGGCAAAAGAGAAAGCGGTGGATCTGGTGAATCAGTGTCTCCCGGAGCTTGAACCCCGGCGAACGCAACGCCTGAGCAATCTGGTCGGGTATGATAATCGCCGGATTGAACGTGATGATCAGGACCGACTCGAAGTAATCGATGCGGACATCGCAAATGCCGAAATTGGATTCAAGTCCGGTTTTCAAATAGGAATCACTGGAAAAATGGATGTCTCTGAGACTGGTACGATAAATTGCATGTTTGGCATAATTGCCACGGCATTTACTACACGTCTTCATAAAATCTCAATCACTCTCACTATACTTCATACGCTTCAGGAAATTTCTTGTCATTCTGAAATAATATAGCATTATTTCCCATAACAACAAAGTCAAGATGTGATAAAAAGTTATTTATTTTATTCACATTATCTATACTTTTAGTTCACTCCCGTAGCAAAATCATACTGAATAAATATAAATTTATATTCCCAATATAACGACTATAAGCATCCCAATCAAGTATAGTAAGATTTATTTTGAGACAATTTCCGTCATGGCGGATTTTATTTGTATTGCAGGCCGACCTCTGGAAGGTGGAGCTTGAAACCGAGCTTGACAAGCTCGCTTTGTAGTTTAGGCACCTCCAGGTCGCGCGGATCGATTCCGGCGTCCAGCGACATGGCGGCGGCCAGGCCAGCCACCTGCCCCGTCATGGCTGCGGTCGGAATGACGCGGGTGATTTCCCAGGCGTCGCCGGCGGCGGCAGTACAGCGCCCGGCAGCCAACAGTCCCTTCACGCCGCTCTTTGCATACAGCGTACGGTACGGGATCTCCCACACCGGACCGGGCCTGCGCCAGTCGCCGACCATGCCGATCGAATCCTCAAAATGCTTATGGTTTTCGCCGGGCTGCAGGACGTATTCGCCGTCGACGCAGAAAATCCGGCGGAACTGCGCCATGGCAGGCACCTTCAGCGAAAACAGGCTGTTACGGTCGGCAGTACCCTTTTCATAGGCGTCCTTGTAATACTCGCGCAGGATGCGGCGGCCCCTCAGGACGAAGTCCGTCACCTTTTTGCCGTTGATACCGCGGCCGACGTTGATATTTTCTTCCGTCAGACCGCAACGCTCCATGAACTCCGGCGTCATCCAGTGCTTGCCGGTGGACGAAGCGCCCGTCGCCAGCACCTGAATTCCGGGGACCAGGCCCGGAGCGCATTGTACATTGTACTGCAGCGCCCATACCGAAAGGTAATTGTCTTCATCCAGACACGGCACACCGGCCTTGCGGGCGATTTCACAGTCGCCGCTGGCGTCGATGAAGCGCTTGCCGTGGACAACGCCGCGGCCGCTCTTGTTCTCTACAATGGCGCCGGTCAAGTTGTTCTGCGCGTCGGTTTCGGCGCCGCAAACCAGCGTATCCAGCCAGATATCGACGCCGGCCTCATCCAACACCTCGTCCAGCACCAGCATATACGCGGCGGGCGAGAAAATACAGCGGAAGCGCTTCGGCTCCACCAGGTCCTTGCCGGTCTTCCAGCCCGCGGGAATTTCGCCGGGGCCGTATTTCAGGCTCAGCTTGATCAGTTCCTCGCAAATACCGAAGGTCAGCTGACGGCCGTTGCCATCGCACAGCGGCAGGTAAATATAGACAAGGCCGGTAGTAGCCAGACCACCCAGCATTACGGTTTTTTCCAGCAATGCAGTTTTCTTGCCGCTTCGCGCGGCCTGCAGCGCCGCCGCAACCCCGGCGATACCTCCGCCGACCACCACTACATCATACCTTGCCTCGAAATCCATTTACGAAATTTCCTTATGCTCGTTACTGTCCATATAAAAACCGTCCAACCGGACGCGGCTCAACATTTCAGTCCGTTTCAGAAGCGCCAGCCAGTCCTTGTCGGAAACGTCCTTGATGGCCAATGTGATCACGCCGACCAGCTTATTTTCGCAGAACTGCGGAATACCGACCCGGCCGCGGGGCTCATAAGGAAGCACGGCAAAATGGGTCTTGCGGCATTTTTCGACCGATTCGACAAATTCATTGGTATCGTGCCAGCGCGTGGCGTCCTGGCTGCTGAAGCGGTTACGCTCGAGCAAATAACGGCGCTCGTTGACCGGCAGGAACGCGGCATGGGCGATCCCCGATACCGTTTCGTACATATTCAATACGGACGGCGCTTCCTTCAGGAAGCCGTTCTCAAAAGTCCGGCCGAGCAATTGACCGTTATTATAATAAGAATAAGTCATGGCGCAGTCGTATTTGCGGTCGAGGTCCCGCATTTTTTCGATAATCACATGCTGACAGGCATTGAGCCAGCGCTGTTCATGAAGCTTGCTGACCAGGATGCCGAGCCGCAGGTTGTTGGAAGCGTCGCGTTCCAGCAGTTTTTCGCGTTCGAGCGACTGTACCAGGTTATAGACAGTAGTATATTTTAGATTCATGGCGCGGCTCAGGTCGGCGGGATTAACTCCGTTTGGCCGGTCGCCTACGTATTTCATGATTTCCACACATCGTGATAATGCTTGAACCATCGCAATATCTCCATTATTAATGAATATTTTCTATTTCATTATTATATTATAGCTCCATTATTGTTAAATTGCAAGCACTACTCCTCATATTTCCGGCATCAACAAAAATCGGGGCATAAAAAAACCGTTACGGCATTTGCCGCAACGGTTCAGGCTTTACAGTAAGATTACTGCTGGGCGTTTTCGTTCTTCTTGAGCACGCCTGCTTCGAGCAGCTTGTCGATCAGGTTCTGCATGGAGTTGAACATGTTAAGGAAGCCCTGCGGGGGCATGATGATGCGTTCGTTCACGACCGGAGTCGGGTTGGCTTTGCCTTCCGGATCGGGCTGGAGAGTGACGAAGTCATAACGGACCATGCCGCCTGCGAAGTGAATCTGACCGATACCGTCTGCGAAAATTTCAGCTTTCTTGTCCATTTTTTTCTACCTTTCTATTGGTTTGGGGTTATTAATCCTTTCTCAGGTGGACTTATTATAGCACCCTATTTTTCCAATTTCAAACGATAAAAAATAAAATAGGAATAATTTTGGAAAAATATATTATGCTTGCTGAAAACGATAATTGAGACTAGATAATCTATTATAACATTGATACCAGTATCTACGAGGCGGACAAAGCTCATAAAAACACATCCTTCCCCTCCCACATAGTAATAAGGGTTTGTATGGAAATATAAAGCCTTATCGAATTGGACGGAGCCAAAGGCTCCTGAATTGGCCGCTGCCTGCAGCAGCTGAATTGGAGAATTGGTCGGCGCAAGCGCCTGAATTGGGAAATTGGGAAAAACGGTGACGTCCGTACAAGTCCGTGTACCTGACAATAAAATAGGACGAATAGGAAAAAAAACCAGCGACATGAAACAAATGGGAAATGACGAAATCAAATACAATGATCTATGGGAAACCCCCTCTCCCCATTCCCCAATTCAGGCGCTTGCGCCGACCAATTCTCCAATTCAGCTGCCGCAGGCAGCGGCCAATTCAGGAGCCTTCGGCTCCGTCCAATTACCTGAATTGCGGTCTTTCCCAGTCGGCGGGGCGGTTCTGGGGAATGCGGCTGTAGCCCTGTTTTTCCTGGGTCGTACAGCCGGCGATAAAAAAAATCCCGGCCGCTAAGGCCAGGATCAGAAGTATGTTACTGAGCTGCATTATCAGCCGGGGGCGTGTCTGCCTTCGGAGCTGGCGCCGGGGCGGATTCTTCCTCGCCGAAGAATTCTTTCTGAATCGCTTCGAAGAGATTATATTCCTGCATCTCCACCATTTGGAAATAAATGGTGACACCCAGGATCAGAAAGGTGACAACAATGATTCCGGTAAATACTTTTGAGTTAAACATGAATCACTCCGGATTATTGGTTATCGGCTGTTTCCAAGGGCTTGGCAGCAGAAATTTCGACCATATCGTTCGGCAGGAACACGAAGTCACCGGGCTTGATGCGTTCTTTGTCGTTATTGCCGGTCATCACGCGGGCATAAGCGTTGTGCTCGCTGATCTTGTAAAGTTTGATACGGCCGAGATATTTGCTGTTATCCTTGTCGAGGTCACGGACCACGATGAATTCGGTTTCGTTGGCGATTTCGGGATTAACGGAGGACTGCTTGGTGCCCAGCTGCTGGGTAACCGTGGTCTGGGTGCCGACATCGATGACGATGAAGCCGTAATGGTTGTCAACTTCGATCACACGGCCCTGAAGGGCGCGGCGGGCTTCTTTGCTGCCTTTCTTCCACAGCGGCACATCCAACGGTACACCGCCGGCCAGGAGGACCTGACGGAGCGTATCGATTTCTTCGGTGAGCTTTTTGATTTCCTGATTATTGGCGGCGATTTCGTTGTTCTTGCCTTCGATGGTCTTGTTCAGCGAGACAATCTGCTGGTCGCGCTGTTTGATCGTATTGTTGGCAGAGGCGAGATCAGTCTTGATCTTGTTGATGCCGTTGTAAATCTTGTTGGCGGTATCGCTGAAATTCTTGTCTTCCAGATCGGCGCCGGTCAGGGCCACGCCGGCCACCTGGGCAAATCTCTGGTAACCGTTGTTGGCGGAATCCATTCTGGCGTTCATCGCGGCGATGCGGTTATCGAATTTGGCGTATTCGGACTTATAACTGGTGCCTTTCAGGCTATTGGCATTCAGGGGGGTCTTGACTTTGTTGCCGGTGGCGACCAGCATGTTGACGGTATCGTCATAGCGGCGCTTGACATCGGTGATGTACTTGATCACGCCATCGCCGGCCTGTTCATAGGTTTCGACGCTGGTCATGGTTTCTTTGGAGGGAGCGTTGGTCATGGTCGCGGCGCGGCCGGCCTTGATCACCTGGTCCGCCAGGTTGTCGCGCTGAAGAATGATCTTTTTGGTCAGGTCAATCGGCTTGGGCAGCGTCTGGTCGAGGTTGTCGTAGTGCTCATGGTTCAGTGCGTCGCGGGTGACAGAAGGAGCGACGTTGGTACCGCTGCCGGTATCGAGTGTTTTGGTCATCGTCTGGATCGTATCGGCCATTCTACCCCAGCCCTTGATCAGCAGTTCCCGTTTCTCATAGAGAAAACCTGAGCAAACCGCCGAGACAATTGCCAGTAAGAGGATGAAAGAACTCAATACGTAATTTAACACTTTCATTATTCAGCTCCTGTTTATTTATCTGAATTTTATTATTTGATCTATTTCAGCCTTCCCAAAATGTATAATCAAAGAAAAGGAATTTCAAATCGTAAATCGCCGAACTGGCGAAAAAAATCGAAATATTCTAAGGAAAAACGCCATTTTTCACCCGATTCAAGACGACTGGCCGAATTCCATGACCGCCCGGAACGCTTTTTTGCCATCGGAACGCTTGACGCCGGCCACCGAAAATTCCGCTCCGCCAGGGCTACCGTCCACGCAAATATCAACCGTGTCATAACACTTGACTTCGCCGACGAAATTGATGAAAATCCGGCGCAGGTCGCCTGCCCGGTACCCGGCCTCGGCCGCGCAGTCTTCGAGCCAGGTGAAATATTCGGCGTTGTTCAGATGCTGGTTGACGTCGATTTTCGACTCGCGAATCCGCTCGCTGAAGGCCGGGGTAGCCTCGAAATCCTGCACTTCGTCGAGCATCTGATACAGATACGGACGGTCGGTATTCAACGGCAGGTCGACCGGCAGCGTGCTGATCCGGCGGGGCCGGAAGCTCTCCGCATCCAGCAGCAGCCACGCGCTCGTCGCCCGGATCAACGGTTCGCCGCCGGCGCTGCACAGCGTGAATTCGCGCATGGCAAAAAGCGGGCTCGTGCCGCGCCGCGGCCAGGTTTCCAGCATCACCGTCTCGTTCACCTCCGGCAAACGGATGACTTCGACGCCCATGCGGGAGAGCACCCACAGCATTTTCGCCTCGGAAAGCGCACTGTATCCCACCCCCAGGTTCTCGGCATGATCCGCCGCCGCTTCCTGGAAATAATCCGCCATGGCACGCAGTTTCAACAGGCCGTGACGATTGGCCTCGCCGTAGCGGACTTCGTACCGGCAGCGCCAGGAGGGTGTCGCATTATCCACCATAATCTCAATCCTTTTTGTTGCAACCTTTCTTTTTACATTATATATTAAAGCGTAAATTGCAAGGAGTCAAACAGCATGGAAGCATTGGATTTATTGCTGCAGGAGCAGCGGATGGCGCACACGGCCGGCCGTTTCCGCAGCTTAAACGCCCGCCGGAACGCCCTCGCCGCCCTCGCCGCAGCCGTCAAACGCTATGAACCGGAGATCGCCGAAGCACTGCACATCGACCTCGGCAAATGCGAATTCGAGGCCCGCGCCTGCGAAATCAGCGTGGTCATGGATGAGCTGCTCCAGACGCGCCGCAAGCTGAAACGTTATATGAAGCCGCGACGCGTGCCGACCGCCGCCTTCAATTTCCTCTCGTTCGGCCGGATTTATCCGGAACCATACGGACAAACGCTGATTTTTTCGGCCTGGAACTACCCGTTTCAACTGCTGATGATGCCGCTGATCGGGGCCATCGCCGCCGGCAATACCGTGATCGTGAAACCCGCCGAGCAAGCCCCTGCCACCGCCAGAATCGTGGAAAAAATCCTGAAGGAAGTGTTCAAATCGGAACACGTGGCGGTGATTCAGGGTGGACGCGAAACCGCCGAAGCGCTGCTCAAGCGCCGTTTCGACTACATCTTCTACACCGGCGGCCCCGGCGGCGGCAAAGCCGTGATGCGCGCCGCAGCCGAACACCTGACCCCGGTGACGCTGGAGCTCGGCGGCAAAAGTCCGTGCATCGTCGACGCCGACGCAGGGCTCGACCTCGCCGCCCGCCGCATCGTCTGGGGCAAGTTCCTGAATGCCGGGCAAACCTGCGTGGCCCCCGATTATATTCTGGTGCACAAGGATTTGAAGGACCGCTTAGTCGAGCGCCTGACGCATTACATCCGGCAATTTTACGGTGAAAATCCGGCACTGTCGCAGGACTACCCCCGGATCATCAATCATGCCCACTTCGACCGGCTGCTGAAGCTCTGTCCGGAGGCCGTACACGGCCGCAACGGCCTCTACATCGCTCCGACCCTGATGCCCGATGCCACGGAAAAAGACGCGGTGATGAAAGAAGAAATCTTCGGCCCGCTGCTGCCGGTCCTGACCTTCGACACGCTCAGCCAGGCGATCGACTTCGTCAACGAACGCCCCAAGCCGCTGGCACTGTATTACTTCGGCAAGTCCGGGCGCGGGCGTATCCTGGCGGAAACCTCGTCCGGCGGCGTCTGCCTCGACGAGACGGTGACGCACCTGATCAACCCGGCCATGCCGTTCGGCGGGGTCGGCGCAAGCGGAATGGGGGCGTATCACGGCAAGGCGAGTTTCGACACCTTCACGCATTACAAGTCAGTGATGCGCAAGTCGATCTGGCTCGATCTGCCGATGCGTTACCCGCCCGGTCTGGCGAAAAAACTGAAAATACTCAAGCTAATGTCGCGTTGATTCGTTGCAAATCCAAGAAACATTACTATATTATAATGTTTTGCAAGTTACATTATAAGGGGAACTATTGTTGATGGATTTCAAGGTACTCAGCCGCAAGCCTTCATTCATGTGGGGGTTGCTGCTCATATATTCGGGCATTATTCTTCTCACCAACATCCATACCGGCGGCATTTACTCGGCTCAGGAAGGGCGGGCGGCCATCGTGGCGCGCAACATGATCGAATCCGGCGACTACAGCCGGGTCCGGATCAAAGGCGAACCGGAAACCGAAAAACCGATCTTCTGCTACTGGCTCTACGCGCTGTGCGGCAAGATCTTCGGCATCAATGAATTCAGCTTGCGGCTGCCCTCGGTGATCTCGGCGCTGGTCATGATCGCGGCGGCAGCCTGGCTCGGGATGCGGATTTACGGACAGCCCACAGGGTACATTTCCGGGTTCATTCTGGCGACGATGTTCGGGTTCGTCAACCTCGGACGAATCGCCCGCATCGATATCGTGATGTGCGCCTTTTACGCGGCGGCCATGGTGCTGCTCTACGAGGGGTATTTCAGGGAGCGCAAGGGCAATAACTGGCTCTATCTGTTTTATGTGATCATGGCGGTGGGGGTGGCGGTCAAGGGACCGGTCTCGATTTTCCTGATCGCGCTGACGGTGCTGGTGCTGCTGGTCATGGAGTGGAACTTCCGGAAAAGCGTGCAGATGCTCTGGCAGTTGAAACCGATTTCGGGCGCCCTGATCTGCGCGGCGATCTGCATCCCGTGGCTGGTTTATGAGTCGGCGCAGAGCACCGGCAACTTCGCCTGGGATTTCTTCTGGACTCAGAACATCGACCGTTTCCTCGGGGTCGAAACGGAGTTCCGCGAGGGCAAGCGCATGTCGTACCTCTATTATTTCCCGAAACTTTTCGGCATGGCCGCCCCGTGGTCGTTGCTGGTGCCGCTGATACTGTGGCAGTACCGCAAAGCCTGGCGCAAACTGCGTCCGCAAACATGGTTCCTGATTATTTGGGTGGCGGCGGTTTTCGTGTTCCTCACGTTCTCGTTCATCAAGCGCGGCGACTATATCCTGCCGGTGTTCCCGGCACTGGCCGTGCTGATCGGCCGTTATGTGGCGCTGCAGACCGAAAAGGGGTTCCGCATCACCTGGCACTGGCAAATCGCCTGGGGAGTGATCTGCGGATTGCTGCTTGTGGTGTGGATCGGGATCATTGCCGGCTGGTTTACCGAGCTGGCCGAGGCGGTGGTCGACCGCCGTCTCAAGTTCATGAGTTACCGCGACGGCATGGCCATGCGCGATTATCTGGAAATTTTCTCGGCATACCCGTGGGTCACGCTGATCCTGGCCGCCGCCGCCATGGCGGTGCTGTTCTTCTTCGGCAGACAGCTGCAGCGGGGCGAGTCCTTCAAGGCGCTCGGCACCTTCATGGGCATCATGCTGATCGTGTTCGTGTTCTACTACGCCTGCCTCGATCCGATTTCGGGGCGCACCCGCACGACCAAGGATTTCTGCCTCCGCATCCAGCCGATGCTGCCGCAGGACGCCTATGTCGCCTACGTGGGGAGCTGGGTGGACGAGGCGGTGTATTACGTCAACCGCGATTACGAGCGGTGCAACGACGATCTGGACAAATTTTATGATGCCGCCAACGGCACCTTTAAATTCAAATATATCATATCCGACTCCAAGTACTGGCGGCGCACGCTGAGCCAGGTAAAAGGAGCGGACCAGCTCGAGGTACTGGATCAAACCGTGCCTGATCACCACTATGCACTGACTTTGCTGAGGGTAAAAAAATGAAAATTCTGCTGATCGAAGACGACATGCCGACCGCGTCCTTCATTATGAAGGGACTGCAGCAGGCCGGTTACACCACCATTCACGCCGCCGACGGCGAAGACGGGCTGAACAAGGCCCGCAACGAAGAATTCGACCTGGCGGTCATCGACATCATGTTGCCCAAGCTGGACGGCTTCGCGGTGATCGAACGCATGCGCAGCGCCAAGCTGCGGCAGCCGATCCTGGTGCTCAGCGCCCGCGATTCAGTGGACGACAAGGTGCGGGGGCTGGAAACCGGCGGCGACGATTACCTCGCCAAGCCGTTCTCATTTTCCGAGCTGCTGGCGCGCATCCAGGCGCTGCTGCGCCGCGCCGTGGGGACATCCGACCCCACAGTGCTGAACGTAGCCGACCTGACGCTCGACCTCATCAGCCGCCGGGTGACCCGCGGCGGCACCGTCATCGACATTCAGCCGCTGGAATACGCGCTGCTGGAGTACCTGGCCCGCCACACCGGCCGGGTCGTCTCCAAAACCGAAATCATCGAGCACGTCTGGGAATACAATTTCGACCCGCAGACCAATATTGTGGAGGCGCGGATGTGCAAGCTCCGCGACAAGATCGATAAGCCTTTTGAGCGCAAATTGATCCGCACAATAAGGGGCTTCGGTTATGTCCTCGAATAAAACCCCATCAGCCGGCGTTTTCCGCAAAATCCGCATCCCCGCGTTCATCACCAAATGCCTGCCGGACATTTCCGCGGAGCGGTTCCCGTTTCTCGACACGGTCAAATTCAAAGTCGCCATGTGGTACGCCGCGCTGTTCACACTGTCGGCGGTGGTGGCCTTCGTCGTATTTTATTACATGCTGAGTTTGAACATGCTGCGGCTCAGCGACAACGGCCTCAAATCCATGACCAGCGAAATCGTTTTCGAATACCTCACCGGCAACAAATACCGGAAGTTCGACAAGGAAATCCCGCTCAGCGAAATCCCCCGCGAAGCCCTCGACGCAATTCAGAACAAAATCGCGGGCTTCACCCCCCGGTTCGCTTTTGAGCGCGAGGCGTACGGCGTCCAGCTGCAGACCATCATCGGCAGTTCCGAACAGAAACTTTATGAGGCGCGCCTGGAATCCGGCGGCACCGTCTACAGCAGGCAGCTCAATACCCACGAACACATCGCGGTGGTCCAGCGGACCGTCAACCAGAAGGTGTTCGGAGCCGGTAACCACAATATTTTCATCCGTATGTACAAACCGGACGGCAAGCAGATCATCCGCTCGGAGCAGCAAGGCGGTCTCGAACTGCCGAAGGACCCCCTCCCCGGCAAAAACTGCCGTACCATGATGATTTCCGATCAGAGCTTCCGCGTTTACAGCGAAACCATGTTCGACGGCAATATCCTGGAAGTGGGCACTACCCTGGAACCGATGCGCCAGCGCCTCGAGCAATACAGCAAAATGTACGGCTTCTCCATGCCGCTCGTCCTTATCGCAGGAGCCTTCTGCGGCTGGCTGATTGCCCGCAAATTCATGACCGGGGTACAGCGCGTCAGCGAGGCCGCGCTGGATATCGCGGGGGGCGACTTCAGCCGCCGCGTCCAGCATGGCAACGAGGGGGAAGAAATCGACCGCCTCGTCGATGCCTTTAACCGCATGAACGCCAATACCGAAAAGCTGCTCGACGAACTGCGCATGGTTACCGACAGCATCGCCCACGACCTGCGGACCCCGCTCACCCGGATGCGCGGCATGGTCGAAGTGACCTTTGAGGGGCCGCAGACCAAAGAATCGTACCAGGATATGGCCGGCGCGGTGGCCGACGAATGCACCAGCATGCTGCAAATGCTCAATACCATGCTGGAAATCACCCGCACCGGCTCCCGTCCCGAAGAGTTGATGAAAGCCGAACTGGATTTGAACCAGATCCTGCGTCAGGGCCACGACCTGCTCTCGCCGCTGGCCGAAGTAAAGAATATTGACTTTAAACTCGAACTCCCGGAAACATCCGTCACACTGAGCGCCGATAAGCTCAAAATTCAGCGCATGATTTCCAACCTGCTCGAAAACGCCGTCAAGTTCACCCCGGAAAGCGGCCGGATCACCCTCGCCATGACCGTAGAAGGCAGCAAGGCCACGATCAAGGTGAGCGATACGGGTTGCGGCATCAGCGAAGAGGACCAGCAGCACATTTTCGAGCGGTTTTTCCGTAGCGACCTGAGCCGCAGCATGCCCGGCAACGGGCTCGGGCTGTCGCTGGTGGAGGCGATCGTGCTGGCGCACAACGGACGTCTTTCGGTGGAAAGCACCCTCGGCAAAGGCACCACCTTCATCGTTGTGCTCCCGGTAAAGCCGCCCGCTCAAATTCAAGCTTGAAATTCCGGCCCGGAGGCACATGGATATCAAAGAATACCATCAGCCGAACAATGCCGCCGCTGAGCGGCATTTCTGGGAACAAGCCAAGGCCGGGTTTCTGCTGAAGCTCCTCGGCAAATACGCCTCGGAGCTGAATACCGTCACCGATATCGGCTGCGGGGATTGTTATATCGCGTCCCGGATCGCGGAAAAATTCCCCGCCCTCCGAATCCACGGCGTGGACAGTGCCCTCAGCGATGAGCTCATTCAAACCTTCGAGGCCGAATTCGCTGCGCGCGGCCTGCCGGTCACGATCAGCCAAACCCTTCCAGAAGGCAAGTCGGATGCGGTATTCATGTTCGATGTCCTGGAGCATATCGAAAACGACCGGGAATATCTGGCCAACCTGCCCACACTCGACCCGGGCGGGCTGCTCGTCCTGACGGTTCCGGCCTTTCAATCGCTTTTCTGCGCCCACGATACCTTCCTCGGTCACCATCGGCGTTATAGACGCAAGCAACTGATTGCCATCGCCGAAGCGGCGGGATTTAAGACGCTTGATTCCGGCTATTTTTTCTCTTCGCTGCTGTCGTTCCGCCTGCTGCAGAAGCTGCTTCGCCGGGACTCCAGCGGACTTAATTCCGACACGAACAAGTTCAATTCCCTGTGTGCGAAAATCTTATATTTCGATGCCATGACCGGTCATTTTTTTAAATACCTAAAAATTCAAATCCCGGGGTTGTCATGTTACCTGATCTGCCGAAAACGATAGTCATCATTCCCTGTTACAACGAGGAATCGCGCCTTGATATCAACGCATTTACGGCGTTTGCGGCGGAGCATCCGCATATTTCGCTGTGGCTGGCCGACGACGGCAGCACGGATAATACCGGACACATGATCGAAGAAATGTGCACGCTGCCGAACCTGCGGGCACTGCGTTTTTCGCCCAATCGCGGCAAGGCGGAAACGGTTCGCCGGGGCATTCTGGCGGCGCTGGAGGAAAATCCCGATCTGGTCGGGTTCTGGGACGCCGACCTGGCCACGCCGCTGAATGTCATACCGGACTTCATCACCAAATTTGCCGGCAATGAACACCTGCTCATGGTCACCGGCTGCCGGCTGAAACGGCTGGGTGCTCTGGTCGAGCGCGAACCGCTGCGGCATCTCCTCGGACGTGTTTTCGCCACCATCGTCAGCAATCACCTCCGCCTGCCGATTTACGACACCCAGTGTGGCGCCAAGGTGCTCACGGCCCGGGCCGCCGGGGCATCCATGGACAAGCCGTTTGCGTCCAGGTGGTTCTTCGATGTGGAGATCTACAAGCGCCTCATGTTCCGCTTCGGGCGCGATGCCGTGCATCATGGCGTTTTCGAATATCCCCTGCCGGTCTGGCTGGACAAACCCGGCTCCAAGGTCCGGCTATTCGCCGCCGGTATGGAACTGCTCAAAGTCCTTCGCTCCAAGCCCTGATTCCAGCTCGATATTTACTGAATATTAATTCATTTATTCTTGTAAAATCATATTTTTGAAGTATATTAATCCGATTATACGTATAAATCATGGGACGATTCTAATGTTTGAAAATGTGAACTTGTTTCCGAACGACAGCTACGATACTTCACCGGAGCGGAAACGCGACCTTTTTTCCCGGCTGACGTTCAATTCGCGCTTTTACTTTTTTTTCCGGACCATTGGAGTATTCTACGGCGTGGGGCGCTCCGCCCACAAAGGCGAACTCAATCGCGAACGCCAGATTTACCATAGCAATAAAAATATCGATACGCTCGAGCGCTGCGGTGCTCGCATCCATATCCGCCACCTGGAGAAACTCGACCCCGCCCAGGGGCCGTATGTTATCATCGGCAACCACATGAGCGCGGTGGAAACTACCGTGCTGAATGCGATTATCGGGCCGCGCCTGGACTTCACATTCATTTTTAAACGCAGTCTTCTGAAGCTGCCGTATATGGGCGCGGCATTGAAAACACTGGATGCGATTCCGGTGGACCGGGTAAATCCGCGCGACGACTTCAAGGCCATCCTGACGGATGGCGCCAAGAAACTTGAAGCAGGACGTTCGATTCTGGTATTTCCGCAATCGACACGGAGCGTAAAGTTCGTGCCGGAGGAATTCAATACGATCGGGGTGAAGCTGGCGCGGGCGGCGGGAGTCAAAGTTCTGCCGATGGCGCTGAAAACCGATTTTCTGGCCTGCGGGAAACTGATCAATGATTTCGGGCCGATTCGTCCGAACCGGCATATTCATTTTGAGTTTGCGGACCCGATTGAGGTGACGGGCAATGGGCGTGAAGCGCACCAGCAGATCATTGAGTTCATCACAGGGCGCCTCGCCGAGTGGAACACCCCGGAAAGCACCCGGTAATTTTCTCTTCTCTCTTTCTTGAAATAAAAAAGAAAACCGCCACCGGGCGCTTGCCCGGACGCAGTCCAGCGCGCGGATAGCGCTGGTCGCTCTCTCAGAGCGAAACAAATCATAAGCCGCGCAGCGGCGCTATCCTAAATTCCACCTCTCGCCTGAAAGCGATATTGAGCGATAAGGCGATGACGGCTCCAACTTTCCGCTCAATGTAGAAAAATCCGCTTCGCGCTTTTTCAACCTCGCTCTCAGGTGAATGGATTGTATTAGGGTAGCGCCGCTACGCGGCTTGCGATTTCTTTCGCCCTGCAGACGACCAGCGCTGTCCGCGCGCTGGACCGCGGCCGGGTGGGCACCCGGTAGCGAATTTCTTTTCACGTTTATTTCATGCAATATTCGCGGAAGCGGCATTGCGGGCAATGCTCTTTATTCCCCGGATAATCCGATGAATACAGCTCCATAGCCCGTTTCTCAATGTATTGCAACGATAACGAAATCTCCAGCTCCTTCGCCGGATACTCCCGGTAAGCACCATCACCAAAATCATAACTGATAAAATAGACCCGTTCCGGCGGCGTTTTCAGAACCCGCATCGCCCACACACATTGCAGCGCCCCTGAATACCCTTCCGCATCGGCATTCATCCGGTTCAGGAAATAAAGCAGATTCTCGCGCCGCCAGATCTGCACCGGCGACATCCACGCTTCCACCGCCCCCACATCCACCGCCAGCGGTTGACGGAACTTGACCGTTTCAAGCTCCGTCATACTCTTCAAATGCTCCCTCAGCGGCCCCTGTTCCAGCAATTCACTGCGCCGCAGAACCTCCTGCCACGCCTGCTCGAACAATTCCCCCGGGTCCGACTCCCCGTAATAAACCTCTTCCAGATTCAGGAATCCGGGGTCCGACTGCCAGTCGCCGCTCAGTACCTGACGACGGCCAATCTTGAATTGATGGAACAGTTCCGCGCGGAACGCTTTCGCCTCCCACGGGATACAGCTGCGAATCGCGTTGCCGAACAATTCGTCCAGCCACCAGGCAAGTTTCGAAAGCTTCTTCAGCCGGTAAATGAGTTTGCGGTCCCTCTCCGCATAAAGATCGTGTCCGCCGCGCCCGCCGTAATAATACAGCTCATAGGCGCGTGGACAGCCCGCATACATGCGGTCGCGAAAATGGGACCAGCAGAGTTGCCTGTCAGAGTTTGATGTTGAGCTTGTCATAAGCGCGGCGTACTTTGGCCAGCGCGGCTTCGACATCGTTGCCGCGTGCCAGCAGCACCGCCATGCGCCGGTGTCCATTCACCTCGCGTTTGCCGAAAATTCTCATCCCGGTGCCCGGCTCCGCCAGTACTTCCTCGAGATTGCCGAATTCCACGCGGTCGGACGCGCCTTCCACCACCACCGCCTTGGAAGCGGACGGTTCCCAGAATTTGATCTCCGGCACCGGCAGCCCGAGAATGGCGCGGGCATGCAACGCAAATTCGGAGAGTTCCTGCGAAATCAGCGTCACCATCCCGGTGTCGTGCGGACGCGGCGACACTTCGCTGAAAATCACCTCTTCCCCGCAAATGAACATTTCCACCCCGAAAATCCCCCGGCCCCCGAGCGCCCCGGTGACCTTGCCGGCGATCTCTTCCGCCTGCTTCAACGCTTTTTCGGACATGGCCTGCGGCTGCCACGACTCGCGGTAGTCGCCATCAATCTGAATGTGCCCGATCGGCGGCAGGAACGACGTTCCGCCCGCGTGGCGCACGGTCAGCAGGGTAATTTCGTAATCGAATTTGACGAATCCCTCGACGATGACCTTGCCCGCTCCGGCGCGGCCGCCCTCCTGGGCGATCCGCCAGGATCTGTCGATATCCGCCTCGGTTTTGATCACGCTCTGGCCGTGGCCGGACGAACTCATGATCGGCTTGACCACGCAGGGAATGCCGATTGCCTTGACCGCTTCGTCGAACTCCCCGCGGGTGGCGGCGAAACGGTACGCGGAGGTCTTGATACCGAGCTCTTCCGCGGCCAGCCGCCGGATGCCCTCGCGGTTCATCGTCAGGTACGCGGCCTTGGCGGTCGGAATCACGTTGTAGCCTTCCTTTTCGAGTTCCAGCAGTGTGGCGGTGGCAATGGCTTCGATTTCCGGCACGATATAGTCCGGCTTTTCTTTTTCGATGATCTCGCGCAGGGCCGCGCCGTCGAGCATCGAGATCACGTATGAGCGGTGTGCCACCTGCTGAGCCGGGGCGTTTTCGTATTTATCCACGGCGATCACCTCCACGCCGAAGCGCTGGAGTTCAATCACCACTTCTTTGCCGAGTTCGCCCGAACCCAGCATCATTACCCGGACCGCGGTCGGCGAATACGGTGTTCCGATTTTAACCATTTATATCATTCCTTTCAGATTATTGATTGAAAGCCGGCAGGAAATAGAGCTTGCCCGCTTCCAGTGAAAACGAATTGCTACTGCCCGGCAGCCGGATATCGACCTGCCGTGAAGACCCCGCCGCCTCAAAAAGCAGATTGCGGAGCGAGAAACTGCGCCGCAGCGCGATCACCTGGTAGTCCTCGATCCCGGCCAGCTCGGCCGCCTTGGCTTCCGCGTCGGCGTTGTAGCCGACATCGTCGACCAGTTTCAGCTCTTTGGCCTGGGTGCCGAGGAAAATCCGGCCATCGCCGATCTCGGTGCCCTTGATCTGCTCCACAGTGAGCTCCTTGCGCCCCTCGGCCACGATCTTGACGAATTCATCATAAACCCGGTCGATGTGCTCCTGCACCAACAAACGCTCTTCCGGCGTGGTGGGGCGCGCGCCGGACAGCATGTCCTTCATCCGCCCGGAAGTATAATTTTCGCTCTGGACGCCGATCTTCAACATCAGATCGTGATACTTGAGCGCGCTCATGATCACGCCGATGCTGCCGGTGGTGGTCATCGGGTGCGCGATGATATAATCGCAGCCCGCCGCGATGTAATATCCGCCGCTGGCCGCCAGCGACTCCATCTGCGCCACGACCGGGATTCCGTCCTTGCGGGTTTCCAGGATCGCACGGTAAATACGGTCCGCGGCCACCACTTCACCCCCGGGCGAGTCGATCCGCAGGATCACGGCCTTGATCGTGTAATCGTTGCGGGCCTGCTCCAGCAGATTGCAGATATAATCCGCCGACACGTACGCCGAACTGCCGAAACCCTCCTGGGTGCGCCCGACGATGATGCCGCTGACCGGAATCAGCAGAATCTTGTTCGACGAACTGTGCCCGGAAACCGAAACCTGGTCGAACTTCTGCCCGCTGATCGTCAGCTGGTGCTCGAGCGAATCGCCGCTGAACCCGGACACCATGCCCGCCAGCACGACCACCAGCGCCACGATAATTCCCAGTATCAACAAAATGACAAACGAAATAATGCAGCACGACGCCATATTCGAACTCTTTGCCGGCGGCGCGGGCGGCGGCGGCGGAGGTACCGCTCTGGGGGCGGGCATTTCGACTTGGACTTGAGGGGGAGTATTCAGGTTTTCGTCCATGATTGATTCCTTATGCTTAAAGATTGCTGATGATGATTTTGCGGCGGATATCCTCGCAGGCCTGCCGTTCAAACGAACCGCACAGCGGGGTCAGGCAGTTGGCGGAAGCCGCCGCCAGCGCCCAGGCAAACGCCTGTTCGAAATTGGTCCCCGCCAGGTATTCGGAAAGCAGCACGGCGGCGCTGGTGTCGCCGCTGCCCAACGGACTGACGATCTTTTCCAACACCGGCAACTTAAACGCCCAGCTTTCTTCGCGGGTGGCGGCGTACGCGGTCCCGGGCCCATCGGTCACCGCCACCGCCTGTAGCGGATAACGTTCGAACGCCAGGCGCAGCGCCTCGCCCGGGTTCCGGCTGCCGGTAATCTGGGCAAGTTCATCCAGATTGACTTTCAGAATCATTTCCCCGCCGACCTTCAATACTTCATCGATATTCTGCCACGAATCCACCAGAACCGGTAGATTGTTCGCTTTGGCCAGCTGCGCGGCCTGCAGATACAGATCAGTCGCCGTGCCGCCGGGAATCGTCCCCGCCATACTGATTGCGGCGCAGTGGCCGATGCTGTCGCGCATGGCATCCAGCATACGCCCGATGGTTTCGGCGGGAAGCTGCGGGGTGGGGTCGATGATCTCCGTCATCGTCTGCGTTTTGCGGCAGAGACAAGTGGTACAGGTGCGGGTATTGGCCTCGGTTTCGATGTTGATATACCGCAACTCCTCCCGGTCGAGGCCATGGCACAGCTTGGCGCCGGTCTCGCCGCCGGCGAACTGCAGCAGCATGGTCTCCGCCCTGCCCCAACAGCGTGCGGCCCGGCAGAAATTGATTCCTTTGCCGGACGGAAACACCATCATTTCATCGGCCCGGTTGACGTGGCCGTAACGGAATTCGGGGAAAAACAGCGTCTTCTGCCAGGCCGGATTCGGCCCCAGCGCCAAAATATATTTCATAGCATCTCCATGTAGGAAAACAGATCAGAATCTTTTCCCATACAATAAGAGCAATACGCCATATTTTCAAGTAAAAAACCAAGGAAATGAGGTAAATATAGGACGCATAGGACCCAGAGGACATACAGGAAAATCCGCCCCATCCAAACTTACACAGAAACCTTCTCCCAATTCACCAATTCAGGCGCTTTGCGCCGACCAATTCTCCAATTCAGCAGCCGCAGGCTGCGGCCAATTCATGAAGCTCCGTCCAATTCCTTCGTTATGGTGATTTCGTCCAGCAGCAATAACGGATTGCAACCCAATACTTGTGAATAACGCATTGCCGTGCGCAGCGTCTTCGCTCCCTGCTTCAACTGTATCGACACCGCCGCCTTCGACACCCCCAGGCGCCGCGCCAACTCATACTGTTTGATCTTCTTTGCCTTGACCATCAGAGACAATGCAGTCATAAACCATCTCCTTTTTTGCTCTTCGGGTTATACTCCCTAAACATAACGGTAAAGTATGAAAAAATCAAGTCTCATATTAAATATTTTCACTATTTTTTAAAGCATTCACTAAATCAGTCATCATTTTATTCTTTTACGCATTTCGTGCAGTAAACATCAGATTTTTCATTGTCACATGATAATCTACAGATAAATAACATTATATATTTATTAAGCATTTACTTAATTTAATGAATCAAAAAAAGCGGTCCTCGCAAGGACCGCTTCCATATCGGGTGATATTCTTATTCTTCGCCGAGATCTTTCAGCGCGGCTTTGCGGCTGAGACGGATCTTGCCGGAGCTGGGATCAATATCGACCACCTTCACGGTGACCATATCGCCTTCATTGCAGATATCCGAGACCTGACGCACGCGGTAGTCCGCCATTTCGGAGATATGCAGCAACCCTTCGATGCCGGGGATGATTTCCACGAAAGCACCGAAGTCCTTGGTACCGGTGACTTTGCCGCGGTAAACCTTGCCGATTTCCGCTTCGGCGGTGCAACCGAGCACGCGGGCCTTGGCTTCTTCCAGATAATCTTCGTTCGGAGCCAGAATCTTGACCACGCCGTCATCGGTCACGTCGATCGAGGACTTGGTTTCTTCGGTGATGGCCTTGATATTCTTGCCGCCGGGGCCGATCAGGGCGCCGATCTTATCGGGATTGATGTTGACCACGGCAATATGCGGGGCGCGCGGGCTGATCTTTTCGCGCGGGGCGGAGATGCAGCCTTCGATCACGTCCAGAATCTTGTAACGGGCGGCTTTGTTGCGCTCCATGCCCTGACAGAGCAGGTCGATCGAGATGCCCGGGAGCTTGAGGTCCAGCTGGAAGCCGGTGATCCCTTCGCGGGTACCGCAGACTTTGAAGTCCATGTCGCCGAAGTGGTCTTCCGCGCCGATGATGTCGGTAAGCAGCAATTCCTTGCCCTTGCCGTCCGTCACCAGACCGCAGGAGATACCGGCCACCGGAGCCTTGATCGGCACGCCGGCATCCATCAGCGCCAGCGTGGCACCGCAAACCGACGCCATCGAGGTCGAGCCGTTGGAGGCCATGATTTCAGAAACGCAGCGCACCACGTACGGGAAATCCTTCGGAATCACCTTGGACACCGAACGCTCGGCCAGGTTGCCGTGGCCGATTTCGCGGCGGCCGGGACCCATGATGCGGCCGACTTCGCCCACGCTGTAGTTCGGGAAGTTGTAGTGCAAATAGAAACGTTTGTTGGTGGCTTCCGGGGTACCGTTGGTAATGCTGTCGTACTCCTGGGAATCCTTTTCGCCGCCGAGCGTGGCAATGACCAGCGCCTGGGTTTCGCCACGGGCAAACAGCCCGGTGCCGTGAACCACCGGCAATACGTCGACTTCCGCCGAAAGCGGGCGGAGATCATCAATACCGCGTCCATCCGGACGGAACTGTTTTTCCAGGATGACGCTGCGGGTCACATCTTTGACCAGATCATCGAACGCTTTGCTGAATTCCAGATCGAGTTCCGGAACATCTTCGAACTGCGGGGCCAGAGCGGCCTTGGCGTCGGCCAGCAGTGCATTCATGGCTTCAATGCGATCAGCCTTGCCGGGTACGGTGCAAACGCCTTCGATGCGATCCTTGCAGAATTCGCGGAGAGCATTGTCGAGGGCTTCCGGCACCAGGTGGAGCGTCGGCTCTTTCTTGGCCTTGCCGGCCTTGGCGGCCAGCTCGATCTGAGCGGCAATCTGTTTCTTGACCACTTCATTGGCAAAACGCATGGCGTCGGCCAGCATCTGCTCGGAAACTTCGCTGGCTTCGCCTTCGATCATGATGACCTTATCGGCCACACCGGCATAAACCAATTCGAGCGAGCTCTTGCTCATTTCTTCCACGGTCGGGTTGGCAACGAAACGGCCATCCACATAACCCACGCGAACCGCGCCGATCGGGCCGGCAAACGGCAGGTCGGAAAGCATCAGCGACACCGACGCACCGAGCATCAGCAGCACATCCGGCTCATTCACGCCGTCGGCACTGAGCAGCAAGCCCTGAATCTGGATTTCATCGAAGAAACCTTTCGGGAACAGCGGACGGACCGGACGGTCGGTCATGCGGCAGGTCAGGATTTCATGGTCGGAGGGGCGGCCTTCGCGTTTGATGAATCCGCCGGGGAAGCGGCCGGCCGCGCTGTACTTTTCGCGGTAATCCACGGTCAGCGCCAGGAAGTCGGTGCCGGGGCGGGCGGGGCCGGAGCAGCAGGCGACAAAGAGACAAGTGTCGCCCTGACGCAGCACGCAGGCGCCATTGGCCAGGTTGGCGAGTTTACCGGTGGAGATTTCGATACTGCGGTTATCCGCGATCTGACATACGATTTTTTCTTCAGGCATAATACCTTTTCCTTCTGATTTTCGCGGCCACATGCCGCGAGTTATACTACAGTGAAGGATCAGGATCTCAGATTTTGCGGAATTGCGACATCAATCCCCGGCCCGCGCCGGAACCTGATGTCGCAGGAATTCCACAAGCAAATCTTTCCCGATCTGCATTCACAACTACAATTTAATAATATAAACCCCTGCCCCGTAAAAAGCAAATGGACCTGACGCAAAAAATGCATCAGGCCCATAATCGGCTGATTCAGCTCCCGTTAGCGGGCAATACGGATACCCAGTTCGGAAGTCAGCGAAATATAGCGCTCGTAATTCTCACGCTGCAGATATTTGAGCAGGGTGCGGCGACGGCTGACCATGAGCAGGAGACCACGGCGGGTGCTGTTGTCTTTCTTGTTTTTCTGCAGGTGTTCGGTCAGTTCGCGAATCCGCTGAGAGAGCAATGCGATCTGCACTTCCGGAGAACCGGTATCGCCTTCTTTGCGTGCATACTTGGCGACGAGTCCGTTTTTAGTTGCCTTGTCCATAACACATTTCCTTTTACTTGCGGGTCCGAAAGCATCGTCTCAGGCATTAAGACCAAAACTGTCGGACCGTGTTAAGCCAATTAAAATACTCCCGGAAACCGGAATTACAAGCCCGGCCCGTGAAAAATCATTAAAAATAGGACGCACAGGAATTTCCCATGCGTCCCGTTTTCATCAGATCATGCAGCCGGACATCGAACGGCCATAGCGGCAGTCGATATGACCAAACGGCTTGTCAAGCTTGATCTCGAGCTCGGGAATCGAGTCGACGGTACCGTCGAGCAGTTCACCGATCCGGACCGCCGTTTCATTAAAGCGGGCCGTCTGCCCGGCAAAACGCACCTGCATCACTTCCAGACCAAACGGCTTGTTGCGGCGCAGCCACTGGCGGCGGAACGACACAGCCATCTTGTCGAGGGCGGCATTGACCTCGGCCACGCCGCTGTCTTTCAGCTTGGTCAGCGCGGCGCGGTCGCGTTTTTCATAAGCATCCATCAGCGCGGCGCGGAAATCGATCTTCTTGATCAGGAAATCGCAGATGTTCCAGGCGTGACCGATGTCGCCGGCGTCGCAATTGCCCACCGAACCGCTCAGTTTCTCGCGGGTGTCGGCCAGTTCCCGGCGGATGAAGTCCCAGGCGTTTTCCTTGAAATGCTCGAATTCGCGCCAGTACAGCCCCAGCATCGGGTCGTCCCAGATCATCAGCGAGGTGAAGAAACGCATCTTGCCGCCGTCCCAGTCCACGCGCGGCTGCATGTTGCACGCGGTCATATGATCTTTATAAGAACCGCCGCAGACCGCTTCGAAAAGCGGCCCCACCGCGTCGTCGGCGCCGCTGCCGCCATAGGAGAGGTCGGCCGCCCAGGCCAGACCGGCCAGCGACGAATCATATTCGCAATACGCGCCATTGTCTCCCCACATGGTGAAGAACACGTCTTTGACCTTGGCCTTGCGGCAGGCATTCAGGCACGGGGTGACGGTGGCCACGGTCTGCTCATGGTCGTACCACATGCAAACCCAGGTCCAGACGCCGGAGCCCATGATCGGCTCGAAGCCCAGGTCGCGGTGACGCTGCAGCCAGTCGCTGTAAAACGCCTCGTCGCGATGGTAATAATCCCAGTAGCACAAGCTGGCCTGTTTCGGAATCATCGCCTTCACGTCTTCCGGAATCACCGTCTTCGGATCGTAATAATCCTGATTCGGATTGCTCATGCGGAAATACATATCGGACCAGATGATCGGCTTGTATTCGAATTTTTCGCAGATTTTGCAGACACGGTCGAGATGACGGTTGAAAATATCGAAACCGCGCTCATAGCCGAACTTGTCCATGAATTTGCCGCGCCCGAGGTCGTGCGTTTCATCCATGCCCACATGGATGCGGCGGGTCTTGAACGCCGAGCTCCAGAATGCGATCATTTTTTCGATCAGCGCGTAAGTCTTGTCCGCGTCCACCAGCATGACCGACTGCGTGTCGGTGATCTCGCCGTAGGGCCCGGCCCAGCGAATCATGTGCTCGAGGTGCCCCAGCGTCTGGATGCAGGGCACCATTTCCACGCCCAGCTTAATGGCATAGGCGTCGACGTCCTGCATTTCCTCCAGCGTGTAACCGCCGCGCATGAAGCCGAAATACGGTTCATCCGGCAGCTGATAGGTGTCTTCGCAATACAGCATCACCATATTGTACCCCATCAGGGCCAGCCGGCGCAGCCATTTTTTCAGGTATTCGGCTTTCATGACCGCGTTGCGTGAGCAGTCCAGCATGATCCCGAGGGTCTCGAAAACCACATTTTCCTCGACGCATTTGCCGCTGAGCGCATGCCCGATGCCGCGGCCGGCCGCCACCAGCGAACCGTACTCGATGGTGATCGAACCCGCCGCCGCCGTCATTTTCAGCGTGCCCGGTTCGGCCACCTTGACGAATTTCAGCTGAATTCCTTCCCCGCCTGCCTTGATCGGGTATTCTTCAGCCAGCACATCCAGCATTCCATTCAGATCGGAAGCCGTTTCCGCGCGGTTCCATGTCAAATTCTTACTCATAATCGATTTCCTTATTAATTATGGGTTGAAAAATTCAGTTTTCATAATATAATGTGTATTAACCGAAAAAAAATGGATAAATCAACACAAATGAATCGCAAAAACAACTGTGGTGAAGTCAACCCCTCCCCGATTCCCGCCGGACTGCGGGGGCAAATCCTCAATTCAGGGTTATTGATACACGTTTATTACGAAGGAGTTCCAAGCAAACCAAGGATTTCGCCGGAGCCCACGCCGCGCATCTTCCCTTATATGGTCATCACCCAGCTGATCGGCGGCCGTGGTTTCTACTGGAACAACCAGACTCCGCTCTGCGAGATCAAGCCCGGTCAATGGATCACCGCCACCGATACCGAGGAAAACAGTTATTTCGGCTACAAGGACGAGTTCATCGAAGACTCGATCAGTTTCTCCGGCAGCCTGCCGACCGCGCTGACCCAGAGCGGAATCTTAAAAAATGGACTTTTCGACTTCGCCCGGGAACGCCGCCTGCTCCCCATCATCCAGAAACTCCGCGAATCCACCACCGCCGCCTATCTCGAGGCCAATTCCATGCTGATTTCGCTGCTCTTCGAGATCCATCACGCCGCCCGCGAGTCCAACCCGTCCTCCGTTCAGACCGATTTCAACCGCCTGCTGAGGGAAATCAAACGCGACATGACCCACTGGTGGACCGTCGAAGACATGGCCGCCTTCTGCAATGTCAGCGAAAATTACCTCCGCCGCGTCTTCCACGAAAACACCGGCATGTCGCCAAAAAATTACCTCGACAACCTCCGCATGAACCGTGCCGCCGAACTCCTCACCGGCACCACGCAAAGCATTTCCGACATCGCCGCCCAGCTCGGTTACATGGACGCCTATCACTTCATCCGCCGTTTCTCGCAGATCATGGCGCTCCCCCCGGCCCGTTACCGCAAGAATTTCCGGCAGAGCCATTTGTAGGAAAACACGAGAGGTTCACGCCGCCCCTGGCCCCGTCCGAAAAACCTGTCCGACTTGTCCGGCTTGTCCGACCCGTCCGAGTTTCAGCGGAGTTACCCTCTCAAAAAAGCGCCTCGAAATCTCTGCAAAAATAATCAGAAAAAGGACTTGATACTTGCGTTTCCGGGTTTATATTATAATATAAAACTTGAATTTTGTGTAAAGTGGGTTAGTTTTTACCCCACTTTTTTTTTGAAAACAGTTTAAAGAGCAGAAAGGAAATGAGTCATGGCCAATGAATTATTGACAATCTTGGAATATATCGAGCAGGAACGCGGAATCAAGCGCGAAGTTATGACCAAAGCCCTGGAAAATGCTTTGCTTTCTGCGTCGAAGAAGAGTATTCACCCGGCCACGGACCTGGTGGTGAAGGTGGATGCGAAAACCGGCGAAATCCGCGCCTGGGCCAAACTCGAAATCGTCGAGGCCAATCCGAACAACGACCAGCTCCTGCTTGCCGATGCCTTAACCAAAATGCCGGATGCCAAAATCGGCGACTTGGTGGACTGGGAAGTGACGCCGAAGAACTTCGGCCGTATCGCCGCCCAGACCGCCCGCCAGACCATCATGCAGCAGCTTCGCAAAGCGGAAAAGGACACCGTCCGCGACGAATTTGCCGACAAGATCGGCACGATCCTCAACGGCATCGTGCGGCGCTATGACAACGGCAACACGATCATCGACTTCCAGAAAGCCGAGGGCGTGCTCTCCGCCAAGGACAAGATTTTCGGCGAATCGTATATGCCGGGCGACCGGATCAATGCGCTGCTGCTGAAGGTGGATACCCTGGTTTCGGGGCCGAGCCTGATCGTTTCGCGGACACACCCGGATTTCGTGGTGCGGCTGTTTGAGCGTGAAGTCAGCGAAATCAAGGACGGCGTGGTCCAGATCATGGGCATTGCCCGCGAAGCCGGCAGCCGCTCGAAAATCGCGGTAAAGAGCAACGACCCGCGCGTCGACCCTGTCGGCGCCTGTGTGGGCATGCGCGGCATCCGCGTCAAAAATATCACCACTGAGCTCGGTGGCGAGCGTGTGGACATCATCCCGTACGACGAGGACATCCGTCAGTATGCGATGAATGCGCTGCAGCCGGCCAAGGTGCTCGGGGTGGATTCCAAGCCCGAGCGGCGCGAGTTGACGGTGAAGGTTTCGCCGGATCAGTCGCGGTTGGCATTCGGCAAAAAGGCCCAGAACGTCCGGCTGTCGTCCAAGCTCCTCGGCTGGAACATGAATATCGTGATCGTGGACCCGAACAAGACGGAATCGATCGAAGAAAAATTGAAGCAGGCGGCGGAGAACCTCTCCTCCACGCTGGGCATCGCTCATGACACCGCGCGGAAACTGGTGAAAAACGGTTTCGTCTCGGTCGAGGGAGTCGAAGCCGGCAGGGAGACAATCGCCTCGCTTGATGAAATCGCGCCGGAAGAATTCGAACAGATCTTCCGGACGCTGTAAATAACGAACGCAATTACCCGGAGCACCGGAAGAAAGGATATCAGTTGTGAAAAGTATCAAGGTAAAAAGTTTAGCAGACAAGTACAAGGTGCCCGGTAGCGGTATTGCGGAAGAACTCAGAAAACTGGGCTTGGACCTGACCGCGTCGGGAACTGTGGAAGCGGAAGATGTGGAGCGGGTCGAAGCGCATTTGACCGCCACCTTCGGCGAACCCAAATCCAAGACCGCCGTAGCCAAGAAGCCGGCAGCGACCGCCAAACCGGCCCCGGCAGCCAAAACCGCACCCGCGGCCAAGGCCGCCCCGGCCCAGAAAACGGCCAAAAACGACGAAGTGGAAGAACCCGCCGAAGAAGCGGAAGTTGAAGCGGAAGCAGCGCCGGAAACGGATGACGATATCGATGATATCGGCGTCAAGGTAGCGGCTCCCAAGCTGGCACAGGTCGGCGGCGGGCAGAAGTTCGAAAAAATCCGTCACAAACCCGCGCAACAGCCGCAGGGCGGCGGCAAGCCGGGCGGTTCGCCGCAGGGCCGTTTCGATAAACAGCCGTTTCACCACAACAAACAGCATCAGCAGCAAGCCGTGCAGGAGCAGCAGAGCGGGCCGAAGGAAATTTCCATTGTCCCGCCGATCATCGTGAAGAATTTCGCGGAAGCCGCAGGCAAGAAGCCCAATGAAGTCATCACCGACCTGATCGGCATGGGTGTTTTCGCCAGCATCAACCAGGCGATCCCCGAAGAAGCGCTGCAGAAATTGTGCGATAAATACGATTTGAAAGTTACCGTGGAGCAGAAGCACCACCGCGCCGAGCCCACCGGTTCGGCCGCACCGCAGCCCGTGGAATTCGTCGACCGTCCGGAAGACATTGTCAACCGGCCGCCGATCGTCACCTTCCTCGGCCACGTCGACCACGGCAAGACCTCGCTGCAGGACAAAGTACGCCATACGAACGTGGTGGAAGGCGAAGCCGGACGCATTACCCAGCACATCGGGGCGTCGCAGGTCAACTACAAAGACAATCTCATCACCTTCATCGACACCCCCGGACACGAGGCGTTTACCCAGATGCGCGCCCGCGGCGCCAACCTCACCGACATCGCGATCCTGGTGGTGGCCGCCGACGACGGTTTCATGATGCAGACCGTGGAAGCGCTGAACCATGCCCGCGCCGCCGGTGTACCGGTCATCGTGGCTGCCAACAAAATCGACCTGCCCGCAGCCGATTACGACAAAGTCCTGCTCCAGATGCAGCAGAATAACCTGACCAGTGAAGAATGGGGCGGCGATATCGGCGTGGTCAAAGTCTCGGCCAAGACCGGCCAGGGCATCGACGATCTCCTCGAGCGTATCCTGCTCGAATCCGAAATGCTCGAGCTCAAAGCCAATCCCAAGCGCCCCGCCGAAGCCACCGTGCTGGAAGCCCAGCTCGAACACGGCCTCGGCCCCTCCGCCAACATACTGGTGACCAACGGCACGCTCCGGGTGGGCGATGCGATTGTCTGCGGCGAATACTATGGCCGTGTCAAGATGCTTTTCAACGCCCGCGGCGAAAAGATCCATACCGCCGGCCCGAGCACCCCGGTCAAGCTGATCGGTCTCTCCGGCGCTCCGGATGCCGGCGCGATCATCGAGATCAAGAAAAACGAAAAAGAGGCCCGTCTGGCCGCTGAAGAACGCGCCGAAGCCAAGCGTCAGGAAGATCTGGCGCAGGCCGTGCCGCTGACCATGGAAGACATGTTCAGCAAGCTCGACAGCATCAAGACGCTGAATCTGATTATCAAGAGCGACGTGCGCGGTACCGCCGAAGCCATCGAAGAGTCCCTCGCCAAGATCGACTCCACCAAAATCAAGGTGTCCGTGGTCATGAGCGGCGTGGGCGCGATTACGGAAAACGACGTGATGCTGGCCAGCGCTTCCAAGGCCATGGTCGTCGGCTTCCACGTACGGGTCAACCCCGGCGTGAACGAACTGGCGAAGAAAAACGGCGTGGAAATCCGTCTCTACACCATCATTTACGAATTGCTTGAAGATATCACCGACGCCCTCGCCGGACGCCTGCAGCCCGACAAACGCGAGAAAGAGCTGGGCAAGGCCCGCATTATCCAGATTTTCGAGCTGACCAAAGGACCGAAGATCTGCGGCTGCAAAGTCGAAAAGGGCTCGGTCAAAGTCGGCAGCAAGGCCCGTGTGTTCCGCGATGCTGAACTCATTTACAACGGCGAAGTCGCTTCGCTGCGGCGCTTCCAGGACGACGTCAAGGAAGTCAAGGCCGGTTTCGAGTGCGGTATCCGCCTCGACAACTTCGCCGACTTCATCGAAGGCGACGTCATCGAACTCTATGAGATCGAGTTAACCAAAGCCACGTTGTAAGGGAGATTCTGACTATGGGAGCACCCAACCGCATGGTTCGTGTGAACGAACTGATGAAACGGGAACTGGCCGATCTGCTTGAGCGCGAAAGCTGGGGCGACAAGCTGGTGTCGGTACTGGATGTATCCACCGCGCCGAACCTGCGCAGCGCCATCGTGCTGATCAGCGTGTTCGGCGGCGGTCCCGGCGCCGCCCGCAAGGTCATGGACCACCTGAATGCAATCCGCGTGGACCTGCAGAAAAAGATCGCGTCCAGGGTCATCATGAAGTATACCCCGGTGCTTGAATTCCGGATCGACGACCGGCTCGAAGCCGCCGACAAAGTGATTTCGCTCATCGAGGAAATGGGGGAGCATGAAGGAGAAGATTGATCCCGCGCTGGCACAGGCCGCCGAATTCATCCGCAATCATGACGATTTCCTGCTGGTGACACATGAACGGCCCGACGGCGATGCCATCGGGTCCACCTTCGGCATGCTCAATTTCCTGCACGAAAACGGTAAACGCGCCGAGGCCGTCATGCCCGAATCGCTGCCGGAGAAATACCTGCCGTTCGTCAGTTCCAACTACCGTACCGGCATCACCAAACTCGAATTTGCCATGTACCAGAGCTGTCTGGTGCTGGATACCCCGAACCAGATGCGGGCCGCCATCGGCGGCGGCCTCAAATTCGAACAGGTCGGCATCCCGCTGGTCCTGCTCGACCATCACCCGGACAACCTGAAATATGGGCGGATCAACGTCGTGGCGCCGAAAGTCGCCGCCACCGCCGAACTGCTTTTCATGCTCAGCAAACTGCTGCCGGGCTGGAAGGTTTCGCCGCGCACCGCCACGCTGTGGCTGCTCGGCATCGTCATGGACACCGGCGGGTTCCGCTTCGACAACACCTCGCCGCAGACACTGCGCCACGCCGCCGAACTGCTCGAGCTGAAGGCCGACCACCACCGCGTCATGCTGGAAATGTTTTTCTCGAAGCCGCTGGAACTGCAGCAGTTTGAGTCCGAACTTTTCACCCATCACCTGCGCACCGACTGCGGCGGCCGCTTCGCCTGGATTTTCATCCCCGAGGAGCTGATCCGCAAATATCACATCGACATGCGCAGCACCGAGGGCCTGATCGAGATCCTGCGTTCGCTGCAGAGTGCCGACATCGTGGCGCTGATCCAGCGCAGTGACGACGGCTACAAAGTCTCGCTGCGTTCCAAGGACCCGCGCTTCTCCGTCGGCCAGATCGCCCGTCAACTGAACGGCGGCGGTCACGAGCTCGCCGCCGGCGGCAAAATCAAAAACAACAACTTCAATGACGCAGTCAAGGTCCTGACCTCGCTGGTACGTCAAACCCTGAATCAAGGCTCCTGATAAATGGAAGAACAGAAAAAGAGAATCCGCCGCCCCGAATTCTACGGAGACGGTGTACTGCTGGTCGATAAACCCAAAGAATGGACCAGTTTCGACGTGGTCAACTTCGTGCGCGCGCGTTTCAATATCCCGAAAGTCGGCCACTGCGGCACCCTCGATCCCGCCGCCACCGGACTCCTGGTGCTGGTCATCGGCAAATTCACCCGCTTCAGCCAGAAACTGAGCGGTGACGACAAAACCTACGAGGGCACCCTCCTCCTCGGCACCGAAACCGACACGCAGGACATGGATGGAGAAGTCACCGCCGAGAAGGATTGGAGCGGCGTGACCGAACAGCAGCTGCGCGACGCCATCATGAGTTTCAAGGGCGATATCATGCAGATTCCTCCGATGGTTTCCGCCGTCAAGGTCGACGGCAAGCGCCTGTACGAAATCGCCCGAAAGGGCAAGGAGGTCGACCGCGACCCGCGCCCGATCCACATCGCGAGCATCGACATCACCCGTGTCGAGCTCCCGCAGGCCGATTTCACCGTCAAGTGCTCCAAGGGCACCTACATCCGGACACTCTGCGCAGACATCGGCGCCAAGCTCGGCTGCGGCGGCACGCTCTTCGGGTTGCGCCGGACGCAGAGCGGCATGTTCGACCTCGCCGATGCCGTCACCATCGAAACCCTCAAAACCTGGGAGCAGCCCGAGCTGGCCGCACACGTGAGCTCGCTGCTCAGCAAACAGATATCTTCATTCGGAGGTTGACCATGCACGAACACATCGACCGCGAAATCGACAAATTTTTCCACAGCCACGCCCAATTCACCGTCCAGGAAATCGTCGACGGCATGACCGCGGAAACCCCGGCGCAGCAGCGCCAGTTCGCCGAAAAACTGGAACGCGAACTGAGCGTGGACGACCGTTTTTTCTTTGACCTCGAACGGCAGCATTTTTATTCGCGCCAGAAGTTTTTCCATCACGCAGAGTTCGTCATCACCCCCACCGAATTTGAGCTGGACGAAGGCATTCTGATTCCGGGGCACCGCTTCCTGCCGTTTGTGTTCTCCGAAGTTTTCCCCTCGGAAATCACCTTGCGCGAGTGCGGCGGCAAAAACCTGAAAACCAAATCGCGGAGCATGAAAGTCAGCGCCCTGATCCCGTATCACCTGTTGATGGGTATCGAGCAGATCGGCGATTTCCTGGTGGCGGAAGACCCGGCACACGACATTTACGCGGCCGACGCGTCGCCCGATACCGAGGTCACGATCACGGTCTTCGACCTGCAGCATTTTTACCGCGAAACCCGGTTCAAACAGGGCGACACCCTGATTGCCCGCGTGCTCGACTGGGAAAAGGGCGTGATCGACTTCACCTATGGCTCCGGCGGTCTGCGCGATCATCAGAAAATCAAACACTGGGTCAATGAATATTCGCTGGCGCTGGAGAAGGTCATCGCCGATTACGAGAGCTATTTCGACCTGCCGGAATTCCTCGCCTGGGGTTATTTCTACGGCGGCAAGGCCCTGTTCGGCCCGAACAGCGCGTCGCTGGACGAATTCTCGAAGTTGATGGAACGCGTGGAAATCCGCATCGAACAGGGCCAGAGTGTTCTCGGCCTGGTCGAGGAAGAGAGCCAGCAGGATATACCCGAGGATCTGCTGATTTCCACCGGCGAGACCGGCTCCCTGGAGTCGATCATGGCCGAGGCGGGGTTCCCGATGACCATAAACGAGCTCGACTCGTATATGCTGGACAACTGTTACAACCGCGAACTGGAATTCTCCGACTTCTACGCGCGCTGCTTCGGCGAACGCCGCCTGAGCTTTGCCGACGAAGCCCAGGAAGTGATTTTCATGAATTACCTCGAGGACCGCTGGGAGGAACTGAGTTCCCGCTACAACCGCGAACCGGACGAGATCAAAGCGCCGATCCGCGAACGCATCCTCGAGCTCACCACCGAGCGTATCGACTACCTGCAGTCACTGACGAACATGGAGATTGCGGCGGACAGCATGCCGAAGGACGACATGAAGAAACTCGCCAAATTGAGCAGTCATCTCAACGGTCTTCTCGGCATGTTGAATTCCGAAAAAACCGAGCTCACCGAAGACGAAGCAGAGAGCATGCTCGACATGGTCGATCAATCCGCTGAACTGCAGAGCGAACTGATCGACTCTATGAACAAGTACATCGGAATTAAGAATTAAGAGTTAAGAGAGAAGAAGTTATGATTCGATTGATTTTGCTGTCTTTTACATGTGCGGTACTGGCCGTGGCCGGTGCGGCCGAGACCCCGTCGCCCTCCCCGGAATTGGCTGCGCAAATCCGGAGCATGGTCGACAAGGAACTTGTTGCCAATCAATGCGATCTGACCGATGAAGAATCGTATAAAGCGATCGAGTTTTACTTCAAGCACCTCGGCCTTTCCGACGATCAGTTCAAAGAAGCCGTTGTGGCCTGCGAAAGAACCCTCGAAGGACTCAAACAGGTGGTCAACGATGGAAAAACACCCGAAGAAGTTTACAGTTTCGTTAAGGTGCTCAACCCGGATATGTCGCTCGAGGTTTGGATGACAACCGTGAAAATGCATGGTTCCAAAGAAGGAATCGAAAAATACAAATCATTGATTCCCTACAACTTGGACGTAGTAATCCGGGTAAGCCAGAAATCGTGGTCCAGATTTTTTGAAACCTGGCTGCTGCAACAATATATTGTCGCGAAATACGACAAGGCCAATCCAATCCGGAAGAACCTCGTTTCATTTGAGGGTAAAATCGAAAGCTGGTGGAAGCCGCGCCTGTCCAAATACGGTTTTCAAAAAGCTCAATACAAGATGATTCTGCACTCATTAACCCTCAAGCCTCCGCTTGAACAAGACAATGAGCTGCTGCGCCAATACTTCAAAGATAAGCTGACCAAACTCGGCATCTGACACGAACTAACCTGAAGCCTGCCGGACATCATTCGGCGATCCCGGCCCCAGCGAAAAGCCTGTAGGAAATTCGCTCGAATATTTTGCCCGTTTTTTAGACTTGGGGCTTGTATTATTTTCAGTTAGTTATATAATCAGTGACAGATCAACAAAGGGGGTTTGTATGGAATATAAATTTCTGCCGGAAGCCATCAAAAATGCCTTGAACCTGCGGGAGGGCATGGAGCCTGACTTCGTGTTGCGCGGTTCGGGAGGTATTTCGGGGCGGCCGGGCGAGAGTTACCTCATCTTTGTCGATCATCTGATTTACCTCTTTGAACGGGATTTCGGCACCACGAACTTCGACCTGATCCAGCTGGACAGTCACGAACCGGGATTGAAAGCCGAACTCAACAAGGAGAAATTCAGCTCGGTGTTGACGCTGGGCGGGCATGTGATGAAATTCTCGAATTTCGAATCGGGCAGCGCCGCCATGCTGTTGGACAAAATCCAGGAACACCAGGAGCACAGCCTGAAAAACCGCAAGGTGGAGCCCACCCCGTATTTGCTGTTGATGATGATGCTGATCGACCTCGGCACCCGCTCGGATGACAACTGCAAGCTGTCGCCCGCGGCGGAGAGCTTCATCGCCAACGATATCTGCGGCGGCAGCCGGTCGCTCTTCATTACCGCCCGGGCGCTTTATGAAAATGACCGGCTGGATGAAGTATTCAACGCATTGACGCTGGACGCCGCGCAGAAGCGCTGTATGCTGGCGAACATGTTGGAAATGGTCATGCGCGACGGCGATTTCAGCGGTAAGGAGCAGAAACTCATTTACGAGGCCGCCGACAAACTCAAGATCGCCAAAGCCGATTTCGATAAGGTCTGGGATGTGATCCTGGACAAGAATTGTCTGTCAATTTTAACCGGAGAGTAGCGCCAATGCGGAAATTTTTCACCTTACTTGCCATCCTCCTCGCGGCGACAACCTGCCGCGGCGGGGAGTCGAAATTGTTCGATCCCTCCTCCGAAAAAAAGGTTCTCTATGTGTCGCAATTCACCGAGTTCAAGGAGATTTCGTCGCACGAGCTGCTGTTCCTGAAACGGGTACTGGCCCGGGCGGAGCAGGAGAATATCCGGGCGGTGATTTTTGAGCTGGACACTCCGGGCGGCAGTGTTTATGTGGCCTATAAATATCTCTCGGTACTGGCCAAGTCCAAGGTGCCGGTAATCGCGTATCTGCATCCGAACGGCATTTCGGCGGGAGCGATCATCGCGCTGGGCGCGGACCGGATCGCCATCAATCCCGGCGGCATGATCGGCGACGCCATGCCCATCCAGATGGGCCCCGGCGGCACCAAGCCGATCACTGAGCGCGAGGATAAGAAAGAAGAAAAGAAAGAGACCAAAAAGGACGAGAAAAAGCCGGAAACTCCACCTGCGGACGAGAAAAAAGAACAGCCAGTGGAAGTGCCCAAAGAAGGCGATTCCACCCCGAAAATTCCGGCCCTGGACGATATCCTGCGCGAACTGCCGGACCTGCCGAAGCCCTCCGCCAGCGATGAAGAACTGCTGAACCAGAAGTTCCTGACCGTGTTTTTCAAGGCACTGCAGGTGCTGGCAGAGAAAAATGACCGTCCGGTCCGGGTCGTGCGCGCCATGGCCGACCCATACCAGCGCCTGACGCTGGAGCGCGACGGCATTCAGCACGACAAGGTGTCGCCGCTGACGCTCTCGGCCAATGAAGCCAAGCGGTTGAAAGTCGTTGATTATATCGCCCGCGACAGTCACGACCTGGTCTCGCAGCTCGGCCTTGCCGACTGCCAGATCATCAGCGTGGAAAAAAGCGCGCTGGAACAGGTGATTTCGTTCCTGACCTACCCTGCCATCGCGGGCGTACTGCTGATGATCGGGCTGGTGGGCATTTATGTGGAAGTAAAAACGCCCGGGTTCGGCGTGCCGGGGATCATCGGGGTCACGGCGCTCACGCTGTTCTTCCTGGGGCATGTCGGCTCCGGAGCATCCGACTGGGGTCCGATGGTGGTCTTCGTGGTCGGGCTGGTGCTGATCTTGCTGGAGATATTCGTCATCCCGGGGTTCGGCGTCGTCGGAATTCTGGGGATTTTGTGCGTGGTGGTATCGTTCTTCATGGCGTTCGGCCGGGAAAATATCGAAACGGCGGTCTACGTGGTGGGGCTGTCGCTGCTGGGCTCGATCGGAGTCATGGTGG
>JBEBRW010000043.1:0-48834 GCA_040394635.1 Victivallis vadensis | reverse complement strand
TTGCCGATGACCTCGCCGCCGGTAAATACAGTTGTGTGGAGCTGGCTCAATTTTACCTGGAACGCATCCAGCAGGTCGAACCGCTGGTTCATGCGTTCTGCAAATACGATGAAAAAGAGCTGCTGCAGAAAGCGGCGGAAGCCGATGCCCGGCGTGCCGCCGGCAAGGCGCTCAGCCCCTACGACGGTATTCCGATCGGCATGAAAGACAATATTTCCGTGAAGGGCCACTCCTGCAGCTGCGGCTCCAAGACCCTGATGGGTTACGTGCCGCCCTTTAATGCGGGCCTGGTGACCCGTCTGGAAAGCAAAGGCTTTATCCCGTTCGGCCGCCTGAATATGGACGAGTTCGCCATGGGCTCGACCACCCGCAGCAGTGCTTACGGTCCGACCTCGAATCCGTGGGGGCTGGAATATGTCCCGGGCGGCTCCAGCGGCGGCAGCGCCGCCTGCGTGGGCGCGTCCGAACTGCCGGCAGCCATCGGCAGCGATACCGGCGGCTCGATCCGCCAGCCGGCGGCATTCTGCGGTGTGTACGGCCTGAAGCCGACTTACGGACGGGTTTCCCGTTACGGGATTGCCGCCATGGCATCGTCGCTGGACCAGGGCGGCCCCCTGACCAAAGACGTGATCGACGCCGCGATTATGCTGGAAAGCATGGGCGGAGACGACCCGCTGGATGCCATGACGCTGCGAGATTCGCTCGACGGCCTGGCCGAATCGGTGAAAAATACCGACATCAGCTTCCTGAAAGGCATGCGGGTCGGCATCGTCAAGGAATATATGGCCTGGAGCGAGCTCGAGCCCGAGTGCCGCGCCGCGGTCGAAAATACCCTCGAAGTCCTGAAAGCGAACGGCGCGGAAGTGGTCGAAGTCGATTTGCCGACCACGCTGCTGGCGACGCAGGCTTACTTCGCCATCATGATGGCGGAAGCCAGTACCAACCTCGAGCGTATCGACGGCATCCGCTACGGTCACCAGGAGTCCGGCAAACAGTTGAACGACATTTATCTGAATTCCCGCGGGCAGTTCGGCCTGAACACCAAGCTGCGGCTGCTGGCCGGTACGCTGATTATCACCAAGAAGTGTTACGAAGGCTACTTCGTCAACGCCCAGAAGGTGCGTACGAAGCTGGTCGAGGAATTCACCGAAATATTCAAGAAATGCGATATTATATTGACCCCGACGTCGCCGAATATGCCCGCGCGCAGGGATGATCCGCCGAGCCTGAAGTTCCAGGCGGACTTCTACGGTGTGGACTGCAACCTGGCCGCGAATTGCGCGATCAGCGTGCCGGCGGAAATCGCCAGGGACGGCATGCCGGTGGGCGTTCAGTTTATCGCCGCACCCAAAAAAGATGAATACCTGTTGAAGGCGGTCCGTGCTTATGAGCTGTGCCGTCCGGTCAAGGAATTCTCTCCGAATCTCTGATTCGCAATAAATACCAGGAGGAACCCATGAGAAAGGCAGCGTTGCTGGTTTGTGTGTTAAGTGCATTTTTTATGGGGGGGGTATCTGCACTGGAAATTGGCGGCGAGGCGCCGTCGCTGGAAGTCCGCGACTGGATTTTCGGCGGTAAGGTCGATTTCGCCGTACCGAAGGAATTGCAGAAAAGTTCGCAGAAGCTCACCGTGCTGGTCTGCTGGGGCACCTGGCTGACCGAGGCGCGGGACGTGACACCGCTGCTGGAGCAGCTGCAGAAGGATTACCGCAGCAAGGAGCTCCGGGTGATTCTGGTGTCCGCCGAGTCGAAGGCCACGGTCGAGCAATTCTTCGCCGACAAAAAGCAGTTCAACTGTTTCGTCGGAGTGGATGACCAGGAAAAAACGACCCGCGCCTATATGGGCATGAGCCGTCTTTTTCCGAAGGCGTTTCTGATCAATCAGGCGGGACAGGTGATCTGGGGCGGAGAAGCGTTTGACCTGAAAAATATGATCGAACTTTATTACGCGAAGACATTTTCCGTCGACGACTGGAAGAAGCTCGGCAAGTTCTATGAAGATCTGGAGGTCCTGCTCCGCAGCCGTTTCGACGAGAGCATTGTGAAGACCACGGACCAGATCCTGGCGATGAACCCCGAAGACGGTTTTGCCATCCGCGCGCGGCTGTTCTATTATAACACCGCGAACCAGAATGACAAAGCGATTGCATTTCTGGAAACGCGTCAGAAAAAAAGCCCGCATAACGCCGGAATCTACCTGGCGGCATTTAATATCCTCAGCGGCCAGTTCCCTCAGGATGAGGTGAAAACGTTGAAATTCGCCAATGATTATCTGGCGAACTTCGGCAAAGAACCGGTGGCGCTGCAGCAGCTGGCGCTGATTCTGCTGCGCGACTTCGGGTATATGAACGGCACGCTGGAAGTGGCGGCCCGGATTGTGCCGGTGCTGCAGGCTGCGAATGGCTTGACCGGTCCGGAAAAAGGAGCGGCCCTGAGCACGGTGGCGCTTTATAATTACAAGACCGGCCAGCTTGCGGCGGCGGTCGCCCGCCAGGACGAGGCCGTGAAGTTGCTGCCGGCGAACCAGGCCGGGGCCGCCCGGAAGCTTCTGGAGTTCTACAAATCGGCCCAGCGGCTGCAAGGTTCCGCTCAAAAATAATATCCATACTTCTGCAAAGAAAGCTGGATTGCGGATGATTGTGGAAATATACCAATTAGGTATACTATTTATTTGACATTCTCCATTAATGCTGTATAGTTACATCCGTAATTCTTATGGGAATGGCGATGGACAAAGAAAACATAGTGCCGCATGATACCGATGAATTGGAAGCGACCGTGCTGCTGGCGCAGGACATTTGGGGTGATAATGATATAAATTTCAGGCTGGATGACCTTGAAATGCTGACCGGGGGCGATCGGGAGCGTTTTTCATTCATCAGTTATTTTGCCGCCGGTGGCATGGGGCAGATCAGCCTCTCGCGCGACCGGATGTTCAACCGGATCGTGGCGGTAAAATCCCTCAATGAAAAGTATCAGGACAAGCCGGCGGCGGTGAAGGCATTTCTGGAAGAATGCCAGTTGAACGCCCAGTTGGACCACCCCTCGATCGTCCCTGTTTATACCATGGAAAAGGACAAGGACGGGCACTGGAGCGTGGTGATGAAAATGATCACCGGTTCCTCGCTGTCGTCCTTTATGAAAATAGCACGCAAAGCTTACGAGGGCAAAAAGCTCAATGCCCGCCAGGAACGGCACGCCCTGGTGTCCAGGCTGGAATATTTCCTGAAAATTTGTGAAGCGATCGAGTATTGCCACAGCCGCGAAATCATGCATTGCGATTTGAAGCCGAACAATATCCTGATGGGGCAGTACGGCGAAGTCTATATCATGGACTGGGGATGCGCCCGCAAAGCCGGCACCACGCCCGAGCACTTCAGCGGCACGCCGCGCTACCTGCCGCCGGAGTACCTGAAAAGCAAGGTGGTGACGCCGCTGGTCGACGTCTACTCGCTGGGGAAAATACTTTATGAAATGGTCGGCCTGGCGCGCACCCAGCAAAGCAAGGACAGTTTAAGCGATACCTCCAACACGACCGGCAGTCACCGCATCGTGGATGAGACCATAGTGGTCATGCCGATAAAAATCAACCCGGCGATGGCGGCGATCATTGAGACGGCTACCGCGCCGGATCCGGAGAAGCGTTATCAGAGCGTGAAAGAACTGGTAAACGACGTCCGGCGTTTTATTTACGACGAAGAGATTTCGGTGATGCCCGATGGCCCGCTGCGAAAACTGTCGCGCCTGGTTTATCATTACCGGATTCCGAGTATTCTGGTGATATCGGCGTTTTTATGCATTTTCTGTGCGACGATGTTTTTTGCTTATTTCCAGCAGCAGTCCCGCGGGCTGGAACATGACCGCCACAAAAATATGATGAAGCGCCTGCGGTTCCAGTCCTATACCGAAAAAATCACACTGGAGCTGGAACAGAATTTCTATCAGGTACAGGCACAATTGCTGGTTTTCGCGGACAATGTGGTCAGGATTGCCCTGGAGACGCCGGATCACTCCGAGAGGATTTATGATAATATCGACTATCTGAAACCAGAAACCTCGCCGCCCGGCATGAAAGATAATAAATATTATACCATGCCCATCAACGTCAATTATCTGACGCGTTTCGACGCGAAAGAGGATAAAGGCGTTCAACTGAACCTGCCGGGGAACCGGCAATTCATCGACATCTGCCAGAAAGTGGTCAATATCGACCTGAGCAACAGCCGGGTTAACAAATTGACCCCGGCGGAAATGTTTACCGGCAAAGAGGAAGTCATCATCCAGCGTCTGTATGTGAACTGGGCCAACGGCGTCACGTACAGTTTCCCGGGCGTATACGAGATTCCGGATGCTCCGGCTCATTTGAACCGCCAGAAAGTGCCGCCGCCGCCGCCGAACGGCGAAAAGCTTTTGTCCTGGACCGCTCCTTACGTCGGAGCCAGCGGCGGGCACCGGGCCAGCTGCCGTCATCCGCTTTATCTGCCGGATGGCCGGTATCTCGGTTCTGCCGTGCTGGAATTCCATCTGGAAGCCATGCTGAGGCCGATGCTCGAGGCGAACCGCAAGGACCCGGTGCATATTTTTTATTATACGGACAGCCTGGAGCGGGTAGCCCGCGTTTTCGACAACCATATTCAGGTGGCCGATGAAAATGGCATGATGCCGGACGATGTCCGGGCCGCCGACATGGTGGCGATCGCCGACCGGCTGGCCAGGACCAATTACCAGCAGTTCACCACCAGGATCAACGGCAAGGAATATTTTGTGGCGGGCGCCCCGCTCCATGTCACCAGCGGTATATTGTTGCAGTTGATTGAAGTGGAAACGATGAAAACCCACGAGCACGTCGATTGATTTTCCCTCGCTCCTGCGGCCGGAATATAATCAATTTGCATTTTGACGAATCGTCATTTATATTTACCGGTAACACATTTCAGAGGACGAATTATTTATGTTATGCAATAACTGCAATAAGAATGAGGCCACCATTCATATCCAGGAATTTCTGGATGGCAAGAAGAAGGCGATTCACCTCTGTGCTTCATGCGCGGCGGAGAAATCGAAGAATCAGGGTATCGGCGACTTCAATATCGCTCAGCTCCTGTATAATATTTCAGAGAAACTGGATCTGCCCGGATTGTCCGAAGCCTTGAGCAAAAATCAGCAGCAGCCCCCGGAATCGAATGCGGAAGAACCGCAAGCCGCGCCCCGTCAGGCAGTGCAAAGCGGCGGTCCGGTCTGCCCGGTCTGCGGCTGGGATTCGGAGAAACTGCGCCAGACCGGCCGGCTGGGCTGCCCCAACTGCTACAATGTTTTCAAGGCGATCCTGGACAAAGCGCTGCCCAATATGCACCGCGGCAAAACCCACATCGGCAAGAGCCCTGCGGGCAACGCCATGAACGCCGCCCCGCGCCAGATGACGGAACTGATGAATTTGCAGAAGGAGCTTGAAGTCGCCGTTCAGGAAGAACGCTACGAAGACGCCGCCAAGCTGCGCGACCGGATCAATGATATCAAAAAGAACATGGAAAAAGAGTGAGCGGAAATGAATAAAGATGAAGCATGCCGGGAAATATTGAACCTGGTTTCACAAAATGTGAGCTGGCTGGAAGCTTCCGGGCCGGATGATGATATAGCGATTTGTTCGAGGATCCGGCTGGCGCGCAATATCAGCGGGGAGCCGTTTCCGATTGCCGCCGGCCAGCAGCAGCGCGACGCCGTCCGCAGTTCCGTGGAAAAAGCGATCAGCACATCCAACTGCATGGGCGAAAATTTCCTGATGTTCCAGATGGATATCCTCGGCGAAATGCAGCGCCAGATTCTGTTCGAACGCCGCCTGATCAGTTCCGAGCTTACCACCCGCCCGCAGGGGGCGGCGCTGGTCGTGTCCTCCGACGAAAGCCACGGAGTGATGATCAACGAAGAGGACCACCTGCGGATTCAGGCGCTGAGCCCCGGGCTGAACCTGGAAAAGGCGTGGGAAAAAGTCGACATCCTCGATAACTGTTTCGCTGAGCACCTGCCTTATGTGTATGATGCCCAGCTCGGATACCTGACCTGCTGCCCGACCAATGTCGGGACCGGCATGCGGGCGTCGGTCATGCTGCACCTGCCGGGGCTGTTGCTCTCCGGGCAGATCAGTTCCGCCATGCAGGGCGTGCGGACGCTGGGGCTGACGGTGCGCGGCATTTACGGCGAAGGCACGGAAAACCACGGCAGCCTCTTCCAGATCTCCAACCAGAGCACGCTGGGCGAGTCGGAAAAGATGATTATCGAGCGGCTCAATTCGGTGATCCGTCAGCTGATCGTGCACGAGAAAAATTCCCGGGCCATGCTGATCGAGCACAATAAATACAAACTGTTGAACCATGTCGGGCGCTCTTACGGCAAGCTGCGGCACTCGTACCTGATCAGTTTCGAGGAAGCGTTGAACTCGCTCTCGGCACTGCGGATCGGGGTGGATATGCATATGTTCACCTCGTTGAATTTGAACCTGGTCAATGACCTGATGATCAAGGTTTGCCCGGCGCACCTGCAGTTGATGTCCGGCGGCAATTCCAATGAGGACGAATTGGCCGTGAAGCGGGCCGAGTTGATCCGCGAAACCCTGAAGAAAATGGAAACGGAAAACCGGTAAGCGATTTTGGAAAATTTTCTGGCGATAATGTTGGCTTTTCTGGAGATGACCTTTGTCTTCGTGACATTGGCGTTGCTCCACAGCCAGCGCAAACTGCTCGGGCAGGCATCATTTTATTTCTGCGCCGGGGTGCTGTTTGTGTTCGCTCAATTCGTGGCAGCCTCCAACCTTCAGGTGATCGGCGGCTTTACCGGGTTTGATTTTTATATCGGCTCCACGGTGCTGACGCTGCCGTTTCTGGCGGCCTTGCTGCTGATTTATATCACGGAGGGGACGCTGGCGGCGCAGCGGCTGATTATCGCCTGCCTGGCGGCGCTGGGGCTCTTTGTGTATCTGGTTTACCTGACCACGATCCAGTGTAACTGGCTCGGATTTGCCATTTCGCAAGGCAATTCGGCGGATACGCTGAGTATCCTGCTGACCCATACCCGGCGGACGATGAGCGGTTCGGTGCTGGCGCTGGTGGCGGACCTGTTCCTGCTGCCGGTCTTTTATCAACGGCTGCGGAACGTCGGCTGCCGGACCGCGTTCTGCGTGCTGGGGGCCATGGTGTTTGCCCAGATCATCGACTCGTTTGTTTATATGTTTGTGGCGCGCGGAATTCATGAGTTCTGGTGGCTGGAATTCAACAATTCGCTGATTATCAAATCGATCGCCACCGCCTGGCTGAGCGCCTTGGTTTCGGTGTACCTCTTTTACATCGAAAAAGGAACGGATGAGCGGGGGCGGCGGGTGCTGGATATTTTCTTCGCATTTTTCGGCAGTTACGGCAAGGCGCAGGCGCTGGAACGCAACCTGCGCGAGTGGGAGGGCCGCTACAAACTGCTGGTCGAAAACGCCAGCGAAATGATCATGCTGGTTTCTTCCGCCGGGATCATCCTCGAGGCCAACCGGGCCGCCGTGCGGCTCATTGCCCAATCCGGCAAAACCCTGGTCGGCGAGGAATTGCTGGGCAAGCTCGAGGACGAGTACGGCAAACCGCTTGGACAGAGCATTTTTGAGCTGCCGCCGTCCGAACATCCGTCCAAGCGGATTCGCTGCTTCGTCATCAGCAATGACGGGGAAAAAGTGTATCTGGATATGGTGATCGCCGAAATCCGGCTGGAGGATGTTTCCATGTACATCGTACAGGGGCGCGATATCACCGAGGAGAGCCGCCTGGCGCGCGAGAAGGAACTGCTCAGCGAACAGCTCGACCACTCACAGCGCCTTGACTCCATCGGCAAGCTCGCCGGCGGGGTGGCGCACGACTTCAACAATCACATCCACGCCATTCTGGGGCACCTGGACCTGATCCGGCTTTACAGCAAAAACGAGGACCCGAAGATCACCCGGCACCTGGAGAAGATTACCCAGATTTCCGAGCAGGCCGGGCGGTTGACCCATCAGCTTCTCGGCTTTGCCCGCAAGGGGAAATACCACGAGGAAAACCTCGACCTGCGCGAATTGCTCAAATACAGTACCGAGTTATTTCTGCCGAACAGTCAGAAAAACATGGTTATGGACCTGAAACTTCCGGCCGAGCCCATGATGGTCCGCGGCGACCTGCTCCAGCTCCAGCAGGTGTTTATCAACTTCATGATCAATGCCCGCGACGCCATGGAAAATAATCCCGATGAAAAAGGCATGCTGCTGAAGATCTCCGCCGGCGAAGCCGCCGAGGTGAAAGTGACGGAAAAAGAGGCCCATGGCATGATTATGCCGGCGGGCCGGCTCGAGGACTACTATGCCGTGGCGATCAGCGATAACGGCAGCGGCATGTCGCCTGAAGTGGTTTCGCGGATTTTCGAGCCCTTCTTCACGACCAAGCCGTACGGCAAAGGCACGGGGATGGGGCTGGCCATGATTTACGGTACCATCACCAACCACCTCGGCTGGATTCAATTCACCACGTCGGACGGGGAGGGGACCACCTTCTATGTTTTCCTGCCGAAGCTGTCGCAGCTGACCTCGATCCCGCGGCCCCGCGGGAAAAGCGAGAAAACGGTTTGATTTCCTCCGCCGGATTGTAATTTATTCTTTTGAACGTATATTATACAATCAATTTCAACACCAAGCGAAGGAGTTAAATCGTGAAAGTAGTTGTCGCTTATTCGGGCGGACTTGACACCTCGGTGATCGTCAAGTGGGTAAAAGAAACGTATAATGCCGAAATCATCTGTTTCTGCGCGGACGTCGGCCAGGAAGAAGAAACCGTCGGCCTCGAGGAAAAGTCCATCAAGACCGGCGCCTCCAAGTGCTATATCGAGGACCTGACCGAAGAATTCGCCCGCGATTTCATCTTCCCGATGATGAAGGCAAACGCGATTTATGAAGGCACCTACCTGCTCGGCACCTCGATTGCCCGTCCGCTGATCGCCAAGCGTCTGGTGGAAATCGCCCGCGCCGAAGGTGCGGACGCCATTTGCCACGGCGCCACTGGCAAAGGCAACGACCAGGTGCGTTTCGAGCTCACCGCCTACGCCATCCAGCCGGGCATCAAGATCATCGCCGCGTGGCGTGATCCCCAGTGGCACTTCCGCTCCCGCAGCGAAATGATCAAATACGCCCAGGATCACAATATTCCGATCAGCTCCACCACCGCCAAGCCCTACAGCATGGACCGCAATCTGCTGCATATCAGCTTCGAAGGCGGCATCCTCGAAGATCCGTGGGCCGCGCCCCCGGAAGACCTGGCTGTCATGACTTGCGCGCTGAAAGACGCCGCCAATGAGCCCGAAGAAGTCGTCATCACCTTCGAACAGGGCACCCCGGTAGCCGTGAACGGCGAAAAGCTCTCTCCGGCAAACCTGATGCGCAAGCTGAACAAGATGGGCGGCAAGCACGCGGTCGGCCGTATCGACATCGTGGAAAACCGTTTCGTGGGCATGAAGTCCCGCGGCGTATACGAAACCCCCGCCGGCACGATCCTGCATGCGGCTCACCGCGCGCTGGAAAGCATCACCATGGACAAAGAAGTCATGCACCTGCGCGACAGCTTCATCCCGGATTATGCACGGATGGTTTACAACGGTTTCTGGTTTGCCCCCGAGCGCGAAATGCTGCAGGCGGCCATTGACAAGAGCCAGGAATTCGTCACCGGCGATGTCCGCGTGAAGATGTTCAAGGGCGCGTGCCACGTCACCGGCCGCCGCTCCGAGTACAGCCTGTACGACCACGATATCGCCTCCTTCGAGGCTGAAGAAGTCTACAACCAGATGGATGCCACCGGCTTTATCCGTCTGCAATCCCTGCGCTTGAGGGTGGAAGCCAACAGCAAGCAGCATAAGGGGTGAGGTCAAGGGGAGATAGGACGCATAGGACAAATAGGACGTATAGGACCCCATGAACGATGAAATCATACAACCTCATGGCGGCTATGAACAACTGCTTTCTTATCGGAAGAGTGTGATTGTTTATGATGGTACGGTTTCTTTTTGTCGAAGGTTCCTGTCTCCCAAGGACCGGACTTATGATCAGATGATTCAGGCGGCCCGCAGCGGTAAACAAAATATCGTGGAGGGCTCCATGGCGGGCATCACCAGCAGCGAGATGGAAATCAAGCTGACTGGTGTTGCCAGAGCCAGCCTCGAAGAATTGCTCGAAGACTACAAGGATTATCTGAGAGTGAACGGCCATCTCCTATGGCCGAAAGACAGCAAGGCTTCACTGGCTGTCCGCCGGATTCGGCATTCTCCGAATGAGTCTTACCAATCCTATGCTCCTTACCTCGAAGAGCGCAGTCCCGAAACCTGCGCCAACATCATGATTTGTCTGATTAATCAGGCAAACTATCTCCTCGATAAACAACTTCAGTCTTTGACCGACCGCTTTGTCCAACAGGGCGGCTTGCGTGAACGCATGTTCAATGCCCGCCAGAACCACAAGAAAAATCGCTGAACCTACGTCTGACAAAAGCCGCTAAATGGGACACATGGGACGTATGAGACCCATGGGAAACTGTTTTTGAGCTTATCGCCTATTTCCCATTCGTCCCATTTGTCTCATCTGTCCCATTTGTCCCATTCTCCCCTTTTTTTCTCGAATTTTTCTAGAAATTGTGCTTTGATTTTTGACTTCTGCAGTGCTATGTTATCATTTGAATTTTTGTACATTGAAGAGGAAGAATATGAAGCAGAGTTTTGAAGAGCGATTGATTGCCATATCCAGCGAGAATACGGTAAAATTTGCGAAACAGCTGCTTAAGGGTAATAAGCTGATCTGCGCCTGGCGGGATGCCAAGGGAGTCATGTACGGGGCATTTCAGGATGACGGCATTTACCAGTATGTGCGGGTGATTTCGGGAGAAAAAGCGCGTGGAAAATGCGGGTGTTCGGACGCCGCCAAGGGCTTGTGCCCGCACGCGGTCGCGCTCATTATGTATTTCAGCCGGACCCGTCCGGTGGAGGCCGGCGAAGTTTCCGACAAGGACGATCCGGCCCGTTTCGCCGGGTTGAAATTCGACAGTTTCGCCGAACTTGCCCAGAAGGGCGCCGAAGTTCCTAAGGCGGAAGTACATGTGCTGATCGAATCGGCCTTCCCGCACGTGCCCAGCAAATGGGAAAACGCGGTCCTTTCCGTCAAGCTTAAATTCGACAAAAAAGAATATATCGGCAATGTCAATAATCTCAGGCAGCTTTATTTTGGTAAAAGTCTTTCAGCATTGTTGAAGTTAAGTTTCTTTTCTCTGCAGGACCGGCAGATTATCCGTTTCCTGGCGGTGAACGCCGAACCGGAGAATTCCAAGTTGCTGCTGAACTCCGAACAGACGGCCGAATTTTTTCACTGCCTGATCAATTATGAGCGCTTCACCAAAGACGGCAAAAAGATCATCATCCACCCGGAAACCGCGACTCCGGCGGTGATGTTCAAGCGGTCGGACAGCAATATCCTGCTGGTGCCGTCGATCATGCTGGACGAAGCGCTGCTGCCGCTGCAGGCGACCAAGGTGATTACTGGCCGCTCCGGCGTCTGGATCGGCATCAACGGCGAATACTGGTGGGTGCCGGCCACGGTCGACGTGGGCTGGCTGCGCAACTTTTTCGGCACCGGCAGCCAGGTGTTTGATATTCACGACAGCGCGCAGGCGATCAAGGCCGCGTCGCAGATGCCCGTCAAGCTGGTCAAGGATTATTCCAGTGAGCCGGACCGCAAGGAATGCACGATCTGCCTGAGCGGCAATTTTCACGCCGACCGCAGCTTCAATATGGAAATCAAGTTCTGTTACGACGGGCGCATTTTCGCCGAGGACGAGGGCCGCCTGGCGGCTTCGGAAGGACACTTCTGGCGTCGTGACGACCGGCTCGAGAAATCGGTGATTCAGGAAATCACCAACTTCGGCTTCAAGCGCCGCAACGGCGGGTTTTATCTGGACGACATGGAAGCGATCGGGATTTTCCTTGATATCGTGGTTCCGATGTGGCGGCAGGAAAAACGCGATTTGCTGCTCAGCGGCACCATGAGCGCGATCTGCCAGGGCGGGACCGGCCTGGATTCGGTCGGCTTCTCCTGCAGTGAGTTGCCGCCGCAGAAATCGGTCTATCCGCTGGAATATAATATCACGGCCGGGCGCAACAAGATTCACTGGAACACCATTGCCCGGGCGGTTCATAATAACAGCCGTTACCTTTATCCGGCACCTGAAAAGGTGGTGCGGCTCAGCAGCGAAATGTTCAAATTTTTCTCCGCCGCCATGAACGTGGTGCAGAATGTCGACGATACCGATTACCGGTTCGACGTGCCGCGCTATTCGGTGCATTACTGGAAGCAGATCGCTGACAAGATTCCCGGCGCGATTCCGCCGTCGTTTTACCTCGACGAGGGAGCCAGTGTGCTGGATGGCGTCATCGACGAAAATGACGCAGTATTTGCCGATCCCACGATTTTCCACGGCACGCTGCGCAATTACCAGATGGAAGGCGTGCGCTGGATGCGAACCATGACCGATCACGGCTTCAACGTGATCCTGGCCGACGAAATGGGTTTGGGGAAAACCATCCAGGCGCTGGCCATGCTGGCCTCGCGCAAGGAACAGATGAACGGCCCGGCCATGATTCTCTGCCCCGCTTCGCTGGTGGAAAACTGGAAGCGCGAGGCCGAGCGTTTCGTGCCGACGTTCCGGGTGGTGACCCTGACCGGCAGCGACCGGCAGCGGTTCTGGGACGGCTACGAAAATTACGACCTGATGGTTGCCTCGTATTCAATTGTCCGGCGCGACGCACCCATGATCGAGGGGCTGCATTTCAGCTACCTGATCCTGGACGAAGCACAGCATATCAAGAACCCGACCACGGTCAACGCCCGCAGCTGCAAAGCGATCAAGGCCGACCACCGGTTGGTGCTCACCGGTACGCCGCTGGAAAACACCTCCGAGGATCTCTGGAGCATTTTTGACTTCCTGAATCCCAAGCTGCTGGGCTCGTTCAATGCGTTCCGCAAATATTACACCAATATCGGCATCAGCAAGGACCTGCAGCAGGACCTCACGCGCCGCATCGGCCCGTTCATCAAGCGCCGTACCAAAGCGCTGGTCTGCGCCGAGCTGCCGCCGAAACAGGAGCACACCATTTTCTGCGAAATGGAACCCGGGCAGCGTGAACTTTACGAAGAATTCTTCAAGTTCGGACGCGAAAAATGCCAGAGCCTGCTGGATGCCGGCGGCCGCAATTCGCTGGAAATCCTGACCATTCTGATGCGCTTGCGCCAGATCTGCTGCAACCCGGAGTTGCTGCCGGACGACGCCGGCAAGGGCCGTCCCTCCGCCAAATCCGAACTGCTCAAAGAACTGGTATTGCAGAATATCGACAGTGGACACAAGATGCTGCTGTTCAGTCAGTTCACTTCGCTGCTGGCGCTGATCCGCGAGTGGCTCGATACGGAGAAAATTCCATATGAATATCTCGACGGCTCGACCAAGGACCGTCAGCAGCGCGTGGACAACTTCAACAATTCGCCGGATATTCCGATTTTCCTCTTGAGCCTGAAGGCCGGGGGCACCGGTTTGAACCTGACCTCGGCCGACACCGTGATCATCTACGACCCGTGGTGGAACCCGGCTGTGGAAAATCAGGCCGCCGACCGTACGCACCGTATCGGCCAGACCCGCTCGGTGGACTGCATCAAACTGGTGGTCAAGGATTCGATCGAAGAGAAAATCCTGGCGCTGCAGGCCCGCAAGCAGGAAATATTTGACAGCCTGATCGAAAATCCGTCCGCCGGTTTCGGCGACAAGCTCACGATCGACGACTACAAACTGCTCTTCAGCTGATTTGATGAAAAAACCTCTCCGGGCGTAATACAACGCAGGAGAGGTTCTGTTTGCAAGATTAACGGAAATTTATTTTTTCGTGGTATCGAGTTCCAATTGTACGTTATTGAACTGGACCGTTCCGGCGTTTGCCCAAAGCAAAATATCCGCTATGGCATTTTCGGGCGCAGTGATTGTGCATTTCAATTCCGTCCAGTCTTTGGCGTGGAGGATTTGGGAGCTCGCCGTTTGCAGTACGTTCCGGTTATTATCCAGGAGCCGAATCTGAATTCGGGCCAGAGATTGTGCATCGGCTGTTTTTGCGCGGGCAGTGACGGTCAGGGTTTCATTTTTAGCGACTTTGACCGGGAGATTTCCGCCGTTTCCGTCATGGCAATTGCTCCAGAAAGCATAGGTTTTGAACGGGTTTTCAACTTTCAACCCCTCGAAATCAAAGTTCGTGCCGGAGCCGCCGACGCGGTGCCAGAAGCGAACGTTGCCGGCTGCATTCTTGAATAAGCCATCGGGACGCCGATATTTCAAGAGCGGTTCATCGGTGATTTCAGCGGCGCCAATCTGCGACCATGCGCTTTCTTTTCCGTTCAAGGCGGTCGCCTGTACCTGATAGAACAGCTTGCCGGCCGGGAGCGGTTCAGCGATCTGCGCCCAGGTTGTATTCCGGTTTGAAATGGTTACAGGGTCGGACATGTCCGCATTGCGGCTGTAACGTACCTGATAATGGAGCAAGGCGGACGACGGAACGCTCCAGCGGAGGATGGGATAACGGTCCGCGGTTACCGGCAATATGGTTGGCACAGGGGGCGAAAAAGCATCGAAGGTATTCTTCGGCAGCAGATAGACCGCCCGCACGCTCTGAGGCGGAATGGTCAGGGTAAAGGATTGCGAATTCAAGATTTCCCCGGTTTCGTGATCGACTGCCGCATAATCGTTCAACCCGGTATGAGCCGTTCCTGTTTTTTCACTGTTGCCCTGATTGAAAAACAGGACCAGGAATTCGTTTCCGTTGGCGATGGTTTTGGAGCTGAACTCCTTGCATTCGACCAATTCATCCCGGCGGTTTCCGCGCACATTCAGGAAGAAATCTTCGAAGTCGGCGGCAATGGCGGCAATCCGCCCGGATTTCAGGAAAAAACGGCCATCCACCAGGAAATGATAATAGATCATATAACTGCCCGCGTCCGCCAGTTTGCCGCCCAGATTGAGCTCCAACCCGGTCGGATCGAAATAGTCCATGATCAATACGCCGGAATTCTGATAGCGCCGCTCCGGAGCGAGCTGGTCCATCAATACCTGATTGTTGCCGCCGTATCCGGCCATGACCAGGTCGACGTACGGCGACACATAGCGCCAGTCGATACCGTAGTGTTCATCGCTGTGCGGCGGATATCCGCTGTAGGCCGAGAAAAATATGCCGGGCTTGAGTTCCCGCAGGATATCGCGGTAGATCCGGAAGGCTTCGGCATTCTGGCGGTTCCGGAAATCACGCCATTGCAGCGGGTATTTCTCGAAAATCGTTGTGGCATTCAATTCCGCGCCGGCGGGGATTTGCTTTTCCTGGCGAAACAGCTCCAGATTGGCCGGAGAGAACCCGATTTGCGCCCGGGTCTGGCAGCCGGGGCCGGGCATGAACGGAAATTCGTAGTCCCAGTTGACATGATCGTAACGGTCGGTGAAATACTTGAGCACCTTCCGGATCGTCTTCAGGTATTCATTGCCGGGCGTCAAAAGGTAGGAAGGGCAAACCGCGTGTGTGGAGGTCGAACCATCGGCCATGACGGCGGCATGCTGGGGATATTGTTTCAGAAATTCGTCGGTAAACGGGAAATTATCGACAATGGTGGCCGTCGGCAGCATGTCAAAGGGAATCCCCCCACGGCTGCGGTATTCTTCAATCAGCGCGGGAGTGACGCAGAAATGATTGAATCCGCTCCGGCGTTGCTTCAAGATGAATCGATCCCTGGCTTCCTTCGTACACTCCGTCATGTCGGCGAGGTTCTGGTAGGCCCAGGAGACCAGCGGCAATTTCTGCGGCGAACGTCCCGGCAGCGGCGGCAGCATGGAGACCGGAAGATTTTGCCATTGTTCCTCTTTGCCCGAGCTCAAAATCGCCCGCCATTGGATTAAACCGCTTTGTTCGCGCCAGGGGCCGGAAGTGGTAAGCAGTAACGGTATTTCGGGCTGCGCCCAATCGGGATCATCGATATTTCCGATGCTTTGCGGGTCGAGTTTCAAGGTGTATAAACGGTATTTTTCGACAACCGGGGATTCCTCGATCGAGAGCGGGGGCAAAGCCGCCGTCTGACCCGCCGGACTGAATAAACGCACGAATTCGGGAACCTTCAGTTCCAGTGCGACCGGGGCGGGCTGCGTTTGATCGCTGCGCAGAAACAGCGAGACTTTTTCCAGTTCGCCGGTGCACAGTGTAAGCTCGGTCAACGGCAGGATATTGCGTTCACTCCGGTAAGCGAGGGTGCTGCCGATGGCTCTGTCGATTTGCCTGATCGTCTGGCGGAATGCGGCGGAACGGTATATTTCGCGTCCATTGCCGTCAATCAGCGAATAGGAATATTTGTACGCGGAGCTGCCGTGACCGTAACCGGGGCCGAGATTCTGCAATACCGGCCATCCGGTCTGGTTCTGACTGAAGTCACCATTGACCACCAGTTCACGGCCGGTCTGCGGATCTTTAATGGAAATATCGGTCACATTCAAGGTGCCTTTGATACCGCGCGCGTGCCACTTGACCAGCCAGAGTTCGGCACTCTCGACACCGGTGGGAACTTTCCAGCGCCCGCTGATCTGGCGCCAGGTCTTTTCCTGTCCGGTCAGTTCCATACCGTCCACAGGCAGATATCCGATATTCCGGTCGGGCAGGGGAAGCAGCAGGAAGAAATTATAGTCCAGCGGGTCCGTCTTGCTGAAATCGGCCCTGACGACCGCTGAAACGATATATTCCTTGCCCGGTTCCACCGGCAAATTGCCGCTCTTCAGGACCGTTTCGGTGCCGTCCCCGTCACTGCCGACGATAGCGGTCAGCGCCTGCTCCGAGGCCCCCCGGATATTCATGCTTACCGGACCATCGCCCAGGGCTTCCCGGAAAATGACCTTGTCCTGATTGTCGAAAACCACTTCCGCTTGCAGGAATGTGCCGGCTGCGTTCCGGGCCTTGCCCTGGAGGTGAACCCTGCCGTTATTATCCGGCTGAACGAGGACCTCGCCGAACTCCGGGGTCTGTCCGGCAAAATGCAGTTCGCCGAAGGACGACGGTTGGTGAAAACCGCCCGGCGCGGGACTCCAGCTGGAGATTTCCTTGTCGCCGATACTGCGGTTACGGCAGAAATTCACCCGCCACACCGTTTCGGCAGGAACGATTTTCTTTGACGTCAGCGAATTCAATGGAATGGCCGCTTCAATATACCAGTATTCGGTGTCGCGCGAAGTTTTGACGATTGCGTTCGAATTCCAGTTCTCCGGGTTGGCATAGCCGCCTGAGGCGTCGAAAATCCGCCCCGCCGGATTCAAAATCAGATAACGGTATTCGGAATTATTTTCCGCATCGATAAAGATTTCGACATTTTCATCCTGGTAAATGTCCAGTGAATCATCGCTGCCTGCCTCTTCCTTGAATAACTGCAACTGGTTCAGCACCGGATCAAGGACCGTTTCCCGGCAGCGAAATCCCAGATACAGATATTGATCGTCGAATCCGACTTTGACGGCGGTGTGAATTTGGGCCGGCTGTCCCTGCGATTGGTAGGCCGTAAAATTGCTGAGTTCAACCAGGTTGCCCCAGCAGGCGTCGTCCAGTTTGCCGTCGATGACGGGCGGCGTTTTAAGCCGGGCGGCGGTCGCCAGCGGCTTGTCCGAGGCGCCGGGGAGGGAAATAAGAAGGCAGGCGATCAGGCAGATCAGCGTTGATTTCATGATGGGTTCCTTTGTTACTGGCAAATATCGGCGGGGCACATGTATTGGTTTCTGAAAGTATCATTGAAGCCGTCATAAGCGGTGGAAAACGGCGCATTGCTGTAGTTCATGGTTTCCACATGGCCGTCCGCAAGCGCGTAGACGGCGGCCCGGTTATGCCACCAGCCCGTGAGTTCCTGCGAGAGATACAGGATCATCCCCATGTCGTAGTTGTTGTCCGACAGCAGCCATTTTTCGCCGGGGCGTTTGATCATGGAGTGATTGACTCCCCGGTAATTGGCGTGATTGCCGGAAGTGGCCCAGGAGCCGAAAATCTCCTTCCAGGTGCCGTCGGTATCGACAAATCCCATGTGTCCGCTGTAGGCATACGCAGAAAGCCAGGGGCTAACCACTTCGCCGCCCCTGGCCTGCATGAAGCCGGAGCAGCCGGTAATAAGCGATAGCCTCACATACCCGAGGCCGCCGAATTCCGTGTCATAAAGTTTGTACCATACCGACGGCAGGGAATCCTTGTAACTGTAGGATACCGGATAGAAGGAATCATAATCATCGGTATAAAGAAATAACGCGGTGGCGATTTGTTTCTGGTTGCTGACGCAGCGCGTTTGTGCGGCTCTGGCGCGGGCGGAATTCAAGGCCGGGAGCAGCATGGCTGCAAGAATGGCGATAATCGCAATGACTACCAGAAGTTCAATAAGTGTGAATCTGTTTTTCATGATGGGCCTCTTGGGTTGGTTGCGGCATGGGGATTTGCGCCCAGCGGCAATAATGGTTTAAAAGGTTAATTGCATGGGGATAGCATGAGTTCGGGCTGAGAAAATGGGCGAAGTCGAAAGTAATCGCTTCGGTGATTCCGGCTTTGCGGGCGGCTTCCAGCTTGACGTACAGTTTTTCCCATTTGATCGGGGGCATGGCACCGGGGATGTCGCGGTCGAAGGTCTCGGTATTGGTCCACAGCGTCAGGTGATGTTTGTCCGCCAACTGCTTCATCACGACCAGATACGATTCGAGTTCATCAAAACTGACGTGGCCGTCCTGGAATGCCACGATGTCGACGGCCCCGCGGATCTCGCGGAAAATCCAGTCCCAATCACGCCGGTGTTCTTCCAGCGTCAGCGACATATTTTTATTGGTTCTGGCATGGCAGAAACCGGGCGAAATCAGCACCGGCAGATTACCGGATATCGCCTTGCAGTGCTTACCGACCAGTTGGTAGCAGCTGACGACCTTGTGCGAAATCGCGCTCGAGATTTCCTGCGAAAGATACCAGCCGCCGAACGCCGGCGAATGCTTGCCGTAACGCTGGTAAAACTCGTCGCAGACGGCGTTCATCAACTCGCTTTCGTAGTTCGCATCGTATTCGTCCTTGAGCCAGTCGCGCCCCGAGAAATAAGTACCGAACCAGAATTTGATCTGGTGTTTTTCGGCACAGCGTAGAAAAATCTCCACCAGGTCGATCGGCGGAATGAAAGCGTTTTCGCGTTCGGCCAGCACCTGTGAAGGGTAGGTGGTCCAATTCTTGTTTCCGCAGCGGATCATGATCGCTTTGTTGATGCCAATACTTTTCATCAACGCAAATTCACGATCCCAGCCAGCCTCGTCCAGGTTCAGCGACGGAATGTCGTGGGTAACTTCGTCTAAAAATGTTCCGGTGATTTTCAGCATATATCCTCAGTTTATTTTCTTACAGCTGCCGCGCTCGCTGAGCTGCGCGTCAAATTCATAGATCCGCTGCTTCAAGTGCTTGCCGGCCACCTTCATACCGCGCAGCAGTTCGATGGCTTTGGCAGCCATCTGGTTGATGGGCTGTTCCAGCGAGGTCATATACGGATTGATGGCCATGTAGGCGTCGAATCCGACAAACGAAAGGTCATCGGGAATCCGGACTCCCGCTTCAACGGCTCCAAGCCAGGCGCCATAAGAGAATATGATACCCGGGCAAATGATCGCAGTCGGAGCTTTTTGGGAACGGCACAACTCAAAAACATTCTTCCGCGAACTGTCATACCAGTACTCGCCGTTTGGGGCAATCAGCGGAATGCCTTCCTTCAAGCCGTATTCAAGAAACTCGGCATTGCGTTGCAGCAGCGTGGGGTCGCCGCTGACGTCGGCGCTGGCATAGGCAATCCGCCGGTGGCCGAGACCCACGAGATGATCGATGGCTTTGGTAATCGACCCCGGACCGAGGCGGGCTTCGTAGCGCCCCGCCTCCGCCACGCGCTTATCGCGGTTATTGATAAATACCATCGGAATAAAGTCGAAAGCCTTTTCACACAAACTGGCCGTAATATGAGAAACGGCCGACACGACCAACCCGTCGCAACGATTCTGGTTGAGTTTGTCAAGCAGCCCTTCCGCGTCCTGTTCGTGGCAATCCAGAAGGATGATCTCGCCGCCGCCGGTCCGGTTCAACTGTTGGTTCAATGCGGAGATGATCCGGAGAGTATAAAAGTCGGAATTGCCGTCCGAGGAATTATCGTAGCACAGGCCGAGCCGGAAGGTTCCAGCCGGAGAATAAGCCACGAAAGTACCGCAACCCTGCCGCTGGGAAATCAGTTTCTGCTCTGACAATATCCGCAGGCTTTTGCGCAACGTCAGGTGGTTGATCCCCAGCGAAGCAGCCAGTTCCGCTTCCGACGGCAGCTTGTAACCGGGCGGCAGATCCCCGGACACAATCCGGTTGCGCAGCGATTCCGCCACTTGTACATATAACGGCGTACCGCTCCCGACGATATTGATCATTTTCGTAACAGATTCAGGCATTATTTCATCAAGTCCTATGCATTGATATATATTATATAGCAAGACATATGAATTGTCAATGCCCCGGAATGCTTTTTTCCGGATATTTCATTAAAAAGATTGAATTGGCGGTACTTCTGATTATATTGAGGGAAACGAAAGGGGAAAAATCATGTTTATTGAACCGATGATCGAAGATTTGCTGGATAGTTACCCGGATACCGCGATTTGTTTCGGCAAGTCCGGCCTGATTCAGCTGAGTGCATATCTGAGGCTGGAAAGTGTCCGCAAAATGGTATTGTTCACCGGCGGCACTTCCGCGGAAAAAAGCGGCGCGCTGAGTGCATTGACCATGGAAAACGAGATCGGCATTGCCCGGTTCAATGATATCGAGCCGGAGCCGTCCATCGAAACCATCAAACGGATGGTCGAATTTTTGCACGCGGAAGAGCCCGACCAGGTCATCGCTATCGGTGGCGGCAGCCCGATGGATGCCGCCAAGGCTGCGTGGCTGGTGTATCAGGCCGGCGGCACAGTCGACGATTATTTCGGCGTCAACAAGTATTCGACCGCCAACCCCGGCAAAAAACTGAAGAAAATCATCGCGATTCCCACCACTTCCGGCACCGGTTCCGAGGTTACGCCTTATTCCAATGTCGTCGATCGCGAAGCCAAAGTCAAAAAGCTGATTTCCGAGCGTGAAATCATCCCGGAATACGCTTTCGTGGTGCCCGAGTTCGCCATGAGCATGCCGAAGCAGGTGACGCTGGCGACGGGCTGTGACGCGCTCGCCCACGCCATCGAGGGTTTTCTGAACCTCGGCGCCGACGACGCTCACCCGCAAGCCAACGCCTGGGCGCTTGAAGCGATCCGGTTGATCATCGACAATCTGCCCGCTGCATTGCAGGACGGACAAAACCTGAAAGCGCGCACCGCCATGAGCGCCGCCGCCACGCTGGCCGGCATGGTGATCGGTTACAAACCGACCGGGCTGCCGCACCTCTGCAGTTTCTCGTGGTTCGGCAAGATCGAGCACGGGATCGCGGTGGCGATGATCCTGCCCGCCGCCTGGCGCTACTACATTGGCTCCGAGGCCGTGGCGAAACGGACCATGGAGCTGGCCCCGATCTTCGGCGGCAAGACCCCGGAAGACGTGATCACGGCGTACCGGGCGTTTCTGACCGGCTGCGGCGTGCCCTCCGGGCTGCGCAGCTTCGCCGACATTGACCAGGCGCTGCTGGAGCGTACCGTCGAAAGCGCGGGACAAAACAAGATGAAACTCGATTCCGCCCCGCGCCCCGTAGCGCTGGAAAACAGCCGCCAGATCCTCGCCGACATCCTCAAACAAGCCTGGTGAGTTTTATTTTACCTCGATGATTCTGGCCTGGCCGGGATTGAGGGTTACTTCGGGCATGTTCATGGGTTGGGCGTTCAGCACGTCGCGCAGGGATTTCCCGGCGGGGGCGGTGAACTTCAGGGTGCCTTTTTCCTGTTTGCTGTCGGCCACGCCGCAGAAAATATAGGTTTTGACGCCGTCGGCGAATACTTTGTATTCCATGGGGCCGGTGACTTTGATCGTATCGGACCACTGGGGCAGGGGATCGCCGCTGACGATGGCCTGTGAAATTTCCCCGAACCGTTTCGCTGTATCCAGTACCCTGGGCTTGAGTTCCGCGTATTGAGGATTGGTGTCGGCATTGAGCACGTTCCGGTAGGTGAAGTAGAAAATACCGCGCGCACCCCAGATCACCGGCATCACGAAATTGGACTGGTTGTAATCCAGCGATGAGGCGTCCTGCGCCTTGAAATCGCGCTGGCCGTAACAGTGGATGACCGGCTTTTCCGGGCCGAGGTTCAGCATGCACAGTTTGACCGCGGAGGGGCTGGTCACGCCGTAGATGATCGCATCCATGCAGTCGCGCAGGTTCGGATCGGGCCCCTCGTAGGAGAACCATTTATGGCGGGGATCGTGCTTGCGGACCGCGTTGTAGGCGTTGCGGATCGTCGGGTATGGGGTGTTTTTAATCGAGCGTGTTTCGTCGACATAGTATCCGAACAGGGCAGGGTGGTCCTTGTAGACATCGAGCCAGCTCGGGAGCTTGCCGACGTCCTCGGCTTTTTCGGTATAATCGTGCGGCAGTTGGACCATTACATAAACGCCGGCCTTCTGGGCGTCGTCGAGCAGTTTCAGGTTGTTGGCACGGCCCTTGGTGTCGGTTTTGTCGACGTCGCGGCGGTTGGTGGCGTAGGTGTGAATGACATTGAAACCGTAGCCGACCAGTTCTTTAACCGAGAACTCCCAGCCGATACCGGCGTATATGCCGACCGGAAAGAATTTCTTGCCGTCAGCCAGCGTGACTTCTGTGGTTTTCGAGAAATCCATGCCTTCGGGCAGCTTGGTGACGCGGTTGACAGTGACATTAGCGGTGGCGACGAGTGTGTTATCGGCCTTGCTGTAGAGTTTGCCGATCAGTTTGGTTTCACCGCCGGTAATATCTTTTACCGGGATATGGATTTTGATGCCGTCGACTTGGCACTTCACCACTTTTTTCGGATTCGGATAATAATCGGCCTCAATCCGGTAATTGGCCAGCTGTTCGACAGGAAAATCGTTGACGAGGAAATTGGCGGTGGTTTTCTGAGTGTCCGGCAGGAGGAACACGTCTTCGCTTTCCACGGAGTGAACTTTGAACGCGGGGATGATTTTTGTGATGTCGTCTTTGTTCAGGTTGGTCAGCTTCACGGAAATATTGCGGTACCAGAGCTTGACCTGCGAACGGTTCTGCATGGTCAGGATCACGTCGCCGGTGGTATTTTCCGCCATGTAAAACAGCCCGCGCACGGTGGTCCAGTCCACGCTCGGCACCTGCCACCAGGCCCGCATGAAAACGCCTGTCCCCCAGAACGTAGCGTCGGCCTTCAACGAGCCGTCCAGCTCCGAACGGTAATCGTATTTCACTTCGTAGACCTTGCCTTTTTCCAGTTTGATGGTCTGTTTGATCCGGATCTGGTCGACGTATTCGGGGCCGGTGAAATACAGCAGCACGCCGCCGCCGTCCGGTTTGACCTCGGTTTCGCCGCCTTTGGTATTCGGGCGCTGCTTATCCCAGTAATGCGGCACGCCGGGCTTCCAGTATGGCTCTTTGAGTTCGCCGTTTTTCAGGATATTGTTGCCGATGGTCTGGTAGCCCAGTTCCGCGGCGGATATTTTTCCGGCGAAAAAGAGGACGATGAGAACCAGGAAATGATTTATTCTGAACATGATTTTCCCTTATAGTTTATTGTGTGATATGATTATGGATTGATGAAATTTCCGGACGTACCGGTAGTTCTGACCCAGGCGGGACAGCGATATTGCAACTTGTCGACACTGCTGACTACTCCTGCTTCAATGCCGGGGCGTTGATTTTTAATTTTAGTAACATGTCCGCCGAAAGCGAGCATATTGCAGAAGTTGTTCGCCCGGTGACGGTAACGCATGTAGTTGCCCAAGTCGGCCAGACCGCCCAGGGCGGTTGAACTGTCATGCACCCAGACGAGGTCCGGGGAGCGTCCCGGCCATGCGGCGATGGAGCCCAGTTTTATACCGCCCTGAATGTTGCCGCCCCAATAGTTGGTATCGGCGAAGCCGCCGCCGAACGTATCGTTGTTAAGTCCATAACTGGTCCGCAGATAGAAGTCGTCGTTTACGAGGTTGTCCGGGTCGGCGGGCTTGGCGACATCAGCGTGACTGGGGCAGATCAGCAGTTTGAAATTATCCACATATTTGGAGTTCCAAAGCATTCTGCTCCAGACGATTCCGGCCCAGCGATGGTTCTCGCGCATTGGACAGGCGATATCGTTGTAGTCATTGGAATAGAAGTTCAGAGCGAGGCCGATCTGCTTCAGGTTGCTTGTACATGAAATGGCCCGGGCCTGTTCGCGGGCGGCGTTCAACGCCGGCAGCAGCATCGCAGCAAGTATTGCAATAATAGCAATCACGACTAGTAATTCGATAAGTGTGAATATTCTTCTTTTTTTCATTGTTGCATACTCTCCTTTATTTATATCTGATGGTTGATTGTTGGAAGACCAGTTCCGCTGTATCGTAATACTGCGGGGATTCTTTGGGCTTGCCCTGCTGGATTTCCGCCAGCAGGCGGTTGACGGCGAGTTCCGCGAGTTCGCGGCTATTGGTGCGGATCGCGGTGATTTTCGGGCGCAGCAGATTCGATACCCGCAGCCGCCCGGCAATCAGCATATCGATCAGCATGATGATGCCGATATCCTCCGGCGCACGCATATTCAGCGACTCCATGGCTTCCACCAGGTCGGCGGTGAGCCAGGCGTAACAGAAATAAGCGGTATTGGCGTTTTCCGGTTTGGTCAGGATTTCCCGGAGTCCATCCTGCCGGCTCATGTCGTTTTGACTGATCCAAAAGGAATCAAAATCCAGTTGATATCCGGCTGCCGCTTCATGTATGGCGTTGAGCTTATTATCCAACAATCCTGAGCGATTTATGTCGAAAACAAAAGCTGCTTTGCCGTAACCCTGCTCTTTAAGGTGCTTCATGCATTTATTGATGGCTGGAGCGTAATCCGTTTCCACCAAGGGAAAGTGGATTCCGTCAATACCGCGCTCAAGCATGACCAGCGGGGGGCCTTCCTGCTTGATCTTTTTCAGCAGCGGCAGGAAATCATCATTCGTCATACTGCTGGGCTCCCAGATGATGCCGTCCACGTTCCAGTCGATAAATGAACGCAGCGCCTCCATTTCCATGCCGGCTCGCGGATGGGCAGTGAACTGGATCAGCAGTTTGTAGCCGTTTTCGGAGGCCACGCGCTCGATGCAGTCCATGATTTCCGGTTCGTTCCACGGGAGCATCAGCCCGAGCAGATTGGTTTTGTTCGTGCGGAGCGCGCGGGACAATGGGTTTTGGCGGTATTCCAGCTTGGCGGCGGTTTCCAGGATCAGCTTCCGTGTTTCCGGGGTGAAGCGGGGATTCTCCGGGTTGCGCAGCACCTGCGACACCGAGCCGCCGGAAACTCCGCAATGTTTCGCGATATCTTTCATGGTTACAGCCATCGTTCTCAACTTCCTTTGCCGTTGGTCATTAATCTAATTATACAGTTGTTTTTTCGAAAAAGCAACTGCTTTTTCGAAAAAACAGTGAAAAAATCAACTCATAAATAATCCTTCATTGTATTCCGGGCAACTTATAGTATCGTATAAAAATCAATTTGGAGAGCTTTTTTATGAAACGGATTTTGTGTTCTCTTCTGGCTTCCACCATTACCGTCGGCATGGCGGCAGACCCTGAAGCTTTTTCGAACGATGAAAAGAAAATCGATTCGACACGCTATGTCGGACTTCTGCCGGCCCAGGTTAAAACGATTGCGGTCATCTCCCCCGCGTCAGTTCCGGATTCCGACAATGTCCGGCAAAATATCCGGATGCTGGAACAAACGGGAATCCGTGTGAAGCTGGGACAGCATGCACTGGACCCGGAGGTGCCAGGAACAATGAGCGCTCCTCTGGCGCACCGTGTGGAAGACTTCATGACAGCCTGGAATGATCCCGAAGTGGATATGATCATTTGCACGCGCGGCGGCCTAGGCTCCGCCGAACTGATTCAAAAGCTCGACTGGGAAGCCATGCGCAAACGTCCGGATCTTCCATTCATGGGATACAGCGATATCACAATCATCCTTTGTTCGCTGCTGTCGCAGAAGGCGGGGCATCCTTATACCGGCCCGATGCTCGCCGCCATTCACGGCATCACCGACGAAAGCCTGGGGGTCATGCGCGATACACTTCATGGCAAGGAAGTCGCTCCGGTGGTCCTGACGCCGCTGGCATCCGGCGATTGCCGCGGCAAGGTGCTGGGGGGACATCTGGAACGCTTCAATGTGATTTCGAAGATGCCGCAGTTCCGGCCGGATACCCGGGGACGCGTCATCTTCATAGAATGCGTCAACAAAACTCCCACGGAAGTGCAAAGTTATCTGACGAATCTCCGGGAGGCCGGTTTCTTCAAGGAAGCGGCCGGCGTGGTATTCTGTTACTTCACGAGATGCGGAGAGCCTTCGGAAATCGATGCGATCCAGAAAGAGTTTGCACGGACAGTAAATATTCCGGTTTATACCGGATTTCCGTACGGGCACGAGAAGACAAGCCGCGCGATGGACTTCCGCAGCACGGCAGTCATCGAAAACAATACGGTCCGTTTTGTATTTGAGAAATAAAAGATTTTCAAGGCAAAACCATTAAAAATATTACAGGAGATTATATGATGTTTGATCAGGTATTTTATGTGGCGGCATGTTCGGAGAAGCCCGAGGGCGGTATCTATTGCTATAAGATGAATGGCGCGAAGGCACCGGTGCAGATCGGTTTTTCCGCGATGCCGACGGCCAATTATATCGCGTTCTCACCGGACCGCAAATTTCTCTACAGCACTTGCACTGTTGGCGATGACGGCGGGGTGGCCTCGTTTGCGATTCGCCCGGACGGAACGCTTGAGCTGATCAATACTTGTGCGGCGGCCGGACTGAGCACTTGTTATGTTATCACCGATCCCTCCGGCGGTTTTCTTTATGCGGCGAATTACAGCAGTGGAAATTTCGCTGAATTCAAGCTGGATAATGGCCGGATCGTCGAGCGTACCCAGGTGGTTCAGCATTCCGGCAAAGGGCCGAACGAGGCGCGGCAGGATGGTCCGCATACGCATTTCTGCGGACTGACGCCCGACGGCAAATATCTCTGCGTGATCGACCTGGGAATCGACGCCGTCATGGTCTATCCCATCGACCCGGTGAAGGGCCTGAATGCGGCCGGTTTGATCCGGAATCCGGTGACTCCGGCCGGCTCCGGCCCGCGGCACCTGATTTTTGACAAGTCCGGCCAGATCGCCTATCTCCTGAATGAGTTGGGCAATACGGTGATTTCTTACCGCTATTCGGAAGGGCGCTTCACCGCCATCGAAACCAAAACCATGCTGCCGGCGCTGGTCAACGTGGATACCAAAGCGGCGGCGATCCGCCTCAGTGAAGATGAGAAATACCTCTTCGCGACCAATCGCGGCTTCGACTCGATCGCGGTCTACCGTCTGGACGGGGCAGGGGGCATGGAAATGACCGACCTGGTCCTGACCGGGGGCAGCAGCCCGCGCGACATTAATTTCCTGCCGGGTTACAAGATGTTTGCCGCGGCCAATGAATTTTCCGATCAGCTGATCTTTTTCGATTATGCCGATGGCAAGCTCACGCCGAACGGCCTGATTTACAAACTGCCGCGTCCGCTCTGCATTATGTGGCAGTAATGCTTGAATTTTCCTGTTTGTGTGGTATATTAACGGTTTACAATTGATCGAGAATTAAAAATTGTCAGTCTTTCCGATTTGCCCGACTCCTGATTTTTAAAACTCACCAAACAAACAGGACCATATGAGCAATCTGGAAAAATTCCGTGAACTTGGCATCAGCGAGGCCACACTGGAAGCATTGGAAGCCAAGGGCTTCAAAGAACCGTCGCTGATTCAGGCCGCCGCGATTCCGCTTCTCTTGAGCGGCAAATGCGACGTGATCGGCCAGGCGCAGACCGGCACCGGCAAAACCGCCGCGTTCGGTATTCCCATCATCGAAATCATCACGCCCGGTCTTGACCATGTCCAGGCGGTTATCCTCTCCCCGACCCGCGAGCTGACCATGCAGATCGGCGATGAGTTGAACTCCCTGAAGGGCGGGCGCGAGTTGTCCATCCTGACGGTATACGGCGGTTCGTCGATCGAGCTGCAACTGCGAAAGCTGGGCCAGGGCGTGGACATCGTTGTCGGCACCCCCGGGCGCGTCATGGACCTGATGCGGCGCGGCGCGCTCGACCTGAAGCAAGTGACCTTCGCCGTGCTCGACGAGGCCGACGAAATGTTGAATATGGGGTTCCTCGAAGACATGGAATCGATTCTCGCGGAAACGCCCGCCGACAAGCGGATGCTGATGTTTTCCGCCACCATGCCGAAGCCCATTCTGAATATCGCCTCCAAGTTCATGCGCGAATATGAACTGGTGGCCGTGGCGCATAAACAGGCCACGGTGGAATCCACCGAACAGGTCTGCTACGAAGTCCGCCGCGAGCACAAGCTCGATGCCCTGAGCCGGATTATCGATATCGAACTCAATATGTACGGCATGGTGTTCTGCCGGACCAAAAGCGACGTGGACGACCTGACCGCCCGGCTCAGCGAGCGCGGTTACGCCGTGGAAGCGCTGCATGGCGATATCGCCCAGGCGCAGCGGACCAAGGTCATCGACCGCTTCAAACGGCGCAAATTCCTGCTGCTGATCGCCACCGACGTGGCGGCGCGCGGGATCGACGTGAACGACCTGACCCATGTCATCAACTTCTCGATTCCGCAGACCACCGAAGCCTACGTGCACCGTATCGGCCGTACCGGTCGCGCGGGCAAGGCGGGCAAGGCCATCACCTTCGTCACCCCCTCCGAAACCCGCAGGCTCAACCAGATCAAGCGCGAGCTCAAGGTCGAGATTCAGAAATGCAAGCTGCCGTCCCCCGTGGACATCGTCAAACGCAAAAAAGAGCGCGCCCTGGCTTCGCTCCGCGATATCATCGCCCGTGAGATCCATCTGGATTACCTGAACTTCGCCGAGGAACTGCTGGACGAAATCAACACTGTCGAGCTGGTCGCCGCCATCCTGCGCATGACTTACGAAAAAGAGATGTTGCCGGAGAGCTATACTGAACTCGCTTCGGATAAACCGCTCGGCGCACAGGATGTTGAGGACGGTTCGCAGGTGCGCCTGTTTGTCGCCGCCGGCAAGCATGACGGTTTCGGCCCCGGCAAAATCCTCGATTTGATCTGGGAAAAGACCGGCATTCGCAGCAGCCAGCTCGGCCGTATCGACTGTTTTGATAAATTCTCATTCATCAACGTGAACTCCGGACACGTGCGGAAACTGGTGGATGCGTTCCGGCATTTCGGCCCCGGCAAAGCTCCTTTCATGGACGTTGCCCGTGATTCCGAGCATGAAGAGGGCGAAGACGCCCCGGCGAGAACCCACAGACCCCGATTCGCCCGTGAGGGAGAAGCCCCGGCGAGACCCTTCAGGCCCCGATCGGCCCGCGAGGAAGAGGCCCCGGCGAAATTCCACAAACCCAAACCGGTCACTGAGGAAAAAAACGAATCCGAAGGCGAAAAGAAACCGTTCCCCGCCAAGAAAGCGGATTTCGACAAAAAGCCCAAAAAGAAACCGTTCCCGCCCAAAAAAGCGGACTTCGTCAAGAAAACGGCTTCCGACAAAAAGTCCAAAAAGAAGAAAACGGCTCCTCCCCCGCCCTGGGTCGAAAAACGGATCAAAGGGAAACCAAAGAGTTAAGAGTTAAGAGTTAAGAGAAATAACCCGTCACTGAGCATACGCCCGGCGACGGGTTTCTTTATTTCTTCTTTCTTAACTCTTAACTCTTAACTCTTCCAGCTCTTCCCAGCGGTCGAACAGGGTTTCGAGTTTGGCCTTTTCGGCTTCGAGCTCGGCGGTGAGTTCGCTGGTTTGAGTGCCGTATTTTTCGTAGAAATCGGGGGTGATGAAAAGTGCTTCCAGCTCGCCGATGCGGGCTTCGGTCGCGGCAATCTTGTCTTCCATGCCGGCGAGTTCCTGCTGTTCTTTCCAGGTCATTTTGCGCTGTTTGGGGGCTTCGGGGGCCGGGGCGGTGCTGACCGGTTTGGGCGGGGCAGGGGTTGTCGTCGCGGCTTTTATTTTGCTGGTGAAATAATCGAAGTCGCCGACGCCGCTGGTGATGTTGCCCTGGCCGTCCAGTGCGACCATCGAGGTACAGACACGGTTCAGGAAATAACGGTCGTGGCTGACCACCACCACGCAGCCCTGATACGCCGCCAGAGCTTCTTCCAGCAGGCGCAGGGTCGGCAGGTCGAGGTCGTTGGTCGGTTCGTCGAGGATCAGGAAGTTGCCGCCTCGCTTGAGGATTTTCGCCAGCATCAGCCGGGCGCGCTCGCCGCCGGAGAGACGGTCGACCCGGGTGTTGATCCGGTCATCGGCAAAAAGGAATTTGCGCAGATAGGTCCATACGCTGACTTTGCGGTCGCCGACCATGGTGAACTGGTTGCCTTCGCCGATTTCGTCGAAAACGGTGAGTTCCGGGTTCAGGCTCATGCGGTTCTGGTCGACGTAGTTGAACTCGACCAGCGGCGCGATTTCGACCTTGCCGGTGGTCGACTCGAGCTGTCCGGTGATGATTTTCAGCAGACTGGTTTTGCCGGTGCCGTTGGCGCCGATGATGCCCACCCGGCTGCCGGGCTCGAACTCGAAATTGAAGTCTTTGAAAAGACAGCGGTCGCCGAACGACAGCGAGATATTCTGCAGTGAGATCGTTTTGTTGCCGAGGTGCGAGGCGTCCGGGATGACCAGGTCGATCTCGCGGTCGCGGGCGGGGCCGCTCTGCGAGATGATTTCGTCGTAACGTTTGACGCGCCCGAGGTTGCGCTTCAACCGCGCCTTGGGCGAGCGCCGGACCCACTCCACTTCGGAGCGCAGGAAAGCCTGCCGGCGCGCCTCCTGCTCGTCCTCGGCGTATTCGCGCTCGGCCTTGGCCTCGAGGAAATCCGCATAGCTGCCGTCGTAGGAATAAATCTTGCCGTTGCTGAGCTCGATGATCCGGGTGGCGACGCGATCGAGGAAGTAGCGGTCGTGGGTCACGAACATGCAGGTGCCGCGGTACGACGCGAGGAAGTTTTCGATCCACACCACGGTCTCGGCGTCGAGATGGTTGGTGGGTTCGTCGAGCAGCAGCAGATCGGGTTCGCCGACCACGGCGGCGGCGAGGGCCACGCGGCGCTTTTCGCCACCGGAGAGCTCGGCGCAGAGGCGTTCGCCGGGCGGGATGTTCAGTTTTTCCATGACGGTGGTGATTTTGTTGTCGAGGTTCCAGGCGTTGTGCTTTTTGATTTCCGCTTCCAGAACTTCGTCGTGCGGGGATTTCTCGTAGCGCCGCAGCAGTTCCTCGAAATAGCCGAGGCCGCCGTGGATGTATTCGAGCACGCTGCGGCTCTCGTCGATGGTGAATTCCTGCGGCAGGTAGGCCACCCGGAGGTTGCGGGCGAAAGCCAGCGTGCCCTGCGGCGCGATTTCCTTGCCGGCCAGAATCCGCATCAAGGTGGATTTGCCGCTGCCGTTGCGCCCGACCAGCGCCACTCGTTCGCCCTCGAAAATGGAGAGCGCGGTGTTGTCGAGGAGAATCTGATTGCCGATGCTTAACGATAATTCATTGCCGGAAAATACGGTTGCTGCCATTGTATACTCAATTAGGGTTAAAATTTGAAATTGGTTGCAGAGATTGCCGGTTCGGGTTTTCGTTTTGACGGTTCACCGATACTGTAGTATCGAAGAATTGGCAAGGCGAAAAAACGGGCCGGGAAGACTGCAATCCTACAGGGACGAGGGGCTTGAACAGCGCTTTTTTTCGCTGCTCATTTGCCCGATGCCCGCATCGGGCTTCATTCGTATCAAAAAAAATCACTATTCAAATCCTCCTCGCCAATTTTAAATTTTCACCCTTACTGAGTATAAATCACCATGGGATAAAGAAGATGTGACCGGAAGTCTGCTTGTCGCTTTTCTCATAATTGAAAATGCGCCAGAGGAACGAAAACTGTTTCTTTTCCTTATCCTTCCGGTAACTGATAAACGGGAAAACGGAGTACTGTTCGGCGTCGCCCTCCACCGTATGGCGGTAGAGATAGCGCAGAATCTGGAAATCACGGTCATTGCCGTTTTTTTCGCCGCGGGCCAGGAAAAACAGCGTGTGCCACTGGTAATCCTCGCCCTGGAGCCGCCGGTATTGGAAAAGCGGCCAGAAGATCGACAGGTGAAACATTCCGGGGCCGGTTTTGTACGAGAAAAACGGATTGATGCGCAGTCCCCTGGCCTCTTCGTCCCGGTAGCCGTTGGCCAGCAGGTAAAACAGCACCGACCAGTGGTAGTTGTCCTGATAACTGCGGTAGCGGTAAAACGGCAGCAATTGATGGTAGTTACTTTCGCTGCCGACGGTGTATTTCTCCAGCAGGATGCGGATGGCTTCTTCCTGCTTGGCACCGACGGGAATCTCCGGGAATTGAGCGAGAATTTCGGCGATCAGTTTGTCTTTCTGTTCCTGCGGCATGGTGTGGAGGTTTACATTGGCGTCGGCGGTCCGGTAGCCCCAGAGCGCGGCCAGTTTGGAGAGTTGGGTCTCGTACTCCGGTTTCCAGCTCAGGTAGCGTTCCGTGCCCCAGCCGGAGAGGCCGAGCAGGATGCTGTCGTCCTCGTCCTGTTTGGAGATGTTGCGGACGGCTTTGCCCGAGGGAATTCTGGCGGATTTGGGAATCTGATAGGACGGCTGATAAACCCGGTAGGTGTTCTGATAACCCAGCGGGCCGAGGATATTGAAATTGTCGCGGAGGCCGTTGTTGATCGGTTCGTCGTCGGTCCAGTTGACCAGTGCCGGCCAGCCGGTATCGTAGGAGTAAAACGGCAGGAGGTGATAGCGTTCGCGATTGTTCTTCAACTCATGGAAAAACAGCGGCCAGCAGATGGCCCGGACTTGTTCGTCGTCATCGTCGCTGGAGTAATAGGCCGCGGTGAGGATGCTCAGCATTTTGAGTTTATCCGGGGATTTGGTATAACCGAAGAGCGGGGTGATCAACGTGTCGACATTATTGTTGGTATGGTAATAATACAGCGGCGCCAGCCAGTGCCGGAACCCCGGATCGTGGTGAAACAGCGGGAAAAACCCGTAATTGTCCAGTTCGCCCTCTTCCGTATAACGCCAGTAAATGTTCAGAAACTGCTTGAAATCGGGCTGCGAAGTAAACACCGGGAAGAAGGCCAGAGTTTTCTTGTCCCAATAGGTATTCAGAACCCATCCTTTGTCCTTATCGAAATAAGAAAACGGAAACAGGGCGCTGAAATAACTGTCCGGCTTATAGTAAAAGAGCGGAAAGGCCCCGAACGCTTTCTCCTTCGTCCAATATACCGGCATGATCCAGGTGAAATTACTGTGACGCAGCATAAATAATGGAGGCACAGCTACACCATGCATATCCAGAAAGAAAAATGGAATTATGGAGATCGCACCGGGACTCCATAGCACATTAAGGGCATAACCGCTGCGTTTATTATCCAGTGACGGCTTTGTATACGGACCGGTATGCGGCTCCGGCGTTCCGGGTATGGTGTTCCATGACGAGAGGGGGAACAATATTGAATGGTAATATCCTTCCTTGTTGTAAAACGGGCGGATGGCGAAGCCTTTGTCGTCGAAGTCGAACATCGGCCAGAGGACGGTCATGAATTGGTTGTCATTGTAGTAGAACGGCCAGAGGTTGACCAGATTTTTGTCGAGATTGATTCTGGGGACGGCGTAACCGGTGTTCATGGGCGAGAGGCGCATCATGCGGTCGCTGGAGGCGCAGGAGCAGAGAAGCAGAAGCATTGCAATCGCTGCTGTTGCCAATCCCGTTCTTTTCATGGAGAACCTCTCTTAGCGTTTCATGGCGTCGCTGATGGCGCGCTTGGTATCCATTTCCGATTGTTTCTTGCGCAGTGTATCGCGTTTGTCCTCAAAAGTTTTGCCTTTGCACAGGGCCAGCGATACTTTGATCAGGCCGTGCTTCAGGTAAAACCCCAGCGGTACCACGGTGCAGCCCTTCTGGGAGATCTGCTGCGACAGGCGCAGGATTTCGCTTTTGTGGAGCAGCAGCTGTTTCAGGCGCTTGGTGTCGTGATTGAACAAGCCGCCATGGTCGTAGGCGGCGATATGGACATTCAGCAGCCAGGCCTGGCCATTTTCGATCTTCACGTAAGCATCGGCCATGGAGATGCCGCGGGCGCGGCAGCTCTTGACCTCGGTGCCGGTGAGCTTGATTCCAGCCTCGAGTTTTTCGAGGATGGTATAGTCGTGGCCGGCCTTGCGATTGGTCGCCAGGACGTCATTGCCACCGGATGTTTCTTTTTTGCTCATGAATTATCGTTATTGTTCGCCGAGAAACGGCGCGGCTTTGCGTTTGAAATCATTCTGCAGCGGATTGTTTTTGTCCTGCAGCAGTGAATCGAATTTTTCCAGGGCCTTGCGCTGCTCGGAGGTCAGCGACGAGGGGATTTCGGTGACGATTTTCACGTACATGTCGCCGCGTCTGCCGCCGCGCAGGGACGGCATGCCCTTGCCCTGAAGGCGCAGGATCGAATTGTTCTGGGTGCCTTCCTTGATTTTCATCTTGGCTTTGCCGGTGACGGTCGGGACGTCGACGGTGCCGCCGAGGATCGCGGTCGACAGCGGAATCGGCAGGTCGCACTGGATATCGTCGCCATGGCGCTTGAAAAGCTCGTGTTCACGGACGTGGATCACCACGTACAGATCGCCGGGGGAGCCGCCGCGCACGCCGCCTTCACCTTCACCGGACACGCGCAGGCGCGAACCGGTATCCACGCCCGGGGGGATGTGGACCTTGAGGTTCTTCTTTTCCTGGGTCTGGCCGGAGCTGCCGCACTTCTTGCACGGTTTGCTGATGATCTGGCCGGTACCGTGGCAGCGCGGGCACTCCTGGCTGACGCTGAAAAATCCCTGCTGCATGACGACCTGTCCGCTGCCGTGGCACTGGGAGCAGGTGGTCTTGGTGGAATCGCTCTCGGCACCGCTGCCGTGGCAGGACTCGCAGGTACCCATCTTGGTAATGCTGATTTCCTTGTCGACGCCGAACACGGCATCGATAAAATCGATCTGCAAGTCATAGCGCAGGTCGTTGCCATGGCGCGCCGCGTTGGGCGAGCGCCGCCGGCCGCCGCCGAAGAATTCTTCGAAAATCGAACCGCCGCCGCCACCGCCGCCGCCGAAAACCTGGCTGAAAATGTCTTCGGCACTGAAGCCGCCGTAACCGCCGCCGCCATAACCGCCGGCCGCGCCGCTGAAGGCGTCCGCGCCGAACTGGTCGTAGCGTTTGCGTTTATCCGGATCGCTCAAAACTTCATAAGCTTTGGCCAGTTCCTTGAACTTCTCTTCCGCCTCGGCGTTGCCGGGGTTGCGGTCGGGGTGATACTGGACCGCCAGTTTGCGATATGCTTTTTTCAGCTCCTCGGGCGTGGCCGTCTTGCTGACGCCGAGGACCTCATAATAATCTCTGTCTGCCATCTTCTGTTATTCTCCGTCGCTTTCTTTGGCCGGGCCGCTGCTGACCACCACTTTGGCCGGCCGCAACAGCCGTTCGCCGAGCCGGTACCCGCAGTTCCACTGTTTGACAATCTGCCCTTCGGGGGCGTCGGACGCCTCGTGCGCCACTGCCTCGTGGAGTTCGGGGTCGAACTGCTGGCCGATCGCGTCGATCGCGGTGACGCTCAATTCGTCCAGCGCTTTTTTGTATTCTTTGGCGATCATGTCCATGCCGTTGCGGATGGCGCCGATATTGTCCGACGTTTCCGCCGCCTTGGTCGCCATCTGGAAATAATCGAACACCTGAATGAACGGGGTAATCGTCTCATAAAGCCCCTGCAGCCGTGCGGCGCTGAGTTCCTTGGACACGCGTTTGCGGTAATTCTGGAAATCGGCCATCAGGCGCAGATATTTATCTTTTTCTTCCTCGAGCTCATTGCGGAGCTGCGCGGTCACATCTTCCTCGACTATTTCCATTTCCGGGGCGGCTTCCAGGATCTCTTCGACCGGCGTCTCTTCCGGCATTTCAGCGGATTCCTTCAATTCTTCTTTGCTCATATGTTAAAATATCTCCGTTTTTTTATTAAACGGTAATTTACCACTAATATTACAAAAATGCAATATCATTTATGAGATATTTGTCAACATATGCCCCAGCACTCCGAGATCGGGGATGGTGAGATCGGCCAGATTATTCTCTATTTTTTCATGGGGGAGGGGGCTGATCAGAACGCCGGGAACGGCGGCATTGACCGCCAGCTGGATGTCGGTGTACATGCGGTCGCCGCACATGACCATTTCGTCCGGTTGGAGGTGATGCTGATGCATGATCGTGTCCAACATGCTGCGGTTCGGCTTGCCGAGCACGATGGCGCTGCGCCCGGAAACTTTTTCGAGGCAGGCGGTAATCGAGCCGCAGTCGACCAGCGTCGTGGGTTTCTCGGTCGGGCACTCCAGGTCGGGATGGGTGGCGATCCAGAGCTTGCCCTGCTTGATCCACCACGCCGCCTTGCACAGGCGCTCATAACGAAGATCGGTGTCGAATGCGGTCACCACGGCCTGCGGCTCCTCATCGAGCGCGGCGTCGGCGAATCCATGCCCGGCCATTTCTTTGCGAAACGATTCCGTGCCGAGCATGAACAGCAGCTTGACGTCCGGATGATTCGTCCGCAGATAGTCCACGGTATTGATGGTGGAGGAAATCATTTGTTCGCGGTTAATGAAAATGCCGAATTCCTCGAGATGATGCATATAGACATCGATACTGCGCGACGAATTATTGGTCAGAAACGAGAATCCGATGCCCTTCTCGCGCAGCAATTCCAGAAATGGCAACGTAGTCGGAAAGAGTTCCCGGCCGCGGTAAATGGTGCCGTCCATATCCATGACCACATGGCGGATTTTCTTCAGATCAAACATGAAAACTCCGTTGTTTATTAAAAAGTTTACTAAAATTAAACATAGCTGTAAAACCCTGAAAAAGCAAATGCGGCGGCGGTTTTTCCTTTGAGAATTTAATGGGACGGATAGGACGCATGAGACGAATGGGAGTTGAGTCTCATCCGTCCCATCTGTCTCATGAGTCCCATACTTCCCCGAAAAAAGTCGAAAAATTTGCTGAATTTGATTTGAAGAGTAGGGAAGTTCGGGTATATTAATGTTTCTTTAAGTTGGATTTCCGCTTGGCAAACAATTTGATATTTGCGGCTGGCTGTGCGGTAATCCGGGGGAAGTACAGGAAAATCGAAGAGAAATTTTAAAAGAGGTCTGAAGAAATGTCTGTTAAAATCAGATTAAAGAGAACCGGAACCCGCAACAACCATTGCTTTCGTATTGTCGTGATGGATATCCGCTGCGCCAGAGACGGCAAGGCGATCGAAGAGCTCGGTCTCTATGATCCCAAGCACAAAAATGAAAACCTGAATATGGAACGCTATAAGTATTGGATCGGCGTAGGTGCTTTGCCGACCGAAACGGTGGAACTGATTGCCAAGCGCGCCGAAGAAGGCCGCAAGCTGGGCGACAAGGAAAAGAAACCGACATTGAACAAGAAAGCCAAGGCCAAGCTTGAAGCGGAAAAGAAGGCTGCTGAAGAAGCCGCCAAGAAAGCCGCCGCTGAAGCCGCTGCCGCCAAAGCTGCTGAAGAAGCTGCCAAGGCCGCTGAAGCCGCTCCCGCTGAATAATGTTGAATTAAGGAATCGGCATGTTAAAGTCATTATTTAAACTCTTCACCGGCCAGTCCGGAGATACAGCCTCCAGCAGCAATAGCGGCTCCGGCAGTAAATCGGCCGCGGTGACATCCACCGCTTCCGGCTCCGGCAGTTTGAAGGACCTGGAAAGCTTCGTCGACTACGTCGTCAAGGCTCTGGTGGATAGTCCCGAGTTGGTCAAGGTGACCTCCGAATCGGGAAGTGATTCGAAAATAATAAAGATCGACTGCAAAAAAGAAGACATCGGCAAGATCGTCGGCAAGCACGGCAAGACCATTATGGCCATCCGCGCTCTGGTCAGCGGTGCTGCGGGTCGTCTGCATGAAAAAGTGTCAGTCGAAGTGGTTGATTGATATATTGCGCATTGATATCATAACTCTGTTTCCGGAAATTTTCGCTCCGCTGAATGAAAGCATCATCGGCAGGGCCAGGAAACAGGGTTTGGTTGAGATCAACACGGTGAACCTGCGTGATTACACGCATGACCGCCGCGGAACAGTGGACGATGCCCCTTTTGGCGGCGGTCCCGGGATGCTGATGAAGCCGGAACCTCTTTTTGAGGCGGTGGAAGCGCTCCGGCAGCCGGAAAGCCTGGTGGTGTTGACCGGGCCGCGCGGCAAGAGGTTCGACCAGCAGACGGCGCGCGAGTTGACGGTGGTGCCGCATATCATTGTGATCTGCGGACATTACGAAGGTGTCGACGAGCGGGTGCGGACGCTGGTGGATTTGGAGATCTCGATCGGTGATTATGTATTGACCAGCGGCAACCTGGCGGCAATGGTGATTGCCGATGCCGTGGTCCGGTTATTGCCCGGAGTGCTGGGCTGCGATGAATCGAGTGCCGATGAATCGTTCAGCGCCAACCTTCTGGAATACCCGCAGTATACGCGCCCCGCGGAGTTCCGCGGGATGACCGTGCCCGAGGTTTTATTGTCGGGCAACCACGCGGAAATAGCCGCTTGGCGCAAACGGCAGTCTGTAGAGCTGACGCGCAAGTTGCGGCCGGATTTATTAAACGAAGAAGAAAAATAAACTTGGAGAAACAAGTATGAACGTAATGGACAAGATCAATAAGGAGCAGTGCACCCACACTCATCCCGACTTCAATGTCGGTGATACCCTGAAAGTGTATGTGCGTATCGTTGAAGGCGGTAATGAGCGTATTCAGGCTTTTACCGGGGTTTGCATCGCCCGCAGCGGCGGCGCCATCCAGGAATCATTCACACTCCGCCGCGTTCAGTCCGGGCAGGGAGTTGAGCGTGTATTCCCGATCAACAGCCCCCGTTTGTCGAAGATTGAAGTGATGCGCCGCGGCGAAGTCCGCCGTGCCAAGCTCTACTATCTGCGCGACAAGATCGGTAAGGCTGCGAAAATCAAAGACAAGAAAGATTGAGTTTTTTCTTCCTCTGATTGATGGAATACCTTTCCAAAAACGACAAACTCCTCGCTCACGAACGCAAATTCTGGGCCGAGGGGTTTTCATTTGTCGGCGGGGTCGATGAAGTCGGGCGCGGGCCCCTGGCGGGGCCGGTGGTGGCGGCTGCGGTGGTTTTTCCGCAGGGCGCACGGATTCCGGCGGTGAACGACTCCAAGAAGTTGACTGAAAAACAGCGCGTTGAGTTGCGCGAAGCGATTCTGGCGGTACCGGGTGTACGCTGGGGGATCGCGGAAATGTCGGTCGAGGATATCGACCGGATGAATATTTTGCAGGCGTCGCGTCAGGCCATGCGGCTGGCGGTGCAACAGATTGCCGGGATCGACTATCTGCTGATCGACGGTTTGCCGGTGCCGGGTTTTGAGATGCCGTGTCTGGCCCTGGTCAAAGGCGATGCGAAATCGGCCAGCATTGCGGCGGCGAGTATTCTGGCCAAGGTGTACCGCGACGAATTGATGGTGCGTCTGGCGGAGGAATACCCCGGATATGGTTTTGAGCATAACATGGGTTATGGCACGGAGAGCCACCTGGAGGCGTTGAAAACGCTGGGTGTCTGTCCCTGGCACAGGAAAAGTTTTGCGCCGGTGAGGGATATTATTGAGCCTCCGCCGGAACAATTGGAACTTTTTTAGTTAAGAGTTAAGAGTTAAGAGTTAAGAGTTAAGAGTTTATAGATAAAAGAGGTTCGTATGGCTAAGTTTGATCTGGAAACGTTGCGCCACAGCGCGGCTCACTTGATGGCCGCCGCGGTGCAGGAATTGTATCAGGATGTAAAATTTGACATCGGCCCGGCTACTGATGACGGGTTCTATTACGATTTCGATATGACACACCGTTTGACTCCGGAAGACCTGGAAACCATCGAAGAAACCATGCGCACGCTGGTCAACAAGCGGCTGCCCTTCGAGCGTCTCGAACTCTCCCGCGCGGAAGCCGAGGCCATGCTGAAGGAAAAAGGACAAACCTACAAGCTGGAACGTCTGGCCGATGTGCCGGAAGGACAGGTTATTTCGTTCTACAAGCTCGGCGATTTCATGGATCTGTGCCGTGGGCCGCACGTGGAGAACTCCGGCCAGCTGCAGGCGTTCAAGCTGTTGTCGATCGCCGGTTCGTATTATCGCGGCGACGAGAAGAACCCGATGCTGCAGCGCATTTACGGCACGGCTTTTGAAGATAAGAAAGCCATGCACGATTACTTCCAGATGCTGGAAGAAGCGAAGAAGCGCGACCACCGCAAGCTCGGCAAAGAGCTGGATCTTTTCAGCATGTCCGACATGGTCGGGCCCGGCCTGGTGCTCTGGCACCCGAAAGGCGCGTTCATCCGCTATACGTTCGAAAACTACTGGCGCGAGTCGCATTACCAGAACGGTTATGAAATGATCTTCACGCCGCACATCGGGCGCAGCACGCTCTGGGAAACCAGCGGCCACCTCGGATTCTACAAGGATTCGATGTATTCGCCGATGGAGATCGACGAGCAGGACTACTATGTCAAGCCGATGAACTGCCCGTTCCATATCGAAATCTACCGTTCGCGTCTGCGTTCGTACCGCGAACTGCCGTTGCGCTGGTGCGAGCTGGGCACGGTGTACCGTTATGAAAAGAGCGGAACGCTGCACGGTCTGCTGCGCGTTCGCGGGTTCACCCAGGACGATGCTCACATTATCTGTACGCCGGAGCAGATCGAGGACGAAATCGCCGAAGTGATCCGTTTCAGTCTGCAGGTCTGGAAGGACTTCGGGTTCAAGGAAATCAAGCCGTACCTCTCGACCCGCCCGGAAAAAGCGGTGGGCGAGCCGGAACGCTGGGATATCGCGATTCAGTCGCTGAAGAAGGCGGTCGACAAGATCGGGTTGGTCTGCGAGGTGGACGAAGGCGGCGGCGCGTTCTACGGGCCGAAAATCGACCTGAAGATCAAAGACGCGATCGGCCGCGAATGGCAGACCTCGACGATTCAGTTCGACTTCAATCTGCCGGAGCGTTTCGACATGACCTATATCGGCGAAGACGGCCGGAAACACCGTCCGTTCATGGTTCACCGCGCGCTGCTGGGTTCGATCGAGCGCTTTTTCGGGGTGCTGACCGAGCATTATGCCGGAGCGTTTCCGCTGTGGCTGGCCCCGGAACAGGCCCGGATCATGCCGATCACGGACCGTCAGCACGATTTCGCCAAACAGGTTGAAATTGAGCTCAAGAAACGCGGTTTCCGGGTATCGCTGGACAGCCGCTCGGAAAGCGTCAATGCCAAGATCAAAGACGCCCGCAACGAGCGTATCCAGTACATGCTGGTGATCGGTGAGCGCGAAGTGGAAAATGGCACCATGGCGGTCCGTTCGCGCCGCGAAGGACAGATCGGCGAAATGAATATTGATCAAATTGCCGAGAAAATGCGATTTGAAATTGATCATAAAGTGTGCTAATTTTAATAGTTAATAAATCCGGTCGGCTGTTGCCGGCGGATGGTTGCGAAACAAAAATTACTTGGAGGGTAATAACATCGCTAAGCTGATTAAGCCAGGAGAGGCCTTCCCGCATCGCGAGGTTCGCCTGATCGATGCCGGAGGAGAGCAGGTCGGAATCGTAAGTTATACCGACGCCAGACAGCGCGCAAACGACGCCAAGCTCGACTTGGTGCTGGTGGCGGACAAATCCAGTCCGCCGGTATGCCGTGTCATGGACTTCGGTAAGCTTGTTTTTGAGCAGAAGAAAAATCTGAAAGCTCAAAAAAAGAACAATATTACGCAGAAGGTCAAGGAAATCCAGTTCCATGTCAATATTGACAAGCATGATTATGAAACAAAAATGAATCATGGGATTGAATTTCTGGAAAAAGGGAATAAATTAAAAGTCGCGCTTTCATTTCGTGGCCGCGAGATGCAGCATCAGGAGATTGGTTTTGAGCTGATTGCCAAAATCACCGAGGAGCTGAAGGAATTCGGTACCACGGATGAAATCCCGAAGTTGAACGGGCGTACGATTATCATACACTTCAACCCGGTCAAGCAGCAGAAGGGTAAAACCAAGCCGAAAGGCGGCGGCGAGACGGATGAGGTGGCCGATATTGACGACGTTGAAATCGACGATATCGAGAACGTCGAGGTAGAAGATAACGCGGAAGAGTAATTCCGCGATATTGGGTCCCGGTGATGGGCTAGTGGCATAGGCCGCGCCGGTTGATAACATTAAACTCCAAAGGAGGAACCAACTATGCCGAAAATGAAAACAAGGAAATGTGCCGCCAAACGGTTGAAGCAGACCGGTACCGGCAAATTCCGCCGTTTCAAAGCGGGTGCCCGTCACTTGATGACCGGCAAGTCGCCGAAACAGAAACGCCGTCTCGGACAGGACGGGGAAGTCAAATCGACAGAACGTAACCGCATCAAGGCTGCCCTGCCTTACGGCCTGAAGTAAGGAGGAGAGGAACCATGAGAGTAACAGCATCCGTTCCTTCACGCAGACGCCGCCGTCGCGTTCTGGAGAGAGCCAAAGGCTTTTACGGCCGCAGTAGTAAGACTATTCGCGTAGCTTACGATGCCGTCGACAAGGCGAACAGCCACGCTTACCGTGGCCGCAAACAGAAAAAACAGCAGTACCGCCGTCTCTGGACCGTGCGTATCAATGCCGCTTGCCGTCTGAACGGCACGACCTACAGCCAGTTTATCAACGGGCTGAAAAAGGCTAACATCGACCTGAACCGCAAAGTTCTCGCCGACCTGGCCGTTTTCGAACCGCAGGAATTCAAAAACCTGTGCGCCAAGGTCCAGGCATAACGGTTTTTCTGAATCGACGCCCGGGAAGAGACGAAACTCTCTTTCCGGGCTTTTTTGTTTAATTGAGAGAAAATGAAGAGGAAAAAATGAAGAGGTTTGTTGCTTATGTGTTGTCGGCATCGGTATTGGCGCTGTCTTGTACCGGATGCTCCATCTTCCGTTCCAATACCCAGGAGATCAGTATCACGGCCAGTCCGCATGACACCGTGCTGATGGTCAACGGCACCACCGTGATGGCTCCGGCCAAAATTTACGTCCGGCGCGATCAGCCGCTGACGATTCAGGGTTCAAAGGCCGGATATTATAATTACGTCAACAATGTCGGGCACTCGATGAACTTTACCGGGGTGCTGGATACCATCGGCATTTTCATTTTTCTGGTTCCCGGGCTGGGGTTGTTTTCGGCCGGCGCCTGGTCGCTGGACCAGACCCAGTTCCACGTGGAACTGCAGCCGGTGAAGTAATGAGACAAATGGGACGCATGTGACTCATGGGAAAATGACCATCGGCTTTCTTGTCTTTTTCTTATAGGTTTCATAGGTCCCATAAAATTTTCCCGGAAATTCTCTGAATCGCTATTGACTTTTCTGTGTCGATACAGTATAATTATGTATAGATACAGGAGATGAAATATGACCAAAGCAGAAAGATTGTACGGGAAACTGAAAGAGCACGTGATCGAGTGTGCTCCCGGTACGCCGTTCATCTCCTTCCGGACGATCATGACGGATTATTCGGTGAGCCAGGCCACGGTGACCGCCGCCGTGCGGCGTCTGGTCGAGGAAAACCTGCTGCTGCCGAATGCCCGGCGCGAAATGCTGGTGACCGAAGAAGTGATGAAGTACCGCCACGGCGCCTTGCCGGTGATCTGCCTGGCGCTGCCGCACTGGCAATCGGACTGGTACACCTTTGCCGAACATCATTTTTTCGATTTGGCCTCTGAGCTGGGTTATGAATTGGAAGTGCTTCGTTTCAACTGGCAGGACAGTGTGCCGCAGGAACTGCAGAAGCTCAAGGGCAAGTTGGATGCAGTGGTTCTGGTCTATGATGTGGAAATGGTTTCCGCCGAATTGATCCGGCAGATGAATGCGCATCAGATGCCGTATGTGTTTTTCGCCCGCGACATGGCCGGGGTGGCGGTCAATTGCGTGGCTCTGGACAATGAATACAGCGGGGCTCGGGCCGCGCATCATTTGATCGAGTTGGGACACCAGCGTCTGGCGGTGGTGATCTCGGAACCGCGGACCGAGGGGATCAGTTCCCGGATCAAGGGGTTTCAGCAGTTCTGTGACTTGAACGGTGTTTCCGTGGAGATTATCGATTGCGGCATTACCAGTGGGGATTTTGCGCCGGCGCGGGTCTATGAGACGCTGAAGGGCCGTTACAAGAGCCGGAAACCGGAGTTTACCGGGTTGTTCACGCTGTGCGAAGACAGCGCCATGGCGATTTACCGCTTCTGCAGCGAAGCCGGAATCCGGATTCCCCATGATTTGAGCGTAGTGTCGATCGGCCAGTCCTGGCGGTTGGATTACTATACGCCGCCGCTGACTTCCATCGGCACCAATGTGGGGTTGATGGTTCGCGAAACGGTACGGATCATTAAAAGCAACCTGGCGGTTTCCGAGCCTCTGGAGTGCGAACGGAAGCTGGTAAGGCCCGATTTTTTCATTCGCGAGTCAACCGCGGCATGTCCCGGATTTGTCATACAGGAACTGATAGCCAAATAAGGAGCTTTGGATATGAATGCAAAAAGATTTACACTGATAGAGTTGCTGGTAGTGATTGCGATTATCGCGATACTGGCGGCGATGCTGTTGCCGGCACTGGCCAGCGCCCGGGAGTCGGCCAAGCGAACGACCTGCATCAATAACTTGAAACAGATCGGCGTCGGTTGTGCATCGTATGTGGCCGACGACAACAAGGCAGGGTTGAAGTTCAATACCAATATGCGGGTTCGCCGGACAACCGGCTGGGTCGGGTTGGGGATGCTTTACGGGCTGGGCTATGTCGAGAACCCCAAAATATTTTACTGCGAATCCGTGATGGCTCCGGATTACCAGTACCGGAAGTGGGCCGGGGAATTCGGCTTGATCAAGGCGAATCCTGGCAGGAACGTCGATATCGCAGCGGGTTATACACTGCCGCGGCAGGCTTGTGATTACAGGGAGCCGCAGGTCATGGCTTATATGTTTGGCGCCAATCGCGACGACAGTGGTGTAGCCTTGAGCCAGGCGAAATCGGGCTATGTGATTGCGGCCGACCTCTGCATGTATTTTTTCAGCAACAACGGCGAGAACAACGGCTCTGTCGCTACCGAATTGCGCGCTCAGCTTCAGCACAGGAACAGCGCCAATGCGCTCTATGCCGACGGTCACGTGGAAATCTGGACCCGCAGCGATATGCTGGCGGCCAAGGCGAATAGTTACAGCCCGTATTTCGAGCGCTACTACCTGAGAACATTCAATAAAGTCGATAACAGCATTAAACCTTGAGGAAATGATCTTTGATGAAAAAACTGTTTATAGTAATTGTTTGCAGCCTGGCCGCGTTGGTCATGGCGGACGAAGGACGAACCTTCAGCAATTTTTCCGGCGTGTGCCATGGCAATATCCAGATGGAGCCGCTGTGGGGGAGTGCCCTCGGCTGGGACCGTTTTGACCTGAGCTGGGAACACTACGAGCCGGAGCAGGGCAAGTGGAACCAGGAGAAGTTGAAGCAATATGCCGACAAGCGGATTCTGGAAGCCAGTAAAAAGGGCGTCAAGTTCCTGCCGATTCTGGATTATACCGTGCCGTGGGCGGCGGGCGAGGTGCCGGATCAGGAGTTCACCATGGGACGGATCAAATACACGATCAAGCGCCAGGCGGACGGCAGTTTCCTGATGGAATTATTCAACAAGCTGGATGACCGCGAAGTGAAGTTCTCCGAACGGAAGATCAATGCCAAACGGATGAGCCAGCGTTATCTGGGCGCGGAACATGTCAAGGATTGGGAAAATTATGTCCGCAAAGTGGTGACGTTCCTGCGGGCCGAACCCTACAATGTCGAGTACTTCCAGATCTGGAACGAGGCGCACCCGACCAGTTCGTTCTGGTACGGCGATATGGACACCTACTTCAAGCGCGTTCACCTGCCGGCGGCGAAAATCATCAAGGAACTGGGGGGCAAAGTCGTCTACGGCGGCTGGATCTGCGGCGCTCCGATGAGCGAATTCGTCGAGCTGCTGGACCGTCATGACGCATGGAAAACCATTGATATTCTCGACCTTCATTATTTCCCGCTGGCCGCGATGGAGTATCTCTACCGCGAGACGTCCAAGCGCAAGGTCGAGCATATCGGTATCTGGCAAACGGAGATCGGTTTTTCGACGGACCCGAATTTCGCCGGCAACCTTTACCCGCGAATGCTTTATTGGGGGCTGAAGCGCAACTGGAGTTATGGCGACAAATACAAGAGTTTTTATTTCGCCTATGGTTCGCCGAACGACCCCAAGGCCTACGGTTACAAACGCAGTCTGCTGCTGGGCAAGGAATTGAACCTGAGCGGACGCAGTCTCGAGAACATGGGGCGGGTTTTCGGCGGCGGCGAGCTGAATGTTTACGACAAAGTCAGCAGCGTGCCGGAACTTAAATTCGAGCTCGACGAACGCTTGAGCTCCATGGAGAGTTTCAAGGTCGGCAACAAGATCATTACCGTTTGTCATATGCTGTACAACAACAACGCCAAAATCTTCGTCAACTGGAACGGTGATCTGGATACGATTCATATCGATTACGACAATCCGCTGCTGACCTTGAAATATCCCGAGATCAAGCCGGAAAATATCGCTAAAATCGAACGCGTCAGCATGTATGGCTCGGTTCTGAATCTCGAACCGTATATTGTCAAGGGCAATGGCCTGACGGTACAAGTGCCGATCCGCGAACCCGACAACAAAGAATTTCAATACGTCGACATGCCGGAGAGCTTTCTGCCGCAGGTCTTTTATACCGTGATAACCTTGAAGTAGAGGAATACCATGAAATTTATCATACTGATTGCCGTATTTTGTTTGACGCTCGGGGCCGTGGAAGTCCGTTTCCGCGACTTCTCCGGGGCGTGCCAGGGCGGGAACCTGACCACTGACTTGTGGCAGAATTCGCTGGGGTGGAACCGTATCGACATCAGCTGGGCCGCCGCCGAGCCGGAGCAGGGCAAGTGGAACGAAGCCTACTTGAAAAAGATGTATGCCACGATCAAGCGCAACCTGGACGCCAATATCAAGTTCCTGCCGTGCCTGGCCTACGCGCCGGGCTGGGCCGCGATCAAGGGCGAACACATTTTTCAGACGAGCAACAAACGCAAGGTTTATACCCCGGCCGACAAGCCGGGCATTTACCGTGTGGTCGAGTTCAAAAAAGAGAAGGACGAATGGATTCAGGTCAAGGAAAGCGAGGCGAAGAATCCGAAGATTCCGCTGGACCCGGCGCATTATGAAAACTGGAAAAATTTCATCCGCAAAGTGGCCACCGATCTCTCGCAGGAACCGTACAATCTGGAGTATTTCCAGATTTGGAACGAAGCGCATCCGGGCAGCGGATTTTACGATGCTCCGATGGATGAATATATGCAGAACATCCATACCCCGGCGGCGGAAGTGATCCACGGGCTCGGTCGCAAGGTTGTTTACGGCGGTTTTCCGGTGTGCGGCTCGGTCGATCAACTGGTCAGACTGATCACGAAGCACAAGGCCTGGAATACGATCGATGTGCTGGATATTCACTACTTCCCGGAATGGTGCATGGACTATCTGCGGCGTCACGCCGCCGAAAACGGCCGTCCGGATATGGGCGTATGGCAGACGGAGATCGTGTTTCACCGCAAATATTACGCGGTCGGCACGATTTATCCGACGGTGCTGTACTGGGGGCTGAGCAACAACTGGGATTATGTGGACCGCTACAAGCTGTTCTTCTTCGCGCTCGGCAGTCCGAACGATCCGAAAGTTTACGGCTTCGGCAAGAACCTGATGGCGGGTAATAACCTCACCCCGCACGGTCAGGCCCTGAAAACGCTCGGCGATATCTTCAAGGATCATCCGCTGGCGGCCTATCCGGAGGTGAAGAGTACGCCTGAGCTCAAGTTCCAATTGCGCGACGACCGGATCGCGGCGCTCAAATTCGGCAATCAGATTCTGGTCGCGTCGGTCTTTACCGGCAAGACGTTGGAAGAACACGAAAAGCAGAATCTGGAAATGATAAAGCTTGAATTTCCCGGACTGAAATCCGTGCAGAAAGCGGAACGTGTCGGCGTCTTCGGTGAAACGCTTGATATCACCGGAAATCTGAAGCTGGACGGCAAAGGCGTCAGCATTGAGGTCCCATTGAAGGAATCCGCCGAGGGGCGTTTCAACTACATGATCGAGGAAGGAGAAAATCTCCGCCGCCCGGTCTTTTATCTGCTGCTGACGCTGTAAGACGCCTTTTCGCTCAGTATTGAGCTGAAAAGATAGCTTCCGCTATATCTTTTCAGTTCAATTTCGCTTTCAGGCGAGCTGTGATTACTTTATAGCGCCTGCGGCTTACATTTATTCCGCCTTAGAGGCGGCCAGCGCTATCCGCGCGCTGGACCGCGTCCGGGCGAGCGCCCATACGCGTCAACCTAAGGATATGAGGATGGACGGAGGCCAAAGCTGAAAAGA
>JBEBRW010000042.1:0-50300 GCA_040394635.1 Victivallis vadensis | reverse complement strand
CTGCGAAGGGGTTCCGGTTAGCCAGCGTTTTTTTCACAAAACGTAGAAGAACCATTATTATGTTCAAACTGAAGAAAAAATAGCAGCTTAAAACTACTGTACAAACTCCAGCATTTGTAAATGTTGGAGTTTTTTTATTTTCGTCCTTGAATTTACTAAATTATCCAATAATGTATATCGCATAGTAAATTATCTTATATACAGTACGGTGGAGTTATGGATGATTGCCCCAGTTGTTTCGAAAATACAAAACTGTTTGACAAGCAACCGCAGTGCAAGAGTTGCGAGTTTTACCGGAGCTGCGCGTACTGTGTAAAGAATCCCGGCAGCAAATGCGAAACCCGCCTCGGCATGGTCAGCTATGACGAATTCAGCTACAATTCGGAAGTGGCAACGCCGCCAGCGAATCACGAGAAGCGGCACGACCGGACAAGGCCGGTTTATTCCCTCGACGACATGCAGCATTTGCTGGAATTTTTCCTCCGCATTGACGATTACAGCCTTGCCATAGTGCTGAGCGTACTCAATGACAATATGATGAACGCCAGCCAAGCCGCCCGCGTTTTCAAGGTGAGCCGACAGGCTATTCACCGGAAACTGGTGGACAGTTGCGCGAAACATCCTGAGCTGGCCGGGCTGCTGCGGGCCAACCTATACCGCTGCAAACGCCTGAGCGAGATCACTCAGGAGGATAAAAACCTGCAACCGACCGATAACCAAATGGAGTTTGAATTTTAATGCCGAACCTGAATACCTGTGTGATCATGGGAAACCTGACCCGTGACCCCGAATTACGCGCCTCCGCTCAGGGGGATAAGTTCTGTGAAATGACGCTGGCCGTAAAGCGATTTCCCAAGGGGAAAGAGGAGGTCAGTTTTATTGATGTCGTGGCCTGGGGCCGTACCGCCGAAAACTGCCAGCGGCATTTGCTGAAAGGCGGCTGTGCGCTGGTGCGCGGATATTTGAAGCAGGATAACTGGCAGGCCAAGGAGGGGGGCAACCGGAGCCGCCTGAAAGTGATTGCGGATGAGGTGCAGTTCATCAGCAGCGGCGGGGACAATGCCGGGAAGCCAGCGGAGGCCGCGCAGGAGAGCCAGGTAACGGAAGATGGTATTCCGTTCTGACATAAAACAACAAAGGAGCCGAAACAACATGAAACTCAAAAAAGACAAACGCAACTACCGGGTTCACGACGAGCGGAACCAGCAGATTATCGGGCGCAGCCTCGATGAATGCGGGGCCGGGCGCAGTATCGTGGCCGATGCCAAGGGGAACATCATTGCCGGGAATGGCGTGTACGAGCAGGCCGCCAAGCGCGGAATCAAGATTAAGACCGTGGAAACGGACGGCAGCGAGCTGGTGGTGGTGGTACGCAAAGACATGGCCCCGGACGACCCGCGCCGCAAGAAACTGGCGTTGGCCGATAATGCCGCCAGCGATACGAGCAGTTGGAATGCTGCGTTGCTGCAGGAAGATTGGGGGCAACAGGAAGCCGGGGAATGGGGCATTCCGGCGGGCGTATGGAACAATACCCCGGCGGCGTTCGACGGCGGCAGCGGGGATGACGGCGGCGCGGATGCCGAAACGAACAATCTGCCGCCGGAATTGCAGGGAGCCGGCAGCCTGGAGCCCGCCGAGCTTCCCAAAATCGAGGGGGATTTCGAGACCCAAAGCGGCAGGGTGATGATCACGTTTCCGCGCGGCCAGGAGGACGAAGTGGCGCGGCTGCTGGGTCTGAGCAGCCTTGACAAAGTCATTTATACGTTGGAGGAACTACTCAATGGGTGAACATTATTCCAGTCCGCGATGGAGCAACGAAGTGGCCGATTGCAGTATGCCGATGACGTTCGACACCTACAGCAATTGCAGCTACGGTTGCTTGTATTGTTTCAGCCAGTTCCAACGGGCGATAGGCGGGGCCAAGGCCGATTACCTGCGGAAAGCGGCAACGCCGGTCAACGTGCAGCGGGTAAAGCGAATTTTCACGGAGCCGGGCAGCAGCCAGTTTTGGCCGTACATCCAGCAGCGCAAAGTCTTCCAGTGGGGCGGCCTGAGCGATCAATTCGACGAGTTCGAGCGCAAACAGGGCGTAACGTTGGAACTGCTGCGGTTTTTCCGTGAGATTGATTACCCGATTTGTTTCAGTACCAAGGCGACATGGTGGCTGGACGATCCGCGGTATACGGAGCTGTTCAGGAACAATCCGAAATGGAACATGAAGTTTTCCATCATCACGCTGGACGAGGCCAAAGTCAGGGTGATCGAGGCCGGGGTGCCGTCACCGGTCGAACGGTTGAAAGCCATAGAGAAGTTCGCCAACTTGAACGCGGGCGGGGTAACGCTGCGGCTGCGGCCTTTTATCATCGGGGTCAGTACGCCGAGTTATCTCGACCTGATCCGGGAAGCCGGCAGGCGCGGAGCCGGGGCGCTCAGCACGGAGTTTTTCTGTCTGGAACAGCGCAGCCCGGTGTTGAAATTAAAAATGCCGGTGTTCGATAAGCTGTGCGGATTCGACGTGATGGCGTTTTACCAGAAGTACAGCCGGGGTTCCGGATATCTGCGGCTGAACCGGAACGTCAAGCAACCGTTCATCGAAAAGATGAAAGCGGTGAGCGACGAAATCGGCATGCGGTTTTACGTGTCCGACGCGCATTTCAAGGAACTGTGCCACAACGGCTGCTGCTGCGGTTTGCCGGAAAACTGGAATTACAGCCGGGGCCAGTGGTGCCACGCCTTGCAGATAGCCAAGAAGAATGGCAAAGTGCATTACAACGACATCAGCGCGGAGATCGATATGTTTCTCGGCGGCTTTCAGTGGGCGCGGGCCGAAGGGTTCAACGGCAATTCCAGCGAACGGCGGGCCAAATTCGCCGGTATGACGATGGCCGACTACATGCGCTGGCTCTGGAACAATCCGCAAGCCGGGCAAAGTCCGTACCGGTTATTCGAAGCGATCATGGTGCCGAACGGCAAAGACGGCAACGGCGATCTGGTCTATGAATACGCGGATAAAGCCAAAGTTATAGCTCCTGTGGTAAGGAAAGCGGCTGCCGCGCCCGCAACCCCGGCACAGACCCCAACCGCCGCCAAACCGACCGACTGCGGCGAATACAAGGTACTAACCGTTATCACCGGGGCCAACGGTTCCGGCAAATCAACGCTGGCCCGGAACATCATTGGAACCGGGGGTACTGTATATAATGATATATCTTATGGTAAGTATACCGGTAGTATATATAGTAATAATCTTATAGCTTTGGGGAAATACGAAAACGACTGCGGCGGCTGCGACGGGATCAAATCGACCCCGGCCATGTATAATCTGGCCGTGTCCATTGCCCGGAAGCGTCCGAAAATCAATATCATCATGGAAGGTATCCTGATCAGTGCGCTCCTGAATGGGCCGTTGAAATTTTATCTTGAAATGAAACACCAGCATGGCTACCGCGTGGAAATCGTCCATCTGTACACGCCGCTCAAGGACAGTCTCGAACGGGTATCGGCCAGAAACGGCGGCAAACCGTTCAATCACGATGCAGTGCGCGGCAAAGTGGTATCATCGAGGAGAGTTTTCAACCGGCTGGCCCAAACCGGGGAATTTCATTGCAAAGTGATCGACACCCACGGGAAAGCCCCTTCGGAAGTCTTTGACGAGTTCAAGCAATGGAGCTACCTCTATGCCGAAAAGTAGCAAAGTGAAACCTCCCGCGCGCGCAGGCGAAAAGCCGGAGCGCCGGGGCCATCTGGACGACGAAACCATTGCCAAGGCTATAGTGGGGAGCCTCGGCAATGTGGCGTTTATCGCCCGTACCCTCGAAGTGAGCCGGGTAACGGTCTGGCGGCGCATCAAGCAATCGCAAATGCTGAAAGACGTTTACCACGAGGAAAACGAGACTATGCTCGACAATGCCGAGAATGAATTGCGGAACCTGATGAATCCCCAAGCCAACGCCGATCCCCGCAGCCGCCTGAACGCATTGACATACTACCTGGATGCCAAGGGCAAATCCCGTGGGTACGGCAAACAGCGTATCAATGTGGGGGTTGACCTGGAACCGCTCCAACCGGTATTGAATTTCACGGATAAGCAAGACGGTAAAAAGTGAGGCCCATTGAACGGCAAATCAATTTTCATCCCAAGTACAGGGCGCTCTGGAATCCCGAGTGTCCTGTGCGTTATTATATCGTCACCGGGGGGCGCGGCAGCGGCAAGAGCTTTGGCATTGCCTGCAAAGCCGGAACCGACATCATACGGCCCATCCGCAAAAACCTGCTCTACCTGCGGCAAACCCTCGTCAGCGCCCATGTGTCAATCATACCGGAGTTTGCGGAAAAGCTGAGCCTGATGGGGTACGACCGGTTTATTCAACAGGGCAAAACCGACATCAAGAACCTGATCACCGGCAGCATGATCTATTTCCGGGGGATTCAGACCGGCACGAAAAGCAACGAAGCCAAGCTGAAATCCATCGCCAATATCGGCAATGCGATCATTGATGAAGCCCAGGAGCTGGTTGACGAACCGACATTCGACCGGATCGACCTCAGCTTGCGCGACAAGGAAGTGCCGAATCAGGTCATCTTGAGCCTGAACCCCACCAACAAAACGCATTGGATATACCAGCGGTTTTTCAAGAACCGCAACATCCCGGACGATTTCAACGGCTACCACGGCGACACCTGCTACATCCATACGTCGTACCTCGACAACCTCGAAAACCTGAGCGACGACTTCATCCGGCTTGCGGAAACCTGCAAAACGGAAAACCCATCCAAGTACCGCAATATCTTCCTCGGCCATTGGAGCGGCAACAACGAAAACGCCCTGTGGAACGAGAGCATGATCGAACCGTACCGCGCAAACGCGGCCCCGCCTGACCTCGACCGCATTATCGTCGCCGTTGACCCCGCCGTAACCAACACCAAAAAGAGCGACGAAACCGGCATCGTCGTTGCCGGCATGAAGCGCCAGCGCGGAACTATGCAGTATTACGTCCTGGCTGATCGTTCGCTGCGCGGCAGCCCCAATACATGGGGTTCAGCCGTGGTCAATGCCTACAAGGAATTCCGGGCCGACCGGGTGGTAGCGGAAACCAACAACGGCGGCGATCTGGTGGAAGCCGTATTGCGGGGCATCGATAAATCAATCAGTTTCCGGTCTGTCCATGCTTCACGCGGCAAGATTGCCCGCGCGGAACCCGTGGCCGCGCTCTATGAGCAAAAAAACGTTCACCATGTGGGGCGGTTCGGTATACTGGAAGATCAGATGTGCAACTATTGCGGATACGACGAAGAAGCCAGTCCAGACCGCCTTGACGCGCTGGTTTGGGGCCTGACCGATCTAAGCCGGGGCTTCGGCAGCGGGGCCATCGAAGCATAGCCGATTTTGCTTATCTCAAAGCTATTTTAACGTCGGTCAAACACCAATCCTGACCCTTTCCCGCCTTTATTGACAATCGCCGCCAAAATCGCTTTAAATCGGTGAAATGGGAAACGGGGCGGCCACCCATTCCCCCCAGGGGGGCATAGGGGGTATTGTTACCGTTAGGTAACTCATATATCAGACATCAGATATCGGGTTTTCTGGCTTTCACTGGGTTTGTTTGGGTTATCTTGGGTTTCCCTGGGTTTGCCAAATAACCCACTGGGTTTTCTGGGTTTGCTTGGGTTACGTTCGTATACGGTCATATCTCATACCCCCTCTTAGGGGGCATATAGGGGGTTAATTAAATTCTTTAAACTTCTTTAATACAGGCGCGATCCTTGGCGCGAACGGTAGCGCGATTGTATGCGCGGCGTATTTTGCAACAACTTGCAATTCAACATATTGCCTAGCTCGTTTCTATGCGCGTTTCTATGCTCATTTCTTAGCGCGGTGGTTTTTGCAAACCAGATATTGACATCCCCGGCGTACCGTGGTATATTTCACCAAATCATGATAGGGGGTTTTGATGAAAATTAGCTGTCCATATTGCAAACACGAACACAAGGTTGCTGATCCAAGTTCTGGACAAATTGTAGAATGTCCATTTTGCCGCATGAAGTCCGTATTGGAAGTTACTGAGGCAACGCTTCCTGATTCAAAATCCTGTCCAATGTGCGGAGAAACCATTCTTGCTGTTGCGAAAAAATGTAAGCATTGCGGTGAATATCTTGAGCCTAATTTACGTCAAGTTTCCCAAAAGAAAGATAAGACGGTTTACTGCTTGCTGGCATTATTTCTTGGGGGGATAGGCGCTCATAATTTTTATGGAGGGCAAAACGCCTCGGGCATTATCAAAATTATCATCACCATTTTTATGTTCATCGTGCTTGTGAATGGTGGCCCGTTTTATGTTTTGGGCTTGATCACTCTTGTATGGAGTATTGTTGATATGATTGCATTTAATCCGGTCGAAGCGGCAATGCCTAAACAGAAGCCGCCGAAAATGACCACAAAAGAGAAAATTAAATACTATATTTGCCTAACCATTGCTTTTCTATTCGCCTTTGCTGCTATTTCTTTTGTCATTTATGCCGCGCTCAATGCCGCAGGTGTCTTTGGGTAAATAACGAGGAAAATATTTTCCCGATTTTTTCCGAACTGCCGCTTTCAATTTCGGAAACCGGTTGTATAATAGATGCAAAGGGCCTGAGAAACCCGAAAATCAGAAGCGGCAGTCACCACCGTCAGAGGCGGCGTACTCCCCAGCAATTTAAGCAAGTTTCATTTTGGGCTTGCGGGACGGCGAAAGCCGGGCATGGCTTCTGACATGTTTCTCAACCCGCAAGTCCTCTTTTTTGCCCTTGAGAAGGTAGAAAAGAGAAAATAACAATGACCAAATCAGAAGGAGGTCAGCATGATCAACCGGCAAAACGTCCACTCGAAAAACGTCCAGTGGAAAAACCTCACCAACGAGCAGCTTGCGCACGCCATCGAACTGCTGATACGCCGGGAGTGGCTGCAGGAGCGTCAGACCATGATTGCGATCCTGAAAAGCCAGGAGTTCAACGCCGAGGACGCGCTTAAACAAGTCAATGCGAACGTCTATTTCAGTGAAGGGCCGTATCTCACCTGGCGTTACTGAACAAGGTTGCGCCCCCAAATAACCACCCGCGCCGGACGGTATCCGGCTTTTTTATGAAGAATATTTACTAAATAAACCAATTATCTATTTACTTTAGTAAATTTCATGTTATATTATAAATAGTTACCAAATTAACCGCCGGACACTTTACCCCGGCACAACAAAGGAATTGGAAATATGGGAAACAAAATCGAAAAACTTCAAAACATCGAAAATGAAATCGAAGCATTAAAAAGCTCGCTTCAGGAGCAGGCAAAAGCAGTACGATATAAACAGCTGGAAATATGGAGAGAATTGGAAAATGAAACTACAGACGGCTACCTTGAAGAAGCCATGCTGGAACAAACCTTAACACTGCTCAAACGCAGAACCGCACAGACCAAAAATATCATGAACTGGGAAAATATTCCAGCCGAAAACGAATAAGGGGCTTACTCCCCCTTTCAATCTAAAATACAGGAAATATCACTATGAAAATCACATTGAGCTTTGAAAAAGGAACCGTAACCGAAATCACCGGCACGAAAGAAGAAATTATTGCCGAGCTTCAAAACCTGATAAACCAGATCGAAGCCCTTGGCAGTAGCGAGGAGTTCGGCAGTGCAAGCCTGTATGACGCAAATGGGAACGATCATATTGTCGCATATTTTGAACAGAAATAACATATCGCTGGGAGTAATCCCGGCATAACAGAAAGAGGCACAAAAATGACAAGACGCGAAAGACTGGAACGGAAGCTGGAAAAGCGTGGAGAATGGGCGGCTAATGCGGAACAACGCAGTACGGCGGCACTGAACGCGGCGCACAATATCGGCAAGGATATTCCGTTGGGGCAGCCCAATATTGAGGGGCGCATGACCAGTGTGTATAACCGCATTGGCCGCAATATGGATAAGGGCGTGGAGCAGCATAAACTTGCAGAACACCACCGGGCAAAAGCTGCCGGGCTTGAAAGCCAGCTGGAAAACACAATATTCAGCGATGATCCGGACGCGGTGGAGGCTATTGAAGGCAAAATTGCCGAATTGGAAAAGACGCAGACAGTTATGGTTGCGGCAAATAAAATCGTGCGCCACAAAAAACTACTTGATAGTGAGAAAATTGAGCAAATAATGGCGCTCGGCTTGTCGGAAAGATGCGCAAAAAATGCACTGGAACCAGACTTTTGCGGGCGTATTGGTTTTCCGTCTTATGCACTGACCAACAATAGCGCCAACATACGCCGATATAAAGAACGCCTGGAGACGATCAAAACGCGCCAGAAGCGCCAGCAAGCCGCGGAATCATCAGCAAGCGGCATTATTATTGAAGGCCAGAGTTATGTGCGCATTACGTTTGCCGAAAAGCCAGAACGCAATATTATCACGGCCTTAAAAGAAGCTCGCTTTTACTGGCGCGGCGGCAGTTGGTGCGGATCACGCGAGAATATCCCTGAAATACTGCTCAACGACAAAGCATAACCACAAAAACCACACTACAACAAGAGAAAAACCACATGTTCGTTAACAGACAAACCAAAGACGGGGAAAATATCATTTCCGAGCATCGAATGCTGCCGGGTAATGAGTTTTCCGAGGAATTCAAGGCGTTCCTGCGGGGCGTGATCATCGATTCAATGCTGGCTGACACCTATTGCCGAGCCGATGGCAAGCAGCCGGTGAATTTCATGCAGAACATCGCCGCGATCAGTTGCAATCTGACGCAGAGCCTTGTTTCGCAGGCAACTAAAATCCGGGATTCGATCACCCCGGATGAACTTTCCCGGCGGGATAATGAAATTGGAGGACACGACGGTGATTGAAGAACTGTTCAATAAGCTGATGGAGGCGCAGAAGAAAGCCGGTTGCCCCGAAAACCTCAATCCACGGTTTTTCCTGTGGCGGCTCTCCGGGGCCGATGGTTCAACGGATGAAAAATGCGAGGGATACAAATACATAATTTGGATTGACAAAAAAATCGAGGAATGGAAAAAACAGCAAGGAATTACTGGTGATATTCTTCGTTCGACCGCAAACATGGAATTTGAGCTGTGGCTCTTTGACAATTATAAGGAGGAGCCAAATGTACAATGATTATTACTGCGACTGCCACCGGCCCGGCACCAGGTATAAAGAGTGCCGGTGCTGCCTCCGCGACATTGTGGATTCGTATATCGACGATGACGGCCTGTGCCCCGATTGCGAAGGCAAACAGAAATGCGGCGGTTGCGGCAAATGGGTTGACACTGAACTCGATGACGACGGCATTTGTTTCAAATGTATTGAACTTGAAAACGAACAAATAGGAGCGTGATTTATGGGATCATTGAACGGAACTATTACGATTGACCTGTCGGCGTTGGATGCCGTATGCACGGTGTCTTGCCTGAGCATCGATTGCGTCAACCACGGCAGCAGGTGGAGCAAGGACACGGCCACGTGCGAACTGAAAACCATCCGTATTTGCGATGGGCGGTGTACTTTTTACAAGAAAATCAATACCAGCAGCAGGAGGAGCGGCCATGAAGCAGACGCAAATGAGAACCGGGCGTAACGAGGGCGGCAAGCGGTATACGTGCTTCGGCTGCTATTTTCTCAACGGCGAACGGGGCCGCTGCCGGTATTACGGCGGCAAGACCACGGCAGACGAGGTCAGGTGCGATAACTTTCGTCAATCCGATATTCGGAAAAGGGCGAAGGAGGGCATATGCGGATAATCACCAAACATGCAAGAGAACGCATGATCGAGCGCGAAATACCGCCGGAAGTGATTTCGGAGACGATAGAGCGCGGCAACCGCGTTTACCTGCTCAATCGCAAGGCATTTCAATATACGCTCAAGACTAAAACCGGCAGCCGTTTCCGGGTCATTGTGAGCGCGCACGACGACACGATTATTACGGCATTCAAGATGACACGGGGGCCACGGATGCCACGCAGGTAAGGCCCACACAATAAGATGTTGACAATCTCCGGCAAATTCAAACTTTGTCGGAGATTTTTTTTATGCCGGATTACAAAATCCTTTTCGAACGCAAGAATCCGTTCTACGCCGAGAACGAAGAAATATGGCGGCGCAGCATGCTGGCCTACGGCGGCGGCAAGAAATACATCCAAAGAGCCCTGATCAAGCATCTGGCCGAAATCATGCCGGAATTCAAGGAGCGTTTGCGCCGCGCCTACTACCTCAATTACCCGCGCAAGATCGCCCGGTTGATCACGCAATACGTGATGTCCACGCGCCCGGAGCGGGAAAACGCCGATTCCGATTATGTTGAGGACTGGAACCGCCAGGGGCAGCGCGTGGATGAAGTGATACGGCAGTTTTCCACGTTCCTCAACGTCTGCGGCAGCGCGTGGATGATCGCGGACATGCCGGCGTTTGTGGGCGAAAAGACCAAAGAGGAGGAGATTGCCGAGCGCCTGCGCCCGTATGCGCTGGCCGTGCCTCCGTTATCCGTGCCGGACTGGTGCTATGGCGACGACGGCAAGCTCCTGTGGGCGCTGGTGGCCGAGGAATACCAGGACAACCGCGATCCGCTGACGAACCCGCAGACCATCCGTGTACGCAAGCTCTGGCAGCGCGACAAACTTCTCGTCGTCAGGAATAATATCACCACCGGTGAATACACGGAGGAGGTTATACCCCACGGGCTGGGGATGGTGCCGATGATCCGGCATGTGGAGGTGGACGGCTACGGCATCAACACAAATCATTGGTTCGAGGACGCGGTGCGCGTTTCCGACGCGATTCTCAACAACGAATCCGAGGCGCAGATGAATACCGTCAAGCAGATGTTCGGTATGCTGGTGATCCCGGAGGATTTCTGCGAGGCCATCCGCAAGGCCAATCAGAGCGTTGAAGTCAACAGCAGCCCCGAAGAAGGTTATTCCAGCCGGGAAGGAAAAGGCAGCAAGCAAGACGAAAAGCTCAGTCACGTCCTGGCCCGGAGCGCGGCCATTTTCGAGAGCCCCAACAGCAAGGGAATCAGCCGTTACATCAGCCCCAGCGGGGCCGAAACCGCGACGATACGCTCGGAAAACATGGCCCTCCGCAAAGAACTGTTCGAGATCGTCGGCCTGGCCGTCAGCAAGGACGGCAAAGCGGTGGAATCGGCAGAGGCCAAGGCGTGGGATTTTCAGAACATTCAGCATTTCATGGAAACGCGGGCCGATGTGCTTGAGCAGACCGAATACCGGACATGGGAACTGATGCGGGCATGGAATCCGAATATTCCCGAACCCACCATCCGGTACAATCGCATTTTCACCGTCATCGAGCTGAAAGAGAGCATTTCCGCATTGATCGAGCTCAGCAGCCTGAACGCGGACAATGAAGTATACCAGCGTGAAGTAGGCAAGGCCGCCGTGGCCCTCCTGAACAAAATCCGGCAGCTCTCACAGGACAAGCAGGAGGAAATACTTGACGCAATCGAAAAGGGAAACCCTGTGGAGGCAATGAAAAAACTGATGGATGTGGAGCGTAAAAATAGAAACGCCGCAGCCAATGTTGACAACCCTCCGCAGATTCAAAAGTGATTGCAAGGGCGACCTTGTAAAACACCGTAACCAATCACCAACAAAGGAAAGTAACCATGACCCTGAAAGAGATTCTGGCAAAAATCGCCAAAGGTGAGGCCCTGACCCCCGAAGAAAAAGCGTTTATTGAATCGTACAATCCGGACGACGCGGGGCGTATCCCCAAAAGCCGCCTGGATGAAGAAATCAACAAGCGCAAGGACGCGGAAACCCGGCTCACCGAGCAGCAGACCCAGATTGACCAGCTCAACACGAAAATCGAAGAGTTGGAAAACAAGGACCTCAGCGAAGCGGAAAAGACCAAAAAAGCCTCCGATGCTGAAATCGGCCGCCTGCGGGAAGAAAACAAAACTCTGAAAAAAGACCGCGATACCAACGCCGCAAGGCTGACGGAAATCGAGTTCAACGGGAAAATGTCCGATCTTGCCGGCAAGCACAGATTCGTTGACGCGAATTATTTGGGGCATCTGGTGAAATCAAACAACGTCAATCTTGAAGATGCCGAGGCCGTATCGAGCTTTATCAAAGGGCTTGAGCAATCCTCCCCCGGCCTGTTCAAGAGTACGGCGAAACCCGGTAGCGGCACCAAGCTGGGCGACGGTGTGGAAACTGAAAGCACCGAAACCAAACGGCTCAAGGAACTGCTGGCCAAACCGGAGCTGACCAATCAGGAAGCAACCGAAGTAATCGGTTTGCAAGATAAAATCACAGAAACCGCCGCCGGAAACGGTGATGGTGGCAAAGCAACAGGAGTATAAAAAATGTCTTTTGAATTTGGACAATTCAACGAGTTTTCCGATCCGGTGACCATTCACGACCCCGTGGTCATGGCGGTTGCCAAAGCAATCAACCTCGGCAAATTTACCGGCCAGTTTTATCAGAGCATGGTTGCGCCGACTGTTACCCTGACGCAGAAAGCGTTCAAGGTCTACGGCAGAACCAAAACCAGCCGCGACGGCATTATCGGCAACGCCTGGGCCGCCGCCGGTGCGGCAGGGCTGAGCATGCCCGATAGCGCGTTGAAGGGGTTGACCATCGGCCATGTGCTGCTGATCGGCGGCACCGAAGTGGTGATCGTCAACAAAGTCAACCGTGACGACAATACGATTGAAGTGCTTGCGCGTGGTTATGCGGGCAGCGTCGCCAGCGCCCACGGTGCCGGAACCGCCTACAAGGTCATCGGCTATGCCGGGAATGACACCGACCTCAAAAACGTGGAGAGCATGACCGAAACCACCAATGAATGGGAAAACTACATTCAGACGGTTTACGAAGTCATGGACTGGACTAAGCACGGCGAATTGCTGCGTCAGGGCCTTACCCCCGCGCAGGCCACGATGGTGAACATCCGCGAAGCCGAAATCCGCATTGCCGAAATGCTGGCCGTCATGTCGATTCACGGACGCAAGAAGAAAGCGCTGTCCAACAATGATCGTTTCATGTCCGCAGGCTTGATCCAGCAGCTCACTGATGACGGCGGCGGCACCCGCGAACCGCACATTTACAACGCCAACGGCGAAATCACCGAGCGCAAAGTCTGTGACGCCCTGAAACGGGTATTCGACGGCGGCGGCAATCCGAACACCATCTGGTGCAATCCCACCGTGAAGGAGTTCCTGAACAACTTCAACCGCAACAACAGCGCGTTGAATATCATTGCGACCAGGGACGATCATACTGCCGGCGGTATCTATGTGACCGAGTTCAATTACGAGGGTAACATCCTGAAGGTGCGTATCGACCGCGACATACCCAACGGCACGTTGGCCGTGGTCAATCAGGGCAAATGCAAGAAAGGCTGGCTGGATAAAGACGGCCTCCGTATGGTGGACGAACCCACGCCGTCCAGTCGTGAGTTCCGCAAGTCGTTGCAGGGCAGCCTTGGCTTCTGGATCGAGGATGTCGGAATTGAACACGAGTTGATTACCGGCATCACCTCCGGGCCGCCGCCCAGCAACCGCAATGTCACGATCACCAACACCGAGGAAAACCCGGTGGCCACCAAAACCGTGGCGTAACATTCTCCCCCACCCGGAGCGGCGGCGATCACATCAAAGCCGCTCTTTCATAGAGGTTTATTATGGCAAAGATTTTACTGGACATCGAGCGCAAAGGCGCGACCGGGCTCGTGAAATTCAAGGAGGACGGCATTGTCCGCGCCGCCCGCTTTGACCGGAACTGGACGGACAAAAGAGTTCTTGATTTTTTCGGAATCGAAACCCCAAAACCACAAAAGGAAAAAGACCATGACAAAGCGTGAAATTTACGACGCATTGGCGGCTGACGGCGCAACCCTGCGGTCATTCAACACCATGAAAGTGCCTGAGCTGGAAGCGATCTACATCGAGCGTTTCGGCAAAAACCCGCATGATGAATCCGGCGGCACCGGCAACGAAAGCGATGAGGATAAAGGCCCGCCGCCGTTGCTGCACCTGATTACCAGCGGTTGGAGTAACGAGCTCCGCAGAAGCTATTACCGTGGCCCATACCAGCCCGCAAGTTGGGCCGAGTATGAAGCCCTGAAACAATACGCAAAGCCGGAGTAACACACCATGACCCGGGAAGAGCTGAATATCACGGTAAACGAGTATTTCACTGAGCATCTTGGCGAAGATTTTTGGACTGCCCTCACGGAGAAGCAGCAAAAAGCAGCCGTCAAGATGGCCCTTTCCGACGTACAGGCACAATACCCCTTCGACCTTGCGAACGTAAACGATCCTGATTCTGCGGTGGTGAAAGCAATCGCAGAACAGGCATTGCACCTGGCTCAAAACTATGAAGAATTGGCCGAAAATAAGGTGGTGACCGGCGAAAGTGCCGAAGGGGTATCGAACAGTTTCAGCGTCATCGGCGATCCTGGTATCGGCCATCGGGCGGCGGCGTTCATCGATCAGGCGAAAGAGGCCGAAAGGGGAAAGCCTGTCCGTTTCTTTCGGGGGTAAGCGCCTGCCCTAACACTTTTCCCGCCCCCGCCGCCAATCGCCGTTAAAACCGACTAAAAATAAGTTTAAGACAATGCCTGCGAGAAAAGACCCGTCACATATTGCCCTGAACGCGGAAAAACGCATCGCTACGATCTGTGAATCGGCCCGCCAGCGGATATTGCAGGAGGTTTACGACCACCACCAGCGGAACCCCCTTAGCCCGTGGAGCGGGCAACCGTTGCTTAGGCTGGAAAGAACCCTGAAAGCCCTGTACGCCAGTTGGGGCGTTGACATACAGGACGAATTCCGCGAAAACCTGCCGAAGATCATGCAGGAGTTCTACGACAAAGCCGCGCATGAAATGGCGACCGCAGGCAGACACAAAGCCATCCTCGGCGCTCCCGATCCCAAGCGGGTGGAATATTTCCTGAACAATACCTTCGACCAGGTCGCGGCGCGTACTCAGCGAATGAGTAAAATCCATATTGATAAACTGAAGGAAGTAAGCCACAGGGTATTCAGCGAAACCAGTCTGACCGGCGAAACCCGCGCCGAAATCAGCCGTCGCCTGATGGAAGGTGTCCGGGATATACCGGGCTTTCAATTCCGTGGCTCCGATGGGCGCGTATGGCCGGACAAAACCTACTTCAAAATGTTGGCCCGGACTGAGCTTATGGCCGCCGGCAATGCCGCTTTTGACGATAAGTGCATCGAGGACGGCTTTGACGTGATGAAACTGTCCGACAGTGGCGACCCCTGCGACGATTGTGCAAGATTTGAGGGATGTTTGTTCAGCCTGACCGGCAATACGCCGGGCCTGCCGACTAAGGCCGATCTAAAAGCTGCCAAGGTATTCCATCCAAACTGTACGCACACCTATTCGGCGGTGCCCGATTACATCCGGATGCGCGATTATACCGCGGACGGAACGCCGAAGGATAAACTGCACCGGCAACAAGACGTGCCGCTCGGCAACGATGCGGGTGAACGCTTCAAAGGCCGCAATCTGTCCGGGCGTAACGCGCAGCAGCATCAAATTGCCACGGATGCCGTGAACAGTGTCCATTCCACCGATTCGCTGCCCCCGGTTCAAATAGATTACCTTGATCGAAGCAAAAGAAACCCACAAGCCTATGGCACAAGTTTTACGGATTGGGAAAATGGTACACCACCGAGAATTGAGGTCTATAACACTTCGCCACACAAGGCGTTTACGGAACTGCACGAGATCGGCCATTACATCGATAATTTCATGCCTGCCAACGGTACGCCGTTCACTGAAAGCAAAGAATTTGCCCCGCTGTGGCAGGCTCTCCAAAAATCGCAGGGATATTTCAAGCTGTGCGAGGAGGAAGATCGCTGGAAGCATTATGGAAAGTCTGATTTTCGCGATTCCATGCTCGCAAGAATTCGTTACGCCTTGCAGGAGGATGAAGTTTTTGCCCGCGCTTATTCTCAATACATAACGGAGAAAAGCGGCAATAAGGCCCTGCTTGAACAATTGGAGGCAAGTGATATATTAGGCAGATGGCAGACCGATGATTTTGCTCCGATCAAAGCCGAGTTCGATAATATTTTCAAGAAAAAGGGATGGCTCCATGTCAAAGGAAAATGATAAATATTACCGGGCATTGCTCCTGGAAGCATGGGAAATCTTTAAAAAAGCCAATCCCAACATGACCAAAGAGGAAGAAGCCAAACATTGGCAGATACACCTTGACGCTGAACGATTCCTGAAAAACACCCCATCATTTCAAGAGGTCATCGAGGACGAACAATACGTTTACACCTACAACCCGGAAACCGGCTGGTGGCACGGAGTTGACAGAAAAACCGGTGAACCAGCCCCGTACCGGGCAAAATTCGAATAACGCCATGTTGACAATCCCCCGCATGGTCATACTGCGGGGTAGAGAAGCGGTATCTCACCAGGCCCATAACCTGAAACTCGCTGGTTCAATTCCAGCCCCCGCAACCAATTTTATTTATCGGGAGCTGATCATGGCCGGTGTCATTGAGAAAAACGCAAAAACCCCTTTCACTATCCTGCAGCAACCTGTCATTGCGGACGGCAAGACGGTTTTCCAGCAGGAAGTACCCGCGCTCGGTATGATTTTCGACTGGACAAAACGTGAGTTCGATTTGTACGGTTCCATTCAGAACGGCAAAAAAATACTGGCGGCTCCGCTTGTTGTTCATCCGGTACTGCCGGGCCGCGTTGTCTTTGACGGCATTGAGTACGAGGCCAAAGAAATCAAGATCATTCGCAACCTGCGCGGCAAGCTGCTTGGGTACAAAATCATTGTGGCGGGGGTGTGATCATGGCGAAACCGAATTTTCGATTCAGCACCCGGGAACTTGCAGCCGGTATCCAGCGGGAACTGATGGCAGAGCATAGAAAAGCAGAGCGGGCTATGAAAAACGCCGGTGCTTTCCTGCAGGGCGAATGTCGCGACCGCGCCCCCAAAGATGAATCCCACCTTGAGCGCGTAATCACCTACGAAGTGGTCGAATACGCAAAGTCATTCGCCGCGGTCATTTACGTTCCCGAAAATTCCGAAGCGTCGAAATACGCCATTCCCATGCACGAGAACACCTATAATCTCGGCGAAAAATCGCTGAGAAAGATGGCGAAAAACGGCGTTGAAGTCGGCCCCGGCTACATCATTCGCGGTATTGACGACAACCGCCGGGATATTCGGGATATTATCATCAGCATTATGAAGGTGTGAATATGGACGTTATTCAGCTTGAACGTGATTTGACCGCATGGATTGCCGCCATACTTGAAAAAGAGGTTGACGCAGGTGTGTTCCGTGGCGGTATTCCGGCCAGCATGCCTACCGGCGTGGGCGTGATGCTCAAATCTGAAATCAAGGGCATTGTCATTGACCAACAGGCGTATAATGTCCAGATACTCGGTAAATTCAATGATCGCGATGAAGCCATGCAAATGCTTGACAAGATCAATCGCGCTATCCCCTGCTATGGTAAAACCGCCGGCAGCTTCACGCTCACCGCCGTCATTCCGCGCGGTGATTCCGAACCGTACACATATCAGGAAAGCGGCGTGGTCAAAACCTACGCCAGCCGCAACCTGATAATTTCCGTATTGACAAAGTAGCTCATGGTCACAACATAAGGAGATTTTACCATGTCGAATTTAACTCAAGTCCAAATTGATGCCCTGGTCGCGTTGGTCAAAAAGTTCCCGCTGCTGGCGGCGTTCGGAGCCGATGAACTCGGCCCCCTGAGCAGCCCGCCGCAGGTCGAAGGCGACATTGAAACCTACGACATGATGCTGTACGAAACCGAAAAAGACGTACAGGGCTCGTTCATCGTCAAGAACAACGTCAAAGTCACCATCAAGACCCGTAATATTGATATGGCTATGAAACTGCTCGAGGATTTCAAGAAAGGCGACAATATCTTTGCCCCGGATCGCAAGCAGATTCTCACGCTGGTGCCGATCACCGATGATGAAACGGCAAAGACCATTTCCCTTACCGATGCTTTCCTGCAGCCCGGCCTAAGCTATACTCCCGGCGATGCCGAAGCCCACGAAGCGCAGTTGGTATTCATCTGCCGCGCCAACGCCGAAACCGGCAAACCGTTCACCTACGGCGCAGCATAATGAGGTGATGTATGGCAAAGTATTTCCCCCTGCTTAATCAGTCCAATGTTCGCATAGAACTTGCCGGCGGCAAGAGCATTGCCGTACCCATGTTTCCGGTGACTGTACTTGGTGAATTCAAAAGCATTCAGACGGAGTTGACAGCCTCCAACACCGAGCAGGAATTCGAGCAGTCCAAACAACGTATGCTGGACCTGATCAAAACGGTTATGCCGGGGGAATACCATTCCAACCTCGACCGCTTCCCGATTGAATCCCTGGCCGAGCTGATGGCATACCTGATGTACGGCGATGACGACAGCGAACCGGATGAAAAACCGGGAAACTGACCCAGGGGGACCCTGACCCGGCCCCCCGCGATATTGACTACGATTTCCTTGCCTGTCGTATTATAAAGGAATTTGGCTGGCCCATCGAATACGTGTTGAATCTCAATTACACGCTGTTCATGGGCCTGTATTCAATGATTTCGCGCCTCCGGGCCGATAAAGCCATTGACGAATTTTTCACCCCCTACATTGCTGCCAAATACGGCAAGGAATGTTCCGATTCCCTGTTCAAAACACGCGGCAGCATTTTCAAAGAACCCGAACCGCAAGACCTCAACTACACCGAGGAACAAGTCCAAAACGCCCGCAAGATATTGGAGAATATCATCAGAAAACGTGAAAAAGAAGCCGCCAAAATCCTTTCTGAAAGTTGACATTTTTGCAGAATTTGAATAACACAGATCAGTCAATTTTTTAAATAAAAATTCGCACACTATTGACAACCTCCGCGCTGTAAAAGCTCGGAGGTTTTTAAATGTCTTTGAATCTCGGCACGATCAGCGCCGCCGTTACCCTTGATGATAGCGATTACCGGAAACGATTGTCCGGCATAGAATCGCAAAGCGAAAGTACCTTCAAAAAGGTAGCTTCGCTGGCTGCCGGGTATCTTTCTTTCCGCGCTATTTATTCTTCCGGCTCAATGGCAATCAAAACATTCTCCGACCTGGAAGAATCCGCAAACCGTTTCAATGCGGTGTATGGGGAAATCCAGAATACCGCCACCACCACCATGCAGGCGCTACGGAAAGAATTTGGCTTGTCCCGGAAATCCGCAATGGATATGCTGGCCGGTACTGGTGACCTGTTGACCGGGTTCGGATTCGATCAGAGTTCGGCCTTGCAGCTTTCCGAAGCGGCGGCAAAGCTCGGAGCAGACCTCTATAGCTTCACCAACTACAAAGGCGGCGCAAAGGGCGCAACCGAGGCATTGACCAAAGCTATGTTGGGCGAAACCGAACAGGCAAAAGCGTTGGGCGTGGTGATCCGTCAGGATTCCGAAGAGTTTAAAAATCTTGTAGCACATTTTCAAAAAACAAAAGGCGCTACCGAACAGCAAGCCAAAGCCCTGACCGTGCTTGAAATGGCAACCAGGCAGTCTAAGAACGCCATTGGAGACTGGAATCGCCCCGGTGAAACTTTCGCGCAAGTGGCGCAGGCCGGAAAAGAACAGGCCATTGAGCTTGCCTCCATTCTTGGCGGGCAGTTTCAAGGGCCGGTCAAAGAATCCATGAAAACAATCGGCGACCTGGTAAAGAAATACAATGAAGCGGAACCGGCCACACAGCGCCTTATTACCAACTCCGCAATACTCGGGGCCGGTCTGTTGCTTACCCAGACGAGCGCCATGAAAGCCGCCAATGCAAAGGCCATACTCGCAGGCCGGTATCTCATGACTGCCGATTCGGCAAAACTGACGGCCAACGCAGTGCAAGCAGCGGAAAAACAGAAAGAGCTTGCAATGGCTTCCTCCGATGCCAAGACCGAATACCAGCAGAAAAAACAGACTTTGCTTGCCGCAAAAGCCGCTGAACAAAGTGCCGCCGCCGCTGTCCAGTCGTCTCAAGCGCAGATACAAAAAGCTGAAATGGAAGCCCGCGCAATGGCCTCCGCTGAAAGAAACGCGAAATTGCATGAAGCCCTGACTGCCCGTAAATTGATGCTTGACAAGCAGGAAATCGCCAGCGCCGCCGCCAAAGCCGTAGCAATCGAGCAGACTAATTTACGCCTCTTGCAAGGCCAAAATGAAAAGGCGCGATATCAACATACCCTAAAGTACGGTTCCAGCGCGGGGTACAAGTCCGATCCCGCATTATTGCAATCGCAAAAACGCCTGAATGACCTGACCAAAGAATATGCCGCCACGCAAAAAGCTGCCGCTTCTGCCTCAGCCAATTACGATAACGCTAAAAAAGCCGTGATTGCCACCTCCAAAGTGGAAATGGCAGATACAACCCAACTTAAAGCAGCCAAAAGAGATTTGACCATTACCGAGAATAATCTTGCCAATGCAAAAAGGCAAACCGCCCAGGCTTCAACTCAGTATGTTACCGCCTCCAAAAGCGTGAGGGCGGCTTTTTGGGAACAGGTCGCACAGGCAAAGCAAGCCGCCGCTGCTCAACAACTGGCAAACAGGTCCATGACATTAGGCGGCAGGGCCGCGCTCATCATGTCGAATGGCTTGAAAGTGGCCGGGGCCAGCCTGAAAGCATTCCTTGCGTCGCTCGGGCCGCTTGGCTGGGCTATGCTGGCGTTCAGCGGGGCCGCAATGGCGTTCAGGTATATTTCCGAAAAAAACAAATCCGTATTGGAGGGGCAGGTTGAACTTTCTTCCCGCGCTGCACAGGCCAGCAAGGAACTTGCCGCGGCCAATGCCAAAGCACGTTCTGATGATAATGCTTCTTTGTCCAGGCTCAAGGAACTTTCAAAATATGAGCGCCTGAATAATTCCGAGAAATCGGAAGCAGAAGCAATCGTTGACCGGCTTACGAAAAAGTACGGCAACCTCGGAATAGAGATCGATTCCGTAACCGGCAGGCTCAATGTCGGTACGGACGCTTGGAAGAAAATGAACGAGGAGCAGACCAAGCAGTACGGCAAGGATTTGAACAAGCAGATCAATTCCAACGTACAGGAAGTGACTGCACTGCAAAACAATTTACGGGATGAATTGGGGAGCTACTGGAGAAATAACGGATTCAATCAGCTTGCCGTGACGATTGCTGGTAATGTGCCATTTGTAGATGTCGATAAGGAAAAACTTGAGGGAGAACGTTACACCGCCGATCAGCGCGAAATTGACCGTTTGGATGCCATAAATGACCTTGAGCAACAAATTGCCGGATATGAAACCCTCCGCAATAAGCTCATCGAAAATGGCGAAAAAAAGAAGGTCGAAGCCGCTGACAAATTAATCGAAAAACTCAAAGAGCAGCAGCAACTTCTTCAACGACGCGAAGATTTTCTGAAAGACAGAAAAGTTCCTGATGGAGAGCCAGGTTCTGCCGGTCAAGCTGAAACCGAAGCCAACAAGGAAATTCGCAAACTGCAGGAACGATTGAAAGATAAAAATTTTGCCGTAAAGCTAGATGGCATTGAGACCGCTGCCGAAAAACTGCCTCAGGTAGAAGCCGAGATCAAGAAAATCGAGGGTGAAAAATTCAAAGCCCGTGGTGACCAGAAGAAAGAACTTGAATTGGAGCTGAAACTTCTCGATTTGAAGCAGGATTACTTATCGCTGGTCAAAGAGCAGAAAAAAGAGCAGAAAGCTATCCGCGATGCCGAGAAAGACAATTTGAAAATGTTCGATGACCGCAAGAAAAAGCTGGCTGAAACTGCTATTGACCGCTCCATTGATAAAAAACTCCGCGATGGTGATAGCACCGGCGCAAAATCCATTATGGAGGCTGAATATACCCGCGCCCGGGATGCTGCAAGAAAAATGCGGGAAGAATACCGGGTTGCTTACAATGCAGCTATTGCTGATGGTTTTTTATCAGAGCGCGAAAAAGAGAAACTGGCCGAACTGAAAGCAAAGCTACAGGAGCAATGGAGCAAGGGCGATAAATACGAAAACATGATCTACGATCAGGATAAGCGGGATCAGAGCCAAAAGAAGGTAACTGTAACGTATTCGGCTGAATTACTTGGACTTAGTGCCGGGCCAAATTCCGCGCAGGAGCGCACCGCCAAAGCCACTGAGAAATCACAAAAAACCTTGCAGGATATCAAGGATAATACAACGCCCAAAACAGCGACCACCACCACAAACAATAAGGTAAAGGCCACATGATCGAAATAAAAATAGCACGAACCCAGGGAGGCGATGAAGCTCTTGACCGCAACGGCAAAGGCAGCGAATACGGCATCAAGTATCTTGTCATGGGGGCTCAGAATAAAAGCGAGGCCCTTCGCAAAGTCCATGAAGCCGCACCGCGCACCCTTGATTCTGAAAAAAACACCAGCGATGCGGAAATCCTCATCTATGACGGCGTCCGCTGGGAAGGCTATCAGGAGGAGGCTATCGAGATTACCGCCCGGTATAAGCTGGAAGATAACCCGGACTTTGACGATTCGAATTTCGATAATGATGAACCGGAGCCGACATTCAGTTTCGATACTTCCGGGGGAAGTGAACATATTGAACGCTCGCTGAAATATGGAAAATACGGCCCCGCTGGAAAAACGGCGAAGGATTCGAACGGCTTCATCGGATGGAATGGCAAGAAGGACCCGGATTCGGAGATTGCCGGAACGGATATTGTCACGTGCAATGCAAGGAAAAGCTACACCCGCATCCTGCGAAAAAACCAAATCACCAATACATTTGAACGAACGCTGGTGCGTGCCACTGGAAAAGTGAATTCAAGCGGCTTCAAAGGGTGGGCGCAGGGGGAAGTCTTATTCCTTGGAGCGAGTTACTCCGCGACGGATGACGCCCGAAAAATTGCCGTCACCTACAATTTTGGCATACGCGAAAACGAAAGCAACAAGAAAATCGGCGACATTACCGTACCGCTGAAAAAGGGCTGGCAGGTCATCTGGCAGATGGCTGAAACAAAGACTGAATCCGGAAAACCGCCAATCCTGATTATTAGCGGCGTTTATATCAACGAAGTATACACGGAAATCGATTTTGGCGTGCTTGGAATCAAAGGAAAATAGGCAATATGGGATTGTATGAAAAAATTGTTCCCAACAACGATATTGACCATAGCGCCAGACGCGAAAATGATGTTAGCGACCTCCTGAACCGGCTTGGCGGCACTGGCGTTCCGTCGCTCAAATCGAAAGGCGCGAACTATAGCCGCATCGTTGCATGTAACTTCGGCACAGCCGATTTGACTATGGGAATGGCCGTGAAATTCACCGGCAAAGCAGACGAATCCGGCACTGCTTTCGATGTTGAAAAAGCTACCGACTTAACCAAACCATACGGCATTCTTCTGAATGATCTTCCGAAAACCGGCTCAGCCGGGGTGCTGCTATCCGGTGCTACGATTATCGAAGTGGAACTCAAGAGCGCCAGCCACGAATACGCCGCGCCATCGCCTGCCGGTACACTGGAATCGGCAGACAGCGGCAACTGCCGCATTCTCTGGCGCAAAGCTGCCACCGGTAAACAAACATGCCTGATCCTGCTCGGCGGCGGGGGCGGCGGCAGCAGCTACAAAGGAGCGTTCACGGTGATCGATGTTTCGAAAGACAATAAAACCATCGTGAGGGTTTGCGACGGCACGAATCCCAATTTGACCGGGAATTGCGGGATAGCATGGATCAACAACAAAAGATTCAGCATCCCAGTGAAAGAATTCACGGTGGAAAGCGCCGGTTATATCATCCTGTCATCCGAATACAACGAATCCGGCAAGGCCCCCAAGCAACCGGAGATGACCTTTGAAAAAAGCCTGCCATCCGACAATGATCTGAAATCCCTGAACGTGATCGCCCGGATCGGGCTTTCAGGGAAAACGCCGATCATCACCCAAGAGCAACATGGCATGGTACAGGGCTTTATTTGGGGTAACTGCGAGGACGATAAGAAATGAAATTCTTTCTGCGCCAGGGCAAAGCCATAGTTCTGAAAGGCAAGGCCATGTATTGCGATAAATGCCCCTGTCCGTGTACGCCGAAAGTCATCGCCTCAACGATCCTGGACCCGCCGTATACCGTCAGCACATGGGATTTGTCGGCTTATCTCGGCAACGGAATCGGAACGCCGGGCGCTGTTTGGCGTTTGATCGAGATTGGCGACTGCAACGTCCATTGGTCCGGAAACACTATTGACGAAAACGGCAAACTGGTAGGCTTGAATACTCCGTTCGGTTCCAGCTATCATTACAAGTCGTATCTGCAATTACAGCAAGGTTGCGTCAACCCGGACCATTCGATTTCATGGCCGGGTTCATCCTGCACATAGGAGGTATTATGTTTGAATTTCCGAATGTTTCGCATATGCCGTTTATCTCCACGGACGGCGTGGTATTCTGCTGTCTGCCGGTAAACGGCATTTGGAAACTGCATGTGTTCATTAACGGGGCATGGCAGCGCATATATACCGGCCAGCCGGAAGATGCGACCGAGTGTGGCCCCTGTGCCGAATACGACGAGGGCGTGTGGCGTATCAGTTTTATCGCCGGAGGTTCTGCCGAGAAAACGCGCTTCTATCTGTACCGTATGCTATCGGACATGCCGAACCCGTCCGCGCCCTCCGATGTCTCTGACCTGTCTGCCATCGCCCCGGCCATGAGCGGGTTTTCGCGGGAAATGCGTACCGTATCGGCTTCACGCTCCGGCCCTGTTGAAATCGGCGGCAGCGGCCAGCCCCGCCAACTGATATTTCATGACGCGCAATATTACTATCGCATATCGTTCAACCCGCACGATGTGCAACAACTCATCATCAGCGGTTCCAGCCACGATAATGCCGTTTTCACGCGGAGCTTTCACCTGATAACGCAGGAGGCACATAATATCACCATCAACGCCCAACCTGCCTACAAATGCGCTCTATGGCGCAATGAGTGCTATTATGCGCGCCAGACCGGCCCGAATTTCGAAGATCGAACGATCTGCGCCGGAGATGCGGAGTTTACGCCGCTTGGTCCTGCTCTGCTTACCCTGAAAAAAGCCGATGTATGCAAGTATGCCGAGGATACCGGTCATCTGGCGTTTGCGAATATCCCATGCCGGGGCAATGAAATCATCTGCCGTCGTGACGGGCATTCAACCTTTGCCCGTAATTGTTCCGCGCAAAGTTGTTCCGCGTTCGAGCCGGAGTGTTGACATCGCAAGCAAAGTCGTATGCAAAGGAGGCCTCCCAAGTGCAAGTTGTAAAATCCATCCTGAAAATCTCCGGTGGCAACGCCGAAATTACCGATACTTACGGTCAGAAATCGGGCAATCCCGAAACCAAGCTCGGCGTTGCGGCCATGCTCGAACTGGACTTGCGTTCCGACACGCAGGATAGCAACGGATATCTGCTGCCGTATCCAGCCGCCGAACTGGCAAACGCCGGGGCGTTTTATCTTGCCCTCGATGCCGACTACGATCAGGAAACGATCCCGAAAATGCTTCTGATCGAGGGCGTATCACTCCACTATGAAGCTGATCGCGTTTACCTCCGGGCGAAGCTTCCGAATACCGCCCGGATTCAAAAGTTGCGCGACGCCGTTGCCAAGGAAAAATCCATCCCCCTGATTTGTGAATTCGGGGGCTACCCCGCCGAGGAAGGCGTTGACTGTGCTATCTTTGCGTGGAGCTTCAATCTGGTCATTCGCAACCGTGTGTATCTCGGCGAAGGTGCCACCGAGCCGCCACCGGAACCGGGCAATAAAGAATACCTGACCGCCATTGAAACCTATGCCGCCATTTCGCAACCGTTGATTTTCGAATATTCCGTAGACGGCGTGAACTGGCATTCCGACCTTGACCCGCATGTCGATGTTTTTCAACGCGCCCGGCACGGTGTTAATGGGGTGCCGTCGATGGCGCAGCTTATCCCATATGGAGCGATAGGACTTCGCGGCCCCGTAGGGTTTTTATCGACTGTCAATGAATTCAACCCGGAAAGCGAGGAAGGCTACGAGGAAAACGCCCTTGTGTCATTCCGCGCCGACGACAAGCAGCCAGTATGCACATATCAAGCGATAGAACGCGCCGAACCGGGCGAATCTCCTGCTACACATCCGGAAAAATGGCGTGTTATAGCATCCGGTCAAAAAGGCGATAAATTTCAGATCATCACCGGCAACGATGCTCCGAGCGCTGCCCTGGCGGGAGACTTCTATATTCAGAATGGAACGTGCGATTACTACGTGAAGCAATCCGATGGCACCTGGCAGCACAAAGGCACCCTGAAAGGGCTGGCCGGTATCGGTATCAATTCGCGCGGCGCTTACAATCCGGAAGAAGAATATGCCGTGAGCGATGCCGTCCAGCATAATTATTCGTTCTGGCGCTGTATCGAGCCATGCAAGGGGATTGCCCCACCCGAACTGCCCGAAATCCTGAACGCCAACTGGTGCCTGGTTGTAGCGCAGGGAAGCGCCGGCACAATCACGATTGCGGAAATTCGCTCGCTTGATCCGACCAGTGTGCCGACTGTTTCGGAAACGAAAGATTCCACGCCGTTCAACCGCGTGTACAGCATCGGTGTGCCGCGCGGAAGCGCTGGGCCGTCCGGCTCAATGAAGATTCTCTCCGAATGCAACCTGCTGCCCTACGGATCGGCTCCCGCAGTCAGCGAAATGTCCGGTTCCACGGCAAACGACCGGATTTACAAACTCTCTATCCCGGAGGGGAAAGTCGGTGCTACCGGGGCAAAGGGTGACGGGCTTTTCTTCGATTTCACCGATACGCTGGCGAACCGCTCCATAAAACATGCTACCGCCAAAAAGGGAACGCGCTTTTTTGCGACCGATAAAATCTATGAGGAGGATGGAAGCTACTATCAACTCTGGTATCAGAAGTTATCCGATGAGCACGACGATTGGAGCGAGGGCGTTCGCTTGCTTTCCGGCCCTCCCGGCAACGACGGCAAGGATTTCAAGTATGAGGATTTTACGCCCGCTCAACTGGAATCCTTGCGTGGTTTTCGCGGCTTCCCCGGTGAAAACGCGGCCAAAAAGCCGGACAAATATTTTACCTCGGAACACGTCTACGGCGGCAGTATGGTCATCAGCGGCACGGACCCGATTGCACAGGTGGAAATATTTGATGAATACGGAACCGGGCGTGTTATACCTCTCTCGCTTGCTCCCGGCGACAAAGCCGAATATGCAATTCTGGTGACGGAAACGGAAACCGTTATCCAGTTCGGTACTGGCCTTGACCTGACCTATGGGGGGCGCGTTCGTTTCGCTCAGGGTATCGGCGGTATGTCGATGTATCAAGAATATTTAAACGAAGGCGGCACCGCCAGCTATGGCGAATGGAAAGCCATGTTCCACGTTCACGCGAATTTCGAAGTGCTGCGTTATCTTTCCGAGCGTAACGGAGTGCTTTATTACAAGGGTATTCCGGTATGCAACGGCGGTACCGGGCCGGTTGACCCGCTTCCGGACGGAACGATGTATTACGGCTACATTCCGGCCAGCGTCGCCAATGGCGTGTACCGCGTCGCCGAGATCACCAGGGCCATGCTGGAAAGCCCGGCCAGCTCTATCGTCATCGCCGCGCCGGAGACTCTCGAAAAAATGTCCATCGGCACGGTTCCGGCCGGGGCGCTGGTCGTGGTCGCGATCCCGAGCGACGCCAACATGGCCGCCAGCAAATTCAACGGCATCAATGGTCGCGCGCCGTTTGCCGAATTCACCGGCGCGGAGCAGACCGGAGCCAACGGCGTCGCCGTCGAGATTGACGGCGTGAGTTATGATGTGTACGGCGAATTTAAGCTGAGCGCCGCCGAGCTTTTCATTTACATCGATGCAAAATGAGGTTATACAAATGAGCAAAATTGAAGTCGCATATCCAGTCAGTCCCGGCACCGTCGATACTCCGCTCGATCCGCGCACGAGAATCGCGTCGCTGGCTGACGTCGGAAGCATTGAACTGCCGTTCATCGGCATGATTTTCTATTCGCTGGTCGAAGAGAAATCCTACATCGTCAAATCCCTGCAACCGGCGATGGTCGGCCCCGTCGAAGTCGAAAAAATGCTGGTCGGTGAATACGAGCCGGTCGGCCAGGGGAATGACCGGGAACACCGGTTCAGCCATGCGGATATTGACGTCGCGAACCGGACTTATACCATTTCCGGCACCGCGCATGTATTCGGCGTAATCGATGAAACCGGGCGGCAGTATCCGTTTGCGCTGGATGAGGTCACTTACGGCGAAGATTCGACGACGGTCAGCCTGGCCGCGATCATGACGTACCGCAACCTGGTCATACTGCCGGGTGAATGGCAACTGGTTTTCACTGGCGGCACCAGCGGCAAAGATGGACGGAATTTCGAGCCGGACGCGAAAGGATTGTTTGCGGATCGAACACAGTACAACAATGAAGCCAAGGGCTTTTCTTTCCTCGACTTCGAGGCGGGGATCATGTATTTCAAGAAATCGGGCACATCCGGCGACTGGACAGATGGTTTCCCGGTTCGCGGGCAGAAAGGCGATGAAGGCAAGTCGGGCGGCGTTACAGTGGTCAAGTCGGTCAATGAGCCGGAGAATCCGATTAACGGCATGATTTGGATTCAGGAGTAAAAATGGCAGTCAAGTTCTATCAAAATGGCGCATGGAATCATCTTAACGGACAGAAAATCTACTCCGGCAGCCAGTGGCAGGTATTGAGAAGCAACGACATGGTTTATTTAAATGGAACATGGCATGATATCGGTGATATGCGTTATTGGATGACCACGTCCAAATCAGGTACATTTTCCATGAGGATTACAGGAGACAGTCCCGCTGTGCTGATTGATTGGGGAGACGGCACCATACAAAGTTATAATATCCAATCGCATCAACATACGGAAATAACGCATAAATATGCCTCCGGTTTTAAGTCCGTTAAATATATCTGCATAAAAGAATCCGAAATGAATCAGATCACAGAGCTCGATTGCTCGAACAATGAATTAACCGCTCTGGATGTCAGTAAAAATACAGGTTTGAAAAGCCTCTATTGCCGAAACAATCAATTAACTACTCTGGATGTCAGCAAAAATACGGCATTGCGGATTTTCTGGCCAGATATAAACCAATTAACCTTGTTGGATATCAGCAAAAATAGTAAATTGAATACGCTATTCTGCGGTGCCAACCAATTATCCGGCTTTGCAATCAATAGCATCTTGCAGAATTTAGTAGCACATGGGATTACATACGGAACGCTTCAATGTAATTATCAATCGCCCCTCGCTCCCCCAACAGGCCAGGGATTGACGGACAAGCAAACCCTAATCAACCGCAACTGGACTGCTGTAATCACCGATTAACCAGGAGAATCACTATGCAAATATTACAAGTGAAAACAGCTGAAGATTTCAGCAACGTTACGCCGCCGGTCGGAAGCGTTCTGCTTTACCCGCAAATTAACGAGGACGGAACCGTTTCACTCCACGCCAAAAAGCCGGACGGTTCGACCTCTGTCATCTCCGGCAATGATGCCAGTCTTGCCCCAATGCTGGAGGTAATGGAATTCATCGCCGACAATCACAGTTTGATTGTCGGGTTCGATAATATTCCGGTCATTACCGAAGGCACAGACGACGACGGCAATCCGACACAGGAACTGCCGTTTCAGGCTATCGTCATCGGCGACGGCAACACCTACGGCCCCGGCGTTTACATGCGCGGCAACGGCAACACAAACACGCTCGGTTTCGTGACCGTCACCGGACATAACAACAAAACGTATCAGTTCCAGACCTTTATCGGCGATAACAACGATTTTCAAACGGCAGTCAATGTCACCGTGATTGGCAACAGCAACAAAGGCAACGACCAGGCATACGGCTCGCTGATTCTCGGCGACATGAACACCGCCAATGCCCGGTTCGCCGTCATCGGCGGCTACAAGAACACCGTGTCCGCACGTGGCGCGCGCGTTTTCGGACGGTACTTGACTATCTCCAACGACCCGGCCAACGAATACGGATTTTTCACCGGAGAAAAGGAAATCGGATTCGCCAGCCGGGTCAACAAAAAGGTACTCAATCCGCTGTACAACCCCACGCTCGACACCGGCAAGACCGGCACCGACAGCAAAGGCGAACGGCAATACATTCCGAAGCTCGCATTCTCCGCGCAGTATCGCGGCCGCCTGACCGGAACCACACTGGAAGTCACCGGCGCGTCCGGGCTGGTCAGTCTCGATCATGACCATTACAACCGCTGGAAAATCACTCCGACCGCCGCTGTTATTCCCGAGCTCGAAAACTGGCTGGATAACGACGAAGGCGAACTGATCATCTACAACGGCGGCTCAAAAATCCAGTGGCCCGCCGAGTGGAACTGGATCGGCGACATCCCGGAGCTCGGAACGGTCAATATCTTTGAACTCAAGAAAATCGACAATTCTATTCATATCAAAGATAAAATGACCGCTGGTAGCGGAAATGTAAAAAGTGTAAACAATACCGCACCGGATGAAAACGGTAACATTAATGTGACGATTCCTTCCATTGAAATAGGAAACAATGGTAATTGGTTTATAGGCGGCGTAGATACCGGCAGTCCCGCCCGGGGACAAACCGGCAATAGCGGTTTGGACGGCACTATTACTGCTGTGCTTTCGGCAACGGAACCCAACGCATCATCATATCCTGAGGGCGCAATTTGGATTAAGAGGTGATAATTATGACGACAGGCAACCATGTTTATATTCAAAAAGGAAATTCCTGGATTCCCATTGCCAATGAAAAAGCATTGTGCGGCGGGAGTTGGAGAACTATTCACGAAGATTCAGAACTTTTGTTGAAAAAAAAGCTTTTGAAACAAGGGCCTAATATTTTTCCTGAATCCTACACTACAATAACCGTAACAATTCGCTCAAGAATGGCAGGCGGGTTTCATCGATACAGCCTGTTCTATGTTTATAACGGCGGCTATCGAGGAGGATTATATCCGGTCGCGACATGCGATTCCATTGATCAATCACAATTAGTCCCTGGCCAAATATCGACATTGGGCTATACGATAGTAAATGGCCGCATATATCATGATGACATCGAAATTCCCCTGGAAACAGGAGAATTTTCCAACCAATGGACATGGGTAGTCAGATCTTTTGGAATATGTGGAGGAAAATTATATTCCTTATCCTACTCTTCAGCAAAAGACATATCAGAAAGGCTCACCGGATGGACAAGCACAAACGGAAACTATGCCGTACGTGAAGGGAACTTATATTATATAGCTACCGGCTCAATTTCTTTGCGCCAGGGAATTTCCGATGCCCGATGGTGTTACGGAAGTTTCTATGAACGTGATACCGGTTTGTACTATTTTGTACCGAACGGCAATCTTGAGGTGCAAGTCAGCCCTGAAACCGGATGGAAAGTAAATGGTCGGATACTTTGGAAAGAAGGAAAAGTATATAAATTTGGTTATAGCAATAGCCGTGTTTCAATTGTAGACATCAGTGACGGTCACTCTGATTGGAAACTCATTTATTACTATGATGATGATACTGTCGCAATAAGATAAAATAGGAGAAAATACCATGTCAAACGAAATCGTCAAATATCGCGTCCGTGAAATCGGCTCGGAAGAATTCCTACCGGAAGGCATCGTCTATGTCACCCGGACCATCCAAGTGCCGAAAACCTGCAAAATCCCGATCTATGAAAACGGCGTTCTGCATTCCGACACCGTTCTTGCCGAACTCGGCTTGGAAAAGGTCGGATTTACACAAGAGCAGCTTGATGCGGAATATTACGGCAACCTGTACGCCGAAAATCCGAATCTTGCCGCGCGTGTCCGACAATACATCGGCCTGCTCAATCGTTACGGCCTCGAACCGACCGCCACCAGCGACGAAATCAGCGCCGCCGTCATGACTGACGAAAATACCACCCCGGAAGAAAAGGCGGCGACATCCGGCTCTCTGCTGGCGCTGATCCACGACATCGAACTCAACTTCAACGAAGTCACCGGCAACGGCCTCGAAGCCTGGAGCGTGCTCGACAAACTGATCAAGTACCTGCCTGCCGTGTCCGACGCATCCGCTCCCGAAACCACCGAACCCGAACCGGAGGAATAACCCATGACCACCTTCGACCTGATTATCAGCTATCCGGTGCCGGTGGAGGACCGGCGCGATATCCTGTCATTGCTCACAAGCTACGCCGCCACGCCGAAAGGCGCATGGCTCAATAGCATGAATTGGCGCAACTTCGAGTTCAAATACTGCAAGGCAATGGTCGACAGCGACGTCATGGGCGCATTCGTTGTGACCGCGCCGAGCACCATCTATCTGATGCCGCCGCCGAACGCCGATTTCACCGCCCCGATCACCCGCGTCGAAACCGAACACCGCATCAGCTGGCCGGAAAACATTGCTTCGACCATCGTGCACGAACTGCGCCACGCCTGGCAGTACCGCCGTTGCAAAGGACTCTATGCGCTCTGCTGTCTCCCCATCGTGCGCCAGTTCACGATTGAAGTTGACGCCAAACGCATCCAAGAAGCCGCCGATCCGTATTTTGAAAACCTGAACACCCTCCACGCCACCCGGCAATTCGAGGAGAGAATGCAATGACACAAAAAACGCTGAAAACCGAAATAGACATCCGAATCCATTCCGAAACCGAGCGCGGCGACATTCTGACCTTGCTGAAAGACTTGACTGTCACCTGGCAGGGCCGGACGATCACCGTTCGAGCCGGTTTTCAGTGCGACGGTGCCAGTGTTCCACAATTCCTGTGGACCAGCGTTTCTCCGCGCATCCACCCGCCCACGCTCCGGGCCGCCATTGTCCATGACTACCTCTACCGTCATGCGCCCCCCGGCTGGACGCGCTACGAGGCTGATAACCTCATGTACGACTTCGCCCGCGAAGATGGCTTCGGATGGTACAAGGCACAAAAAATGTACTGGGGTGTCCGCATCGGCGGCGGCTCAAGCTGGCAAGGAGCATAAAATGACCGAAAAGGAAAAAAACGAAATTGCGGACATTGTCGTGCGCGTCATGAAGGAACGCGAAACCCATTGCGCCCTCGGCATCAAGCCGGAAACGGCGCATGAGCTGATTCGCTTTGCCGACGACTACAAACAGGCCCGGCGCAAATTCACCGGTGCTCTGATCACCGTCGCCGCTGGCGCTATCCTCTACGCGCTGTGGGAAGGCATCAAACTATTCATCACCTCAAAATAAAGGACGCATTTATGAAGAACATCCTTGATGGCATTCTCTTACTGATCGTCTTTGCCGGTATCTGCTGCGTACTGACCGGGTGCGTAAACCGGCAACTGACCGAATCATACGGCCAGTATCTCGACACCGTGGGCGCGGAGTACATCCAGTACGTCGAAGCGGATCGCTCGCTCGATGGCAACGACAAGGCCATCCGTCAGGCGAACCACGAACACGCCCGGCAGACCGTCGAAAAATTCAAAGCCACAAAATGGAGTTGGTAATCATGTTGGATAACATCATTTCCCGCGACGACTTCGCGGCCCAGGTGCAAACCGAACTGGCCGACCTCCTGAAATCAACCAAAGCCGAATACGCGGACGACCTGAAAACGCTCTCCGGCCAGTTCGCCGAGCAGTATTACAAGTTCCTCAACGCCACAACCGCCGCCGACTGCCGCCGCGCGGAAGCCAACATCGCCCACATCAAAGCCAGCCTGACGCACATCAGCGCCAGAATGGGCCTTGACCTGACGGAACGCCTGATAAAGATTTGCATGACGGTTCTGACCATAGCCGCCACCGCAGCGATCAGGGCAATTATTTAGCCGGGAATCCTGTATAAAATCCTGCCTGGTAGTTGACAAACCTCAACAAAACGTTATATTATGATTGACACACTTGTTGTAGTGTTAATTTCGGCGCTGGTTTGTGGTTATTCCAGCGCCAATTTTTTTTACCGGGGGCCATCCGGGGGCCACATCTTTTACTACAGGGGCCACTTAGGGGCCACATCTCACCCATTACAGTTGAAAAACAGGATTAAATAGTGTTTAGTAGCATAAAAAAACGACCTACTGCTGATTGCTGTAAGTCGTTGATTTTGAGGTGGTGCCGAAGGTGGGAGTCGAACCCACACATAGTTGCCTATACCAGATTTTGAGTCTAGCGCGTCTGCCATTTCGCCACTTCGGCTGATTGAGTATTTAAAATAATCCTTTTTTTGCATAATTCAATGCAGGAGCTCGATTTTTGTCGGAAAAATCTCTCACTTACTCCATCGGCCGGGCGTTTTTTTACTTGAAAGTAAATTGTTTCGTTGTTACATTAGCTGTAAGTAAAAATAAGGTCTACGTTATGGAAATTAATCTGGTTGAAAATATCGGGCTGGTTCATGGGGTGTCGGAAGTGGTTGCAGGGGAGGACGGTTTCGTTTTTTCCAGGATGACACGGAAGCTGCTGGAGTTTTATAGTTATTCGGAGCCTGCCGAGATCCGGGCGCATTGCACGTCGGGCGTCCGGATTTGCTTCAATTCGAATACTTCGTTTGTGGCGATGCGGTTGAATTACGGACGCGGGGCGCGTGAGGTTTTCGCGGTGGATATGGTGGTGGACGGGATGGAGCGGTTGACGTTTACGCCGGGGAGCGCGGAGGAGACGTTTGCTTTCAGCGCGGAAATGCCGCTTGGCGGCGGTTCGCATGCGATCGAAATTCATTTGCCGCATTTGTGCGATTGTATGGTCGAGGCGTTGTGCATTGAGGACGGGGCCACGCTGGAGCCGGTCAAATACAGCGGCGGGCGGATCATTTTCCTGGGGGATTCGATCACCCAGGGGATGACGTCGAGTTCGCCGATGCGGGCTTATGATGCGTTGCTGGCGGCGGGGCTGGGCCGGGATTTCCACAACATTTGCGTGGGCGGGGCGACCATGCGGCGCGAAGCGGGAGAGCTGGCGTTGGATTTGAGCTGGAAAACCGCGATCGTGGCGTTTGGCGTCAACGATTGTGCGCAGAAGCGTCCGCTGGAGGAATTCAGCGCGGACGCTAAGGCGCTTTTTGAAGCTTTGAGCAAGCGTGAAGGGGCCACTATTTATGCCCTGACGCCGATTCCGTGGCCGGAGGGACCGGAGTTCAACAATCTGGAGGAATTCCGGGAGGCGATCCGCAGGGCGGTAAAGCATTTGCCGCAGGTACGGCTCATCGAAGGGCGCGGGCTGGTACCGAATGAGGACCGCTATTTTGTCGACGGATGCCATCCGAACGACAGTGGAATGCAGCTTTATGCTGAAAATTTGCTGGCGAAAATTAACGAAATGGAGAAAAAGTAGATGAGTATCTGGTTCGCGATTTTGTTGTTTTGCTGTGTGAATATGACGCCGGAGGGCTCGAGCGGTTTTCAGATCGACCTGGGCGGCCAGGAGCAGCATGTGATAACCCGGCAGAAAGACAATTCCTGGAAAGTGGAGTCCAGGGCGGCGAATAACCGTCAGAGAAGTTATACGTTCAGCTGCAAGGGGACGGAGATGACCTTTGTCGGGCTGGTGGCCCGGCCGGCGGTTTTGAATCTGGAGGAGATTATCGGGCAGACGCAGGACTGGGCGGCTTTCAAGTCCATCGAATACAAGGGAGCGTCGCTGACCCTTGACGAACGGACCGCCGAAACGTTAAGCTTCACCCAGTCCTCGAAGGAAAAGGACAAAGTCCTGGATACCAAAATCAAGGTTACCTTTGCCAAATAAAAAAGATCAGTTCTCGAAATAGGGCTTGAGCTGTACGAAGTTCAAGATCAGTTTTTCCCCGGAACCGGTGTCGCTGAATTCGATCAGCTGTTCCGGCGCGGCGGCGCGGAACACGATCCGGTGGAGATTGGCTTTGCCATACGGGGTCTTGCTTTTGCGGCTATCTACATATATGTAGCTTTTGTCTTTGATGATTTCGACGCTGCCGAGGTTTGCCGTCAGCGGCAGCCGGCGCGGCTTGGCTTCCTTGTTCACGACATCGTCATGGGCCGTTACTACAAACTGCAGACTGTAAAGCCTGCCCGGTACCAGCCCCGTCGCCGTCTGGCTCAGTTTGCCGCCGTTGAAAATGAGGAAGGTATCGCCGGTGCTTCCGGCACTGTAGCGTTTCTGATTGATACTGCCGTAGCCCTGGATCTGCCCGGGGGTCAGGTCGCCTTCGCATTTCCAATGGCCGGTACCGTTGGTGAAATCGCCGTTATGCAGTAGCTCCGGCCTGTATTTATAACCGTATTCGTCCGAGAGCATGGTGGTTTTTCCCTCGACGCCATAGTGCCGCAGCAGCCGGAACGACCAGCGCAGTGTCTCCTCATCCGCATACTGGCTGCCCCAGTAGCCGATGACGCCGAGGTCGCGGCAGACCGGGTTGTTGGCGATCAGATTCAGCTGCATGTCGAGGTAATACTTGATATCCACTTCCGGCAAATGATCAAAGGATAGTACCGGTATCTGGGTGGAATTGCAGAGGATGATCCCCAGGTTGGGGTTGATTCCGGGGATATGGCGGTTGAATATTTCCACGGCTCCGGCGATTTTATTCTGCAGGAATTTCCGCGCGGCTTCTTCGGTCGGCTGTGGCTGACAGTAAGCTTCGAACAGCATTTTGCCCGCGCCGCCCGAGGCATTGATGGCCGATGCCATGAAATGGTGGTGCAGCCCCTTGATCGCCGGTACGCCGACGAACCAGGTATAGATCAGTTTATTGGCGGGATTGTTCAGGAGCCGCAGCGCATCACTGTAGTTTTCGAGTTCCTCGGCGCTGCGATAAAAGAACAGTTCATCCGCGGTCAGCCCATCGTAACGCGGGTCGGTCATGCCGGGGGAGTTTTCCATGTCCGCGGCGATTTTTTCGGTGGGGGTGTTGTGCCTGACGTTCAGGTTGGCGAGCCATTTGCCGCCGTGCTTTTTCAGTTCATCCAGCGCCTGGGTATTCATACTGCCGCCGTTCAGGACATTGCAGGCGTCCATGATATATTTTTTGTGGAAATCCCAATCGTACTTGCCGTTGCCGGATACATACGAGTTGTAGCAGGCCGGATAATTAAACAGTTCGGGAATGGCGCGGACGGCGGCCTCGCCGGTGCTGCCGGGCGGTACGGGCCAGATATGTTCGCCCGCTTCCAGGTGGCGCATCGTTTCATTGGCCCCGACGCCAATCCAGACCCAGCCGCGGCGCGGGTTGATGAAACGGATTTCGGAGGCGCCGGCGAGCGGTTGGCGCTTTAGCTCAAGCACCAGTTGATTCAACCGCTTGAATTGAGTCAAATCATACTCAGGTTGTTCGATAATCGTGATCGGATATTCTGCCGTATACAGTACTTCCGTGCCGGAAAAAAGCTCGGCGTGCAACAGGTGTTTGCCGGGGGCGAGCCCCTTCAGGTCGACTTCGATTTTGCTGTCCTTGACCGGAAAAATCATTTCCGGGCCGTTATCGGCCGTGATCCGGCAGCGGGTGCCGTCCGGGGTTGAATAACCCCAGTAAAGCGTCAGTTGCGGACGCGCCGCCGGAATTCGGTCCAGCAGCGGTGCGACGGGAACCAGGAAGCGGCTTTTCACAGTATTCAACGGGCTGGCCGATTCCTGCTTGCCTTTCGGGGTCAGGGCTTCCAGGCGGATGTCGGCGATGGCGATCTCGCCGGAAGCATCGGACAGGAAAAGAGCGATTCCGTAACGTCCGCTGGGGCTCGGGAACGCAGTCAATTGAGCTTCGACCTTCTGCCAGCCGGTATTTGCCGGAATCTTGCGGAGGCCGCTGTCCTGTTTCCAGCTGTCGTTATGAATGACCAGCCCGGCCCGTTTGTATTTCAGGTCCTTGGTCCGGACCATGGCGCTGATGCGGTATTTTTCACCGGGTACCAGGACAATTCCCTGCTGGCGCAACGAGAAGACGGTGATTTCGCCGCTGAGCATGAGCACACCGGAGTTGCCGGGGCCGCCGGAGCGGCTGTAAATCGTATTGCCGGACTGCGAGAGTTGCCAGTTATCGGGCCAGTCGCCCTGATTGCCTTCCAGAAGCCCGTTGTCCACCAGATTTTGTCCGAAAAGCAAAGCGGACACTCCACATAATATCATCGTCATTAAAAATTTCATAAGCTCTTAACTCTTAACTCTTAACTCTTAATTAATCGGTGATCCAATATTTTTCGACATCGGCTGCGGCGCCGCGGAAAATCGGCCCCTGGATGTCCGCCGACTCTGCGTGACCGTCGAGGAATGACAGGTTCATGATGTTCTTGTGCGGATTGGCAAAATTGGTTGTATAACTGGCAAAGTCGCTGATCTGGGTCGGATAATACAAGGCCCAATAAACGGCATCGCCGGTGACCACCCGGGTCGAGGGACGCTTGATCACTGTCATGTTTCTTCGCTTGGCGGCACATGCGAAGCTGGTACTGCCGTTGCCGCTGCAGGAGAGCCCACGGTGGTTGTAGCCCAGGCGTGGCTGCGTGCCGCCGGTACAGACATAATAACCGTTCAATTCCAGCCTGGGAGGCTCGAATCGCGGGCAGATCAGGGCCATGATATTTTTGGCATACGGCAGGAGCCGCTGCTGCCAGTACATGTTGAAATAACGGGTGCCGCCATAATATTCATTGCTGTAGTAATCGTCGATAAGCATGGCGTCCGAGTCGTCGCAATACATCAGCACGGCGCTGACGGTTTGCTTGTTGTTACTCAGGCATTTGGCGATTTTGGCGCGTTCCCGGGCGGCGTTCAGCGCCGGCAGCAGCATGGCTGCGAGTATTGCTATAATTGCTATAACGACCAGGAGTTCGATAAGTGTGAAAAATCTTCTTCTCATAATTCATTCTTCCTTTATTATTGAGTTATTCTGCCAATAAATAATTATGATAACGGTTCGGCGGCGAATGCGGATACCATTTGTCGGCTTCCAACAGCAACTGATACGATTTGGCCGCGATTCCATCGTAATCGCAGTCGAAGACAATCGGCCGCGGCTCGGCGATGATATTGTTTTTGTCGCCGAAAACCAGGACTTTGATATCGTCCGGAATTCTCAAGCCGCACTCCTCGAGCACTCCGTACAGGGCGGGCTGCATGTTGCCCTCGATCAGGATGACCTCCGGCGGTGCTTCGGCCCTCAGCCAGCGCTTGACGACTTCTGCAATGATACCGCGCTCGGGCTGACAGAAAAATATCATGTCTTCCGGGCAATTCATGCCGTAACCGTCGATCTCCATATGCAGCTCCCGGGGGGTAAATTCCAGCATCCGGTCATTGTAAATGGTTTTAGTGCCGATCACGCCGAGGGTTTTGTGGCCGCGCCCGGCGAGGTATCGCAATGCGTCGCGCATGCTCTCACGCATTTTGAACGTGATGGCGGCGCACTTGGTAATCTCGTAATCCTCCCGCAGAGCGAAAGTCAGGATTACCGGCACGCCGGACTGCTGCAGCGTAAGCAGCCAGGGTTCATTGCCATCGAACACATGCGAAAATACCAGTATCCCGGCGATATTGGCGTTGGTGATCATCTGGCGGAACTCGGCCGCCGTCATCTGCAGCAACTCTTCCTCGGTGAAAAATATCTCGTTGAAGTTGTGCTCCAGTGCCTGGCGGTGAAATCTCGGAAACATCCTGAGGCAGGTGTTGTTGGGAATGGTCATATAATTTTTGCCGGTCAGCATCAACACGCTGCGGGTGACGGTCTTCTCGGGTCGATAGTTGACATAGGTGCCTCTGCCCTTGACGCGCTTGACCAGCATTTCGTTTTCCAGGCTGTCCAGTGCCGCCCACAGCGTGACCTTGCCCACACCGAGCTGGCGGGCGAACTCCACCCCTGGCGGCAGCACAAACCCGTCCGGATATTTCCCGCTCAGAATATCGGTGCGGAGCTGCCGGTAGAGCTGATCTTTTTTAAATAATACCGCCATCGTAAATCCTATTAGAAATTTTGCAAGTCCTATGTAAATCCTATTCCTATTATACCGCCGTGTTTCTGTTTGTCAATAGGTTGTCGGGTAATTTCCGAAAAATTAATGTTCCTTTTTAACAAAAACACAATGGACCTCGTGGACACAATGGACGATAAAGCCTGTCCATAAGGTCCATCATGTCCATGAGGTCCATAAAGGAAATATATCAGTCGAGGCGATAGCGGGTGTAGAGGATGCCCTCCGGGAGTACTGCCGGCTGCTGCGGGTAGGTGCGGCGGGAGCAATAGAACACGGTCAGGATTTCGCCCGGGGCGACTTCGATACTGGAGGGGTAGCCGATGTCCGGCGTGTCGGCCCATTCGTAAATGGTGAAGGTGTTGGCGGTGTCCCAGGTCTGCGCGTTGTCATGCGAGAGCACGCCGCGGATGCCGAAGGGCGCCCAGCGGTGTCCGTAAACGCACAGGATGTCGCCGTTCTGCAGCCGGATCATCTGCGCCGGGAAGCCTTTCATATCGGTGACGACGGGCGTGGTCCAGGTCTGGCCGTAGTCGTCGGAAAACGCCTGCCGGAGACAGTCGCCGCACTTGCGCAGGAGTACCGTCAGCTTGCTGCCGCCGAGGTCGAGCACATGGTTTTCGTTAAGCTCCTCGCCTTCCTTGGTGATTTCACTGACTTTGGTCCAGGTCTCGCCCCGGTCGGACGATTTGTAGACCAGAAGCGGGCGCGGGAATGCGGCCGGGGTCCAGTCCGGGCCGATCGAGATCCAGGAACCGTCGGAAAGCACGGTCGGGGAAATGTGCGCACCTACTGGAATCCGATGTGGTTTGAGCTCCCAGGTCTGGCCGTGGTCGGTGGATTTGATGAACCAGGTGCCGACGAGTTCCTCGCGCATTTTGTCGGTGACGCGGGCGATGCGCTCCGGCCACAGTTCATTGTTGTGTTTTTCATACGCCGTGGAGGAAAACCAGCTCAGGACGATGGTGCCGTCGGCGAGCGTGGTCAGATTGGCATCGCGGTCGTCGATTTCGCTGTTGTAGACTTCCTGCGGCAGCGACCAGGTATGGCCGTTGTCCGTGGAGCGCATGATGACTTCGCGGCCGTAAGGGCAGACGTGGAACTGACGTTCGGAGGCGGCCACCAGGATGTCGCCATTGGCGGCGCGGGTGATGCCGGGCCAGCCGTACATCTGGTTCGGACGGGCGGCGACGGTGCCGTTTTCCAGGATCTTGATCATTTTTGTTAGCCTTGGTTATTTTGAATAGGACTTATAGGAAAGGCCTATTTTCTTTAAATAATTATAACACCTTTTGACTTTGTTGTAAATTGGCTGTATATGTTATTAATTCACCAGATGTGACATTATGCAGAATATACTTGACAAAGAACTTTATTTGAGTGCGCTGCGGGAAGGGCTGGCGCTTCATGGCGGGCGGGTTTACGCTTCGGAGCTGCCGCCGGTTTTCAGCAAGTCCGGCCTGGATATACCGCATTCGCGGCTGCGGCTGGTTATCGGCCTTGGCGGCGGTTACAGCCCCCGGTATTTTCACGGGAAATACCGGTGCGCGGAACTGGAAGAGGGCGGGCTGCTGGTGGTGCCGCCGAACTGCTACCTCGGCTCGTCGGTGATTCCGGGCGGCAGGCATTGCCAGCTCATTTTCTGGGAGCAGCATATCCGTTATCTTTACAGCGAAAACGGCGAAACTTTTTGGTATCATACTTCCGCACCGATCCGGGCCGAGGGGCTGCACGTGATTCAGGCGCTGAGCACTTTGCCGTCTGACCGGCGGTTCGATCCGGTGCGCCTTGGCCTGACCACGGCGTTGATCGAGTTGGCGATCATCGAGATGGAAGACGATCTGCAGTTGGTGCGCGGCAAGGCTTACCATACCTATAACAAGGCTTTTGAGTTCATTATCGACAATCTTTCCGGCGAGCTCTCCCGGGGGCGGGCCGCCCGGGAGTGCGGGGTGACGGTATCGCATCTCTCGCGGCTTTTCATGCAGTTCGGAAACATGGATTTCGTCAACACCGTGCGAAAAATCCGGGTGGAGCGCGCCGAGCAATTATTGACTCAAACGACACTCAGCATCAAAGAAATTGCCGGTTTGTGCGGTTTTAAAAGCGACCGTCACTTTATCCGGATCTTCAAGCGTTTCTATGAGCTTAGCCCTGGCCGGTATCGAATTGGCCGGCGGTAATCCCCCAGCCTTCTTTTTTGACCACGAAGTACACGGAAAAACATGGAAAGGGAATCTTTTTTTGTCAACAAATACACAAAAGAGAAATTTATAAAAAATATTCCGTGCTTTCCGTGTATTCTGTGGTTAAAAATTTTTCGGACATGACCAAACGAAAAGGCTGTGGGATGGCGGGCGGCGGTAATCTTCGCGGCTTTTTTCCCGCGGCGGCTTGCATTTGGGGTTTAACTATGTTATATTTATAAGATTATATTACAAGGATTTATCATGTTAAGGTTTGTCTGCAGCGCATCGAAATTGATCGCCATTCTGATCGGCATTAGTAGCGGGTCTTTCCGTTTCTCCGCGGAAGGGCTCGTAATGGCTGTGGAGAGTTGAAACCGTTATCTATTTTTTAGTCTTTTTACAGCCATGGATTGTTTTGCACTTCATGGCTTTTTTATTTTAACCAGAACGAAACAGGATATTGAACATGTTTAAAACGGTCGGACAACCGAAATTCCCCGAGATGGAACGGGCAATCGTCGCGCATTGGAAAGAGAACGATACATTTCACAAATCACTGGCCAACCGCAAGGACGCGCAGGAATACATCTTTTATGACGGCCCTCCCTTCGCCACCGGCATGCCGCATTACGGGCATTTGCTGGCCGGGACGATCAAGGACGTGGTGCCGCGCTACCAGACCATGCGCGGCAAGCTCGTGCCGCGGACCTTCGGCTGGGACTGCCACGGGCTCCCGGTCGAAAACGAAATGGAAAAAGAGCTTCAGCTCAAGAATAAAAAAGACATCGAAGCCTTCGGCATCGACAATTTCAACGAAGCCTGCCGCGGCATCGTGCTGCGCTACACCAATGAGTGGGAACAGGTCGTTACCCGCATGGGCCGCTGGGTGGATTTCGAGGGCGGTTACCGGACCATGGACATCAACTACATGGAGTCGATCTGGTGGGTGTTCCGTCAGCTCTGGGACAAAGGGTTGATCTACGAAGGCTACAAGATCATGCCGTTCTGCCCGCGCTGCTCCACGCCGCTGTCGAACTTCGAAGTCAATCAGGGCTACATGGAAGTAACCGACCCGGCGATCACGGTGCGTTTCAAGGTCAAGGGACAGGACAATACTTATCTGCTGGCATGGACGACCACGCCGTGGACGCTGCCGTCGAACCTGGCGCTGGCGGTGGGCGCGAATATCGATTACGTCAAGATCAAAGATGGCGATGAATACTACATCATGGCCTGGTCCCGCGTGGCTTCGTATTACAAGGATGCCCCGGAAATCGTCGAGCAGTTCCACGGCGAAAAGCTGAAAGGCATGCAGTACGAGCCGCTCTTCCCGTATTTCGCCGATCTGGAAAAAGACGGCGCGTTCCGGGTAATCTGCGCGGACTTCGTCAGTCTGGAAGACGGGGTAGGGGTGGTGCACATGGCCCCCGGCTTCGGCGAAGACGACAACATCGCCGGCAAAGCCAACGGCATCCCGGAAGTCTGTCCGGTGGATGATCAGTGTTGCTTCACCAAAGAAGTCGCCGACTACGCCGGACGCTACGTCAAGGACTGCGACAAGGATATCATCCAGCGCCTGAAAGACGAGCACAAGCTGGTCCATCGCGGCACCATCAAACACAATTATCCGCACTGCTGGCGCGACGACGTGCCGCTGATCTACCGCGCCATCTCCACCTGGTTCGTCAAGGTCGAGGAAATCAAGGACAGCATGATCAGGGCCAACAGCCAGATCAACTGGGTACCGGGTCACCTGAAGGACGGGCGCTTCGGCAAGTGGGTGGAAAATGCCCGCGACTGGGCGATCAGCCGCAACCGTTACTGGGGCACCCCGCTGCCGATCTGGCGCAACGACGAGGGCGAAATGATCTGCGTCGGCTCCGTGGCCGAACTCGAAAAACTGACCGGGTTAAAGGTCAACGATCTGCATAAGCATTTCATGGACAAAATCGAAATTCCGTCGCCGAGTGGCAAGTCGCCTTTGAAGCGCATTCCGGAAGTGCTCGACTGCTGGTTCGAGAGCGGCTCCATGCCGTACGCCCAGTTGCATTATCCGTTTGAAAACAAGGAGTTTTTCGAAGCGCATTTCCCGGCGAACTTCATCGCCGAGGGACTCGACCAGACCCGTGGCTGGTTCTATACGCTGGTGGTGCTGGGCGCGGCGCTTTTTGACAAACCTGCTTTCCAGAATGTGCTGGTGAACGGGTTGATCCTGGCCGAGGACGGGCAGAAGATGTCCAAGCGCAAGAAGAATTATCCGGACCCGCTGTTTGTGGTCGAGAATTACGGCGCGGACGCGCTGCGGCTCTTTATGCTGGGCTCGCAGGTGGTGCGCGCCGAGGACCTCAAATTCTCGGAAAACGGCGTCAAGGAAGTGCTGCGCAGCGTCATGATCCCGGTGTGGAACGCCTACAGCTTCCTGGTGACTTACGCCAATGTCGACAATTGGACCCCGACCAGCGGCGCCGCCGCTCCGGAAGGGCTGAAAAATCCGCTCGACCGCTGGATCTTGAGTTCGCTCACCCAGATGGTCGATGAAGTCAAGTGCGAAATGGACGCCTACAATTTGCAGAAGGCCGCCACGCGGTTCACCCGGTTTGTGGACGACCTGACCAACTGGTACATCCGCCGCAGCCGCCGCCGCTTCTGGAAGAGCCAGAACGATGGCGACAAGAACGATGCGTACCGGACGCTGCATTACGCACTCTTGACATTCTGCCGCACCGCCGCGCCGTTCATCCCGTTCATCACCGAGGAAATCTACCTGAATCTGCGGACCGCCGACATGCCGGAATCCGTGCATATCTGCGACTTCCCGGAAGCGGACGCCAGCCATCGCGACGAAGCGCTGGAGTGCCAGATGGAAAACACCATGACGGTGGTCAAGCTCGGCCGTTTCCTGCGTTCGCAGAGTACGATCAAAACCCGCCAGCCGCTGAGCAAAGCGGTGGTGGTGGTCGCCGATCCCGCCGTGCGCGAACTCCTGAACGGCACCGCCGATATCATCGCGGAAGAACTGAACGTCAAGGAAATCGTTTTCAACTCCAATGAAAGCGAGCTGGTCACTTACAATACCAAGGCGAACTTCAAATCGCTCGGGCCGAAACTCGGCAAGCAGATGAAGGAAGCCGCGGCCGCGATCCAGCAGTTCAGCTCCGCCGACATCGGCGCTATCCTCGGCGGCAAGCCGTACAGCCTGACGCTGAGCGACGGCAGGGCGGTCGATATCGAAGCCGCCGACCTCGACGTCCGCCGCGAAGAAAAGCCCGGCATGACGGTGGCCAACGAAGGCAGCATCACGCTGGCGCTCGATACTACACTGAACCGCACGCTGGAAGAAGAGGGCTTCGCCCGCGAATTCGTCAGCCGCGTGCAGAATATGCGCAAGGAAAACGGTCTGGAAGTGGCCGACCGGATCAGGATCACCTGTCAGGTGCCCGCCGACTGGCAGGGCGCGCTGGTGAATTTCCAGGACTACATCAAGTCCGAGACACTGGCCGATGAGATCGCCGCAGGCGCGTTTGCCGAGGGCGACCTGGTCGACCTGAATGACATCAAATGCGGCCTCGCCATCGCGAAGCTGTAATACCGGACAAGGGGTTCCGCTGATTTCTGTCCACGAAATACACGAAAATTCACGAAAAAAATACAAAACATTATTGACCGCCGTTTCGGCGGTCAATAACTTTCGTGTTCTTTTGTGTATTTCGTGGACAAAGAAGTTTCAGTGGACGAGGGCGGGCTCGGGGTTAATGATTTCCAGTAGGTCCGCCGGGGATTTCAGGCGGTATTGGGCGGGGATTGTCCGGGCGGTATCGGTCAGGCCCCACTGGGCGAGGGCGAAGTCCACGGCGGCTCCGGCGGCGCATTGCGAATCGTAGGCGGTGTCGCCGATATACAGGGATTTCGCCGCGTCCGCCCCGCTTCGCTCCAGATACTTCAGCATGGGTTCCGGGTGGGGTTTGTGTTGGACCGTGTGGTCGAAATAGATCTGGCACGAGAAATATTTATCCAGGAAGCCGGGTTCCAAGCCATGATTCAGCTCGATCTTGTTGCGGGAAGTGATGACCCCCAGATTGAACCCCGCCGCTTTCAAGCGGTCCAGCAGCGGAATGATGCCGGGGAAGAGCGGCGCGGATTCCAGGTTCCGCCTCATGCGTTCATGGTAAACTTCATGCACGTTTTCGTAACCGCCGATCTTCAGGATATCGAACGATTCCAGGTGAGGGAAGCCGATGGTGAAGCGCAGTTCCTCATAGGGGATGGTTTTGCCGGTCAGGATCTGAATCGTTTCCTGCCAGGATTTCAGCACACCCGATTCGGTGTCGCTCAGCGTGCCGTCAACGTCGAAAATAATATTGGTATATCTCATTTAAATCACCTCAATCTGGTATTCGTCAAGTTTTTTCAGGATTTCTTCGCCGGGGTTCTCCTCGGTGATGATGCCGCGAAAATCGTCGATATTGGCAAATTTGATGTTGCCGTCCGTGGTGAATTTCTCATTTTCCGCCAGCAGATACGAGTGGCGGCTGATGCTCATGACGGTTTTCTTGGTATAGCAATCCTCGATAATATAGGAAAAAGCGGAATTATCATGCAGGTTCACGCCCACGGTTCCGAGAAAAGCGCGGTCGCAGCGCAGTTTCGCAATCATTTCGTTGGCGAAGCTCCCGACGAAACCGTCGTGAATCCGCGAAAAAGTACCGCCGATGAAAATCAGGTTTTCCTTGCGGGCGTGAACCAGCACATTCAGTACCTCGATCATATTGGTCACTACGGTGACGTCCCGGCGTGATTCCGCCAGCATCCGGGCCAGCTCGATATTGGAGGTGGAAATATCCAGGAACACCATTTCGCCGTCCTGGATGAGATTAAACATTTTGCGGGCGATGATCCGTTTGCCCTCCGGGTTGCGATCCAGCCGTTGACAGACGTTTTCGCGGTGGACGTTGACCCGTTCGGTGATCGCGCCGCCGTAAGCACGCTTCAATAGACCCTGTTTTTCCAGCGCGGCCAGATCCTTGCGGATGCAGTCCTCCGTCACCCCGAAACGTTCGCTCAAATCCTTGACCAGCACCTTGCCGCTTTCCTGCAGCAATTGAATGATTGTATTCTGCCGTTCATGTAGAAACATAAGATTCGTCCTTATTATTGTTTTCTATTAAAATATCTTGTTTTATGAATTATTCAATAGTAAATAATATAAATCAATAAATATTTTTCAGGAAAACCGAGTCTTTCGGTTGATTGAGAATCTTGATAATGTTAACTGATTAAGTAGCAATTAAGAATCGAAGTAATTCACTAATTGTTTATTTGATTTATATAGAAGGTATATTTTGATTTTGAGCTTATGGTATAAGAAAAAGAATAAAAAAACGGCTAATATAATTTGAAATATCATGTACCACATGTTATCTTTGTCGTGAGTGAAAGTTGTTATAATTGCAAAAGAAGTTATTATAAAAAGTACATTATTGAATGAGAAAGTAAGTATTTGACGGGTGGCTGAAGAAGGTATCCGATAGGATGTGAATAGGCGTAACTGTACAGGAATAAAGCGAATTGGGTGAATGACCGGAAAGCCGGAAAATGAACCGGGAAACGATTCCTGGAAAAGTAAAGAAAAACAGTATTTCGCCATGAAAAATTAAAGTTTTATAAGTAATGAATAAAAATATGAATTGAAGGAGTACAGGAATGATTGAGATTATCAAACTGGAAGACCGGATCTTGTTTGAAGCCGCGGCCGTGGCCGAAATCGCAGAGGCGATGGAGAATGATCCAAATGCAAATATGAATGAAAGCGACCGTCAGGCGCAGGAAGAAAAGGACGCGGTCAAAAACGCACCGGTGGAGAATGCTGCTGCTCAGGGCGCTCAGCCGGACATGCCAAGCCCATCGGACATGTCGGGCATCGATGCTGAAATACAGGCGCTGATCGAGGGCGAAATCGCATTTTCGGATGCGGGCGCGCAGGCGGTGGATGATGCGATTCAGGAAGTTTTCGGCGATTTCGGTGCGAATGCGGTGGAAGATACGATTCACGATGCCTTTGCGGAAAAAGAAATCGTCCAGATGGATATTTATAACAGCGACGCCTGCGTGACCACCGACCGCGAACTGGTCATCATCAATTCGTCGGTGCAGGATATGGACCAGATCATCGGTTCGCTCGGCGCGAATCAGGAGGTTCTGATACTGGAATCCGGGCGCGACGCCATGGCGCAGATCAACGAGTACCTGGACGCTTCCGGGACGGAATACAGCGCCATTCACATCGTCAGCCACGGCAACGCCGGGTATATCGCGCTGGCGGGAGAACGCTATCATACGGCGAACTTCGATGCGGACGCGTGGGCGGCTGTCGGCGAGCACCTGGTCGACGGCGGCGATATCATGATTTATGGCTGCAACCTGGCGGAAAGCGAAGCCGGCAGGGATTTCGTGGCGCTGATCGCAGACGCCACCGGCGCAGACGTGGCCGCGAGCACGGATGCCACCGGGCTCTCCGGCAACTGGGTACTGGAATACAATCACGGCGAAATCGGCACCGTGGCGATTACCGTGGACAATTACGAGCACGATTTGACGAGCATCACCTATACGGTTGTCAACGACAGCGATAGCGACGACATGGCCGATGACCTGGACAATATGTCGCTTCGCAAGGCGTTCAGGCTGGCAAATGCGAATACGACTGATGAGGACATCTTCATCGAATTCAGCGATTCGCTGACCAGCATCACGCTGGATAGCCAACTCTCCTATTCAAATATCGACGCGGAATTGACGGTGGACGGCAGTGTCAGCGCCGGCAAAATCATTATCACCGTGGAGACTCCCGGCGTATCTGCTTACCGTGTTCTTGAGACCGGCAATGGGACGAGTGTGAATTTGAACAACATGGTCATGAAGGGCGGCGACGTCAGCGGAGCTTCCGGTAACGGCACTCTGGGCGGGGTAATCAGCGCCGGAGAGAATTCGGTCCTGACGCTGTTTAATTCCACCGTTCAGGACGGCAAGGGCCTCGCGGGTGGTATTTACAGCCATACCGGCGGCAATATAACATTGACGGACAGCATCGTCACCAATAATACAGGTACTTCCAATGGCGGCGGGATTCTCAGCAATGGGAACTTGACGGTGTCGAACAGTACCATCAGCAATAATACGGCAGTTGCCGGTGCCGGGATTATCGGAGGCGGCTTGATCACCGTGGAAAATGGCAGTATTATCACCGGAAATACCACGACCGGCGGTGCCGGTGGAGGGATTCTCGGTTTCACCGGAAGCGAGATCACTGTATCTGACAGTACCGTTTCCAATAATACTTCGAGTATTTACGGCGGTGGGATTTATGCTTATGCGGACAGCAAAATAACCGTAACGGACAGTACCATTTCCGATAACACGGTAAACGGCCAAACCCAAAGCTGGGGCGGCGGTATTTTCGGCCTCGAGAACTGCGAGATAACTGTGACCGGCGGTACCATTTCCGGTAATGAGGCTCTTTATGGCGGCGGGGTTGGCGGTTATACGGGAACTACGATCAAAGTAGAAGGGGTTGATATTACTGGCAATAAAAGTTTGTGGGGCGGCGGCATTTTCTGCTATACAGGCGCCTCCTTAACTGTGATTAACAGTAAGATCACTCAAAATAATGCTGATGAAAATGGCGGCGGGATTTTCAGTGCCAGTCAGGCAACCGTGACCGGCAGTACCATTTCCAATAATACGAGCGGTAATAATGGCGGCGGCATTTTCAATTACACCGGCATGGCGTTAACTGTAACGGACAGCACCATTTCCGGCAATAAAACAACCAATGCCGGTGGTGCCGGCGGCGGAATTTGTGTTATGGGGTCGGCTGTGATCGAGAGAGTGACTTTCGACTCGAACTCTTCCGAGAGCGGCGGAGCGATTTTTCTCAACAGCGCCACCAGTCACCTGGCAGTCAACAATTCGACTTTTTTCAACAATACGGCAACTGGTGCAGGAGCCGCTCTTTGTATCAATGATGGTACGGCGACGCTGGCCAATTCCACGGTATATGGCAGCAACGGGGACGCCATATACGGCAATCTAGTAGTCCGTTCATAAAATAACATATCACATCGTCCGCATTTCTTCCATT
>JBEBRW010000041.1:0-50648 GCA_040394635.1 Victivallis vadensis | reverse complement strand
TGAAGTGTTTGCTCTGGCAGAAGCTGAAGCAGCCGGCGTCGCCGATGGTACCGGCTTTTTTGCCTTTGTAGACGCCGCCGAAGCACTGGGCGCAGTCTTCAATGACTTTCAGGTTGTGCTTCTTGGCGATCTTCATGATTGGGTCCATGTCGGCGACGATACCGTACAGGTGAACGACGATGATCGCTTTGGTGCGTTCGGTGATCTTGCTTTCGATATCTTTCGGGTCGAGCAGGTGGTCGTGGGCCACGTCGGCGAACACCGGCAGCGCTCCGGCCTGAACTACGCAGAAAGAAGAAGCGATAAACGAATAAGAGGGGCAGATGACTTCATCGCCGGGGCCGATGCCCATGGAGGCGAGGGCGACGTGGAGAGCGGCGGTGCCGTTGGTGACGCTGATGGCATTGCGGGAGCCGAGCCACTTGGCCCATTTCTTTTCAAATTCCTGGCCGATGGGGCCGGTCCAGTAATTGACTTTGCCGTTGCGCAACGGTTCCATGGCTTTCTGGATGGTGGATTCTTCGAAAGAAGGCCACATCGGGAAACCTTTGGTCCAGACCTTGCTTCCGCCGTTGATGGCGATTTCCGCCTTGGCGGCGGTTTTCTTGGGAGCGGCGGCCTTGGCCGGAGCTGCTTTCTTGGTAGCCATAGTTTTACTCTCCTTGTCAGGGGTTTGAGTTATCTTAGTTAGTGGAATAATTCTATTAACTACTATTAATATATTCTCGAATTTGATTATTTCCAGTCCTGAATCAAGGAAAAATGAAAAAAAGTGCATAAAAATAGCTTTTGGGGAAATTGAGAATTGAGAATTGAGAATTGAGAATTATGGGGAAGGGGAGGTTTATTGTGGGATTGTGAAGCTTTATAATTTGTTATAAGTATCATCAGGAGTGGAAACTGAGCAGCGTGGCGGGCATCCGGCTCGGCAATTTTCCAGAGCGGAGTACATATCATAATTAAGAGATAAAAAAGTATAAATAAGCGGTGTTGGATACTTGATTTTTTTGATTTCCGGGAATATTATATTTTTGTAATATTGGAGGTGCCGACTGGTGGTTTCAGATATGGAAAATAAGCAGACTGATGCCGACAACGGAGTCGATGAAATCGATGAGTTGGATGGAACTGCTTTGCTGTCGCAAGATTCGTTCAGTGAAACAGATATAAATTTACTGGTGGATGAAGTCAAGGGCGAGGCGACGGAGCGGCAGGAGCGGTTTCGTTTTATCTCTCATTTTGCCGAAGGGGGGATGGGGCAGATCAACCTGGCCAGGGATATGGTGTTCAACCGTATCGTCGCCGTCAAGACACTTCATGAAAAGTACAGGAATAATCCCGGCGCGACAAAGGCATTTCTGGCGGAATGCCGCCTGAATGCGCAATTGGACCACCCGTCAATCGTGCCGGTGTATTCGATGGACAAAACGGGGGACGGGCATTGGGAAGTGGTCATGAAAATGATCAACGGTTCTTCGCTCTCCACATTTCTCAAGCTTGCCCGCAAGGCTTACAAAGGGAAGACGCTCAGTTCCCGCAAGGAACACCATGCTTTGATGGCGCGGCTGGAATATTTTTTGAAGATATGCGAGGTGATCGATTATTGCCACAGCCGCAAGATCGTGCACGGCGACTTGAAGCCGGGCAATGTCATGGTGGGGCAGTACGGCGAGGTTTATGTCATGGACTGGGGGTGTGCGCGGGCGGTCGGAACCATTCCGGAGCATTTCTGCGGCACGCCGCGTTATATGCCGCCGGAGTTTATAAGGGATAAAGTGGTTACCGTGCTGGTGGATATTTATTCGCTGGGCAAAATCCTCTATGAATTCGTGACCCTTGAGCGCGGAGAGAAGGATGGCGAGGACAGTAACAGCAACAACAAATCGAGCACCGCGGTGAGAATGCCCGAATTGTGGTATTATCCCGGCGGCGGCAAGGTGGACCCGGAACTGAAAGCCGTTATCCTGAAGGCGATCGACCCGGAGCCCGAGCAGCGGTATCAGTCGGTCAAAAGCCTGACCAGGGATGTAAAGCGCTTCATTTACGGAGAAGAAGTTTCGGTGGCGCCGTTCAGCCCGATGCGGAAAGTATTCCGGATGATTAATCACAACAAGATCAAAAGCATTGTCCTGACCTGCCTGCTTTTTTTCGCGCTCATCCTGACGTCGGTCCTGTCGTACTACCATAACCAGGCGAAACGGGTGGAATTCGAGTTTGAGCGCAACCGGAACCTGACGCTGCGGCTGCGTTTCCAGTCGTACACAGATGAACTGGCGGAGAAGGTAGAGCATAATTTTCTGATGGCTCAGGCGCAATTGCTGCTGCTGGCCGACAATATCCGGGAGATCATGTGTTCCGGCGGGAGCGTGGAGGGCAAATTTTTCAACAATGACGACTATCTGCGTCCTGAGACCTCTCCGCCCGGCATGCAGACCCATCCGGTCTATGCTCATCCGGTCAATTTCAATCATGTGGTCCGGTTCCCGGCCGAGCGGGACAACGGCGTTCGGCTGAAGCTGTTGAATTGCAGGCAATACATTCATATCTGCAGCAAGGTGCTGCGGATGGACCTCAACAGTTACGGTATCAACGGGGCCGATGATATTCCGTCGATTCTTTTCGGCGGAAAGAGCCTGCTGGACCGGATATTCGTCCGCTGGGCCAATGGCGAACGTTATGTATATCCGGGAACTTACGAGGACCCGAATCACGCCGCTTATTTCGAAAGGCGCAAAGTGCCGGACAATATCCGGGAGACGAAATCGCTTTTGTGGTCACAGCCTTTTGAAAACAAAACCGGCGCCTACCGGATGATCTGCCGGCATCCGCTGTACGATGACGGCGGACGGTACCTCGGTTGCGCAGGGCTGGAATTGAGGATGGAAAACGTGCTGGAGCCGCTGATGGATGCCAGCCGTGCGACCTATGGACACAAATTCTATTTTATCGATATCCCCGGGCACAAGGTCGTGATGATCGACAAAGGGCAGGTGGTTCATCCCGATGAAGACGGTTTTTATCCCGACAAAATACATTCGGTCGAGATTCTGAAAGCCGCCGACCGTCTTCGGAATACGAATTTGCTGCAGTATGAAGATCAAATCGGCGGGCAGGGGTACTTCATCTCGGGCGCAATATTCGAAGTCAGCGAGACGATGTTCATCCAGATGATCGCTTCGGGGGATATGCACACCCACTTCCCGGATAATTTCCATTCTCTGATCAAGGAAAACCTGGAACATTGTCCCGCCGAGGACCACTGATGCCATTTGGCGCTGCGAAAGGCTGATTGGACAAGGCTATTTCAGCAGCTGCTGAATTTTTTTTCATCAAGGACAAGTTCAATATGCAACCTGACGAAATACCGTACAAAATGGAGATAGTATAATATCATTGGGTTTACTAATTTGACTATTACCGGTGATGTTATATATTATATTAAAATTTATAGAGAAAGAGACTAGAGATATGGCACCACCGAAAAAGTACCCTCAGATTGCCGAGCAGATTATCAATGAGATAAAGTATGGCAATTATCGGGTGGGGAGTGAGTTTCCCAACCTGGATGATATGTCCAAAATTTACAAAATCAGTCGGGCTACGGCATTCCGGGCCTTGTCGATTCTGGTCAAGGAAGGATATGTTTCGGTAGGGCGCGGACGCAAAAGCGTGGTGATCGCCCGAGAGAAAACCTTGAATCTGCGGAAAAATAACATTTCCGGGACGATTGCCATCCTGGCCGACTTCAATACGGATACGAGCATGAGCGGCGCGATGAAACTGATTTATGCGATTCAGCATGAGCTGAAGGCGATGGGGAATCATGTGGTCTGCTTTCAGTATTGCAACAACATCGAATTGCGCCCGGATGATATCGATGCCTATATCCTGTTCGATATTTTCGGCGTTCATGGCAAATACCGCGAAATGGTCCATGATACCGGCAAGCCGTACGTCCGGCTCTGCTGCGTGGCCGATCACTTTATCCGGCCGAATCATATTCACCTGCTGTATAAGATTGCGCTTCTGGAGTTCTCCAGTTACCTACTGAGGAACAAATCCGAGAAATATGTTTTCTTCGTGCAGGATATGGCGTCGGCGAGCAAAGGGCTCGACGATACCGAGCGCCGGAAGATCGACAGCTGGGTCGATGAGGAAATCCTCGAGCCCCTGATCGATACCCTGAAGCAGCACGGCTGTAATCCTGAGCAGATCACGGTTGTCAAACTGGACTCCAAGGGCGACACGGCGCGAAAGGCCGTGGAGAGTGTATTGGAAGAAGTTTCTCCCGGAACGGGGATCGTCACCGTGTCGGAAAACAGTGCATTGGATATTTTCCAGTCCATGAAAAAGCGCGGCATGCTGCCCGGCCGGGATTACCACATCGGATTTGTCGATTCGATCTGTACCTCCAGTGACAATAACCTGCAGAACCTGAACGGCGTCAAGCTTGAGCTCTCCGAGATCCTTAGCAAGGTCATCAAGTCGCTCGACTACCAGTTGGTTTACGGCGACAATTTCGCTCCGGGCTGCATTGTCAGCGCGGGCTTCGAAGCCTGATCGATTTCCTTAAATTAAAAACCTCACCGGTTTGACGCCGGTGAGGTTTTTTTTTTCTTGATCCGGAAAATGATTTCCGGGTTTATTTATCTTCATTGTTGGATTTGTCGATGCTTTCCAGTTTGGCTTTGTCGACGATCGACATCTGGCCCTCGACACGGCCGTCGTCAAGCGGATTGTCCACCCGGTTCTGGAGGTCGCGGAACATCCGGAAGAGGTCAATCGCGCCGCCGACCGAGAACCAGACAGTAGAGACAGCAGCCACGATACTGGGGATGACCAGCGATACGACGAAGAAATACTGGCTCCACCATTCGATCGGCCACGGGGAGATCATATTGTAAATAGCGACAAATACGAATGCTCCACAGAAAGCGTAGACCAGGGTGTAGAGAAACACCGACCAGGCAATAACTTTGTCGCCGCGGGTGTATTCGGGGGTGATGCCGATGATCTTGGAGAAGACATGGCGGATCGACCAGGAGGTCGGCGCGCTATGCTCGCCTTCAACGTTGTATTTGCCGCGGTGCAGCATGCGGTCGAGGTTGTACGGCTTCTTGTAGGTAATCAGTGACACGGCGATATAGATGACGATACACAGGAGCATGGTGATGAAATAAAGTTCCATCGAATTGATCGGGAACTTGATGGCGTCCATGCGCCAGACCACGTAGGGCTCGAACGGTCCGGAAAGGGTGGAGAGGGCATTGCCGATAGACTCGGTCCAGCCCATGCGATCCAGCCAGGGATACACGCTATCCGCCCAGTTGCGCTGGACCAGGATGCCGCCCAGGGCCAGGAACATGCCGCTGCCCAGCGAAGCGAAAGCTCCCGCCGTGGTGCCGAAGCGACTGTACAATCCGAAAATCATGACCGGGCCGCATCCACCCATCCACATCGAAGTCATAATCGTGACGAACAGGTTAATGTAGTCCAGTTGCGCCATGAAAAATGAGCCGAAGAAGAAAAATACTCCGACGCCGATCGAGACCCATCGGATCAGCCATAGATGCTGCTTCGGCGTAAATGGTTTTTTCTTGAAAGGCAGGATTACGTCCTGGGCAATGGTCAGCGAGGCGCTGAAAATTCGCGAATCGTCGGTCGATACCATCATCAGCACCATCAGCAGGCAGAACAGCCCGATGAGGCCAACCGGCAGCAATTTACGCATGGAAACCGGCAGCATGATCTGGTGGTACAGGGTCCGGAATTCCTGGAACTTGGCGTTGGCGGTGGGGACGTCTTTTTCCCCGTCGCGGAGCGTGTTCAATACGGTATCCAGATAAGGTGTATCGAGGTTGGCGGTCTGGGAGAGGGGGGCGTCGATTCCGACGGTGTGGCTGTGCTGGGGAAGGGCGGTGATATTGGTTTTCAACTGTTCGCGCAGGGGCGCGTTGTCGGTAACCAGTTCATCGACAACCCGGGTGGAAATGGTGTCGCGTACATCCTTGGCCTGGGGGGCAAAGTTCTTATGGTTCAGGAGAGTCAGGATCATGATCGCCAGCAACAGATAAAAGATTGTGCTGAAGCCATTGCGCCAGGTACCGAGAATGCTGGCCATTTTTTGTTCGTGCGGAGTTTTGGCGGCGGAGCTGTTGCCGGCGCCGATCCAGCTGGCGCGATGCAGAACCGTGGCCACCACGGTTACCACCAGCGCAAAAAGGTTGAAGTCGCGCAGATGGGAAATATCATAAGGATTGAGGAAACTTTCGCCGGGTACGCGGTCCATCATGACCGGCATGATTTCGCCCGACCAGGAAAATGAGACCAGGACGAAAACGATGAAAATCACCAACGTCGGATAGCAGAAAAGTCCCTGAATGGTGTCGGTGATCACCAGCGCCAAAGTGCCGCCCATGCAAATGATGGTAATGGCCAACGCGAGTGTAACAAGCACCATGATCATGAAGGTCGGTATCTGTAACCCGAAAATATTGACTTTGTGGGGCAGGTCCAGGTAATAGATGAAGAAGCGCGCGGCGACCGCCGGGCAGATCATGTTGGCGAGCATTTCGGAAATCGAACGCAAACTGGCCGCGAAAATACGGAAGGGCCGGTTGTAGCGCATTTCCAGAAACTGCCCCAGCGACATCGACCGGGTTTCCCGGAACCGGTAAACGCAATAACCGGTCAACGCCAACACCAGCGAAAGAGGGACGATCAGGTTGTTCCAGAAGGTAACGGCAAAACCGGTTTTGTAGTGAACTTCGACAAAGGCTACGAGAGTGATGATGGAGAGTCCGTTGGCTACGTCGGCCACGCAGATGACATAGCGGCCGCATATTCGTCCGGCGGAGAGGAAGTCGGCTACTCCTCGAACGTACCTCCTGGAATACCATCCCATATACATGACGAATGCCAGGGGAACCAACAAGATCAACCAATCAATCCAACTCATTTCATCTCCTTATTTTGTGGTCGTGCGCATCTCCGGACGCTAGTGTATTTCAGAAAGTACATCCGGTTTGGCGATTTGTCTATATGCGGACATGATTTTTCTGGAAAAATTCTACTAACGAACGTCAACGGTCGATGAAAATGAAGTTCTGCGGACCGCTCTCCGCGGTATTGTTCCGGCGTTCGATATAAATATCCTCGTCCCCACCGTCGTCGATGAAAATACTGAGCGAGGTGCCGCCGTGGTATGCGTTGTTGCCCGCGTAGGCGGTTTTGACCCGGGCATAATGGTCGCGGCCGCCGCGGTCCCAGAACAGGCACAAGGCATTGTGGGAGACCGCGCCCAGGCTGAAAAAGGTGCCGCCGTCGTATTTGTCATCGCCTTTTTCGTCGATGAAAAGCCCGACGGCTTCATCCCAGGCCAGACCCTGCGCCACGGCGTGAGTCGTTCGGTAGGTATCGTTGCCGCCGGCTTCGATGAAGGCTCCGAGAGCCTGATGCACACCGAACCCCTGCGCATAACGGGTGCCGATATAAAGATCGTCGCCGTCCCCGTCCTTATAAAGAAGGCCGTAGGCATAATAATAACCGCCGCCCTGGGAAAAGGTGCCGGCTTCGAAACGGTTGCGCCCGCCGGCGTCATACAGCACTCCGGTTCCGCCCGAGGTGTACGGGCGCATTCCGATGCCGATGCCCTGGCCCCAGCCCTCGAAGTGGCCGCGGGTTTGATAACCCGTCTGCTGGCTGCCTTTGCAGTAATAACTGTCGTCGCCATCGAAATCGAGCAGCAACCCGGCGCCGCCGGTGAAGCCGACGGCCTGGGCGCATTGATGGGCCTCGTAGCGGTCGTTGCCGCGGCGGTCGGCCAGTATCCCGGCTCCGAAAAACGCCGCTCCCTGAGCCATGGTCATGGCCCGGTAAGTGTCGTCGCCGTCTTCATCGATCAGCATGCCGATGCCGCCGAAGGCGCTCCCCTGAACCGCGCGGATGCCGACGTACTGGTCATTGCCCGCGAGGTCGCGCAGGATGCCCACGCCGAAGTTTCCGGCGCCCTGAGTGAGCGGATCGGTGGATTCATAGGAGTCGTTGCCCGCATAGTCGACAATGATCGCGGTCGGGATTTTGCCGGGAACCGAACCCGCCTGATTATTCAGGTACAGATCATTGCCGCCCAGATCATAAATGACCGCGCAGTCGACGGTATGGATATTGTCGACCGTGCCGGCGATGACGATTTTCCCGTACGGGGTGTCGCGCTCGGCGATGATGGGTTTGGCGGTGTCGGAGCCCACCTCCCGGAGAAGCGAGGCGGTGAATGTGTCGCTGACCAACGTTGAGGCCAGCCGCGCCTGGGCGAAAAGCGCCTGGCGGTCGATCCGGTTGAGAATGCTGCAAAGCCGCAAATTGGTGGAGGTAAGTTTCGTATCCGGTTCGTAGGAGAGCATTTTGTATTTGAAGAACGAATCGAGGAGTTTTTCCCGGTTGGCCAGCACGAATTCGCGTTCCTCGGGGGAGATGTTCCGGAACGCCTCTTTGTTGTATTCAGCGCATTCACCCAGAACTTTTTCGATATAATCCAGATGCGCATTCAGATCGTTGGAGACAACAACAGAAACAAATGTATGCTTTGGCTCGGCGAAATCCAGCAGGTATTGGGCGGTATTGAGCATTTGGCCCGGCTGCATGGCTCCCTGGCGGAGGCGTTCGCCTATGTTGCGGGAAACGGCCTCGATTTTAAACGGATTGCGGATCAGGTAACTGTAAATGGGGAGGCGGTATTGATCGCGGAACTTGTCGGTATTTTCCAGCCGTTTCAGCAGGTCGTCGAAGTCATGTTCCCATTTGTTCTGACGGATCACCGGAATCGCGGCATTGTAATGCACGGAGTCCGCCTTCAGGAATGCTTTGGCTCCTGCGGGCTCGATATAGGGTTGGGGCGAAGCCTGATAATAGCCCTGCACCTCGAGTTGGAGGTCCTCGATCATGGTTTTGCCGTCGCGGAATTTCATCACGGTGGCTGGAATTTTGTCGCCGACCTGCAGATTGCCGCCGCGGCTGCCGCTGACATTGGATATATTGAATTGATCCGGCGGGCCATTGTTAAGGGACAAGAACAAATCGCCTTTGACCAGACCTTCTTTTTCGCCGGTGGCTCCCGGCGTTACGATCAGAATCCGCAGGACCTGGCCCGTTTCCAGGCGTCCCTTCAATTCCGGGATTTCAGCGGCGGATACCTTGCGGGTTGACAATCCCCATAAAACCTTGCCCTTGTATTCGTCTCCGGATAACTGGAGGGCGAATACCACGACCGACAGAAACAGAAATACTTTCATGTGCAGCCTCTTGTTTGTTATAAAATATTCTAAAATAATACGGTTATCGGCAAATGCAAATTGTCCGCTGCGGAAGGTATGGGAAAATCCGATTTCGTTGATTGAGAAACAGTATCAGGAAATAAAGATTTCTTGATTTTTGCCGAAAAGAGCTTGCTTTTTACGGAAATGCTATTATACTATTTATGTCGGGATTGTAATAATTCAGCTTATTAAGGATTATTACCGGAGAAATGCAATAATAATCAGAGTGGACCTTATTATTCCGGCATTATAAACTGTTCTTTGAAAAAATTAGCAAAATCGTGAAAAAATGTCTTGAATTATAGATTTTTGCGTGTACCTTAATAACATAATAAATACTATTATATGTTTTTTAAAAAATTTTTGGATGCGCCTGATACTCCCTCTCTCTCCCAATCCCACTCCCTCAGGCGCATCCTTCTTTTTTTGTACTTATTTATGAATAAAAGAACCCGCCTGACCGGTGCCGTTTCGGCTCGAATCAGGCGGGTTTCCTGTTTATCGGATTAAGCGATTCTCATACGGAAACATCATCCAATCGGGCCTGAAGATGACCGTATTTGGCCAGCAGTGGAGTGACTGTTCCGGCGAGGAAATCGACGCATTGTTCCGGGGCGCGCCCGACAAAGGCACGGGCGTCGATCAAGCCGTCGATCTGATCTTTGATGACGGCAAAGTGCTCATCTTTTTTGATCCGTTCGATCAGGTCGTTGGCGGCGCCTTCTTCCTTGATGCGGCGGGCGGCTTCCATGGAATGCGTCCGGATCGCTTCATGCAGATCCTGGCGGTTGCCGCCCGCTTTGACGGCGGCCATGAGGATATTTTCCGTAGCCATGAAGGGGAGTTCCTCCTGCACGCGGCGGGCAATCACGTTCGGCCAGACCTGAATGCCGGAGGTGATGTTTGCCAGAGTCGACAGAATCACATCGGCACAGAGGAAAGACTCGGCGAGAACCAGGCGGCGGTTGGCGGAGTCGTCCAGCGTTCTCTCGAACCACTGGTTCGCATGCGTGTGGGCGGCGTTGATCGGCAGCGACATCAGGTAACGCGAGAGCGAACAGACGCGTTCGCTGCGCATGGGATTGCGTTTGTAAGCCATGGCGCTGGAGCCGACCTGATTTTTGCCGAAGGGCTCTTCGATTTCGCGGAGGTTGGCCAGGAGCCGGATATCGCCGCACATCTTGTAAGCCGACTGAGCCAGGCCGGAAAGCACACTCAATACATAGAAGTCCACTTTGCGAGTATAAGTCTGCCCGCTGACGGCCACGATGTTGTCGAAGCCCATGGCGGCGGCCACACGGCGCTCCAGCGTCTTGACTTTCTCATGATCGCCGTTGAAGAGCGCCAGGAAGCTGGCCTGTGTGCCGGTCGTGCCCTTGACGCTGCGGAAGGGGAGGGTCTCGATTTCCTGCTGCAGCCGCTCGAAATCCATGACGAGATCCTGCAAATAGAGACTGAACCGCTTGCCGACCGTGGTCAGCTGGGCGGGCTGGTAGTGCGTGAAGCCGAGCGACGGCATATCCTTGTACTGTTCGATGAAGGTGGCTAGGTTGCGGATGACTTCGAGGAGCTTGGCGCGGAGCAGCACCATACCGTCGCGCATCTGGATGAGCTCGGTATTGTCGGTGACGTAGCAGCTGGTGGCGCCGAGGTGGATGATCGGCATCGCCGAGGGACAGAGTGTGCCGAAGGTATGGATATGGCTCATCACGTCGTGACGGAGCTCTTTTTCCTTGGCCGCGGCCATCTCAAAATCGATATCCTCGAGGTGCGCCGCCATTTCTTCGATCTGACGGTCGGTAATGTCCAGTCCCAGATTTTTTTCTTCGGTCGCCAGCGTCAGCCAGAGCTTGCGCCAGGTGGAGTGTTTTTTCTGCGGGGACCAGTTGTAGCTCATTTCTTTGCTGGCGTAGCGATCTGTCAGGGGATTTTGGTAAACATTGTAATCCATATCAAAACCTTTCTTAGTTTATTGCAATTCATATTTGTAATTTATGCTTTCCAAGCTATAATAAAAAGATAGCTCATATTTCGAGATAGTAAAACTGCGAGAATATTTTTTTATGAAAAAAAGCCGTTTCGGAGTCATTGTCAGGGTGCAGAACCTTGACCTTTGCCGTTATTTCTACCAGGCGATCATCGGCCTCGGCGATCCGATCGTCAACAGCAGTTTCTGGGTTGAATTCAAGGCAAGCGAAGACAGTTCATTGATTCTCGAACAATGCTCCAGTGCGGAAAAAGTGGAACCCCAGAACGTTTCCTGGAAATTCCTCATTCCCGATATCGTCACTCTTAAAGAGCGCCTGATCGATTATGGCTGCGAAACGCCGCTGGAAGTCCGTGAATTCAACGGCGAAACGCTGATGGGATTCCGCGATCCCGAAGGCAATTACTTCTACATCGAATCCGAATCCTGAAAAACCCAAAAAGCAGAATGTTTCGGATATATAACGACCGCAAGAGTTGATATTTTAATCTCCTGGTGATATATTTAAGGTTATGGAGGCTGGAAATGAGCGAAAAAACTCTGGACGAAAAGAAACTGGCATTTATATCCTTTTGCATCGAAGAATATAAAACCGAAATCGGCAGCAGCGGGAAAAAAGTGTTTGATTATTTCAATAAGCAAGGGGTCATCAATTATCTGATGGAGCATTACGACATCCTGCATTCGATGGGCCGCCGGGAAATCCTGGCCGATATCGAGCTGTACATCAAAAACCGGAGCACGTGATTATGAAGTTGTACCATGGTGGAATCCAGGCGGTGGAAAAACCGGAAATATTGCTGCCTGACCGGATCGGTGATTTCGGGATTGGGTTTTATACGACTTCCAGCAAGGAACAGGCCAGGCGTTTCGTACTGAATAAAGCAAGCAGGGAAAAGCGCCCATCCGGTTTTATCTCGATGTATGAAGTTCCGGATAATTTTCTGGGAAATGCCATGTTGCGGACCAATATTTTTGAGTCTGCTGACGAAAGATGGGTCGACTTCGTGCTGAAAAATCGACTGATGGTTGACTTCAATCATGATTATGACATTATCAAAGGGCCGGTGGCAAACGATCAGGTTTACGCAAGTTTTGCCCTTTATGAGAACGATCTGATTTCCAAGCCTGAATTACTGGAAAGATTGAAGACCAGACGGTTGGTCGATCAGATTCTTTTTCACACGGAGAAATCATTGCTGATTTTGAATTACATAGGAAGCGAGGAAATACAATGCGGGAAATAAATCAGGAAAATGTGAGATTGCTCATTCCCGGCAAGGCGGCGGCTGTGGCCGCCCGTATTTCCGAGAATGAACGTTTGTCGCCGAAAGACGCCCTGCTGAAGTTCTACCATTCGAAAGTTTATGCCCAACTTGAAGACGAAAGCACCAAAGTCTGGCATTACAGCCCGGCACAATTATGGGAAATCGGTTTCAGGCGGAATATGAAAAAGAGTCCGCAAAAGAAGAATGGCCCCGGCTATAGTATTCTTGCCCCTTATACGGATATGATCCTGAACGCCTGGCAAAACGAACGGCAATCCGCGGCTGCAATAGCCCGCAGGCTGGAAGCCCTCGGGATAAAGACATCGCCGCAGAATGTCTGGAAATTCGTTAAGCGCCGCTCCCGCTGAAGGGGAGCAGATTACTGCTCCTGATTTCCCTCCGCCGGGCTGAACAGCGCCGAACCTCTTGCAAAGTCGATGGCGGAGAGCTGTACCTGAACGAAATCCCCCGGACGGAATATTTTCTTGCCGTTATAGGACTTCAGGATATTGCCGTAGCGTTTGAAATTGCCGCGCAGATTTTCCAGCGGGATGAACCCGTAAATGCCGAGGTCCTCGATATCGACCTGCATGCCGGCCGCCACCACGCGCGCCACCACACCGTTGTACAGGACTTCCTTGTTGCTCATCAGCTGCTCTTCCAGGTAACGCAGTTTCATGCGGTCGGAGGCGGCGTAATAGGCTTCGTCATTGTTCATTTCCTGCTCCGAGCAGCGCTCGGCCACGTGTTCCATTTCCTTGCCGGACTTGAGGCGGCCGTTGGTGCTTTGCTCCCAGAGCTGCTGGTGCACGATCAGGTCCGTATAGCGCCGGATCGGACTGGTGAAATGCAGGTAATGGGTCTTGCCGAGCCCGAAATGCAGTTCCGGTTTGTTGGCATAGGAAGCACGGGTCAGCGAACGCAGGAACAGACTGAGGATGATCGGCCGTTCGGGGCCGTCCGGCAGGCTGTTCAGAAATTTGTTGCACTCGTCGCGGTTGGCCAGATTGCCGGGGATGACGCCGAAGGATTCGACCACATTGGAGGTGAATTCTTCGAGTTTCTCCGGGAAGGGCTCCGGGTGGATACGGTAGATTGCCGGGGTGTTTTTGCCGGACATTTCCACGGCCACGGCGCTGTTGGCGGCGAGCATGCACTCTTCGATCAGCTGATTGGCTTCGCGCTGGTATTTGCGCTCGAGGCCGAGGATTTTGTTATTGGCTTCGTCACACAGGACCCGGATTTCCGGCACGTCCAGCGTCAGGAACTTCTCCTGCTTGAAGCGGTATGAGCGCATGTTGCGGGTGATGTTGACCAGCTCGGTGATCCGGGCGGCAAATTTTTTGTCCCACGGGGATTTACCACTATCGATGAAATCCTGGACCTCGTCGTAATTCAGGCGTTTGGTCACGCGGATCACGCCGTGGGTGCGGCGGGTCTTGAGGATGCGGCCGCTCTGGCGATGAACGGTCAGCATGACGGTATGGGTCAGGCAGTCTTCGTTTTCGGTCAGGCTGAGAATGGCGGTGAGCTTTTTCGGCAGCATTGGCAGTGTCCGGCCGGGCAGATAGGCGGTGAAGCCGCGGCGGGCGGCCTCGCGGTCGAAGCGGCTGCCGGGGGCGATATACGCGGCGAGGTCGGCGATATGGACGCCGAGCACGATTTCACTGGGATCGTCGCCGGGGTGAATCGAGATGGCGTCGTCGAAGTCCTTGGCATCGTGCGGGTCGATGGTCAGGCAGAAGTCTTTGCGGAAATCTTCGCGGGCGATTTGACGCGGCTGAAGCGCCGCGGCGGCCTGGTCGTCTTCTTCGCTGTAAGGCGGGGCGAGATGGTATTCGGCGCAGATCGCGTTCAGGTCGTTGACGATTTCGCCGGCGCGCCCGAGCTTGGCGGAAACGGTGCCGCGGCGCATGCCGTCGCGTCCGATGGTGTCGACAAGCTTCACTTCCACCCAGTCGCCGCGCTTGGCGCCTTTGGCGCTGCCGGAAATATCGATTTCATTTTTCAGGTCGCGGTTGATCGGGCGAACTTTGTGATTGTCGATCACTTCGCCGATGATGGCGGTGCGGGCGCGGTTGATGATATCGACCACTTTGCCGGCGGGCCCCTTATCGTTGCTGTATTCGGGGACCTCGGGGAGCAGTTCCACCTTGACTTTGTCGCCGGTCATGGCGGTCATGGTGTACCGGGGCGGCACGAAAATATCGGCGGTATGCTCGGTTTCCGACTCATCGGGCTTGACGAAGCCGTAGCCCTGCGAGGTTATTTTGATGGTTCCTGTGATCAATATCTGATGCAGCGAGGGCTTGTCCTTGCGCGGGGGGCGGAAGCTGTGGCGGGTTTTATGCTGCTGGCGCTTGCTCGAGTGGTTTCTTTTCATGGTTTACTCCTGGTGTTTTGAAGTATAATTTAGGTGAGTCGCATATGAATTCAATGGGAAATCTCATAAAAAAGAGGAAAAAAGAGATTTTGATGTTATATTAGTGCATATATATGAACCACAGAAAGGAATACCGCTATGGCCGGAAAAATAAATGTTGGAACATTTCGCAAAATGAAAGAGCGCGGCGAGAAAATCGTCATGCTGACCGCTTATGACGCTCCCACCGCCGCCATGGCCGCCGCCGCCGGGGTCGAAATCCTGCTGGTGGGCGACTCCATGGCCAACACCGTATTGGGGTATGAAAATACGCTGCCGGTGACCATGGAGCAGTCGCTGCACCACAGCGCCACGGTCCGGCGCGGGGCGCCCGCGGCGTTTATCGTGGGCGATATGCCGTTTATGAGCTACGAGGCCAGTATCGAACAGGGGTTGCTGAATGCCGCGCGTTACCTGAAGGAAGCGGGCTGCAACGCCGTCAAGATCGAGGGCGGCCTGAAATCCGTGCCGCTGGTCGAGCGGATGGTCGACTGCGGGATTCCGGTAATGGGCCATATCGGGCTGATGCCGCACCGGGTGCTGGTATCCGGCGGCTACAAGATCGCCGGCCGTACCGAGGCCGAAGCCATGGAGCTGATCGATACCGCCAAGGCATTGGAGGAAGCCGGTATTTTCTGCCTGGTGCTCGAGGGTATTCCGACCAGCGTCGCCGCCAAAGTCACCCGGGCGTTGAAGATCCCCACCATCGGCATCGGGGCAGGGGTGGAGTGCGACGGTCAGGTCCAGGTGGTCACCGACCTGCTCGGTTTGATCGACGGCTTCCTGCCGAAACATGCCAAGCGTTATGTGACGCTGCATGCGCAGATTTCCGAGGCCTTCCAGCGCTACGTGGCGGAGGTCAAGAACAAGGAATTTCCCGGAGAAGAAAACTCATTTTCCTGATTTATGAATATCGAACTCTATGAACTGATTATCTCGAACCCGCCGTTTGCGGTCTTTACCAGCGATTTGTATGGCAAGGCACACGCAAACCGGGTCTGGCTGTACGCCAATCTGCTGGCCAATTTCCAGCCGGACCGCGAGGCGCTGGACATGGACGCCATCATGCTGGCGTCGCTGCTGCACGACTGCGGGCGGATTGACGACGGGCCGGACGAGGAGCACGGGATGCGCTCCAGCCAGCTGGTCATGGAGTTTATCGAAGAACACGGCCTGGTGGTCAACGAGATTCTGGTGGAGGCGATTATCCTGCATCATTATCCGCCGTCCTGGTACGTGGACCGCGACCCGTCGATCGAGGCGAGAATCGTGGCCGACGCCGACAAGCTGGACCGCTTCCGGCTGAATATCGAGAACCCCTGCGAGGCTCATATCTTCGAACTGCCGGAGACCAAAGCATTTATGGACCTCTCCAGCCGGATCAATTTCCACTCCTGGCGTAGCCAGGCTTAAAGGTCGCGTTCGACAAGGTAATCCAGCAGCTGGTCCAGCAGTTCCCGGTAACGGTTGTCCGGGCAGCGGAGCAGGGCCGCACGGGCCTGTTCAGTGAGCTTCGAGGCACGCTCCAGCACGAATTTCTCAGCTCCGGAGTTGCGCATGAAATCCCGGACTTTGTTCAAATCCTGTTCCGTATAGGACGCACGGCCAAGCATCTGATAGAGCTCGGCGGCTTTGGCCGGCGGCAGGAGTTCGAGGGTTTTCAGCAGCAATATGGTGGCTTTGCGGGCGGAGAGGTCGGAACCGATGCCCTTGCCGAGCTTGTTGAAATCGCCGAAGATCCCCAGCCAGTCGTCGCGCAGTTGAAACGCAATCCCGGCATTGGCCGCGAAATCGCTGATGTCGGCAATGCCCCGGGTGGTGAAGGCGGGATCGTTCAGCGCGATGGCCGCGCCCGCCTCGGCGGCGAACCGCAGCAGCGAACTGGTCTTGAGATCGAGCATTTTTTCCACTTCGGCGGGCGTGATGCTTTTCAGTTCGCGTACCGATTGCTCCACGTCCAGCGCTTCGCCGGAAATCACCTCGCGGTTCGCCTGTTCGTGCAGTTTGCGCGACAATGCCAGCGTGAGTTCGGCGCTGACCCCGGCGGCGGTTGAATTGAGCAGGATATCGGCGGCCCAGCCCTGCTGGAGGTCGCCGGTCAGGATGGCGAAATCGCGGCCGTACTTATCGCTGTCGGTACTGAAGTTTTTCGCGGCGTGGGCGGCGAGGGCGCAGTGGGTGGTCGGGCAGCCGCGGCGGACGGGGTCGTTGTCGATGATATCATCGTGGACCAGCGTCCAGTTGTGAAAAATCTCGATGGCGGCGGCCACCGGATAGGCCCGTTTGATGTCGCCGCCGAACAGGCCGCAGCTCCAGACGGCGATGGCCGGGCGCAGCCGCTTGCCGCCGCGCATCGGGTAATCCCGCACGGCCCGGCGCAGGTATTCCGGTGCGATTTTTTCCGGGAAAGGATCATTGGCAATATAGGAATTGATTTGGGCGGCGATATCTTTCAGAGCTTCTTTCATACAACAATCCTTACATACGTTTTTATACTATTTAATTACCATACCATAGAAAACAGCATAAATCAAGGTGAAACCGGATTGTAATTTGCCCGAAAAGAAGTTATATTTCATATGCAATGTTTAATCCGGGGATATAAATGTTATGAAAAAATTGTTGTTGTTAATGATGATGCTCGCCGCAATCTGTGTGACCGCACAGGAGCAGGACAAGAAATTCAAGGTGCAGGTTTTTTGCCCGCAGCCGGAATTGCTTTACAAGCAGAGCGGTGATTTTCCTTTTGCCTATTACTGGCGGCGCGATTATATCGATATCCGCAAATTCGAAAAGATTCAGATCAAACCGGTTGCGGATAATTTCTGGTTTGACGGACAGGACCGGAACAACGGGCAATTGAAGAACGATTTGAACCGGCTCTCGGAGACCTTTGTCGGCGAAATCAAGAAAGCGATCGACGCGGAAGGCAAGATGATCGAGCTGAAAGTGACGGACGAGGTCGACGCCAAAACCATGATTCTGGAAGTAGCGATGGTGCCGGTCATGCCGCTGGATTATTATCTGCGCATGTTGAGTTATTACGGCAGCAAGAAATATACCGGGATCAATCTGCCGTACGGCATGCTGTGCATGAACATGGTGGTCATCGAAGCCGTGGTCAGGAATGGCGAGAACGGTGAACCGGTCGCCCAGATGGCCTCGCTCTGCGGCACGGCCAAGGATGTGAAGACCCTGACCGAAAACGACTGGATTCAGGCCGTCAATCCGCTGCTGGCCGATTGGAGCATGAAATTCGTTTCGACGATCAAGGCGGAACTGAACCGCGGCAAGGACGGAACTTATCTCTCGATTTCCGGCAAAATAACCACGCCTGCGGCACCGGAGAAAGACCAGAAGAAATGAGCGGCGAAGTACGATATCAGGATGTGGCCGGGATCATGATTCAGTCGGCCAGGGACGCGGGGCTGCTCAGCGGCAGCCTGGCGGTGGTGCCGGAATTGTCGGATCTGGAGAAGAAATTTTTTGTCCTGCTGATTGCCGAGCTTTCCGGCGAGGAACTCTGCGAGTTGACCCAGGATGAAATCAGCTGTCTCTTCAACTTCGTCACGGCCAAGGCCTGCGAGGTGATTTCCTGCTGGAACAACGATCAGGCGATCGATTTCGGATTCGAAGATATGCTGAATCCGGAAGTGCCGCTGATCGGGGATTCCGATGTGATCTCGGAGATCCGCGCCAGCGAAGTCAGCCGGATCATGTGTGAGGCGTTTTTCACCTGGATGGCGGAGAAGGCTCCGGATGAGCCGGAGGGCAATCCGATGCTGCCGCTGATGGAAGCTTTGAAATGGAACTGGCGCATTACGATTAATGTGGCGCTCGATATATTGGGAAAATAACCGATGGACCCGAAAGCAGCAGTAGAACAAGTCGCCCACGCAGCCCAAAGCGCTACTCCTGAAAATCTGGTCACTGCGCTGATCCTGATCGTTTTGACCGGCTTGATCGGCGGGTTGATCATGAAAAAGCTCAACCAGCCGCTGATTCTCGGATACATCATCGCCGGGGTGCTGGTGGGGGCGCCATACCGGGCGTTTTTCTCGGATCAGGCGTATCTGGCGCTGCAGGCGCTGGCCAATATCGGGGTGGCGCTGCTGCTTTTCTCCATGGGGCTGGAATTTTCCAAGAGCGATATCAAGCCGATCAGCAAGGTGGCGGTGTGGGGAGCGCTGCTGCAGGTGGCGATCACGTTTGTCTTTTGTTTCGGTATCGGATTTATCTTGAAACTGCCGCCGGTCACAGCGGCGCTGTTCGGTACCGCATTCGTTTCCACCAGTACCGCGGTGATCCTGAAGACCTTGGGCAGCCGCAACAAAATGGGGACACTCTCCAGCCGGGTCATGATCGGCATGTCGATCGTGCAGGACCTGACGGTGGTGCCGATGATGGTGCTGGTGTGCAATCTGAACAAGCTGAATGAAGGCTGGATGGCGGTGGTGGAGCCCATCGCGCTCGGCGGTACTTTCATGGCGATCATGATGGTGCTGGGGCCGAAAGTGGTGCCGGCACTGCTGAAAATCGTGGCCAAATGGAACTCCAAGGAGCTTTTCCTGCTGGCAGTGACGGTACTCGGATTGGGCATCGGGTACATCTCGGAAATGATGCAGGCATCGTTTTCGTTTGGCGCGTTCCTGGCCGGGATCGTGCTCAGTGATTCGGATTACGGCAAAAAGGCTCTGTACGAACTGATGCCGGTACGTGATCTTTTCAGCATGCTGTTTTTCGTTTCGATCGGGATGTTGCTGGAATGGAGCTTCCTGATCGAAAATTTCTGGATCGTGATTATCGTCATGATCGTGACCAGCCTCTCGCGAACCGCGGTGCTGGCGGTCATCACCAAGCTTTACGGGTACCGCAACATTATCCCGGTGGCGATGCTTTTCGGCATGTTTGCGACCTCGGAAATCGCGTTTGTGGTTATTCAGACCGGTACCCAGACCGGTATTTTCAATGAAAATGTCGCTTCGCTGGTACTTTGCGTGGTGGTTTGTTCCATGCTCACCGGGCCGGTGATCGACGGTCTGACGGGGCCGGTTTACGACCTGCTGCGCCGGACGATCTGGAAAAGCCCGATCAATACCATCACCATCCCGGAACCAAGCCTGCGCGACCATGTGATTATTGCCGGGAGCGGCCCGGTGGTACGCTCGATCGCCGATTTGCTGGGGCGGCTGCAGCTGCCTTATCTGATCATTGACTCCGAACATCATTCATTTCAGGAGAACCAGAAGGCGAATCTGGTCTCGATCTACGGCGATCCGCAGCAGGAGATCATTCTGCGGGCCGCGGGGATCGACAATGCCAAAATCCTGATTGCCTCCGCCGCGGGGTTCAGCGAAAACCTGGCCACGATCCGGATGGCGCGCGAGCTGCATCCGGCGCTGCCCATCGTGACCCGCGCCGACTCGGAAGAGGAAGTAACCATGCTTCACGGTTACAATATTTACGAAATCGTCCAGCCCAAACTCGAGGCCGGGTTGGAGCTGACGCGTCAGGCACTGCTGCGCATGGAAGTGCCGGCGGTGGAGATTCAGAATTATCTGGACGAGGTTCGTTTCGACCATTACAAGGCTTTGTACCAGGGACAGCTGGATTATAAGCTGCTGTCGCGGTTGCGCTCGTTCATCGGCATTGTCGAGCTGAACTGGGTGCTGCTGCCGGAACACAGTGCGCTGGCGGGGCAGACGCTGAAGTCGTCGAAAGTGCGCGGAATCACCGGCGTACTGGTGGTCGGAGTCATGCGCGAGGGTCACTTCACCTCGAATCCGCAACCGGATTTTGAGTTCAAGCCCGGCGACATGGTGGCAGCCATCGGCACCGCCAGCCAGCGCAAGGCATTCGGCGAACTGGCCGGTTCCGAAATGGCCGACACGCTTGCCGCGGCCAACCGTCTGCCACAGGAAAGCAAGGCCGTTTCTTTGGAGGAGGCGCACACTCAGGTATGAAAGAATTAAGCATATATACCCGGTATGACTCTCTTGGAGCTTCAAGTCGCTATCGGTATTTTATGTACGAAAAATATCTGCGCGCCGGCGGTTTCGAGCCGCATTATTACCATTTTTATGACAACGATTATCTGCAGCGCCTGTATCGCGGGCACAAAGATTATCTGGCCTTGCCCGCCGCCTGGCGCCGCCGCAGGCGCGACGCCGCCCGGATCGCGCCGTGTTCACTGGTCGAATACGAGCTGTTTCCCTTCCGCTCGTGGCGTGCCGACTGGAAATATTTGCAGAAAACCCGCTACGTGGTTAATTTTGATGACAACGTGTGGGAAAAATATACCCGGATTCCGTGGCTTCGGCAGAAATTCGACCAGGTGACCAGTCACGCCGCCGGTGTGATCGCCGCCAATAGTTTCCTGCAGGAACGCGCCGCCAGGCTCAACAATAACGTGATCAAAATCCCCACCGTGCCCGACCTGGAACTTTACCAGTGCGGACTGCCCAAATTCGACAAATTCACCGTGGTCTGGATCGGCACGCCGGTCACTTACGGTTATCTGGAAAAAGCGGCCGGGACGCTGCGGGCCGTGAGCCGGGCGGTGCCCGATCTGGAGCTGATCGCGGTGGCTTCGAGCCTGCTTAAGCCCATCGAAGGGGTGAATATGCGGTGCCTCGACTGGTCGCAGGAGCTCGAGACCACGCTGCTGTGCCGCAGCCATGTCGGAATCATGCCGCTGACCGACGATGAATTTTCGCGCGGCAAGTCGTCGTTCAAAATCATCCAGTACATGGCCGCCGGCTTGCCGGTGGTCGCCAGTCCGGTCGGCGAGAACCGCCTGGTGGTGAAGCCCGGCGAGACCGGTTTCCTGCCGGAGACGCCGGAGGAATGGTGCGGTGCGTTGCTGCGCCTGGCGTCCGGCCATGAGCTGTATCAGCGGATGAGCCGGGCGTCGAAAAGTGAAGGGGCCGGATACTCCATTCAACATTGGGGACCGGTTATGACGGAGTTTCTGCACCAAACATATGAGGAATCGAATGGTACCACAGTTTGAACATAAGTATATCCGTGCAGGCGCAAGGAATCTGGACGTGGCCGAATGTGAATACCGCAGATTCATCGATTGCGATTACGAGAATGTCACGGCGCTGATGGGGCTGGCGGACGTCCGGTGCCTGCTGGAGGATTTCGATGACGTGCTGGGCTGCTGCAATGTCGCCATCGAGGTGAATCCTGCCTGTGAATATGCCTATTGTCTCCGGGCTTATATCAAGTTGCTGTTTGATAATGACGAGAGCGCCCTCGAGGATCTCGATGAAGCGCTGGAGGTCGAGCCGGCATGCGTGTGGGCGCTGACGGCCCGGGGCTATTTGTATTTGCGGGAGGGGAGGCTGAGAAAAGCCGCCGCCGACCTGAATCCGGCGCTGAAGCGCGACCCCGATGATCTCTGGACCAATTTCTGCATGGGATACCTCTGGGCAAAGCGGAGAAACTACCGCGGAGCACTGGAGTGCCTGGACAGGGTCATCGAGATGAACCCCGCTTTTCTCGAGGCCTATGAAATCCGGGGATTTTGCCGGGTGGGACTGAAAGATTATGCCGGGGGCCTGCAGGACCTGAATTTATTCCTCAAGCAAAAACCGGAAAATGTGAAAGCCCAGGCCAAACGGGTGGTGGCGCTGGCCGGTACCGGCGAACAGGCAAAAGCTTTGGCACAAGCGAAAAAACTGGTCCAATACCACTGGAGCTATGCCTGGCTGCTCGTGTTTGTGAAGCTGATGGGGAAGTCTAAGGCAGGCGCATGAACAGCGTGTTGTTGAGCGCGAAGCCCAGCAGCAGGATCACTAATGCCGTTCCGGCCAGAGTCGGAGCGAATTCCCTGTAGTCGATGAACTTCGGCTGTTCGATCACGGTTTTTTCCATCTGGTTGATCTCATCCATGACCTTGCCCAGTCCCTCGGCGTCGTAAGCGCGGTAGAACTGCCCGCCGGTGACCGTGGCCATATCCCTCAACAGCTGCTCGTCATAGCCGTTTTGGTCCGGGACCAACCGGGTTCCGAAAGGAGTCCGCTCCAGGCCGAACGCATTCTGGCTGCCGATGCCGACCGTGTAAATGACGATATCCTTGGACGCGGCGACCTCGGCCGCCTGACGCGGGGTAATTCGCGCCTCGATGTTGTTGGCGCCGTCGGTGAAAAGCACGATGACCCGCCGCTTGGAATCGCTGTTTTCGAGCCTGCTGACCGCAGAGGCGACAGGGCCGGCGATACCGGTGGCGTCGCCGATCATGCCGGGCTGGAGACTCTGCAGGTGCTGCGTCAGCCAGGCGTGGTCGAGGGTGGGCGGGCTGATGTTATACGGCAGATTGGCGAAGCCGGTCATGCCGATGCGGTCATTTGGCCTCTTTTCGACGAATTTGATCAATTCCAGTTTAGCCGTTTCGAGGCGGTTTTTCAGTTCCCCGCTTTGCAGGGCGCGATTCAACTGGTTCGGGGCGGTGATATTGGCCGGTACATCGTAGGCGCTCATACTGCCGGAGAGGTCGATCGCCAGCATGATATCGATGCCCTGCGTGCGGATGAGCACCTGTTCGACGCCCTGTCGCGGCCTGGCGGCGGCGGCGATCAGCAGCACCGCACCGATCACCATCAGCCACATCGGCAGGTTCATGCCGCCGCCGCGGCTGTGCCCGGCTTTGTCGCCCAGCGGCTGCAGCGTCGAAATACGGATGGACGGCTGCTTCTGAAAAAACATCAGGTACCAGACCAGCAGTGCCAGCGGCACCAGCAATAACAGCAGCCATGGATATTCAAAACTCATTTTTTGCCTCCATGTTCTTCGACGGGTCGGGTTTCATTGACCAGGATTTCGGCTTTTTCGATGGCGTCGTTGAGCATTGTCTCATCGGGCGGCATTTTGGCGAATTTCACCAGGTCGGCCGAGGTCATGAAACCGGAGAGGAACGGGCGCTGGCGGGCGGGCAGGGGGCCGCCGGAGCGGCTGAGCTCGCGCATGAATTCCGCCGTGGTCTGCCGGGTGGTGTTCAAACTGAAGCGCTTCTCCAGATAAATCCGGACGATGTCGGTGAGGCGGGAGAGGCCGCCTTCCAAGCTGAGCTTGCCGTTGCGCAGTTCATGGTGCAGAGTCGCGATGTCCTCCAGCGCCAGCGTCCACGGCGGGATGATATGGGTGCGCTTTCTCTTGCGAATCAGCACGATAATCAGGATGACGACGGCCACTGCGAGGGCGATGACGCCGTAAAGCAGCCAGCGTTCGCGGGAAGTCAGCGGCACGTCCGGGATGGCTTCGGCGACCTGAAGGTTCGGCTCGGAAACCGTGATTTCATTGACCTGGCAGGACGGTATGGAGTGAGTGAACTGCTGCCCGTCGTCGTCGCCGTTGGCCGGATTGAAATGCACGGTCAGTTTGGCTCCGCCGAGAATTCCGGTACGGAAGGTTTTCAGTTTGGTTTCGGCCCGCCATTCGCTCCAGCCCCAGCGGTGCTTGACGATTTTGAATTCGGGTTCGCCGATTTGCAGCAGTCCGGGCACGGTCGTGAGTTCGGCGCTGACAGGCTTGCGGCCCCATGGCGCTTTGTAAGTCGAGTGGACCGTCACCGTATCTCCGAGCTTGGCCGTGGCGGGATCGATGGCCGCCGAGGTCCGTTCTTCGATCGGGTTGTGCTTGACCTTGTACCAGGTGAGCAGTCCTGCGCCGGTGGTCAGGATCGCCAGGCTGATGACGGCCAGCACGATGATCAGGATCAGTTTTTTCCATGACTTGAAACTCATGTGCGCCCCCGTTTCCGACGCTTGCCGAAGAACCGCATCAATGATTTGACATAATCGTCGCCGCAAAGAATGTCGACGAGGTCGACCTGGGCGCGGTCGCAGGTCTTTTTCATGCTCTGATGAAACTGCTGCGCACGCTCGGTGAAGTGTTTCTGGCCGGAACGGCTGAGCGGAATGATCTTGCCGCTTTCGGCGTCTTCCAGCACCACGTGCGCCACCGGGTTCCACTGCGTTTCGAGGCAGTCGAGGATGCGCACGGCGATCAGGTCGTGGCGGCGGTTCATGATTTTAAGTGATTTCTCGATATCCTGATTGTCAATCAGGTCGCTGATCAGGAAAACCACGCTGCGCTTGTTCAGGAGTTGCATGGATTCGCGGAGCGCGGAGTTGATATCGGTGCCGGTGCGGCTGGGGGCGAAGGCCACCAGTTCGCGGATCAGCCGCAGCACGTGCGAACGGCCGGAGCGCGGCGGCAAATAGAGTTCGGTGGCGTCGGAGAACATCAGGAGTCCGACCCGGTCGTTGTTGCGGATGGCGCTGAAGGCCAGCAGCGAGGCGATTTCGATGGCGGTCTGGCGCTTGGATTTGTCGCCGCTGCCAAAGGCGCCGGAGGCGGAGACGTCGACCAGCAGCATCACGGTAAGCTCGCGTTCTTCGACGAATTTTTTGATGTACGGCGAGCCCATGCGGGCGGTGACGTTCCAGTCGATATCGCGGGCATCGTCCTCCGGGGTATATTCGCGGACTTCATCGAATTCGATACCACGGCCCTTGAACATGCTGTGGTAGGCGCCGCCGATGAGTTCATCGACGATGCGGTTGGTACGAATTTCGATCTTCCGTACTTGTTTGATCAGTTCCGACGGCAACATGGGCGGGGACCTCCTTACGGCGTATGGAGCTCGTCCAGGATCATCTTGATGATCGTATCCGAATTGAGGTTTTCCGCCTCGGCCTCGTAGGAGACCATAATGCGGTGACGCAGCACGTCGGGCGCGATTTCCTTGACGTCCTGCGGGACCACGTAGGCGCGGCCCTCCATGAAGGCATAACCCTTGGCCGCCAGCGTCATGGCGATGGCCGCGCGCGGCGATGCGCCGAAATCGATCAGGTTGGCAAGCTGGCCCAGCTTGGCGTTTGCCTGGCGGGCCGAGAGTTCGCTGTGGCAGGCGGTACGGGTGGCGATCACGATGTCGAGGATGTATTCGATGATCTTCTCGTCCACATAAACTTTGTCGAGCCACTGGCGTGCCTCGGTGATATTGTCGAGCGTGGCCACGGCGATGGATTTCAAATTGACTTCCGGGTGGGCCATGCGGGAGATGATCAGGCGCTCTTCATCGCGCTTCGGATAATCGATTTTGAGCTTGAACATGAAGCGGTCCACCTGAGCTTCGGGCAGGGGATAGGTGCCTTCCTGTTCGATGGGATTCTGAGTGGCCATGACCAGGAACGGATGCGGCATGGGCATGGTTTCGCCGGCGATGGTGGACTGGCGCTCCTGCATGGCTTCGAGCAGGGCGCTCTGGACCTTGGCCGGGGCGCGGTTGATTTCGTCCGCCAGCACGATGTTGGCGAAAACCGGGCCGCGCTTGATGCTGAAATCATGGGTTTCGGCGTTATAAATACGGGTGCCGACCACGTCGGCCGGGAGCAGGTCCGGGGTGAACTGAATGCGCGAGAATGTACCGGAGATGCTTTGCGCCAGGGTCTTGACCGCAAGGGTTTTGGCGAGGCCGGGCACGCCCTCGACGAGCACGTGGCCGTCGGCGATCAGCGACAAAATCAGGCGGTCCACCAGGTATTGCTGGCCGACTACGATCCGGCCGATTTCGGTGCGCAACGGTCCGATGAATGCGGAGACCTCACGAATTTTGTTCTGCAGTTCCTGAATATCTTGTTGTTCCATAATTACCTCTTGTAATTTTCACAGTTATGTTGATAATAGACCAACACCGGGCACAAAAGTTCTGTTATTTTGTATTTGAATGCGAAAAATTTTTGCAAAAGCACCCCGATAGATGTATACTTTAATCTATCATTAAAAAAATTACAATCGATGAATGAGAAAATAAATTTCAGTTTTAATACCGACGAACGCTATTTGCCGTACGAAGCCAACCTGACGCGCGGGTTCTGGGGAGGGAGCGCGGCGTTGCTGCTGTTTCTGTTTGTCGTGCCGACAGCGCTTTTCCTGACCTTCAGGGCATCTTTCGAGGGTGCGGAATTTCTGGTGGTGATCAGCCTGGTTTCGCAGCTTGGCGTAGGCGCGCTGACGCTGCTTTTTCTCCGGGGCGGGAAACCGTTGAAGGAGATTCTGGAGCTGGGCGAATGGAAAAAATCCTATCTGGTGGTCGGGATGACCGGCGCCGCGTTCTTTATTCTCCTGACGGAAGTTGTGCAGCAGCTTTATTTCCGGGCCGCCGATCTCTTCGGGGTCAATCTGAGGGGCAAGAGCCATATCGAAGTATTGGTGATGGACATGGAATGGCAGGGCGTGGCGGTGCTGGGTTTAACGGCGGTCATGGTGGCGCCGCTGGTGGAGGAAATTCTGTTCCGCCGGGTGATTTTCGGTTATCTGGCGGGAAAACTGCCATGGGTGGTTTCGCTGGTGATTACCTCCGCGGCGTTCGGCTTGATTCACACGGAAATCAGGACCTTGCCGGGGCTGATCCTGCTGGGGGCCGGTTTTCAACTGGTCTATCTCTGGCAGAAATCGCTTTACCCGGCGATTATCATGCATTTGACAAATAATGTATTTGCGGTTATCATAATGGTTCTGGTAAAATATAACGTAATCGGTGAAGTATGAAGCTGGCAAACGGTTTGATGTGCCTGGCTGTGCTGCTGGTAATGGCGGTCGGCGTCGGGGGCAAATATTGGTTGAAGGGGGATGGCTGGAATATTTTTGTGGTGGAAACGCCGGCGGAAGAAGCGTTCAAGCCATTGAATGAATTTATCGCGGAGCACAAAAACGGCAAATATCCGGGGTGGCGCGATGTGGCGGATTTTGCCCGCAAGGAAGTGCCCTATATCATGATTTATTATTCGTACGACGACCACGGATACCAGGCGGCGTTCTGGAACGGCGAATACAGCTGGATCTACAGTTCGGCGGACGGCCGGGTTTACCGGATGACCGAGGACATTTCGCGCACCGCCTGGTACGACGTGGAAAATCAGAAACTCCTCACTTCGGCCGATGTCGAAAAATTGAACGCGGCCAGGCTGGAAGAAGCGGGAAATCAAAAAAAACTGAGTCCGGAAGAACTCGAAAAAATACAACTTAAGTACGCTAGATTATGAATGCAATCGAACTCGAAAATGTCAACGTGCGCCTGGACGGCGTACATATCCTGAAAAACGTCTGCTGGCAGGTGCCGCAGGGCGAACATAACTTCATCCTTGGTGCCAACGGCGCCGGCAAAACGACACTGGTCAAAACCATGATGGGCTTCGTCTGGCCGATTTTCGGCGCCACCGTGCGGGTAATGGGGCACACTTACGGTCAGACGAACCTGATCGAACTGCGGCGCGACATCGCCTGGGTGTCGCCCTTTATGCAGCAGTACACTTCCACCGGCGACTGGACCGCGCTGGACATCGTCCTGACCGGCATCGACGGTACGCTCGGGCTGTTCCGCAAAGTCAGCGAGGAGGAGCGCGAGCATGCCCTGGCGGCCATGCGGGCGCTGTATTGCGAGCACATCGCCAACCGCCGGATTCCGCTGCTTTCCTCCGGCGAGCAGATCAAGGTGCTGATCTGCCGGGCCATGATGACCCGGCCGAAGCTGATGATCATGGACGAGGCCTGCGTGCATTTGGACATGAAGGGCAGGGAGTATCTGCTCGACACCATCGCGCAGTTTGCCGGGGCGCCGGATGCGCCGACGATCATCTTCATCACCCAGCGTATCGAAGATATCCTGCCGGTTTTCACCAAGGGGATTATTTTGAAACACGGTGAGATCATCGGCTGCGGTGCCCGCGAGGAATTGATCACCGAGGAAAATCTGAAGCGGGCCTTTGAGATGGATATCCGGCTGCAGCGCAGCAAATCCGGCCGCTTCTGGCCCGTCATCGACTGAAACCTGTAGTTTTTTCGTGTTTATTCATGTATTTCGGGGTTAAATAAGTTGAAATTTATTTTGTCACCGTTTATATTACGCGAATTTAATTATAACGAAAAGTATAAATCATATGGCAGCACAGATAAACAAAAGTAATTCGGATTTCAAGATTGAGGTCCCGGAGTATTACAACTTCGGTTATGATATCATCGACCAGCGCGCCGAGCAGGACCGCAATAAACTGGCCATGATCTGGTGCAATCAATATGGCGCCGAGCGCAAATTGACCTTTCTGGATATCAGCCAACTCTCCAACCGGGCTGCCAATATTCTCCTGAATATGGGACTCAAGCGCGACGACGCCGTGGCGCTGATGCTGCCGCGTATCCCGGAATGGTGGATCTTTTCGATTGCGCTGATCAAGCTCGGTATTGTCCAGTGCTCGATGCCGCCGCTGCTCACGCCCATGGACATTAAACACCGCATGGACGCCGGTAAATTCAAGCTGATCATCACCGACGTCGACAATGCGGCGAAATTCGAGGAAGTTTACAACGACTGCCCGACCTTTCAATACATGCTGCTGGCCGAAGGCTCCAAGCCCGGCTGGGTCAGTTATGAGGAAGAATGCAAGAAAATGCCGCGCGAATCGCTCTACCGGATCAATACCCCGGAGCCGATTCGCACCCGCGCCGATGACCGGATGCTGATCTGGTTCACCTCCGGCACCAGCAAATTTCCCAAAATGGCCGAGCATATGTACTCGTACCCGATGGGGCACCTGGTCACCGCAGTCTACTGGCAGCGCCTGACCAGCAACGACTTGCACCTGTGCTGGAGCGATACCGGCTGGGCCAAGATCACTTGGGGCGGATACTTCGGCCAATGGATTGCCGGGGCGTGTCTCATGGTCTGCGATTTCCGGCATAAATTCATCGCCGAGGAAATTCCGCCGATACTGGAAAAATACGGCGTCACTTCATTCTGTGCCGCGCCGACCATTTACCGCATGCTGGTGCTTTGCGACCTGAAGAAATACGATTTGAGCCAGATGAAAAAATGTTTCACCGCCGGAGAAAGCATCCACAAGGAAACCATCGATCTCTGGCAGGCCGGCAGCGGACAGTTGATTTACGAAGGATACGGCCAGACCGAAACGGTCTGCATGACCTGTACCACTCCGGAAATGCTGTACAAGCCCGGTTCGATGGGGCAGCCTTCACCCGGTTGGCACATCGAGCTTCACGACGAGGACGGCAACCCGGTGCCGCAGGGCGAGGAAGGACGTATCGCCATCAAAATGGGCGAGCATACGCCGATCGGGCTTTTCCGTACCTACCTCGAAAATGACGAGGCCAATACGGAAGCTTTCATCAACGACTTTTACTACAGCGGCGACAAGGCGCGGATGGACGAAGACGGCTTCATGTGGTTCGCCGGACGCAACGATGATATCATCAAAAGCTCCGGCTACCGGATCAGCCCCTCTGAAGTGGAATATGTGATCATGCAGCACTCCGCGGTGCACGAAGTGGCCGTGGTCGGCGCTCCCGACCCGATCCGCGGGATCGTGATCAAAGCCTATATCGTGCTGAAGCCGGATTATTCGCCGACCGAAGCCATGGCCAAGGAAATCCAGCGCCATGCCAAGTCGCTGACCGCACCGTATAAATATCCGCGCTACGTGGAATTCATTGAGCAGATGCCCAAGACGTATTCCGGCAAAATCCGCCGCAACGTCCTGCGCAAGCACGCCGAAGACGGCGTCTGCACCTGGATGTAATTAAAAAAAATACCAACGCGGCTCCGCTGACATCTCTCAGCGGAGCCGCTTTTTTTTTGTAAAATCATGTATTTGCCATACAGAGTATACACGGTTTCAGTCGGTCATACCTTCATTAAAAAAAATGTTGCGAAATTTCATCGGATGGGTATTGACATGCAATTGTACCTGACATATACTTATATGAAATTGAGGTGATTTTTTATGTCAGAGATTAAAAGAGATATTCTTTATTATGAAATAAAAGAACGCATCCTGTCCAGGCAATACGAACCGGGGATGCGTCTGCCGAAGGAAATTCTGTTCGCGGAAGAGCTGGGGGTAGCCCGGGGCACTCTGCGGCCCGTACTTATGGAGCTGGAAGCGGAAGGATTGCTGCTGCGTCTCAAGGGCAAGGGGACATTTGTTTCCGGTGAGAACCGGCATGTTTATCTGACGGTGGCGGAGGATATTACGTCATTGAGAAGCGCGTTGGTCCATATTGCCCGGGGGATCGAGAGCCGGGTGCGCGAGTCCGGGCACAGTGTATGTTTCTGTGGGACGCATGATCTGCGGAGGCTTACGACGGAGGATGCGGTGGAGCGGTTCAGGGGGATGAATATCAAAGGCGTGTTTCTGATCGAATCCAACTTCACCGGGATGGAGCCGGAGGCAGCACTTTTCCGGGACCTTGCTTTGCCGGTGGTGTTGCCGTGGGCTCAGGGCTGGGACCATGAGACGCTGTCAACTTTTGCGTTTTGCCATCCGGACTGGAGCGCGGCTTTTGCGGCGGGGCTGCGCTTTCTGGCGGCACAGGGGCACCGGCGCGTAGCGGTTATTTCCGACCGTATCGAGTATCCCCGGGGATTTCTCGAAATTCCGTTCGATGATTACAAACCGCTTTATCAGTCGATCGGACTGGAGTATCGCGATGAGTATATCACGCATGTGAGCCGGACAAAGATCGAGATGACGCCATACAATATAGAGAAGGTTGTGACAAATCTGTTGCAATCCGCTGCGCCGCCGACCGCGCTTGCCTGTGCTTCCGACCTTCATTCGGATGCCGTGTATGCCGCGGTAAAGAGCTTGAACCTGAAAATACCGGACGATATATCGGTGCTCGGTTATTGCGGCTATCCCGGATATGTCTTCATGTCGCCTCCGCTTACAACGGTTGATTTGGAGCTAGAGAACATCGGGCGCGACGCGGCATCGCTGATGCTGCGCGCCGGCGAATGGTTCGAGCCCGGCTGCCGTCCGCCTGTGATTTATTCCAACCATAAAATATTGAAGCGCGGCAGCGTTGCTCCGCCAAAGAAAGGAAAATAAAATGAAATTTTTGACGGTATTGATTTTGCTGGCTTTCGTTTTGTCAACGGGAGCCCAGGAACTGAAAAATCCTTCTTTTGAGGAGGATATTGCAGCAATCGGGCTTCCGGACCACTGGGATATTCCGAAAGGTACGGTCGGCGAACTGGTGACGAGTCCGGTATCGGAAGGTGCCAAGGCCGTTCGTTTCACCGAAGGAACTACCGTAATTTCGCAGAATCTGGATGTGAAAAATCTTGCCGGATCGAAGATTCTTCTTTCGTTCGACGCTGCCAGCCCGGACGGAGCCAAAGTCTCCGTCATGTCCGGCTGGTTCCTGCAGAGGCCGGATGGTACGAAAGGCTGGCATGCGCCGAGGATTCTCAACCAGCGCGTGCTGACCGGGGAATATACCACGATTTCGCTGGCGGCGAAGATTCATGAAAATGCCGTTGATGGCCGTCTTTATATCGCGTTTCAGCGGGTTGCTCCGGGGCCGGGTACGCTGTACCTGGACAATATCCGTTTCAGGATTCTGCCTCCCGGAACCGATTTTTCCGAGGAAGATCAGAAAAATTTGCTCATGGCCAACCGCGATTTCCGGTATGTGCAGGCAAAAATCGCCAAGCTTGATACGAAAAGTAGCGAACTGATTCAGTTGGTAAGTGCTCATGCAAAAATGCTCGATGCCGTGCATGATGCCAAAACACTTGCCATGGTCGAACCGCTGGACAAGATCAATGCCGAAATCAACCGCCTGGCCTGTGCCGATCCGCTGCCCGCGGGCTGGTGCGACGCATTTGAGCGGCTCGATATGGCTGGGGTGACCCGGAACCCCGTCAAGTCCATGACTCATTCGGTCCTCGGCAATGAATGGCAGGCGGTCGGTATCGAGGTTGCAAACCCGGAAAATGCAGTAAAAACGATTGAGATCATACTCGACGGATTCGAAAAATTCGCCGACCGGATTGAGCTCCGGCGGCAGGTGCCCCTGATGAATTACTATCATCGCGAACAGGAATTGACCCCTGACGCGCTGACGCTTCTTGAGCAAGATGGTGGCAAATGGAAGCTGAACCTCGAACCTGGGGAGCGTACCCGGCTTTATCTGGGATTCAAAGTGCGGGAAAACGGCATGTTCGATGTCGCGGCGAACGTCGGCGGCGAGAAGTTGTCCGGCAAAATCGTCTCCAAGGGCAAACTGCCGGATGAGAAGTTCGGCAATTTCCAGTTCATGTATTCTCAGATCCAGCCGGCGGGAAGTTTCCCGGAACTCACCGCCAAAGACCTGGCGGAACACTATACCACCGGCGTCGAATATACGGGCGCCCCAGGAGCTACCTGCAAGCCGGATGGTACCATCGTTTCCTGCAATTTCAATGGCCACAAACGCGGGTTGAAAGCGTATTCTGATCAAGGTATCGAAACCATTCTTTTCTGGCTGCCCGGCCTGAAATTCAAGATCGAGGGGACGGATCAAGTTCTCGAACGCAATGCCGACCAGGCTGCGCCTTCGCCGGAATACGAAAAGGCCTATGTCGAGTATTTCCGGCGTTGGGCGGAGTTCGTGAAGAAAGAGGGGTTCGCCAACCAGATGTCGATTCTGCCGGTCGACGAACCCTCTTCCGGCAAGGATTTCGCCAATCCGCCCGGCAACCGGGTACGGTATGCGCGCCGCATTTTCGAACTCACCCGGGAAGCGGACCCCGGCTTCAAACGCTATCTCACCGGCAGTTATTATGCTTCGCCGGAGGATTACGCACACCTGAATCCCGAAGTCGAGATCATGCTGCCGCATTGGCCGATTCCGGAAAACCTTACCCGGTTTGCACCCAAAGAGTATAATCCGCGGACAACATTCTTCGAGAAGATTTATCCCGAGTTCAAGAAGCAGAAGTTCGATATCTGGAGCTACCATGTCGACAAGGGCAAGGCGGAACCGGTCGAGTTTGAGCGTTACTATCCGCTCGCGGTGGCCTCGATCGGGATGACGGGCATCGGTACCTGGGCGTACAACGTTTACACCGGCACAAGCTGGGACGAAACCGACGGCAAGCTCGATTACAGCTTCATTTATTACGGCAAGGACAAACACCCGCTCTGCCAGAAATACAACCTCACCGGCGAGACTCTGGTGACCTCGATCCGCTGGGAAGCGCTGCGCATGGGGATTCAGGACGCGAAAATCCTGCTGACGCTGATGAAGAAAAATCCGGCCGGGCTCGCCCCGATTCTGACCAGATTGCAAAGCATTGCCATCGAGCAGAAAAATTTCCCCGATCAGGCGGAAATCAACGATATGTCACGCAAACTCAGAGAACTATTGGAGGAACAGAAATGAAACGGAATTTTACCCTCATTGAACTCCTGGTTGTGATCGCCATCATCGCGATCCTGGCGGCGATGCTGCTGCCGGCATTGGCCAAGGCGCGGGAAAAAGGAAAGCTGGCCAGTTGTATGAACCTGCGGAAGCAGGCGGGGACTTTCATAGGACTTTATACTGCTGACTGGAACGACTATTATACTTCGACGCTGAACCATGGCGGTAATCCATATTGGAGCAAACAGTTGTTCTGGGGGCACGCCGATTATATACCGAACGGTAAAAATGGTTCAGCGAAATATTACGGTTGTCCGACTTCCTGGGATTATTCCGGTGTCAATACCGCGTATCAGATCTATAATTTCGATTATCCATGCGGGAAGCTGGGTTGCAACTTCACCGGTTATAATGCGACTCATCGTTCTCTGTATGGCGATCCCTTGGGGCCGGGGGTCAAGGCGGGTCAGGTGAAGTATCCTTCGATGGCAATTTATATGTTTGAAATGTTCCGTCATGCCAACGGGCGTGTTTATTTGTTTGCGGACGGGCATGTGACGAGCTATCCTGTCAACAAATGGCCCACCTATCATAAATATTACTATTGGACGAAGGCAGAATGAAAAGCTTATTCTTATTGTTTATGGTTTCCGCGGCGGTAGCCGGCGAGGTTGAATTCACCAATCCGGGCTTTGAGGATGGATTGAGCGGCAAATGGAAATATGCCGAAGGGGTTCAGCTTTCCACGGAGAAATTCACGGAAGGCAAACAGGGCGTATCCTTTGCCGGGCAGGGGGTATTTCTGCAGTATGATTTTGATGTTCCCAAGCTTTCGGAAGGGGCCAAGGTAACGATCTCGTTCGATATCGCCGGCACCGGCGAGGCCAAATGGGGGATAATCAAGGGAGTCATGCACAGCGGCAGGTGGGCCGCGAGCCGTGGACTCTGGAATCGTAAGGCCGAACCGGAATTCAAACGCCAGAACCTCGGGCTTGGCATATATTATCCTCCGGTCGAGGGGACGCGACTTTATTTCGCGCTGCATAAACTCGGCGGCGAGGGCGTGCTGTACGTCGATAATTTCAAGCTGGAAGTCGAGTATCCGCAGCCGGAGGTCATTCCGCCGGTGTCGCCGCAGAATGGTAAGCCTCTGGTTATCGCATCCCCTGATTTGCCCGAGGTGAGGAATATCGACGGCATCCTCACGCTGCCGAAAATCTTCTATGGGCTGGCCGGACGGGAAATGGTCATTTACCTGGATTCACTGGTGAAGTATTCCGATAAGAATATCACGTTCAAAGTCGATTGTCCGGTTGGAAAAACCAATGGCAACGTCTGGACTTTCAAAGCATCGGAAACAGGGAAATATCCGCTTACACTCACCGCATCGGGTAGTGACGGCGCAGTTCTCGGCAAGGCGTCCGCCGAAATTCTGATTTCATCCCCTGAAAATAGTAACGATAAAAATATCTCCTTCCTTGCTGTGGGCGACAGCCTGACTGCCGGCAAAGACAACTGGGTCCAAATCCTGCACCGGAACATGACCGCTCAGAATCCGAACTTCCGCATGATCGGCAGTCATGAAGGCAACGGCGCTTCTTTGACTGGCAGTGGGCCGGCGCGTGAGGCTTACGGCGGCTGGACCGCCCAGCGGCATCTTTCGGCCTGGGGCGGCAATACCTACCGTTTTCCGACCGACCGGACAAAGCTGATGAAAAAGAACGGCGATGTTTTCGAATACGGCATGAAGGAATATTTCGACAAATATGCCGGCGGCAAAGCTCCGGACGTGATCGTGATTTTCCTCGGCATCAACGACATTGCCGGGGCCAAAGACGAAAATCGTGACGCCCTGGCGGAGGAATCGGCAAAGAATCTCGGGCGCCTGGTCGAAGGGTTCCGGCAGGCGGCACCCGGCGCGCTCATCGGGCTGGTGCTTTTGCCGGAAGGAAACGTGCGTGAAGGCGCATTCCGTGCGAACTACCGCGATACAATCACCCGCGATCAGTATTCGGCGAACCGGACGGCTCACGTCCGCGCCGTGCTCGGAAAGTTCGGTGGCGACCGCAGCGTTTCGCTGATTCCGCTCACCGGCTGCCTGGATACCGAAAAGGGCTATCCGGGGAACAATGCGCTGCACCCGAATGCCTCCGGGCACGCGCAGATTGCCGCTGCGGTCGAAGCCTGGCTGAAAACCAATACAAAGTAATCAGAAAACTTTGTTGCGGTCGCCGCCGGGCGAGCCGGTGAAGTCGCTGAGCCAGTGCAGCTGGATGTCTTTTTCCAGATTTTCGATCTCGAGAATGTCGGCCAGCGAAATGATCGCCGCGACTTTGCGGTCCATGACCACCGGCAGGTGCGAGAGCCGGTGACGGACCATCACGTTGATCAGGTAATCGGCTTCGTCGTCGCCGGTGCCCACAATCATGCGCGTGACCATGTAATCCTCGACTTTGGCCTGTTTCGGGTCGACGCCTTTGGCCAGGGCTTCGATGAAATTATGCGCGGTGATAAGCCCTTTGTACTGAAGCGGGTCGAAGTGATCTTTGTCTGTGATCATCAGCGCCGAGCAGCGGGTCGTCTGCATCATCTGGGCAGTTTCGTGCAGGCTCGCCCGGTAGTCGACCATGGGGACAAAACCATCTGCATTCTTTCTGGCAACGATTTTGGATAGTTTCATATTAAACCTCCTATTGTTTTAAGGCTTCCCCGAAGCCGGACTCAAAGAGGCCGGTCAGGGTCGTGAGCAACTGGCCGGCGTTTTCGCCCGTCACCTTGATGTGCAGGCGGGTCCCGGCCGTGGCTTCAAGACAAAGCAGCGCCATGGTGCTTGCTCCATTGGCCTGCACACCCGTCACGGTATTGGTGATCTGGGCCTCGCAGCCGGAGGCCAGCACGGCCATGACGATGGCGGAGGCCGGTCTCGCATGGATACCGGTCTCGTTTGTGACCATGACGTCTGCTTCGCGCACTTCCATGGCGTCAGATGGCCATGGCGGCGAAAATCGTGGCGAAGAGGGCCACGGTTTCAACGATACCGACAACGGTGATCGCGTTGCCGAATCCCTTGTTCGCTCCGGCGAACATGTCGCAGGCCAGCGCACTGATCTTGCCTTGGTAGATTGCCGAAAACAGCAGTACCAGACCGCCGAAAATCCCCATGCAGAGGTGGGAGAACAAAACCGGGGCTTCGGGCGTGGTTTTGGCGAGCATCATCATCATCAAAATCATGGCGTAAATCGTCTGCGAAAACGGCGTACTGGCGAAAATGGAGAGCACGAACGCCGCCGGTTTATTGTCCTGATAGGAGCGTTTCCAGCAGGCGAGGGCGGCGGCGCCGGCGTGGCAGCAGCCGATCAGCGAGCCGATGGCGGTGAAGCCGACCGGGACATAGGCGGTGAAGCGCGAAAGTTGATAGGCCAGTTGAGGATCGTTGAATAGGTCGTTCATTTTTATTTCTCCTTAGTGAATTTATATTTAGGGGTTTATGAACTTACACTTTATCTGTTTTCCGGCGGAACGGCGCAAACGGAAACCCCGACCAGCGGACCTGGCTGTGCGAGGAAAATTCAAGCGTGTTGAGTCGAACCGCATGCACGAGGATGGCGAGTCCGCCGAGCGCGATATTCATGAGGTGGCCGAACAACAGCAGGATCGAGCCGAAGATGAAGCCCGGTATGGAGGACTTCATCAGTCCGAACGCGATATCGTCGAATACCTGGGCGAGGCAGAAACCGGCCAGGCAGACGGCAAACAGACGGATGTAGGAGAGGATGTCGGAAAAACTGCTGATGATTTCCAGCGGACAGGAGAGCATCGTCGAGACATCGCGGAAATTGATTTCGCCCGCCAGCAGCAGGACAAATCCGATCGCGTAATTCCAGATCACCCATTTCGGGAACGGCCCTTCGACGAGCGAGAGCAGCGTGATGATGAGGAAGAAATTCCCCACCAGCAGCATGATCCACCCGATTTGCGCCATGATATGGCGGATGGACGGATGCCGGAAAATCCGCAGCACGTGCCCCAGCGAGAGATGAACTGCGCCGATCGCGAAACAGACAATTTTCATATGGTTGTCTTTGTCCGGTTCTTCGCTGAGGTAGGGCAGGCCGGGGCCCTCGATGCCCCCGTAGTTGCCCGTGAGTACACCCCAGAATATCGAGGAGAGGCTGAACAGCAGGAGCAGTCCGGCGGACAGCCGCAGCGCGGGATTGGTCCGCCCCTTGGTCAGGAGCAGGAGCACGGCGATGATGAGAAAGAGCACGCCGTAAACCACGTCGGCGATCAGGATGCCGAAAAAGATGGTGAGGAAGAACATCACCGGAATGCTGACGTCCGCTTCGTTGTAGCCCGGCGAGAGCGTCAGGAACTCCAGCATCGGGTCGAGCAGCCTGGCCCAGCGCGGCTTTTTCAGCAGCGTCGGCACGGCGCCGTCCCGGTCGGCCGGTTCATGAACCACGCCCCAGCGGTGCTCACGGGCGGTGTCGAGCAGCGACGCCAGCTTGTCATCCGGCACGAAACCGGAAATACCGGTGATGCCGCCGCGCGAAAGCATGGATTCGCGTGCCGTGCAGAACTCGGTTTCCTCCTGCATATCTTTCTGCCGTTCCTTCAACAGGGGAATCTTGTCCTTGAGCCGGGCGAGCGTTTCGTTGGCCTGTTTACGCCGCTCCTGCAGCGCAGTGGCCTCGGCTTCGTAGACGGAGAGCGGACGGTCCAGCGGCATGTCGGCCACGGGCAGGGGGGCCTTGTCGAGCGGCTGGTCCGAAAACACGGCGAAAAGTTTCGATTTGGCTTGTTCCTGACCGGCCACGGCGACCGGCACGCAGGTGTAACCGGCTTCGGCGAGAATCTTTTGCTCGCCGGGCGTGCCGATGCAGAACCGGACGTAAAGGCCGCGTTTCCGGAATTCGCCAAGCATGGCCGGGTCGAACTCGCCCCACGGGCGAAGCGCTTCCAGTACCGGGACGAGGTTTTCCAGTTCGGCGGTCGTGGTTTCCACGCCGGTGAACGCATGCTCGGCGGCTTCCTGAATCTGCTCGGCCGAAAGTTGCTCGGAGCTGTCGGCTGCGTGCTGGTCCAGATCGCGCAGGCGGTCCTGCAATTGGGCAATGGCCGCTTCGTCGGCAATCGCCTGCCGCTGCTGCGGGCCGGGTTCCTTGCGTTGGGCCTGAATATGCAGCACGCCGAGGTCGCGGAGCGTTTCCAGCGCGAGCTGTTCCTCGCCCGCCGGCAGCAGCATGCTGATTTTGGTCATAGGTGTAATCATAGCTTAATCCTCCCTGTCCTCGTCTTCGAGCGCCTGGGCGATTTTGGCCCGCACAATGGCGGAGGTCTCCTGGTCGCCGAGCTGAATACGGATGCGGTGGATGTTTTCCCGGCATTCCGGAATTTTGACTTTTTCAAAGAGGTTTACGCGCTGCGAAGTCGTCTGGAGTTCCTTCGACAGCAACTTCTCCTGTTCGCCGATGATGATCGCGGCGGCGCGGAGGGAGGCGGCCTGGCGGAGAGCCTCGGCGGCATCGTCCCAATACCACTCGGTGGTCATCGGGTCGAGCTCCGGCATCGCGAATTCGGCCCCGGCGAACGTCGGGACCATGATGCCGGCGATATTCGTCTGGCCGCGCTTGATCTCCGTCATCCGGATGCCCTCGCGCAGTTTGTCGATCATGGCTTCGTCGAGGAAGAGCCCGACCCAGCCGGCGAGGGAGTTCAGCAGCGCCGTCTCCTGCTCACGAACCTGCCGCAGCCGTTCCCGGCTCGCCTGAACTTCCATCTGGAGCTGCTGTTTTTTCAGCTGCAGCGGCGGCAGGAAACGGCGGAATTGCGACAACATTTCCTGCTGCTGTTTGAGTTCGGTTTTCGTGAATTTGATCTTTGCACTCATGGAATCACTTCCGGGTTTCGGGCCAGAAATTCTTGGTCAGTTCGGATTTAACGCCGATTTCATCGGGCTGGAAACATTCGGCGAGAATCTGCCAGCCGAGGTCGAGCGCTTCTTCGAGGCGGATATTGACGGAGAGGTCCATCATCTTGCTTTCGAAGAGGTTGCCGTAAGTGAGCAGCTTGTTGTCCCATTCGGACATGATGAACCCCATGGACTGCTTTTCGCGGGCGTTTTTGCACTCCGCATACAGCCGGATCATGGCGTCCATCAGCGCACGGTGGTCGCGCCGGGTGGTGGCGTTTACGTTCTGCTTCAAGCGCGAGAGCGAACCGAACGGCTCGATGCGGCCGCGCCGCAGGTAGAACTGCCCTTCCGTAATATACCCGGTATTGTCGGGAATCGGATGGGTCACGTCGTCCCCCGGCATGGTGGTGGCGGCGAGAATCGTGATGGAACCGGCGCGCTCGAAGTCGACCGCTTTCTCGTAACGGCAGGCCAGCTGGCTGTAAAGGTCGCCGGGATAACCGCGGTTCGCGGGGATCTGTTCCATGGTGATCGCGATCTCCTTCAACGCATCCGCGAAGTTCGTCATATCGGTGAGCAGCACAAGCACGCGCTTGCCGGCGAGGGCGTAGCTCTCCGCCACGGCCAGCGACATATCCGGCACCATCAGCGATTCGACCACGGGGTCGGCGGCGGTGTGGATGAACATCACGGCGCGGGAGAGCGCCCCGGCTTCCTCAAGCGTATTACGGAAATAAAGATAATCGTCGTATTTCAAGCCCATGCCGCCGAGGATGATCACGTCGACCTCCGCCTGCAGCGCGATGCGCGCCAGGAGCTGGTTGTACGGCTCGCCCGCCACCGAAAAGATGGGGAGCTTCTGCGATTCGACGAGGGTATTGAACAGGTCGATCATCGGGATGCCGGTACGGATCATTTTGCGCGGGATGGTGCGCCGTGCGGGGTTGACCGAGGGGCCGCCGATATTGATCATGTCATCGGTAATCGAGGAGCGGCCGTCGCGGGGGCGTCCGCAGCCGTTGAAAATGCGGCCGAGGAGGTCCTCGGAACCGGAAATCTGCATTTCGTGACCCAGGAAACGGACCTCGTCCTCGGTGCTGACGCCGCCGCTGCCGGCGAAAACCTGCAGATAAACCTTGCTGTCCTTCAACCGGATCACCTGCGCCAGCGAGCTCCCGGCGTTGCCGGAAACTTCCGCCAGTTCATTGTAAAGAACATTATTGGCTTCGACGACAATCACATCGCCGACGATCTGAATAATTTTATGATAAACTTTAGGCATGGCGAACGGCCTCCCTTATTTTTGCGCGGATGGCTTCCTGCTGTTTGCCGAACTCCTCGCTATCCTTGGCAATATAGTTCCAGTCGAGGAAAAGCTGGCGGAGCTGCATGAAATAGCGGTGCGCCTGGGCTTTGTCCGAAAAATCGAAATCGCTTTTCAACACGTCCAGCACCTGATTGAACACGAGAGTCTGGCGGTCCCTGTTCACGGCGCAGTCGACCGCGTCAAAGGTATTCTGCTGCAGGTATGCGTAGTCGATGAACTCGCTTTTCAAATAAGTGAGGAAGTCCTCCTGTGCGGTGCCTTCTTCCCCGATCACGCGCATCATTTTATTGATTTCGTCGCCGCGGGCGAGGATGGATTGCGCGAGACTGAGCTCTTTGGATTCGGCGATGCTGGGGTACTTGCTCCAGCTTTCCAGCGGGTCGATCGCGGGGTAGCGCCGGGCGTCGGAGCGGTTACGCGAAAGCGCGAGGAAGCAGCCGACCACTTTGAGCGTGGATTGCGTCACGGGTTCTTCGAAGTTGCCGCCGGCCGGGCTGACCGCGCCGCCGATGGTGACGCTGGCCGTTTCGCCACTGCGCAGCCGCACGAGACCGGCACGCTCATAAAATGCCGCCACCCGGGACTCCAGGTAAGCGGGAAACGCTTCTTCGCCGGGGATTTCGCCGAGGCGGCCGGACATTTCGCGGAGCGCCTGCGCCCAGCGCGAAGTCGAGTCGGCCAGCAGCAGCGTATGCAGCCCCTGTTGACGGTAATATTCGGCCACCGTCACCGCGGTATAAATCGAGGCTTCGCGGGCGGCCACCGGCATCGAGGAAGTGTTGCAGATGATAATGGAACGGTCCATCAGCGTGCGCCCGGTGCGCGGGTCCTCCAGGTGGGGGAACTCGCGCAGGATTTCGACTACTTCGCCGGCGCGCTCGCCGCAGGCCGCCATAACCACGACGTCGACGTCCGCGTGCTGGCTGATCGTCTGCTGCAGCACCGTTTTACCGGCGCCGAACGGTCCCGGCGTACAGAACGTGCCGCCGCGGGCCACCGGGAAAAACGTGTCGATCACGCGGGTCCCGGTGACGAGGGTCTCGCTGGGCAGCAGCTTCTCCGCATAATCCGGAATCGGCACCTTGACCGGCCATTCCTGCATCATGGTCACGGAGCGGGTCTCGCCGTCTTCGTTGACGCATTCGGCGATGGGGTCGGCCACGCCGTATTCGCCCGCCGCGACGATGGACTTGAGCGTCCAGCTCCCCCGGAGCGCAAACGGCATCATGATATAATGGGTGAAAATTCCTTCCGGCACGCTACCGATACGGTCGCCCGCGATCACTTTGTCGCCGGCCTTGGCCGTGGGCGTGAACTGCCAGCGGGCATCGCGGTCAAGCGCGTTCAGATAAAGGCCGCGTTTGAGGAAGAATCCGGCTTTCTGGGCCAGCAGCACCAGCGGATTCTGGAGTCCGTCGTAAATCGACTTCATGAGGCCGGGGCCGAGCTCGACGCTCAAGCGGCGGCCGGTGAACTCCACGGCCGCGCCGATGCCGATGCCGTTGGCACTTTCGAAAATTTGAATATCGGCGCGATTGCCCCGCACGCGGATGACTTCGCCTTTCAGCTTTTCGTCCCCTGCAAGGATGTACGCCACTTCGTTCTGCGATACGCCGGCGTAAAATTCGACCGTCAGCATATTGCCGTTTACGCCGACAACCTGGCCTTTCTTTTCGGACATATTTCAAACCTCATTTTCTAAAGATTATTTTTTACTTGCAACTTCCGGCGCATCGATGAATTTATCTTCGATTGCGTCCACCGTCTCGCTGAACCTCTCGCGTCCGGCCGGGTTCCGGTACAGGTTCTCCCGCCAGGCCATGGCCAGGCGGAACCGGTAACAGGCCGCCGCCTCACGGGTGAGCATCTTGGCTTCGGCGATTTTTTCCAGGAAAATACTGCGGATTTCGATCAGTTTCTTTTCGCGTTTGAACGGGTCGAGCCCGGCAATGGATTCGATCTGCGCCTGAATGGTTCCGTCCGGCACGATATGGCGCGGGCGCGGCGGTATTGGCTGCCCGGATTTGGCGGCGCGGAAACAGGCGATTTCATAACGGAGGCTTTCTTCGAAGGACTGGAACTGCGCCGCGGCGGAACCGTGCGGATATTTGGCCTCCGGCGGCAGCGGAAATGTGCAGGAAATGACATAGCGTGCGTCATTGTCCGGCACGACATCCAGGCGGCTGTCGAACTCTTCCAGCGAGAGAGTCGGCGTTCCCCCGACGGGGAAACCGGGCAGCTGCATACAAAAATAACAGAACTCCGTATTCATGACAGAACCCCTGTTTTATGATTCGGCGTCGAGAAGTTTGTTGAGCTCCCGGCTGAGATGTTCGCGAAAGAAATTGCGGACGGCGTCGTCGCTGAAGTCAAAATATTCGCCGGTGCCATCCGCCGAAATCTGCAGCCCGCCCTTGAAGGCTCCGGCTTTGATTTCCGCACGGATGGTGCCCGGAATCAGGCTGCGCAGCGCTTCGATATTGCGGGGATTGGTGAGGATCGCGGCCTCCTGGGCGGCACCCTGGGGAGCGGCGGCTACCATCTGGGAGACAATATCGGCCATGAAGGCCGGAGTCATGGCCTCGGTGGCGGCCTTGCCCATGGCGGCGGTCAGGAGGCGTTGAAGTTCGCCCTTCAGGTCCCGGATGCTGTCACGCGAGGCACGCTTGATGTCTTCGTCATAGCGGCGGCGGGTCGTTTCGGATTCGGCCTTGGCGTCGGCAATCAGTTTTTCGGCTTCTTTCTTCGCATCGTTCACAATGCCTTCCGCCTCTTTTTTCGCGGCGTCGAGCAGGTCGCTTTTTTCTTTTTCCGCCTGCTTCAAATAGTCATCGTTGATACGGGTCAACAGTTGATCAAGCTCTTCTGGCATAATATACTCCTTATCCACGCCTGCACGGCATGTCAATTAAATACCAAAACAATTAAATTATTATACGCAATTTTCTTGTGAAGTGCTTAAAATCCGGTAACAGAAGAAGGTAATTGGCCTGGTTTGTTCTGAATTTTAATTCATATGGGTTGTAATATAGCCCCATTCAAAAATAAATCAAATCCTTTTTTTTATGTATTTTTCCGGAAAAATGAAAAAATCTCCTCAAATACAGTAATCGAAAACGCCGTTTCCATCGTTCTGCGGCCGGCAATTCGCCACAATATCCTGCAGGGTTATCCGGCTCATCGACGCCCGGATTTCGGCGTTCAGTCGCTCCCAGATTTCGCGGGTGGCGCACTCGCCGCTGCTGCCGCATTTCCCCGGCATTTTTACGCAGTCAACGATGGAGAGCGGGCCCTCCATCACCTCCACGATATCCAGCAGCGTCAGCTCACCCGGGGCCTTCGCCAGCCGGAAGCCGCCATGTGCGCCGCGAATGGAACGCACCATACCGGCCCGGCGCAGCGCGATAATCAACCGGCTGATGTATTTCTCCGAAATCCGCTGCGAGGCGGCAATATCGCGAATCAGCCGCGGCTCGGTATTTTCATGCAAAGCCAGGTCCAGCAGTATCCGCACGCCATAGCGCCCTTTGGTGGAAATTTTCATGCCGATGATTCTCCTTCGAAATAAAATCTACCATTATTGTAGTTAATATGGCATAAATAATTCATTTTTCAAGTGTTATAAAGACTACTAATTTCGTAGTTTTTATTTGTTTTGCATTTGAAATCGGCAAATGACGAAGTATTTTAATAGCTCATTCAGAGGAGGTGCATCATGAACAACGACAAAAAATACCATATTGAAACCCTGGCCCTGCATGCGGGACAGAACCCTGATCCGGTAACTCAGGCGAGGGCGGTGCCGGTTTACCGGACCACTGCTTATACATTTCGCGATTCGCAGCACGGCGCGGACCTTTTTGCGCTCAAGGAAATGGGCAATATCTATGCCCGGCTGATGAATCCGACCAACGATGTGCTCGAGAAACGCCTGGCGGCGCTCGACGGCGGCGCGGCGGCATTGACCCTGGCCAGCGGCACGGCGGCGATTTATTTCGCCATAACCAACATTGCCCGGCAGGGGGACGAAATCGTGTCGGCAAGCAACCTTTACGGCGGCACCTTTACGCAGTTCGACGCGATCCTGCCGCAGAGCGGGATCAACGTGCGCTTCACTCCGGTCAATGATTTCGCGGCGGTCGAGGCGGCGATCAACGGGAAAACCCGCGCCATTTACATCGAGACCATCGGCAACCCGGGGCTTGACCTCGCCGACATTGAGGGCTACGCGGCCGTGGCGAAAATGCATCATCTGCCGCTGGTGGTGGACGCCACTTTCACGCCGCCGACGCTGCTGCGCCCGATCGAGCACGGCGCCGATATCGTGATTCACTCGCTTTCCAAATGGATCGGCGGGCACGGTACCGCCATCGGCGGCGTGGTGGTCGATGCGGGCAAATTCGACTGGACCGACCCGAAGTTCGCGCTCTACAACGAGCCGGACCGCGGTTATCACGGGCTGCGCTTCGCCCACGACCTCGGCGAACTGAATCCGCTGGCTTTTATCCTGCGCCTGCGAACAGTGGGCCTGCGCAATCAGGGGCCGACACTGGCGCCGGATGCCGCCTGGATTTTCCTGCAGGGCGTGGAGTCGCTCCCGCTCCGCATGGCGCGTCACAGCGAAAACGCCCGGAAAGTCGCGGAATTCCTGAGCAAGCACCCGAAGGTCGCCTGGGTCAAATATCCTGGTTTGAACGGCGATCCGGCTGTGGCGAAATACCTGCCGGACGGCGCCGGCGGCATGGTCGTATTCGGCGTCAAAGGCGGCACGGCGGAGGCACGGCGTCTGGTGGACAATGTGGCGCTTTTCAGCATTCTCGCCAATGTCGGCGACGCCAAGAGCCTGATCATTCATCCGGCCAGCACCACGCATTCGCAGCTTTCGGACGAGGACCAGCGCAAGGGGGGATTGCAGCCTGAGCTGATCCGCCTCTCCATTGGCCTTGAGCATATCGACGACATCATCGGCGCGCTTGATGACGCATTGGCGTTGCTGTAGTTTTTGCCGTGGAAACTTGAAAAAACGGATATTCAGGTTATATTTGCTATTTCAATATTCATCAAATTCGGGGATATGATTATGAGCGTATTTGTCGGTATAGGTATGGGGCCCATCCAGACCGGGATTTTCCTGTCGGGCGCGGCCAAGGGGAAGTTTGACCGGATCGTGATCGCGGAAGTCGACGACAAGCTGAAAAACGCCATCAACGGCTGCGGCGGCAAGGTCACCATCAATATCGCCGCCGAGGACCGGGTCTATGCGGAAACGTACGAAAACGTCGAAGTCTACAATCCGAATATCCCCGAAGAACTCGAAAAATTGATTCAGGCGGCCGCCGATGGCGAGGAATTCGCCACGGCTTTGCCGAGCGTCAAATTCTTCCCCGCGAGCGCGGCCTGGCTGAAAGCCGGGTTCGAGCGTCAGCCGGAGCGCCGCCGCTTCATCTATACCGCCGAGAATAACAATCACGCCGCCGAAGAGCTGGAAAAAGCGGTCGGGGCCAAGTTCCCCAACACGTATTACCTGAACACCGTTGTCGGCAAAATGAGCGGCGTGGTGCCGAAGGAAGACTGCGCCGCGCAGAAGCTGGAGCTGCTTTGTCCCGGAGCCGACCGCGCCCACCTGGTCGAGGAGTTCAACCGCATTTATATTTCGCAGTGCCCGCAGATCGGCGAACGCAAGGTGCAGAACCTCTTTGAAAAACAGGATCTTTACCCCTTTGAAGAAGCCAAGCTTTATGGTCATAACGCGGTGCATTTCCTGCTCGGAATCATGGGCAAGCAGCGCAATCGCGAGTTCATGAGCGAGCTGCGGGCCGAGGCCGACCTGATGGAAATCGCCCGCAAGGCGTTCATCGAGGAATCCGGCGCTGCCATGTGCAAAAAATGGGGCAAGCTCAATGACGAGCTCTTCTCCCCCGCCGGTTTCGCCGCCTATGCCGAAGACCTGCTGACCCGCATGACCAATCCCTTCCTGAAGGACGCCATTGTCCGCATCACCCGCGATATTCCGCGCAAACTGAGCTGGGATGACCGCGTGATCGGCACCATGCGGGTAATCCTGAGCCAGGGCGGCACGCCCGAGAACTTCGCCGTCGGCGCCGCGCTGGCCGCCGAGGAACTGGCCGGCTCGAAGGCCCCCGCCGCCATTCGCGCCAAACTCGTCGAATTGTGGCCGCAGCCGTGGGGCGATGAACACGAAAGATTGTTTAATTTGATCGCTCCGCTCGAAAATTAATTGTAAATTGTCCGAAACGGGCTATATTAAATAGATTGTATCTTAATTCATAAGGAGAATGAAAATGGAAATTCTGCACGATAACGCAGTGGATCAGAGCGTTTTGAACGGAAAAACCATCGCCGTGATCGGCTATGGCGCACAGGGGCGCGCACAGGCGCTCAATATGCGGGATTCCGGCGTCAACGTAATTATCGGTATCCGTCCGGGCAAATCTTTTGATGCCGCCACCGAAGACGGTTTTCAGGTCATGGATGTGGCTTCCGCCGCCGCCAAGGCCGATGTCATCCACATGCTGCTCCCCGATGAAACCCATCAGGAAGTATTTGAAAAGGAAATCAAAGGCAATCTGAAGCCGGGCAAAGCCATTTCGTGCTCCCACGGTTTCAACTTTGTGTTCGGCTTCATCGCTCCGCCGGAAGGCGTGGACGTGATCATGGTCGCTCCGAAGGGCCCGGGCACGGAAGTCCGCAAGGTCTTCGTGCAGGGATTCGGCGTGCCGGGTCTGGTGGCCGTGCAGCAGGATGCCACCGGCAAGGCGTGGGATCTGGTGCTGGCCATGGCCAAGGCGCAGGGACTGACCCGCGGCGGCGTGCTCAAATGCACCATGGAGCAGGAAACCTACGAAGACCTCTTCGGCGAACAGAACGTCCTCTGCGGCGGTCTGGTCGACCTGATGAAATACGGTTTCGAAACGCTGGTTGAAGCCGGTTATCCGCCGGAAATGGCCTATTTTGAATGCGTCCATGAAACCAAGCTGATCGTGGACCTGATCTACGAGGGCGGCATCCAGAAGATGAACGCGGTCATTTCCAACACCGCCGAGTGGGGCGAATACGTCAACGGCCCGCGCATCATCACCCCCGATGTCAAGGCCCGCATGAAAGAATCGCTGGCCGACATCGAAAGCGGCAAATTCGCCCGCGAATGGATCGCCGAGGCCCGCAACGGCGCCCCGACCCTGAAGCGCAAGCGCGAAGAACTCGGTTCGCACCAGGTGGAAATCACCGGAGCCAAGATCCGCTCCCTCTTCGAAATCAAGTAATTTCGACTGAGTCAAACTCCAGCCCGCCCGTCAAACGGCGGGCTTTTTTTATCTACGAGAATTTCCGAAAAATAATTTCAATAAAATAAGTTTTGCTGTCGATTACTCGTCTTATTCAAGTCAGACAGTTTTTTTTCTATTTGAAAAGAACTTTTGATGGTGATATTTTACGAATGGAAAACTAATCAATAAGGATGGTATTCGATGCATGGACTTGAACCGTTAGTGAAAAGTTTTCTGCTGAAATCTTTTCTTGTGGTTTATTTGACTCCTATATTATTTTTATTCCTGTCTGCGGCGGTGCTGCTTATCTATAGAAGTATGCGTGCCATATTGCGCAAAATACTGCTTGTGATCGTGACGATTGGAACAGCCTGTTGGGCGTGGCTTGGTGGGTTTTTGGTAATCTGGTTTATGTATACAATCAGCAGTTCCGCTATGGACGAATTTAATTTCAAGCGCATGGTTTCAAGATTGCTGGAACAACAATTGCAGGCTGGAAGCGATTGTATGGCGGCGACTGTCGAAGTTGAACGGCAATTTGCAGAGCATATTGTTCGGGCTCATTTTCCATTTTCATATGCCTGTCTGGCATTGGGGGTTGCGGGTATTCTAATCGTTTTGGTATGGATATTTGCTAAACTCAAGAATACGGTTCTGCGCCTGGCGCTCGGGCTTATTTTATTTGGTTGCGCTACACTTTTCTGCATGGAGGCCGGTTTCATCAGTGGAAAACGTTCGGCCAGTTCGTCGGATAGCTATGAAAGAGAGTTCCTGTTAAAGGTAAAGGAGATAGCCGCAAATTCCGCTGATTCTCAAGCATTCAAGGAAAAATTACTTGCCGAATTCAATAACCAGGAAAAAGCATGGCTTGAAGCTCCTGCTCAGGCGGAACCAATTACTTACACGGTTCCAGAGTCCGGATACCAATTTCTGTTGAGGATCGGCAAAGTGAATTTATGGATATCAGCAGTATTCTCTCTGATTGTAACGCTGGTCTTTTATCTTATCCGGAAAATTTCCCTTTATGCTGAAAAAAAGTACAGGGAAAATCAGACGGAAATCCATAGTGCAGTTTTGCGCTGGCTTCATAAACTCGGCTTGAAATTTCTCAGCTGGTGGCAATAAAAAAAGCCCGCCGTTTGACGGGCGGGCTGAAAATGGAATTATTCTTACTTTTTCAGCTTCATCTGGGGGAAGAGGATCACGTCGCGGATGGATTCCGCGCCGGTCAGCAGCATGGCCAGACGGTCGATGCCGATGCCGAGGCCGCCCGCCGGGGGCATGCCGAATTCGAGGGAGGTCAGGAAGTCCTCGTCGATCTTGTCGGCCACGGTGTCGCCTTCTTTCTTGTCGCGTTCGAACTGGTCCATGAAGCGCTCACGCTGCACGATCGGGTCGTTCAGTTCGGAGTAACCGGGGCAGAGTTCCTGGCCGTTAACCACCAGTTCGTAGACGTCGACCAAGGCAGGATCGTCGGTGCAGCCCTTGGCCAGCGGGACCATTTCCTTGGGCAGGCGGGTCACGAAGGTCGGCTGGATCAGCTTGGGCTCGACCAGTTTGTCATAAATTTCGTTGGTGACTTCGAATTCCGGCATGGTGGCTTCCACGGAGAGGCCCATGGCCTGCGCCTTGGCAACCTTTTCGGCGAACGGCAGCTCGAACCAGTTGTCGCCGGCGTGGCCCTTGACCAGCTCGCGGTATTCCACGCGCTTCCAGGGACGGGTCAGGTCGATGGTGCCGCTGGCGTGTTCGAATTGCAGCGTGCCGAACACATTCATGGCCACGGTGGTCACGAGTTCCTCGATCAGTTCCATCATGGTGCGGCAGTCGCCGTAGGCCTGATAGATTTCCATGGAGGTGAACTCGGGATTGTGCTTGCGGGACATGCCTTCGTTGCGGAAGTTGCGGTTCATTTCAT
>JBEBRW010000040.1:0-51508 GCA_040394635.1 Victivallis vadensis | reverse complement strand
TGGCACTATGCGAATATAGTATCCGATAATCAATTTTCAAGCAATCAAATAAAAAATTTTTCAAAGAAATCATGCTGCCTGGAAATTCGCCTCCCGGATGACTCCGGTTAAGCACGCGGCGGATGGATCATCCGTTCATTTAATATTTCCACTCCAAGGACCTCGACATGTTCGGTATGCTCTTCGCCGTATTGAATGATTTCGATGAGTTTCTCGCACCCGCGCATGCCGATCTCAAAGGGATGCTGCTCCACGGTCGGGATCGGATACAGCATCTGGACTTCTTTGACATTGCCGAACCCGGTTACCGCATAGCGTTCCTGCAGGTCGAAGCCGAGCCGGACCGCCCCCTGGATCAGATTGAAGGCCTCGAAGTCCGTGGAACAGACGATCGCGGTGCAGCCCGGATGGATTTTGCTGATTTTGCGCAATTCGTCCTGAGCCGCATGGGCGGTATTGTTCCGTGCCACAAAGATTCTACGCTCGATGTCCTTGATCCCTTTCTCTGTCAGATAGTCGATGAATCCCTGCATCCGCTCGGTCTGCCGGATGCCCGGGAAATCGGAAAAGTAAATCATTTCGCGGTGCCCCGCCTTCCATAAAGCTTCGACCAGTTGCCGGCCGCCCTGATAACTGTTGCAGCGGACGACGAAAAACTCTTCTTCCTTTACCATTGCGTCCAGGTAAACCACCGGAAATGGCTGTTCCGGCAGCAGCCCATAGCAATTGGTCAGGAGTCCCTTGCAGCCGGAATCCCGAAGTTTTTTCAGGGTTTCGGTCAGTTCTCCGACCATTGGCATCAGGAGGCATAACGCATAATTTCTCAGTGCCGCCTGTTTGACGGCGCCGCTGACGATTTCCGCGCAGAAGTTGATTTTCAATTCCGTCAGGAAATAGATATTGCCATCCGGAAAGGGGGTCGGATTTTTGACTCTGGTTCCGCCCCGGCTGCTTTCCGAGCGCTCAAGATATCCCTGCTGCACCAGAATGCCGACGGCCTTGTTTACGGTAATCGTACTGGCCGCGAAACGGTCCGATAATTCCTGTTCGGATGGCAGTTTGCTGCTGACCGGGTATTTCCCCTGCCGGATTTCATCCCGCAGTACCAACGTGATCTGATCTTGTTTCGTCATCGTTTTTTTCCTTATGGTTATAATTATACAGCTATTGATTGAGTAATTCAATAAACTTTCAAATAAAAATCTAAATATGTTGAAAAATGAATTTGAATCATGTATAATTAGATTGCAGGTTAAATTATTAAGTTATTCAAAAGGAGAATATCATGTCGAAAAAATATAATACTTTTACATTAATTGAGCTCCTGGTGGTGATTGCGATCATTGCCATTCTGGCGGCCATGCTGCTGCCGGCGCTGAGCAAGGCGCGCGACAAAGCACGTGCGACCAGTTGTCTCTCCAATACCAAGCAGTTTTATAACTACTGGATGATGTACGCCTCGGATTTCAATGATTACCTGCTGCCGTGCAATCCCCCCGGCACGACACTGCCGCAGAGTTGGGCGGAACTGCTGGCCAAGATTGAAATGCCGACGATCAAGGCCGGCGACGATCTGTGCGGGACTAATCTTTCGAATATGCTCCGCTGTCCGTCCGAGAGTGTCCCGCATATTGCTTATCAGAATGTCAGGATCAATGCCAGCTACGGCTATAACCGTTTCATCAACCGGGTCGGCTTCAGCGAAGGCTGGGCCGTACCGGCGGGCGCCGCTACCGTGCTCAGTAAGTTGAGCGAGGCCAAAAAGAACCTGGGCGAATCGATCATCCTGGCCGACAACTGGTTCGGGCGCGCCTATGATAACAGCCAGAGTTTTATTGGCTCCAGTTCCGACATTTCGCTGGGAGTCAAAGGCGTCCACAGCCGGCGCTTCAACGCCTGTTACCTGGACGGACACTCGGAGAGCGCCGACAGGCTCTACCGCCATCCCGCATATTATACCATAGCCATTTGGGACCGGGAACTCTCCGCACTGCAACTGTACCGGGGATTTTGAGAAATGAAAAAACTGATTCTTGCCGTTTCCCTGATTTCCGCCTTGCTCACTGCGGCGGAGCCGGCCAAGCTGATGATCGAGCAACTGACTTATCCGCAGACGTTTCAGCCGGGCGAGCCGTTTATCCTGAAACTCAAATGCAATGCTTCAGAAAAACTTCCGTTCGACGCCTGGAAAATGTACGTTTACAAGCCCTACGCACCGGAAGGGATAGAAACTCATCCCGGTACCACGGTCGACCTGCCCAATGATCCCAAATGGGCCGCGTATCAATTGACCCCGGTGAATTGGATTGCCCGGAACCGCCGCAATCAAAAGGAATATGAGCTGAAAGCCGATACCGCCCGCTGGCCCGCCGGCAATTATCAGGCCCGGCTGCAACTGATCTCCGGTAATCAAAGCACGGTGACTGCGCTGACATTTTCCATTGAAGAATCGGCGGTTCCGGTGCGGATCGATGGTAAAAATGACGATGCAATTTATGCGGGTAAGGAGTGGAAAAGCGGTTTCAAACCGTTCGGAAAAGAAAAATCGCCTTTGCCCGAAACGCGTTTTCAACTTGCTCATGACCGGGATTATCTTTATTTCTATATCGAGGCCCGGGAGCCCAACATGGACAAGCTGGTGCTTGACCCGAACGGGGCAGTGAGTGCGGCCCTGTGGAAAAATGACAACCTCGAAATCAATCTGGTGCCTGACGGAGTCGGCAATTATTTCTACAAAATCATTGTCGATGCGGATGGCCGGATCGCCGATTTCCTGCTGGTCGATGACAATACCGGCAACCGCACTTATGCCGAATACCCGGCGTGGCGCAGTTTTGCTTCGGCCGCCGTCGCCAAGTCTGCGGAGGGTTACTGCCTCGAAATCCGGGTTCCCTTCGCCGCCATGGAGTACCCGGAGAAGCCGCCGGAAAACTGGCGTTACAATATCAATCGTACCCGTTACGCGGGTGGTAAGCAGCAGTTGAGTTCGTTTGCGGAGCTCAGCGGCCTGAATTACAATTCGCCGTGGGAGTTTGCACTGCTGCCGCTGCCGGACTTCGAGCCCCAGCGGTTCGATTGGCGGCTGCTGAATGCCTCCGGGGCCACCCGCATGGCCGGTAAACAATTGAAATACGATTTTCAGATCGACGCGGCCAACTATACCGGTCACTCCGGGGTTTTCAGCGCCGTGGCCTCGCTTTGGAAGGACGGCAAAATTGTCGCACAGCAGAAACGGGAAAACAGTTCGGTGGGTACCGGCAATTTCACCCAACTGAAATTCGAGTTTCAACCGCCCCGGCAGGGCGATTATCAGCTCGATGTCACCTTGTCCGACTTGAGTGGAAAACTCTTGAAAAATTATAATTCCACTGTGACCATTGAATATACTCCGGTCAAAATCACCTTACTGAACCCGCCGTACCGCAACAACATTTACGAAACGATGCCGGACAAAACCATCACGGCCCGGATTTCCGCTCCCGGGTTTCCGGCCGGCAAACTGGAGGTATCGTTGACCGGGCCGGAGACAAGCTTGATGCAATCCATCGACCTGCCCGCCGGGCAATCCGCGGATATCGAGTTCGATGCCGCCGCTTTGCCTTATGGCGAATATCTGCTGAAAGCGGTTTTCGCGAATTACGAGGGGAAAGCCACTATCCGCAAGCTGCCGCACCAGCCCGGCGAAGTTTTTCTGGATAAATACGGAATCACGCATGTTGACGGTAAGCGTTTCCTGCCGTTCGGCTGGTTCCGGACCGGCAGCCGCCGGGCCACGCCGGAGGAAAATACCATGCAGAGCTACGGCGAATTCCAGACTGCCGACCGCTTCAACGAATACGTCCGGCAGATGGGCGAAACCCGGCAGCGTCAGATCCTGATACCTCCTTATCCCCGCAAGGACAAATTATTTGACCTCCTGAAGCGCAAGGGCGAGTTGACGGCGGAGCAGCGGGCCGCGCTCCGCGACTACCTGCCGCAGATCAGCAATCAGACGTGGCTGCTGGGCTGGTATATGTCGGACGAACCGGAATTGCGCGACAATCCGAACTGGTACCTGAAGCTCTATGATCTGATGTGTGAACTCGACCCGTACCATCCGACGATCATGCTGAACTGGGGAATTCCCGGTATGAAGGAGTTTTACCGTTCCTGTGACATCCTGATGCCGGATTGTTACCCGGTATTCTTCGAATCCGGCACCTCCAAACCGCGCTGGGTCACCTCGCAATGGACCGCCGAGGGGGTCAAAATGCGCCCGACCTGGATCGTTATTCAAGCCTTTGCCTGGTATGCGGTTCACCAGACCGACGGCAGCCGCGGGCTGGCGCCCGACTTCGACGATCTGCGCAATCAGATTTATCAGGTTTTCGCCAATGACGGCAAAGGGATATTGATGTATTGCTTCGAACATTACAGTCAAATGTTTGCCGGGTTGCGGCTGGGACCGGATTTTCTCGGCGCGGAGCTGCTCCATGCCAGGGATTTTCTGCTCGATCCGAATGTGCCGGACGGTATCAAAGTCAAAACCACGCCCCCGGATAAGCATTTCCAGGCGGCATTGAAAATGATGGATGGCCGGATTTGCGTGATCGCGGTCAATACCTCCACGCAGAACCTCCGTGCGGAGATAGCGGTCAGCGCCAAGGTGGACGAGCTCCATGTCCTGAGCGAAAACCGTACCGTCAAAATCGAAAACGGCATCATTCGCGATGATTTCAAGCCGTTGGAAGCCAAGGTTTACCTGAACTCCGCCGAGATTGCCAACCAAACCAGCTTGGCAACCATTCGCGGCGAAATCGCTGAATTCCAGAAAAACCGCTTCAAGCCGGGCAATCTGGTGGCGACCGGTGAACTGTATCTGATGGATTATCTCAATACCGCCAAAGGGCAGACGCTCCCGAATCAGCCGGTAATCACCGCGTCATCGCAGGCTTTTGACTACTTCAGCCGGCAGCTCGGTACGCTGTACTTCCTGCTGGACGGCATTATCGAAGAGAACCCGCGGCTCTATACCATGGCCTGGGGACCGGCCGAGAACGACAAAGCCCCCTGGGTCAAGATCAAGCTGAAGAAGCCCGAAAGCATTTCCCGCGTGGTTCTGTATGCCACCCGGATTAATGAGACAATCCGCCTGTGCGACGGCAAACTTCAGGCGGGGCGCAACGGCCAGTTTCAAACCGTGGCCGAGTTCAAAGACAACAGCGCCACCCGCCTCGAACTGAATTTCAATCCGGTGGAAGCCGACGAAATCCAGTTGGTTTTCGATAAGCTTCGCCCCGGCTCTATGCCGCAGGTATTATCCGAGATCGAAGTCTACAAATAATCAGATATCTTCGGGGACGCGGAGCACGCCGCCGGTGTCGGCACTGGTGGCGCACATGGCGTAACGGGCCAGCCAGCCGGTTTTGACCTTGGCCGGGGGCTTCTTCCAGCCTTTGCGGCGCTCGGCCAGCGTGGCTTCGTCCACTTCCAGATTGATGACGCGGCCGGGGATGTCGATCGAGATCATATCGCCGGATTCGACCAGCGCGATGACGCCGCCGGAAGCCGCTTCCGGGCTCACGTGCCCGATACAGGCGCCGCGGGTGCCGCCGGAGAAACGGCCGTCGGTGACCAGCGCCACCGATTCGCCGAGTCCGCGACCCATGATATAACTGGTCGGGGCGAGCATTTCCTGCATGCCGGGACCGCCTTTCGGGCCTTCGTAACGGATCACGACCACGTCGCCTTCCTTGACTTTGCCGGCGAGAATGCCTTCGCAGGCGTCTTCCTGGCTCTCGAAAATCACGGCGGGGCCGCGATGAGTCAGCATGGATTTGGCGACGCCGGCGGTTTTCACCACACAGCCGTTTTCGGCGAGATTGCCGAACAGAATCGCGAGGCCGCCGTCTTTGCTGTACGGATCCTCAATGGTGCGGATGACTTTGCCGTCCGGGCCGGGAGCCTCGGCCAGCTGTTCGGCCAGCGTTTTTCCGGAGGCCATGGTCACATTGGTATCGAGCATATCCGGGATGCGGTTGATTTCCTTCATGATCGCCATGATGCCGCCGACCCGGCCGAGGTCTTCTCCGATGTGGAGCTGGACGGACGGCGAGAGCTTACAGATATTCGGCGTGGTACGGCTGATCCGGTCGAGCTCCTTCAAATCGAGTTTGGTGCCGGCTTCGTTGGCCACGGCCAGCGTGTGGAGCACGGTATTGGAGCTGCCGCCCATCGCCATATCGAGGCGGAGTGCATTGTAAAACGAGGTGTCGGTGGCGTAATCGCGGGCCTTGAGGGCATTCGGGTCCTTGGCCATTTCGACGACGCGGGCGGCGGCGCGTTTCCAGAGATCCTGACGTTCGGGCGAAGTGGCGGTATAGGTGCCGTTGCCGGGCAGGGCGATGCCCAGGGCTTCGCACAGGCAGTTCATGCTGTTCGCGGTGAACATGCCGGAGCAGGAGCCGGGACCGGGGCAGTATTCGCATTCCATGCGCTCGAGTTCGGCGTCGTTGATCGCGCCGATGCGGTGCTTGGCCACGCCTTCGAAAATGGTGATCAGGTCGGCGCCGACGCCGTTCTTGTCATGTCCGGCCGCCATCGGGCCGCCCGAAACGAAGATGGTCGGCACGTTCAGCCGCATGGCGCCCATGAGCATGCCGGGGACGATTTTGTCGCAGTTCGGGATACAGATCAGGGCGTCGAAGGGGTGGGCCATGCCCATGGATTCCACAGTGTCGGCGATGATTTCGCGGCTGGGCAGCGAGTATTTCATGCCGCTGTGCCCCATGGCGATGCCGTCGCAAATAGCCATGGTGTTGAATTCCAGCGGCACGCCGCCCATCTGGCGGATGGTTTCGCAGATGATTTCGCCGGCTTTTTTCAGGTGGCAGTGGCCGGGTACGATATTGGTATAGGAATTGCAGACGCCGATGAACGGCTTTTTGAAGTCTTCACTTTTGATACCGGTGGCGCGCATCAGGGCGCGATGCGGGGTCCGCTCGGGACCGTTTTTCATGATGTCACTACGCATTTTGGCTCCTCAACTATTTTTGACAGGGCGTGAAAGCCCCTTAGATTCTGATAAATATCTTCCGTTTTCCGGTTGCTATTTTGCAAAAACAATGTATTAATATATATTCGGAATTAATTTTTAACAAATTAGATGCGATAATTTTTAAGGATAAAAAGATGTTCGACAGTTTAAGCGACAGATTACAGGAAACATTCCGGAGGCTGCGTGGTCAGGCCCGGTTGACTGAAAACAATATGTCCGATGCGCTGCAGGAGATCCGGGTGGCGCTTCTGGAAGCGGATGTGAACCTGAAGGTTGTCCGCGAGTTCATCGAAGATGTGAAAGGCGACTGCATCGGCGGCGACGTGATCAAGAGCGTGACCCCCGGCCAGCAGGTGATCAAGATTGTGAACGACCGCCTGGTCGAATTGATGGGCAGCGAGGAAGTGGACCTGAAGCTGAACTCCAAGCCCTCGGTGATCATGATGGTCGGTCTGCACGGTTCAGGGAAAACCACTACCGCCGGCAAGCTGGCGCTGAAGCTGAAAAAAGAGAAAAAACATGTAATGTTGGCCGCAGGCGACATTTACCGCCCGGCCGCGATCGACCAGTTGGAAGTGCTCGGCCGTGAAATCGATGTACCGGTTTTCGCTGACCGTGGCTGCAACAATGTGGCGATGATCGCCCGCAACGCGATCGAGCGCGCCAAGCTTGAACACTGCGACGTGGTGATCATCGATACCGCGGGCCGTCTGCAGATCGACGATACCATGGTGCAGGAACTCGTTCAGGTAAACCAGACCGCACGCCCCGACGAAATTCTGCTGGTGGGCGACGCCGCGCTGGGCCAGGAGGCCGTTTCCGTGTCGGAACACTTCCATCAGGCGCTGGGCCTGACCGGTATCGTGCTGACCAAGCTCGACGGGGATGCCCGCGGCGGTGCGGCGCTCTCGATGCGCAAAGTCACCGGGGTGCCGGTCAAATTCGTCGGTACCGGTGAGAAACTGGAAAACCTCGAAGTATTTCATCCCGAGCGGATGGCGTCGCGAATCCTGGGAATGGGTGACGTGGTCACGCTGGTGGAGCGCGCCGCTGAAAAGATCGACGAGGAACAGGCGCTCAAGCTGCAGGAAAAATTGCGCAAGAGCCAGTTCGACTTCGAGGATTTCCTCGGCCAGCTCCGTCAGATTTCCGAGATGGGCGGCATGGAGTCGGTGCTGAAGCTGCTGCCGGGCGGCAAGAACCTGGCCGGCATGATGTCGCATATGGACCCGAAATATTTCTCGCACATGGAAGCGATTGTGCTCTCGATGACCCGCGAAGAGCGCTCAAATCCGGATATTCTGGACTTTTCGCGGCGCAAACGTATTGCCAAGGGCAGCGGTACCTCGCTGGAGGAAGTCGCCCAGCTGATCAAGCAGTTCAGCGAAATGCGCAAGATGATGAAAAAGAGCGGGATTCTCGGCAAATTCTTCAACAGCGATGCCAGCAGCGAAGCGAACAATACCGCGCTCCTCAATTCGCTCTCCGGCAGCGGTTACACCGGCCTCGGCCTGAGCCGCGAAGAGAAAGAACGCCGCCGCAAGCTGGAAAAGCAGAAGAAGAAACAGCGTGCCAAGCAGCGCAAGAAGAAATGAAATAAGCGAAGGATAAAATATGCTTACATTACTTATCGGGATAGTTGTCGGAGTCATTGTGGCCACGATTTGTGCCGTTCCGCAGGGATTGGACTGGGGCTGGGTGTGGGGGAGCATGGCCGGGATGGTGGTGGTGGTGCTGGCGCAGCTCGGCATCAGTCTGCTGATCCGCCGCAAGGTCCAGGGCATTAACCAGAAAATTCAGGAAGTGATGATGGATATACGGCGCCGGGTGGATGCGAAGCAGCAACAGTTCCAGCGCCGCCCCGTCGGCAGCCAGAAAATGATGATGGATGTGCTGGAAAAAGAGCAGAACGACGGTATCCGGCGGGCCATCGAAGCCTGTGACCTGTTCGAACCGCTTTTCAAGTGGAACTTCATCCTGAAAAAACAGAGCTGCACCATGAAAATGGCGTTTTATTACCAGCTCAAGGAATTCGACAAAGTCGACGAAATGCTGCCGAAATGCCTGCTGATGGACGGTCAGGCCATGGCCATGAAAATGGCCCGCATGTACAAGAAGAAAGACGAAGGCATCGATAAATTTTTCCGCAAGAAATGCGCCGGCACCAAAGGCGAAAATGCGGTTCTCCTCTATTCGCTTTACGCCTGGATTCTGGTCAAACAGGACCGCATTGACGACGCCGTCAAGGTGCTGGTAAACGCGAAGAAAAAGACCGACAACGAGGTCATCGTCAGCAACTGGGAACACCTGGTCAACGGCCGTACCAAGCATTTCTCGAACTCCGGTCTCGGTGAAATCTGGTACGCGCTGGCCCTCGAAGAAGTGAAGATGCCCAAGGTTAAGCAGCAGCACCAGATGCGCGGCTTCCGCTGAGCCGTTGAGCTCAAAACCGTTGATTCTGTTTGCCTATTCGCGGGCTTCATTCAAAGCAGAGAACAGTATTGCTGCAGAAATTGCGAATAGCGATCAAGATTTATTCGTTACCTGAGTTGGGCACGGCAGGGAATTGCGCCAGATAATGTCGGCTGACAATATTTGCGATTCCAATTCCGTACCATTTTCCAGATATGAGATCAATTTGTCAACAGCGAGCTGGGCCATTTCATCGGCCTTCCAATTGTACGAAGTAATCGGTACCTGGCAAAAATCGCTGGCATTGAGGTTGTCCCCACCGGAAATCATGACTTCTTCCGGTATTTTCCTGTTATTTCCCAAAAGCATCTGCTCGACCAGAACGGCGATCCCGTCATTGATGCATATAATGGCGTCCGGTTTGAAATCCAGAATCTGTCCGGCAAAGCCCGGATCGTCTTTATAGTCGGATAATTTGCTTTTCAATGTGATCAGATGATCGCTTTTGAGAGGTTCCACGATGTCCCTGAAGGCATTCAAGCGCTGCCGGAAACTATCTGAAAGCTCCGGGTGATAGAAAATGCCGGCGATTCGGGAGGCGCCATGCGCCACCGCCGTTTCCGTCAATGTCTTTACCGCGGTATACTGATCGGAAGATACGGCGGGATATTCGCCGATTTTATTGGCGATCAGGCAGAAGGGATATTTCTTTTTGTGCAGTTCGTGAATGAACAGGTCATTTTCGGAGGCTCCCCAGATGACCATGGCGTCAATTTCATTGCGTTTGAACACATTGATGTATTCTTTTTCCCGGATAAACTGTTCCGAATAAATCAGGGGCAGGCAGCGATAGCCGTTTTTCAATGCTTCGCTGCAAGTGAAGATAAAAGATTTACCGAAGTTTTCATCAAACATGAAATTGACCTCATCCACCAGAAACCCGATTGTCCTGGAACGCTTCGAGAGCAGCCGCGTGGCGTGGATCGTGGGATGGTAATCGAGTTTGTCGCATATATGCAGAATCCGCTTGCGGGTCTCCTCACCGGTTCTGATTGTATTGGCCCGGCCGGAAAGAACGCTGGAGACCGCCGACGGGGAGCACTGGGCCATTTGCGCAATTTTGCGGATACTGATTTTCTTATTTGCGACCATGAATTCAATTCCGATCAATCATATTTCATTTTTCCTTGGCAAAATATACTATGGGGGGGTTGACATTTCAAATGATAAACTGTATATTCATATAACAAAAGATTAACTGTTTATCAAAAAGGTGATCAATGTTGTTGAAGCTGTCTCTGAAGTACCTGGGGATTATGGGAATGGCCGGAACTTGTATGTGTATGTATTCGGAAAGTACAACTAAACTGCCCTTTACCAAACCGGCCGCGCAAGCGACAGCCGAGGAAATCAAGGCGGATGACTTCATTATCCTGTATCAAGGCAACAGCATTACCCGGCATGGTTTCAACGAGAGCACCATAAAGAATTTGGGCTGGGATCGCGAGTGCGGGATGACGGCCAGCGATGAAAGCAAGGACTATGCGCATTTGCTGGCCGGGAAGATCGGGGACAAGTTGAAACGGAACGTACGTATTTTTTTCAGCTCCGACGATTTGAAGGCGACTGCGGGAAAAGATATCAATCCGAATCTGGTCGTAGTTCAGGGCGGCGAGCATGCCGCAAGCTTTGAGAAGATTGAATCGTTCAAGGAAAATTATGAAAAACAGCTGGCGGGTTGGAAGAAAATTGCGCCGGTAATTGCCATCGGTATCTGGAACCCGCGCTGTCAGGAAGAATTCCAGAGCTGCACAGCCGCAGAATACGATGTATGTGCAAAGCGGATTGAAAAAGAACAGAAGGAAGTCACGAAAAAGCTCGGGATTCCTTTCGCTTCAGTAAGTATTTATGAGAATGATCCGAAAAATACCGGGGAAGGCAAAACGGCCGCCGTCCGCTGGCATCCGAATGATGAAGGGATGAAAAAGTACGCTGAGGCCGCGTTCAAGGCATTTCAGGAACTGAATTGGAAAAATTAACATATCGAGAAGGCATTGGAAATTATCAACCAAATCAAAAGGCTGGAGGTATTCATCATGTTTAACGGAAAAAGATTTTTCACACTCATTGAACTTCTTGTTGTCATTGCGATCATCGCCATACTTGCCGCAATGCTCCTGCCGGCGCTGAATGCCGCCCGGGACAAAGCGAGATCGGTCAAATGCCTTAATAATACAAAGAGTTTGAACCTGGGGCAAATGCAATATTCCACCGACAACGATGACATCATCGTACCCGGGAACCCGGATGGAAGCACGAATGACCCATGGTTCAAAAGTATCTATGAGTATGTGGGCAGAGCCAATCAAGTATACCAGTGTCCGCAGGATACCAATACGCGTTACTACAATTCATATCCGATTTCATATGTGCTGAACGGCTGGCCGGAAACTACAGCGTCAGCCGGTAATACAATAGACTGGTATGCGGCAGGCCAGAAGATCAGCAAAGCCAAGAACAAAACCTGCATCATATTCGCATGCAACATCAATACCCCCTTGCCATCCGGCAGCGACAGCATGTTGCTGGCGCAGCCAAACGGCACGTGGTGGACGAATCGCGCCATGAGAGGGTATCATATGACTCATGGCGAACAGGGATTCTATGCATATGGAAGATTTCACTCAGGCGGTACCAATATGGCCCGTCTCGACGGATCGGGAGGCCACCTGAAATGGTACGACTATATCGGCCACTTCGATGATCCCGCCGGAACCAAGCAATGGTCCAAGGATAACTGGTGTTTCGATCCCTCAATTTAAGGTAAGATATGAAATTCGTATTGACATTGGCATTGATGTTCGGTATATTCTGCGCGCAAGCGGGCAGTTTGAATGTCGAGAAGAAAACAACCGTCGCGAATCCCGGCATGGCGACCGGAATTCTGAAGCTCTCTTCGCCGCCGCCGGCCGGGGGCATGTGGTACCATGTCAATTTTCTGGATGAGAAAGGTGAAGTGATTACGTCTTTCCGGTTTGATGAAGAAAAAATGATTCATGATCAGGGGCATTGTGTTTTCGATAAGAAACTGGGCAGCGGGGACAAGATGAATGTGGAAATTCAGCTTTCTGCAGTCAATAATTTCTGCGTACTTCTGGGGGGTAAAATCATTTGTTCAACTGCGGGGAAAAGCGGCAAGGCGGTCAAATCCATCGTCATTGAGCCGGTGGGATGCAGTGTGGCATTTGATGATGTTCAGTGGACGGATAAGAGCGATGTCAAAAAGACGGCTTTTGTCGTATCTCCCGGGGATGTGGTGACGACGAATGTTCTGGGCGATATCGTACCGGAAGATGATTTTGAGTTCACCTGCCGGTTTTATCCTCAAAAACTGGCTGATTCCGTTTTCCACTATGGAATCCGGTTCGACTCTAAAAAAGCCAGCGAGGCGGGCATTCAGTTTGTTTTTTGGGAAAAATTCTTTCAGATGATTCAGGGGAAAACGGACAAAAAACTGGGGGACTTCAATGCGGATTTCGCCAATAAATGGCATGAGTTCAAAGTGAAGAAAACATATGGCGATTTTTTTGAAATATTCATCGACGGCAAGGCGCAGGGGTCATTCACCGCTGATTTCAGCGGCGGCGGCAGGATTGCGATCTGGACGTACCGCAACTGGGCGTTGACGCTTGAAGATATTTCCATGGTAAAACTGGAAGAAACCGATTAAACCGGAGTTTATGGTTATTTATGATTAAGACTTACTTATTGGCGGCCGCGTTATTTCTCTGTACCCTGAGCCAGGCTGGGCTGGTTTTTCAGCTCACAGCGGAGAATTCGGCCACTGCGGCGGGAAAAGACGGCAAGGCGCTGGAACCGCTCAAGGCCGAAGGGGTCGTCTACGTGGACGGCGCGTCCGGCCGGGCACTCAGGACCGATTCGTTGAAAGAGCTGAGCTACAATGCGGAAGGATTGTTTGGCAAACAAGGTACGCTGTCCTTCTGGTTCAGCCCGGATTTCAACGCGTTTGACACGGATTTCACCAAGGTAAGTTCACTGATCAGCCTGACGGGGAAGGATGGCGTGCCGCAGCATTTCCCCTGGATGCATATTTATTCCGGGCTGGAATTCACGCTGAAAAGCGATTCCGGCAATGCCTATCAGATTGCGGCGAGCGGCGTATCGGGTCTCACCCGGGGCGACTGGCGGCACGTGGTCATCACCTGGGGACAAGGGAACTGGTGCACGATTTACATCAACGGAGTGGCGGCCGCCTATAACCGTTTTTCCGGCGTCGAATTCGCTGTGGAGAAGTTGTCGATCGGTACGATCCCGGAGAAACTGGCCGGTTTCCCGGGGAGAATCGATGAAATCAAGATTTACGACAAAGCGCTTACCGGCGAGGAAATCTTCAAGGAATACAGCAGTCTGGCGATTTTCGACCTGATCGTGGACCGCCAGATTTATCCGGCCGGAAAAGATTTCCAGATCGAGATTCAGGCTGCTCCCCTGGGGCATCTTCACGGCAATGTTCCCCAAAAGAAATACCCGTCTCCGAGCCAGGGCGATATCGAGCTTATCCTGAAGGACAAGGCGGGAAAAACGATTTCCCGGGAATCCCGGCAGAACCTGAACATCTCCGGTTTGACCCCCTTAACCCTGAAGGCGCCCGCACTGGAAAAAGGATTCTATGCCCTGCATGTGCAAATGAAATCCGGTGGAAAAAGTCTTGAACGGGCATTTACCGTTTACCTGGGCGACCGCGAACCGGAAAACAGTTCCGAGGAGAGCATCCAGTATCTCGCGCCGGTTTTTCAAATGAATGCCGAAAAACTCAGCTCCACTCCCGCCGGAACCCTGCGGGAATTGAAAGGGGTGAAATATCTGGAATCCGGTACTCAAAAAGGGAGCGTGCTTTTCTGCGAAGTCGATCTTCCGGAAGCGTACACCAAGGGCGAACTGCTGGCGCTTGAAATTGAATGGCCGGACGACAAAGCACGGGCCATGGGCATTTACATCTATCCGCCGAAAGGCAGCGGCTCGGAAATACGCGACCGGGTCGGCGGCGGTATCGCCGCAGGAGACGAATTTCCGAATTCAAACGATTTCTGCAAAACAACTTACCTCTTTCATGGGGCCAGGACGAAGTACCTGCTGGAACTTCGCACGCTGATCAGCGGCCGCCCGGCGGCGTTGGCGTCCGTCACGATCAGGCCGGTGAGCGGAGCGTTGCCCAAGCTGACGCTCCAGCTGCCGCCGGAGCTGCCGGGACGCCGGATCGGGCACCTCGACGAGGACCAGAGTTTCGACTATAACTTCGACTGGGACAATACACGCCCGATCCTGGGCAATACGCTGCCGGTGGACGAGAAACTCGTCTGCCAGCTGATCGAGTATCTCAATTACACTGGGCAGAATTTATTTACGCTGCCGCTGATGCGTTACGACTTCACCGCATATCAGCGTTTCCCGTTTGACCCGGGCGCCAGGGTGCTGCCTTTCAGCACGGATATCGGCTACTGGGTGGAAATGTTCGGCAAATACGGCATTGAATTTGATACGATCGCCAATATCGTAACGCCGCCGGAACTTGAGAATCCGTATTTCAAACGTAAATATACCCGCGAAGGGATGGTTACGGCCTCGGTCGACGGCATGGAAAGCGGCTACGGGCGCAATAACCCGGTTCACCCGGAAAACCGCCGCATGGTCCTGGCGGAGGTGCGCGAATTCATGCAGCGTTTCGGCAAGCTGTCGAACATGAAGGGCTTCGATCTCTGGCTGGAGTGGCCCGGGGTGTCATTCACCGACAAGACGTTCGGCTTCGACGATTTCACCGTTGAGTTGTTCAGCAGGGAAAGCGGGGTAAAAGTACCGGATTTCCAGGAAAATGTGTTCAAGAAGCGCTATGAATTTCTGATGAACGATCAGAACCGGGCAAAGTGGCAAGCATGGCGTGCCGCCAAGACCACGGAGCTGATCAAAGCGATCCGCGCCGAAATCGATAAATTCCGCCCGGATATGACGCTGTACGTAAGCTGCCGGGTACCGGAGGGCAATACCGGATTGCTGACTGTGGAGAACCTGGACCCGGTGAAAGAACTCTACGAAAGCCGTTCGCTGGACGTGAACGAAGTCAACCGTATTCCCAATGTGGTGTTCAATCCGATGCGCAACCCCTTGCAGAAATTGTGGGACAAGCACTGGAACAATTCGTTCAGCACCTCCGATGAGGCGATGTCGGACCGGGCAAGGTTCCTGCCGTTCCGGCGGGCGGACCGGAATTATATCAATTCCTATCGCACTTATTTCGAAAGCTTCTCCAAATCGCCCATGCAGGAGCAGTATCCGTCGAACTTCCAGAATTGCGAGTTGAAGCCGCATGGACGTTTTTTCCTGAAAGATTTGGCTGAATCCATCGCGTTCACGGATGCCCAGAGGATCTGTGTCGGGGCGCAACCGCTGGCCTCGATGGGACGGGAAGCTGAAATGCGTGAATTCGTCAAGGCGTACCGGGCGCTCCCCGACCTGCCGTTTCAGGATGTCAAGGATGCGGTGGACCCGGTGACGGTACGCTTCCTGAATACCGCGAACGGAACCTATCTGTATGCCGTGAACCTGATTCATGCACCCGTGGAAGTCATGCTGAAAATCAATGGCGCGGGCAACATGAGCGATCTCTCCTCCGGCGAAAAAATCGCACAGGGAAATGGTTCATTCAACATATCGCTGAAACCGTTTGAACTGCGTTCATTCCTGATTACCGGCAAAGTTTCGCCGGAGTTTGCCGGCATGCAGGTGCCGCCGGAATTCAAAGCGGAAACCCTGCGGCTCATCAATGAAAAAGCGGAAGCAGCGGCCCTGCTCAAAGAAAATGGCGTGGCCCCGGAAGCGCTGCTGAAGCGGATCAAAACCATGCAGGATTTGTCGGCCAGAGAACAGTATGCGGAAATCTACCGGCTTATCTTCTCCAAAATGATCAGCAAACTGGATGATGACGTACAGCAATTCAAGAGCGGCTATTTACAGCAGCAGCAGAAAATGCTGAAGGAATCGCGGATATCCGTTAACTGCGGTACCGATGAGTATTACCGGGAGAAGTCGGGCAAACTTTATCTGCCCGATCAGAAATGGGACGGTTCCGCCGATTACGGTTATACCGGCAAGGCGTTGACCGTGGAGCGGAATACCGAGAAAATGCCGGCCGGCGCCCTGAAGCCGCTTTTCAACAAGGAACTGTACAATATCGACGGTTATTGTTTCAAGGTGAAAAACGGCACCTACCAGCTCAAGCTTTATATGCGCGTCGGCTATGAGCCGGCCCGCAAAAAAGATATCTTCAAAATGACGATCGGCATCAATGGCAAAACGGTCCGGAAAGACTATGATATTTTCGCCAATGAAAATACGGATGGTTATGCGGTGGTTGCCATTGACAAAGTGGCCCCTGTGAACGGCGTTATTTCAATCGAATTCACGCCTCACGGCGACGACCGCTCGGTCTGTCTCCTGAACGCGATTGAGATTGCTCCTCAGAATTGAAAAACCCATTATATTTGTGATAAGGAAAAACTATGTTAAAGAAAAGAAATGGAGTTCATCAAATTATCCTGGAGTCGCACTCCTCCTGGTTGAAACCGCCCAAAGGCTGCCTGAAGCATCCGTATATTTCCCCGGCGGGCCCCTATGGCAACGACTTGTGGGACTGGGATTCGTATTGGACCCTGTATGGGCTTCTCGAAATAAATGAAGCTGAAGTCAAGGAGCAGATTGCGCCTTTTGCCAAAGGAGCTTTTTTCAACATACTTGAGCACCAGGGCAAAGACGGCAGCCTCCCGATCATGATCTGCCCCGAGAACGGTGACGCGTTCGGCAGTACGGAGTCCCCCGATCAGAATATGGCCAAGCCGTTTATCGCCCAGCTGGCCGCGCTGCTCCTGAAACACGGGGTGATGAGTGAACAGGAATTCATTTCGAGCGATGCGATTTACAGCATCAAAGCGTATCATGATTGTTTTGACCGGCGTTATCTGCATCGGGATACCGGTTTATACTACTGGGCCACCGACCTGGGGTTGGGCGTGGATGACGATCCGACGGCCTGGGGACGGCCGGTGAAATCGTGCGCCAGCGTCTTTCTGAATTCTTTTCTTTACAAAGATATGCTGGCGGCGGCGGAACTGTCGCTGATGGCCGGGCGGCCGGATTATCGGGCCGAATACCTGGAGCGTACCGCCAAGCTTGCCGCCTCGATTCAGAAATACTGCTGGGATAACCGCGAAAGCGCGTTCTTCTCCGTCGATATCCAATGCCGTCAGAATCTTTATCCGCACCGGATCTGGAAGACGCTCAATAACAAGCTGTATCCCTTCTGGCATTGCCTGCAGCTGAAGGTCCTTTCCTGGAGTACCATTTTGCCGCTCTGGGTTGGGATTGCCACCCAGGAACAGGCCGACAAACTGATCGCGGAGCATTTCACGGAAGAGCGCCTGATGAGCAATTACGGATTGCGCGCATTGTCCAAAGATGAGCCGATGTATGCCCCGGAAGTGATTCGCGGCAACCCCAGCAACTGGCTCGGTCCGATCTGGATTCTGGTCAATTATATCGCTTATGAGACGCTCCATAAATACGGTCACGAGGCTCAGGCGGAACTTCTTGCGGAAAAAATCCTCAAGATGCTCGAGGATGATCTGGAAAAAAACGGAAGCCTGCATGAATACTATTCGCCGGAAACCGGTGAACCGGTGGCTTCACCCAATTTCATGAGCTGGAACACCCTGGCCGGATTGTTTTGATAAAGGAACACTTATGTATAGCTTGCATGATAAAATACAGGCCTGCTGGACCGGCAAATGCCTGGCCGGAGCCATCGGCATGGCCTACGAGGGCGTGCCGTATCTCCCCCATATGACCGAGGATCAGATCCATGTGGCGAACGTGCCGAACGACGATCTGGAGCTCCAACTGGTCTGGATGGAAACGCTGAGAAAGTACGGGGTGCGCGTCACTTCCCGGGAAATGGCCGAAACGTGGTTGAAACTGATTCCGCACGGCTGCGATGAATATTCGGTGGCGTTGCGCAATATGAAGCGCGGCATCATGCCGCCGGCAAGCGGCTGGAAAGATAATTTCTTTGTCGACGGCATGGGGGCCACGATCCGTTCGGAAGTCTGGGCATTGATTTTTGCCGGGCGGCCGGACGCGGTTGCCTATTTTGCCCAGCAGGATGCTGAGGTAGATCACTGGGGCGACGGCGTGCGCGGTGAAATCTTTATGGCGCTGGCCGAGAATTTCGCCATCGAAACCTCCGATGTCGAAATCTCTCTCAGGAGAGCCCTTGAGCAAATGGACCATGAAAGCCGGATTTACCGGACGCTTGCCGAAGTCTTTGATTTATATGACCGCGGAGTCGGCGACACCGAGGCGGCGAATCATTTGCTGCTGACGGTTCAGCGTCATCCGAATTTTACGGATTGCGTGATGAATCTGGCCTTTATCGTGCATGCGTTGCTGCGCGGAAAAGGCGATTTTGTCAAGACTTGCCTCATGACCATCAATTTCGGGCGCGATACGGATTGCACGGCGGCCAGCTGCGGCGCATTTTTGGGCATGGCCCACGGTATGGCGGGGATTCCCGAATCCATGCGGAAACTGGTACAGGATGAACTTGTGCTCAGTGATTTTGTAGCTGTCATACCCGGTACGGCCAAGACCATCACCGAACTGGTGGAGCAGACCGTCGCCTTGCGCGAACAACTTTATCCCTTGCTTCCGGCAGAAAAATATCCGGCCTATACGCCATACGTGCCGGATCATTCGCTGCCGTCGCTGGACCGCGCGAAATGGCTGGTGATCGACGCCGCCGAACACGACGTGGCCGCGATTCAGGACATCCTCATGAAAACCGGAAAATGTCCGGAAAATCTGCAGAAATATGTCGTTACGTTTGACGGCCTGAATCTGGATTTGTCCCGGTTTGCGAATCGGGCCAATCAACTGCATCTCTTTTCGTTCCTGACGGTTGAAAATACCGACACGCCGCCGGACGGAGTCATTATTTCCGCCACCGCCGATACGGGAATGCGGCTCTTCATGGACGATATCCAGTTGATGAACCATCATTCGAGGCAAAAAATGCTGCCCTCGTTCCACCGGGCGGAGGGCGGCGGCGCGTTTCACCTCAAGCTGGACCGCGGCCGCAAATATCTTTTCCATGCCGAGCTTTTCTATTGCCTTGCGCCGTTGAGCGCCTGCATCATGTTCGGCAACCGTTACAATGATCACCTGGACGGCTTCGTATTCAATATCTGACCGGGAATATCAATATGCTGAAATGGGACAGGCGGTCGGAATGGCTCAAACGGGCCGGGGAACTGGAACCTTTGCTGAAGCATTGGGAAGTACCCGCCCGGGCCGTGGTTGAACCGGAATATGACGAAACGGCCTGGCAGAATTACCGCATGAGGCGGGTTATGGGCGGAGAGCAAATTCCGCGCCTTCAATTTTCGGCAGGGGAAAAATTCACGGTCGATTTTGAAGAAACCGTTACGGGAAGAATTCGGTTGCGGATGCACTCCGCCGGGGGAGAATGCGATTCGCCGCTGCGGTTGCGACTGTATGCCGCCGAATTGCCATATGAGGCCTCGAACGACCTCAGCGGGTTTCACGGTGAACTCAGCAGGGCATGGATTCAGGATGAAGTCATGAATTTTGATGTTTTGCCGGGCGATTATCAATTGCCGCGCCGGTATTCGCTGCGTTATCTGGTGCTTGAAATCATTGCCGCGCCGGGACCGGTCGTTTTCGATGAAATCACGGTCATTGCGGAAGCCGCGGAAACGCATCTCCCGCCTCCACCGGTTGAGCTGGAAGAAGAATATGCCGCAATTGACCGGGCCGCGATCCGCACGTTGCGCAATTGTATGCAACATATCATGGAAGACGGGCCCAAGCGCGACCGCAGGCTCTGGCTGGGTGATTTATACCTGCAGGCCCTGACCAATTCCGTCAGCTATAAAAGGTTTGACCTGATCGAAAGATCCCTGCTGCTGCTGGCAGCGGCAACGGACGACAACGGCAAAATTCCCGCCTGCATCTTTACGATTCCGACCCTGAAACACGGAAATGATATAATTGATTATTCGCTGTTGCTGGCGGTACTTCTGGATGACCTGATCGGAAGTACCGGCGATATCGCATTGGGAAAGAGCCTTTACCCATTGGCGGTCCGCCAGTTTGAACTGGTGCAGACCGGATTCGACGAAAATGGAATATACCGCGACGATGTTTACGGATGGCATTTTATCGATTGGGCGGAGTTCAACCGGCAGAGTTCGATGCATGGCGTCTATATTTATGGGCTCCGGGCATTGTCACGGCTGGCAAAACAGTTAGGCTATCTGGATGATTCCGTGAGATATACAGAAGAAGCCGGGAAATCCGCCGAAGCCCTGCGCCGTCATTCCTACGACCCGGCACGACACCTGGTGCTTTCCGGCACTCAAAGGGAAATTTCATTCGCCAGTCAGATCTGGGCGATCATCGCAGGCGTGTTTTCGCCGGAAGAAGCCGGCCGGATTCTCCGGGCCGTGGAAAATGAACCCGGGGCAGTCCGGCCCGTCACTCCGTTCCTTTATCATCATTACCTGGCGGCCCTGTTCTATGCCGGAGAAACGGACCGGGCCTTTGAACTGATTCGTCATTACTGGGGCGGCATGGTCAGGGCCGGAGCCGATACGTTCTGGGAGGTTTACAAACCGGACGAAGAGTTCCTGTCCCCGTACAAGGATGTTCTGCTGAACAGTGCCTGCCATGCCTGGAGTTGTACGCCGAGTTACTTCCTGCGGCTCCACTCAAATCATGCCGGCGTATTCAGAAAGTAACCCGCAATACCGGAAATATTCTTCCAGAGAAACCAGCGGCGGGGTCTGATGATCGCAGGAAGCGACAAACCCGCCCTGGCGGATCACCGGCAACAGCCGCTCGAATTCCTCGCGCATGGCCGCATCTCCGCAATCCATCACCGTTTTATCGTAGGCCCCGATAAAAAGGAAGTCCGGGTATTTCTTTCGCAAGGCCGCCACATCGACTCCGGCCCGCCGCTCGAGCGGCAGAATGCCTTCAATTCCCACTTCAATAAACCACTCGATGCATTCCGCCACATCTCCGTCGGTATCGATGAATACTTTTACACCGTGCTTCTTCAGCAGTTTCACCAGGTCCTGATAATACGGCGCCACAAATTCCATGAACTGTTCCCGGGAAAGCATCGGCCCGTGGTTATAACTCAGATCTTCGGCAAAGGTCATGAATTCCGGCTGATATCCCGCGGCAAACATTTTTTCCAGAATCCGCAAATAATAATCCAAATGATCCGAATTCATCTTTTTCATCAGCTCCGGGTGGTCATAAAAAGCATACAGATGATTCTCAATTCCGAACAATGTACGCGGGGACCAGAAAAATCCCGGAAGGGTAAACCAGTAAATATACTCTCCCTGTTCATGCTTTGACCGGTATTTCTCAAACATGGAAAAATCAATCGATTCGTCCTGATAAATCAGTTTCCGGTCGATCAAATCCAAATAATCCTGTTCCGTTTCGACAATGTTCCGGCCTTCCGCCGGAGCTGAAAATTTGGGCGAAAAAGCATTGAACCATATCTGCACCATGGGGTCGAGCCCAAAATATTCCTGCAGTTCGATACCATTCAAATTTTCCGGCAATCCCTCCTTGTGCCATCTCGCCAGCGTCTCGGTCCACCAGGTGGCCCACTCGACTTTGGGCATCCGGTCCGGCCGTTCAAAATTCAGTGTCGCTTTAAATCGGTCCCGATTATTCATGAGAACTCTCCTTGCTTTTGTTGTTATTATAATTATATTATTGTAAATAACTACGCTTATATTATCTTTTCAATAGTACAGGATTGACAAAATGCCTGCCGAATACAAAATCCATAAACGCTGGAAGTCACTTGCCAAAATCGGGATCGCGGTTGAATATTTTCCGGAATACCGCAACCCGCAAATCAATCGTCATGGCGTCGATACCGTACTCTTGAGTCTGATCATATCGGGGCGGGGCATTCATTACCTGCGTGAACAGGAAATTCAGGAGTACGGCTCTTCCATCGCGGTTACTCATTATGGTGAGGATCACTCCATTGTCACGGCCGGGGATTCCGCAATGGAGATTCTCAACATTTACCTGGATTTGAAGAATTTTCCTTTGCCGGAGCTGCCGGAGTCGCTTGCCGGTTATTTACCGGCTTTTTTGCCGCCTTTTCATTCCGTAAACAGTAACCGGAGAAAACTGCTTCGCCTCCAATTTGCCGATATCACCAAAGTCGCAACTCTGGGCAGAGCCATGGAGCATGAACTGCAATCCGGCAATGAGGGATGCCTGGAAGCCGTTCAATTGTATTTCCGGCTCTTTCTGATCGAATGCTGCCGGCAGATAAAAGCGAACGGGATCATGGCCTTCCCTGATTACGACACGGAATGCATCCGGCTGGAGAAAGTATGCCGCCTTCTGGAAGAGAAATACCATCAACACCATACATTGGACAAATTAGCGGTGTTTGCAGGATTTCAGAAGAATTACCTGTGCCGGATTTTCAAGCAATATACCGGATGTACGATTTTTGAATATCTCCAGGAACAAAGAATCCTGCATGCGGCTTCCCTTCTGCGGCGGACAAATACCGGACTTGACGGAATTGCCTTTGCCTGCGGATTCAACGATATCAGTTATTTTGTACGTGTGTTCAAAAAGGCGATGCAATGCACCCCGGCCCAATACCGGAAAATTTGAACTTTTGACATAGTTCAGAACAACAAAAATGGAGTTGCTCGCATTTCCCCCTTACTTTGCCTTGACTACCAGGTAGTTCAGCATGAAGAACGGGGGGCCGGTGACGATGGCGGAATCCATGATGTTGCTGACGGCAAGGGCGTTTTCGCCTTCCTTCAGGACGCCTTTCGGGATCGGGAAGCGGCGGATATACCAGCCGAAACGGTCGAAGGTTGAATCGCCTTCGTGAATGGTGGTGCCGTTCAGCGTAATCCGGATTTTGCATGGGGCTTCGGCATCGTCGTCCTGACCGCAGATCACCAGTTCGTATTCGCGGCCGAGTTTTTCCGCGGGCATGCTGAATGAGGCGCGCATGGTGTGGATATTGGTTTTGGTACCGCGTACGTAGGTCGCCAGACGTTTTTCACAGCGGAAGGTGTATTGCATGGGGGAGCCGCCGCCGCCGAAATCATAGGCGGTCAACAGGAAATCGGTATTTTCCCGGTAGCCGGCTTCTTTGACGGCGTCGGCTTTCATCTTTTCGGTTTCGACCAGGAACTTATTGCCGCCGACTTTTTGGGCGGAGGCGGCGAGGTGCTTGAAAACGTTGATAAATCCGGCGTAGTAGGTCCATTTTTCCAGATTTGGATTGTTTTTGGCGGCGGCCCGGTATTTTTCTTTGGCCTCGCGGATGGTTTTCTCGAGGCGGTCGAGGTTCCGGACAACGTGCGGCGAGACTTCGACGCCGAATTCATTCAGCGACTGCAGCAGTGCAGTGATTTGCTGCGCTTCCGGGTATGATTCCGCTCCGATCAGGGATGAAAAGACCTGTTTGATGGATTGCTCCGGGTCATATTTGGGCGGGTTCCACCAGTAATCGGCAAAAGTCAGGAGCAGCAACAGGTGGCTCGGCTGATTGGTGCCGAGCAGGGCGGCTTCGAGGTCATCGGCCATATTGGGGTAATACCAGTTTTTCCAGCCGGGAACCGGTTCGGTGAAATAATGATAGCGGTGGACATTGACGCCGCCATTAAAAATGAGCAGTGCAGGTTTGCGGCCGTAACTCTGAGTGGCCCACTTGACTTGCGCCGGGGTTACATTGGCCGAACAGACCACCGGGCCGTTCCAGGTGAAAACGATATCGGACGGCAGCTTGCGGACCCGGGCGAGGTATTCGTCGCGGTCGTCCTGATAGGCGGGGGGCGCTTCCGGCCCCCAATACATGGGCGGACAGAACAGAAATTTCGCCTCGGGATATTCCTTGCGGACTTCGTCGATGACTTTCAGGATGAACGCATAGTCCGCATCGCCGCCGTTCGGGTAGGCCGCAATTTCTTTGGGATTGCGCGGATAGCGGTTGTCGTCGTACTGAAAGGTGAAGCGGGCGCCGTATTTGATCGCGGCTTTTGCCTGTTCGCAAATGATCCTGAAGTCGTCTTCGGAGGAACTGTCGATTTTCTCGCCTTTGCCGACAATCGGATGAATAGGAATATCCCAGTTGATGCCGAGCGGAGTGAATATTTCGCCGAATTCGCGATAAGCGTCCAGACGTTTCCCGGTCAGCGGCAGCCGCCAGTCCTGCGCCGGCTCCTGAGTCAGGTTATTCGGGCGGCAGATCATGATCGAATCGAGTTTATAAAGGATATGAACCTTGGCCCATTCCCGGAAAGTGAACTGCTGGAAATTAATGGCCCCGGCCCAGTAACCGCGATGTTTGACGGCCGGATAGTCGTAAATGTCCACGACCCGGACGGCCGGTTTGGCGTCACGGGTGGTGATCAGCTGCAGGAAACTGCCGGTGGCCCAGCTCAAGCCAGGACGGTCAAAGGCGGTCAGGCGGATTTCTTTTTTTGCCGGATCGGCTTTCAAATAATACGCCTGAGGCTTCGGATGCGATTCGTTTTTGAGTTCGAGGTACAGATTGACCGCATCCTGCCGGGGCGAGGCACTGACCGTACAGCTACCGCCGAGCCCCTCGACCTGTTCCCGGATGAATTGAATCCGCAGGTCGTTATCCGCGATTCCTTGGGCCGGGATGATATTCAGGTTGTTCAGTGGTATGAACTCATCGCGGTAAACGGCCTGCTGCGGGGTCGGGTAAATGCTACCGGTATAATGCGAAGTAATCTTGGGGGCAGGGGCTACTGCAGCCGTTACGACAGGCTTTTCACCGGGTTTCAGGTAGAGCATTTGCCAGGCATTGGCTTTCTTGCCGGTGATGATCAGCAGATTATCGGCCAGAACGAAGGATTTGATATTGGTCAGGCCGGTGCGGATGGTTTCGGCGGGCTTGCTGAAGTCGGCATTGCGGAAAATCCGGATATTTCCAGTGGCACGGTCGATCAGATACAGCGCACCGCCGTGGATTATCGGGATACCGTTGCCGGCGATGGTGTAACTGGGCTTGGCGTTCGAAGTGAACCCGATCGGCTGGTTCTGCAGGAAAATGTAGGTTTTGCGGTTCTGCGGTGCATAGGAGGGCAGGGTGGTGGCCACGATATCGGGGCGTTCGTCGCCATTCAGATCGCCCACGGCGAGATTGCTGACAAGCAGTTCCGGGCTGAGCTCGACGAATTCTTCGATTTCGGTGGATTTGACCTGCATTTTGCCCATGAACGGAGCATAATAAAGCCGGATCAGCGGGAGGCTTTTGACGGTGAAAAGCAGATCATTTTCGCCATCGGAATTCAGGTCCGCGATCAGCGGTACGCCATTGTCGTTTTTCGGAGGGCAGTGGAAATAGCCGTGCTGGATTTTTTCCGGCGGGGTGAATTTGCGCCAGCAGGGACCATGCAGGATGTCGATGCCGCCCGAGGTAAGAGAGCCGATGAGGCTGTCGTTGGTCCACTGGTTGGCGCTGCCGTTGAGAAATTGATTCTGGAAACCGTCGGCGCTCGAGTAAACCATGATGCTTTGCTTGCCGCCGCTGACGACCAGATAGGCGTTGCCGTCATGGCGAACACCGTTGAGGCTGCGGCCGCCGGGGATGTCAATCGAACGGTCTGGCGTTCCGCTCTGCAGACCCTTGCCGTCATAATAAAGGTTCAAAACCGCGTTGCCATCTCCGGCGGCGACCAATACGGCGGCGTCAAGCTTGCCGTTGCCGTCCAGGTCCAGCGCCAGAGTTTGAAGCGGTTCTTTGTCAAGCAACAACGCCTGTCCATGCAAGATTCCGAGCGTAAAAGCAAATATCAATAATAATTTTTTCATGCGAAATTCCTCGTGGTATTGTTTATCAATATAATCCCCATGTGCCTTTGGCACTGATGTTGCGGAAGAAAGCGAATAGCTGGTCGCCATTGTTCAGCCCATACGATGAGGACCAGTTGCTGTATGCGCGGCTCGTCACACCGAGTCTGCTCAGTACAGCGCCGTTTTCATATAGGATCGATATCGTGTCTTTGTGAGGGAAGAGGGGGTAGTTGGGGGTCAGGTAACGGTCGGTCGCCAACACTCCGCCCGGGTAACTGCCCAGGTGATAGCCCCATTGGCTTTTGTCGCCATTCAGGATGCCGTATGCGTTGGAGAAGTTTGAATTGTCTCCGAGAAGTTGAGTAGGGCGCAGCAGATAGGAGCTTTTGTACCAGTAGCCGGTATCTTTGCTGAAATTTTTCAAGTCATAGCAATAGGTGCTGGCGCCGACCGTTTCGAACAATACACTATAACCCGGACACTGGAAAACGGCCGGAGTCGCATAGTTTTCCTGCAGAATCATGCCCCCGGGGGTGACTTTGAGCCAATAGCCGCTTTCGTACAGGCTGTGGGCGGTGCTCCAGTTGTTGAAAAAATTATTGGTGTAGCTGATTGGACCGTATCCGTTGTAGTCATTCGCATAGAGGCTGTACCCGGAGCCGACTTGCTTCAGGTTGCTGATGCAGGCTGCGCGCTTGCCTTTGTCGCGGGCGGAGTTCAGGGCAGGGAGTAGCATTGCCGCCAGTATAGCAATGATCGCTATTACGACAAGGAGTTCAATAAGTGTAAATTTATGCCGGCAGGTTTTCATTTGGCACCTCTATATTTTGGTGTTGAATGGATTGTTTACAACGTGATACGGGACCATCTGCGATTGCAGTTTGTTAGCGTTGATCATGTGCGCAGTGGATTCGGCGATGCCGGTGAAGTCCTCCAGCACCGAGGTGATCGCATAGCCGGTGTCCATCTGCGAATTGTAGTTGTCGAAATCGGCGTAATATACATCGCGGTTCAGCTTCAAACCGCATTCGCTCAGGTGGCGCAGGATGGCTCCGGTGAAGCATTTGCTGGGCGAAATGATGCAGGAGGGAACCTTGCCGCCGAGCGTTTGCGACTGCAGCTCGGAAATGTCCGCCACGTTGTACTCAAGGTACTCCAGATGTTTTTTCAGGCCGACGTTGACCAGGCGATAGAAGCGGCGGTATTCGGCGCAGGCGTCGATGAAGCCCTTTTTGCGCAGTTCCGGCACAGACTCCACGTAATACGGTTCGGCGAAGCGGACATCCAGATAAATCAATTCGCTTTCCGGCGGCAGATTTTTCAGGAACAGCGTCGTCAGCGCCCTGGCGGCGCCGCGATGATCCGTGGAGGCATAATGAAACCCCTCGAACGGACGGTTCAGGAGAATGATCCGTTCGCGGCCGCCGAGGCACTGGGAAAGCTTGTTCAAGTCGTTTTCGCTGAGCGGATTGACGATGACGTAATCGAACTCCCGGAGCATTTCCGGCATGGCCAGTGCGTGCTCGGGCTTGATCATCTGAACCGTGCGTTCCTTCAACAACTCCTGCAGCGCTGCATACATGTCCTGATAGTTGTAGCGCTGGAGCAACTGTCCCTGAATCGGGTCGGTGACGCCGGTGATGATGGCGATTTTCTGCAAACTCTGCCGCGACGCGACGAATGTTCCCGCCCGGCGCGACGCGGTCAGGACTTTCTCGTCCACCAGTTCGCTCAGGGCCTTGTCGAGCGTCACCCGGGTGGTGTTATAGATTTCAAGCAGTTCGGTACGGACCGGCAATTTGTCGCCGGGGCGCAATTTGCCGTTGCGGATATCCGCCAGCACCGCCTGCTTGATGTTCTGATATTTGGGTAATTGGGCCACAGGCATATTTAATGTTCCTTATTGCTTAGTTTAATTATAATGCCGGACGCTTGAAATGTCAATAGACTAGTTTATTAAAAGTGTGAATTTATTTTTCCAACAGGTATAAGAAATGGGTAAAAAATGAGTAATCGATTACCTTACCCTCTTGACAAAATTGTTTTCAAGGGTATAATAGTAGTAGGGTCATCGATTACCCTGATGAAAATTTCGACACCGCGCAAAAGGCGGCGGGGTATTGAGGAAGGCAATTTTTCAACCACCGGTAGAATCATGATTGAATGCGAAAACATAACGATAGCGGAAATGGCGCGCCGGCTGGGCGTGAGTACCGCAACTGTCGGCAAAGTACTGAACGGCAAGGGGCGAATCAGCCCGGAAACATCGGAGCGGGTACGTAATCTCGCCCGTGAATTGAATTATACGCCGAATCTGGCCGCGCGTTCATTGCGCACAAACGTCAAGGATACGGTCGGCTTGCTGATTACCTCCGATATCGTTAATCCCTGGTACAGCCAGTTGGTCAGTCTGCTGGAAGAGGAGCTTTCCAGGCGTAACTGGAAAATGCTTCTGACCTTGGGCAAAAACGATCCGGAAAAATCTGAACATGCCCTGGAAAACTTTTTTGGAGGGCGTGTCTGCGGCATCCTGGCGGGACCGATCTTTTTGTCGGAGAACCAGAAAATCCTGCATTCCGCAATCGAGCGGCAAATTCCCCTGGTCGCGTTCAACAACCTGCAGGAATTATCCATAAATTATGTGGCAATCGATCAGGCCGCCGGAGCCAGTATGGCCATTGAATACCTTTACAGCCTGGGACACCGCCGTATTTATTATATGAGGGCCTCGCACGGGGATGAAGAAAAAAACACGCAGACGCGTTATTCCGGATATCTTTCGACCATGCAAAAATATGGGTTGGAGCCGAAATGCCTGTATGCCACTCAATCTACCGGACGCCAGAACGGCTATGAGCTGACGAACCAACTCCTGAACAGTTGCCGGAAGCAGGATTTGCCGACCGCGATGTTTTGCCACAATGACGATACGGCTTTCGGCGTGATGCTGGCTTTGCAACAGGCGGGGCTCCGGATTCCCGACGATATTTCACTGGTGGGATTCGACGATATCGCGGAAAGTAACTACAGCATTCCCGGTCTGACGACCGTGGGCGGTGTCATGAACGAATTGGCTGTAGAGTTAGTTTCGGCTCTGGAAAAAGTGATGGAGGAGCGGAATCAGTTGATACAGAAGTTGATTACGCCGCAGCTGATCATCCGGGGCAGCGCCGCCGGAAACAATATTCAGAAAAAATGAGATTCATACGGAATACAAATAAACCACAAAAAGGAGAACTCCAAATGATGCAGATGAATTTCAATTACCGGAAACCTGGCCAACAATTTCGTGGACAAAACAATTTCACACTTATCGAGCTCCTGGTAGTTATAGCGATTATCGCCATATTGGCAGCCATGCTGCTGCCGGCTCTGAACAAGGCGCGGGAAAAAGGCAGGGCCATATCATGTACCAGTAATCTGAAGCAGATCGGGCAGGTACAATTCTTTTATGCCGATGAATATGACAGCGGCTGCATTCCCACCGTATATTGGAATCGCGGCAGTTTCTCCCCTGACTGGATTGTCATGTCTCAGGCTTTTTACAAGCTTCAACTGAAAGTAGTGCAGTGTCCCAGTCAATCGCAGGAGAGCGCCACGAAGATTTCAGCTTCGGTGGACGGCGTCAGTTATGATTCGTACCTGCAGAATTACGTGGGCAACAATAACGGGATCGGGCATGTCAAGGGCACCAAACGTTACTGTCCGAACATGGGCGAGACTTCCGCCGAGTACGACAAATATATTCTCTGGCTCGGCAAAGGTGTCCGTAAAGCCTCGGAAAAGATATTGATTGCCGATACGGATTTTGCCGCGGCCGGATTTGACCTTGGAACCGTAGAGGCCCGGATTTCGACGGTCCGGCATAATCGCCGGAGCAATGTTCTGTGGGCGGACGGGCATGTCCAGTCCATAGCACCGCCATATTTGCAGTATCAAAGCTACACTTATATCGGGGCGGAACAATAATTCAAGGGGAATCTTATGTATAAAAAAGCAGGATTGTTGATCATTGCATTATTTGCCGTCATTCCTATGTTGACCGGCGCGGAGCCTCTGGCAAGTTTTGACTTCGATAAAGGCGAAAATATCAATGTGGAAACCGGGATGACGGAGTTCGGCAGGAGCGGCCAGACTTTTCAGTTCAAAGGATTGAGCTCCGGCTCCATTAATTTGACGGCGGACCCGAAGGTTGATTCCGAACGGCTGTTTGCCGCATCTCCGCGCGGCAAAGCCATGCGCATCGGCGTGGACAAAGCTTCCGATCGGGTCTTCGCCGCTTACGGGAATTTGCCGGTCGCCCTTTCGCAGAATCAGGGTTCGGTGGCGCTTTGGCTGTGTCCCGAAAACTGGGAGGGAAACGACAAGGAGAAATTCCGGATTTTCTTTGCCGCCAACGACAAAACTCCCCGCAGCAATGAACTGCTGATCTACAAAAATGGCGGCAACGGCACGCTGACGTTCCTGATCGGTCCGAACGATGCCAAAGAATGGAGCTTCATTCCCCGTTCGATATGGGATTGGAAGCCGGGGCAGTGGCATTTTATTTGCGCCGCCTGGGACAAAGAGATGATTTATCTTTATGTTGACGGTAAAATGATGCAGGCACCACGCAAAAAGATCTCAGACAGGGATTATAAACAGATCAGCGTGGGAAGCCGCGGCTGGAAAAACGAAGACGGTATTTCACTGATCGATGACCTGATGATTTTTGACAAAGCCTTGTCTCTGGAAGAAATGGACCGGGTTTACCGGGAAACGAAGCCGGTAAGCTCCGAACGCAGTTCTCCGTTTGAGCAGAAACTCGGAGTGGGAGGCATCACCCTTGACGGCGTCATAACCGATGGGGAGTACGGGCTGGACAGCAATATTTCGTTCAACATCAGAACCGGAGTAGCCGCCAACAACATCCGTTGGGGAATCGGGCGCGACGCAAAAAATCTCTATTTTGCCTGCGAAAGCCCCGCGCCCACGACGCCGCCGACTGTCAAGATTCGCGATGGAAAGCTGTGGGAGGATGAAAGCATTGAGCTTCATCTGGAGTACAAGAATTCCGCCTGGCAATTCATTTTTAACGAAGCAGGAGCGTTTTATGATTCCCATAACGGGGATTTTTCCTGGAACATCAAAGAGCTGGCGCAAAAGCAATCCAGGACAAATGAACGCTGGACAATTGAAGTCGCCATTCCGTTTGAAGGGTTGGGTATTGCGCCGGAGGATGGCGAGGCGCTGTACGCCGGGTTGTGCCGCAGCGGCGAGTCAATGGGCGCGGTGGCGGCTACTCCGCTGCTGCGTTCTTTCTCGGACCGTGTCAATTACATGAAGTTGAAGTTGGAGGCGAATGCGCCGCGCACCCGGCTGGATTTCCGGAAACTTCCGGTCGGTAGCGATATCATGGAGCTGAATGTCAAGCTCTGCGATTCCATCCCGACATCATTCAATTTGCAGGGCACTAACCTGAGGGCACGGAGTCTTTACAACCAGACGGTCATGACCGTGGAAGCAAATGGAGTCACATCCGCTCAACTTTCCGGTAAAAACCTAGACCGGGAAGGAATCATTTCGCTGGCGCTCACCAGAGGGACGGAGGCGCTTACTTCGGCATCGTTGAAATACCTTTCTCCCGAACAGATACGGGTGCGTTATCTGCGGACCGACATTGCTAAACAAATGCTGGAAACTGTGCTGAGTCTCGCCATTCCCCCGCCGCCGGAGCTTGAAATGATTCAACGGCTTGCGGATAAGTCGGGGCAGACGGCGCTTGAACAGCGTTCGGCGATCGGGCAGGAAAATGCAAAGAAAATGAGTTTGAGCCTCAGCTGGGATCTCGCAAAATTGCCGCCGGGAGATTATGATTATTATTTCCTGACCGCCTTGAAAGGCGAGGAGACCAAGATCCATCATCAATACTTCATGAAGCCCGGCGAAACCACACCGTGGAGCAATTTCAGTGAAGGACTGGATAACGATACGCCGGCTCCCTGGGAGGCTCCTGAATACAAAAACGGTACGCTTTCCTGCCTGACTCAGAAATACGAATTCAAGAACTCGCTGTTTCCGGTTCAGGTGTATGCGGATGGCAAGGCACTGCTCTCTTCCGGGATTGCCCTGTGGCTGAACGGAAAAATCATCAATCCGCCGGCAGCGTTTGAAGTGCTGGAAAAAACACCGCTGCACCTCCGCTTCAGGACAACCGCCAACATCGAAAATATGCGTTTCCAGGTAAATGGGCTTCTTGAATATGACGGCTGGTGCAATTTTGAGCTTGAATACAGCGCATCCGGCACCGGAATCAACGATATGGCTTTGGTCGTACCCATGCGCAAAGAATATTCGGAGCTGGTGAGCCGTTTCGAACCCGCCGACATTCCCCGGAAATATCCATCCGGCAAAATCGGCAAATACTGGTGCATGGACCTGATGGAACATCCCGTTTTCTGGCTGGGGGACGGCGACCGCGGTTTGTTCTGGGGGGCGGACAGTATGCGGGGCACTCATATTTCCAAGACCGCCGACAGCCTCGCCATTACCAAAGCGGCCGAAAATGAAGCGGCTACCGCCGTCGTCAAGCTGATCGACAAAGATTTCCAGCTGAACGGCAAGCGCGTTTTCACGTTCGGGATTCAGGGGACACCGGTGAAACCGTTACGTCCGGGTCTGCAGCGTCCTTTCATGCATGCGGGCGGTGCTCAGTATAACTGGTCTCAATTCATGAGGGTGTTCAATTATTACCACCGGGATTACATGGATCTGGAAATGATCAAAACCCGCTGCGCATCCGCACGTGGCCGCCAAGAACCGTTCTATGCCTTTTATGCCTGCATTTACGGGGTGTCGCCGTTCGCGCCCGAATGGCCGTGGTTCGCGGAGCAATGGATCAGTTCCCCGCCCGGATTCGGACAGTTCAAACAGGACTTTCCGGTTCAGACTGAAGAGGCGCGCAACCGTGATCTATGGGCCTTTGGCTGTGTCAATGACAACGATTTCAAAAACTGGCAGCTTTATCACATGATAAAATCGATCAACGATCCGGAACTTGAAATTCGCGACATGTATTTCGACATGGCTTATCCCCGCAGTTGCCTCAATCAGCTCCACGGTTGCGGTTGGACGGACGATTTCGGGGCGCTGCGCAAAACTTACGCCATGAGCGGCACACGGGAATTTACCAAACGCATCCGCAAGGCCCTGCGCGACAAGGACCCTGACTCGGTGCTGATGTACCACCCCTCCAGCGAGCCGCTTCCGCCGGTCTGCGGACTGGTCGATTTCATCGTGGACGGGGAAGCATTCGTGGCCCAGATCGGCAAAGAGGAAAACTGCTATAAAATCTTCACGCCGGAACTGTTCAGGAGCAGTTTCACGGGCGCCAAATGCGGCACCTGGAGCGTATATCTGGCCCAGTTCAACCGCGCCTGCCAGATGCTCCGCCCCGAACGCGAAGAATACTGGCGCCGGAAGCAAAAAGCGCCGGAAGCCGTTCGCGCGGTACGCCATTTCCTGGGTTACACGTTGGTGCACGGTGTGAAACCGCAGGCCGGTGCGTGTATTTACAACGAAGGTGCCGCGATGATGGCGCAACTGGAAAGCATCGGCTGGAATGACGAGCCGTTTTCTTTCCACCCTTACTGGCGGGAAGGCTGTCCGGTGGCCGCTACCGGCACAGTCATGGCATCCGCTTACCGGCTGCCGGGAAAATTACTGGCGGTATTGCTGAATGACACGGATGGCACTGTTACTACCACGCTCTCCTGTTCAATAAAAAGCCCCCGGCGTATTTATGACCTTGAGACAGGCAAAGATGTGGGGTTGTCCGGGATCACAATTCCCGCCAGGGGCTGCCGCTTGATTGTCATTGAGGAAAATAAATGAAATTGATTGCTTCTGAACAAGTTATTTATGAGTCGCCGGATGCCCGGGACGTCTACTGCTACAGTCCCAGCCTGGCGGTACTGCCGTCCGGCCGCCTGGCGGCGAGTTTCGACCTCGGCGGGGCGGGCGTGGCGAAACTGCCCGGGCCCAAGAGCGATCACGGTGATTTCGGGCTGTGCAATCAGTGCAAGGTATTTCTTTCGGATGATGATGGCGTAAACTGGCGTCATGCCGCCGATTTGCCGATGATGCATGCGCGGCTTTTCGCGGCCGGAAAACGCTTGTATTTACTCGGCCACAATGGCGTGATGACCATTGCCGTAAGTAATGATGAGGGCGGGAGCTGGAGCGAAATCCGCAAGCTCGATGATTCCGCAACCTGGCACCAGGCCCCCTGCGCGGTTGATATTCACGACGGCCGGGTTTACCTGACGATGGAGAAACGGATCGACGAGCAAACCTGGCCCAGTACCGCCCCCGTGCTGATGAGCGCATCCGTACAGGACGATTTGACCAGGCGGGAAAGTTGGACCTTTTCAAATCCGCTGGAATTCGACCGGATCGTAAAACTTCCGTCATACTCCGGAGTTCCATTTTTCCCGGCCGGAGTGCTTGCTCCCGGCGCAGCCGACCAGCGTTACTGCGGTGAACCGTGCTGGCTGGAAAGCCATGTGGTGCGCATTCACGATCCACGGCATGTCTTTTATGACCCCACGGGCCGTACCGTTCTGCTCCTGATGCGTTGCCATACAGGGCTGACCAATATCGGAACCATGGCCAGGGGCATCGTACAGGACGACGGCTCGCTGGAATTATCCCTGCTGGATACTCCCGCCGGAACACCGTTGGTATTCGTCAACTGCCCGGGCGGCCATATGAAATTTCATGTCGCTTACGATGAAGTTCAGCAACTCTACTGGCTGGTAAGCACGCAATCCACGGACAGCATGACCAGGCCGGAACTGCTTGGCCCTGACCGTTATGGCTTGCCGGACAATGAACGCCATCGATTGGCGTTGTACTTCTCGAAAAATCTTTTTGACTGGTGTTTCGCCGGTATGGTCGCCATTGGCGGCTCGCCCGGCCAGGCCCGGCACTATGCGTCGATGGTTATTCACCGGAACGATTTACTGATCCTGAGCCGTTCCGGTGACGAACGCGCCAAGAGCGCCCACAACGGCAATCTGATCACCTTGCATCGGGTCCAAAATTTTCGTCATTTGATCTACTAATTCATGGAGAAAAATATGAGTATGACGCTTCCGCTTTCGGGGGTTGTTCCGCCATTGGTCACACCGCTTCTCGACGCGGATACGCTGGATCGTGAGGGACTTGAAAAATTAATCAATCATGTATTGGGCGGAGGAGTACACGGATTGTTCCTGCTGGGGACTACCGGTGAAGGGCCGAGCCTTTCCAAGCGAATCCAGTATGAACTGGTCGATGACGCGGTAAAAATCATCAATCGCCGGGTTCCGGTACTGGTCGGTATCAGCGATTCGTCGTTCATCGAGTCGATCAGACTGGCGGAACACGCGGCGGAATGCGGCGCCGGTGCGGTAGTTCTGGCTCCGCCGTATTATTTCCCCGCCGGTCAGCCGGAACTGCTGGAATACCTTCAGAATCTGGCTTCCCGTCTTCCGCTGCCGCTGTTTCTCTACAACATGCCGAGCATGACCAAGGTGAATATCGAAGTCGATACACTGCGCCGCGCCGCCGATATCGACGGCATTATCGGGTTCAAGGACAGCTCCGGCAACATGATCAGATTCCATGAATTCCTGGAAGTCATGCGCGACCGTCCGGAATTCGCCATATTCATGGGCCCAGAGGAGTTGATGGCCGAAGCTGTATTGTTCGGGGGTCACGGCGGCGTGGCCGGCGGCGCCAACATCTGCCCCCGGCTGTTTGTTGATCTTTATAATGCAGCTAAAGCCCGGAATATGGAAAAAATCCTGGAATTGCAGCAGCACCTGTTCCTGTTGCGCCGGCTTTACAGTTGCGGCCACTATGCCTCGACGTTCATCAAAGGGGTGAAATGCGCGTTGAACCTGAAGGGCATCTGCAGCGATTTCATGGCCGAACCTTTCCGGGCGTTCCGCGCGCCGGAGCGGCAGAAAGTGGAAGAAATGCTACGGCAGCTCGGGGAAATCTGAGGAACTTTAGCGGCGCACGAGCAATAAACGGAAACCACGGGCGGGCAAAACCAGTTTTGTTCCGGTTTCTTTCCCCGCATCCAAACAATCGGTGATTCGACGGCCCGACAACGCGTCAAGCCGAACCTCCCGTTCCGTATACGCTGAATTGAAAACAACCAGCAGTAAATTTGAATCACGTTCCCAGGAAGATATCAAAATGCCGTCTTGACCGTCGGAGAGAGGATTGCGCCAGTATGGCGTCCAAACCGCTTGATCTGCACCGAACCGGTCCAGCGCGTCCCATACCATGCGCATACCGGGCATCATCGCTTCGGTCCCGTTCCAGAGAGATTCACCATGGGTAAAGCTCAGGCCACACATTTCAGCCAGCGTCGCGGAGCTTTTCTGCGCCTGCATATAATGCATCAGAATGCCGCCGGGGAAAAAGCTTGTAACCGTGCCGAGCTGGTCGGTACCCATCAGGATGGATTGGAAATACTCCGGCGTCAGCGAGGCATAATCGGGTGCGGTCAACCACTCTTCACCGGAGGTCAGGACATCGACCCATAAGGCAAGCGGCGTACAAGTATATCCGTGCAGCACCAGCAGGCCGCCGGGATCGTTGCTTTTGACCATGGTCTGATAACGGAGAAACATTTCGCGTGCTTCAAGCAATGGAACCGTGCCATGAATCTGGCCGTTGACATCGCGGTATCCGCAACCATGGAAACGATTGGAACATGGTTTCAGAAAAGTAAGATCCATATAGAAAGAGGTGATTTTCTGTTTCATACGGTCCCGTACGCCGGAAAGGTAGAAGTTCTGCCACGCCCGGGTGGGGCAGACATAAGTTCCATGCTGCTCCACGGGCAAACGGGTAATTGGCCAGGATTCGAAATCATTCAGAAAATTGATGGTGCCCGGCAATGCAAAGGGGGTGAAAAACGCATCATACCAGAGCATCGGCGAAGTACCGGGTTTTTCCCGGGTGTTTGCAATCCAGCGGTCAATATAGTCCAGTTCCGATTGCGGCGGCAATGGATTTCCGCTTTGGATCGTTCGCAGTTTCCAACAAGGCAGGATCAATGTCGCCACGTCATTCTTTTCAAACGGCCGCAGTTCCGGGTCATGAAAAAAGCGTCCGCGTGCATTTCCCGTGAATGATTTTGCCAGCGGTTGATTGCTGGTATCGGCCCGGTCCGAATCAACCGAACCGACAAATCCGGCGCCGACCCGGCGCAGCCGGGCCCGGTCCGCTGCTTCCTTCGTCGGGGTCAGGAAGAATCCAAAGTCATATTCGACCGGATCATTGAGTTGCATGGAATGATCCACCAGGAAAAATTTCGCGGCGAAACTCTGGCCGTCATCCACAATATCCGTGTATTTTTCTTTTACCGCCATATTGCGGAAGGACGGCAGCGCAAAGAAAATGCCCCGGTCCTCCCCGCCGATCCAGTAGAAATTATGGAAGATTCGATTAAAGGTCCAGCCATTCGCCGAAAAATCAATGGCATACTGCATATCCGGTTTGGGTAGCGTTCGAGTGGTCCTGGCCGGCCCGACCAGGGCTGAGTTGAATACCAGTTCACGAACGTTCATGGCGTTATTGGCGCGCATATAACGCACCTGGTCCGCTTTCAGCGGCATATTGATGGCAAGAGACTTCAAACTCGTTCCTTTTCGCCGGGGCGAGAGTTTCGTCTGATACCATGCCATCCCGTCGAATTCAACCCGGATTCGGGCCTGAAGCTCCAATTCGTCCGAAGTTCCGCGGTATTGCATGGTAATGCCACGGGCATCCTGTGAAACAATTTCCGGCAAAGCGGATGCTTTCAATTGTTGAGGCCCACGATCGGTAATGGCTTCAAACGTGAAGCCGCCGTCGGAGAACAAATCATTTCGCAATGTCACCGATTCGGGAAGTATCGAGGAGGCGCCGAAACGATAAGTATTCATGCCCGTTTTCACATCGATGTATTCGGCGCCGGATTTGACGGCCGGAGTTTTCCAGCCCGGCGGCGGTACCGATACTTGGCCCAATGAATCCGCATGCATCCATGCCGGGCTCTGCAACCGTTTTACAGTGTCGGTAAAAGTGTACAACACTTTATCGGCGGCATTAAATAATTTCACCGTAACGACAGCCTCGTGATCCACCGTCAGTTTACGCACCGGGCATTCCAGTTCAAAATACCCGGCTCCGGGAGCCAGGGGCTTTCCGCTCCGTTCGAGGAGTTGCCCGTCTTTTCCATGAAGTTCCATTTCCACCCTGAAGTCTTTGCCTATGGAAATATCCTGAAGTTCGCCCAGGGCGATCAGTGATTCCCGGTAATAATTGACGGCAGTCTGTACTTTGAACGGCGGTTCCAGAATCGCGGTATATTTGCCGGCGGCGACAATGCCGTCGTCGTCACTTAAGCGCCAATACATCATGGCCGGGGTACTGCGCAGGACTTCCAGTTGACCGGGCCAGCTCAGGTTCATTCCGTCGGTGGCCAGGGCTTTGGCCTTTTTCAGGGGACTGCCGGAGCGCCCGATTTCCCACACCATCCCGTCGAGCGTTGATTTTACCGGCGTTGTACAGCTTCCCTTTACGCCGAAAGCGCTGTCGGGTGCGGCGCGAAATACCGGTTTATCTCCGCAAAAAAACAGTTGCCCGAAGTCCTGCGGATTGATCCAATCGCGCCCTTTCGGCACCGGTGACCAGGTAACCACCCGGTCGGGGGTACCGGTTACATCGCGGCGGATATTGCCGATGCAGCGCATGAATTGAGCCGGGATCATATCACCGTTTTTGGGGCAGGAAATGCCGAGGCTTGCCCAGGGAATCGCAATCTCCATCTCCCAGGTATAGGCGCTCATGTAGGATTGGGCAATCAATCGTCCGGCACGCTTCCATTCGGGGTTCCAATCGTCCGCAGGTTGCTTCACCTGTCCCTTGGCGCGCATGTCCGCATGCCCGCCGCCCCGCTCCACCACAAAACGGACAATGTCGTTCTGCTGAGCCGGAACGGGAATCAACGCAATATCGAGGCAGTCGACCGTCCAGATATTCAGGTCGTCGAATTTAACCGGACTGATTTCCGGTTCCCAGTCGATTTCCGTTCGAAATGCGATATAAAGATGCACGCTGTCATAACTGAGCAGCAAATCCTGGCGTTTGGGGGAAAGTACGCCGATTGAATTACTGAAAGCTGGCAGGCGGGCCGCATGTTCCCATTCCGCGGCTTCGATATGACCGTCTATTTTCGGGGGTGTTTTCACTTCCGGCACGCGGCAGACAAAGAACTCGTTGGCGCCGGACAATACCGAGCATAAGAGCAAACATATTCCGGTCAATGTGAAATAGAATTTTTTCATTATCCTTACTCCGTAAATCCGTTGCTGGGTCCCCACGGGGTCATGACATTGGTGGCATTATACATATAAACGGCATCCACACTGCCTGCATGGCCGTCGACATACAGGACATTGCTGCTTTTGCGGTGGCGGTCATACTCGACGCTGGAATTATTGACCGCGTAACCGATCGCTTTCCACGATGCGTTGTATACACCGGGCTCCAGCAATATCCCGCGCATGGTCGGCTGTTTGATGGTGCTCAATTTACGGTAAATCATCGCCATATTGGTCTTATTTGAAGTCCCGAGGAGGCTGTCGATGGGAAACGTCTGTGCGTTCTGTCCATAATTATAATGATCGTTGATGGAGTTCAAGTCAAGCTTGGGGCAAAGCAATTGTCTGCCATAATCCTTGACCACCACACTCCAGCGATTCTGGGCATAGTTGGCCGGCAGAATATCCGCTTTCTGCATCATGGCAATCCAGGTCTGTTTGGTCGCCACGCAATAAGTCGATGGGAAGCGGTCGTCAAAGGAATCGAGGTAAAACGCATAATACACCCCCATCTGCTTGAGGTTGTTGACGCAGGACGTATTGCTGGCTTTTTCCCGGGCGGCATTCAAGGCGGGAAGCAGCATCGCCGCCAGGATGGCAATGATTGCGATCACTACCAGGAGTTCAATGAGGGTGAAAATTCTGACAACGGCTGGTTTCTTTTTCGTCATGATCGGTTCTCCTGCTTTTTTCAGCGGTGAATTACATGTTATGTTTTGATTGTTCATCCGGTGATGGCCGATGGCGGCCGGTTCGCATAGTGCCAGCAGGTCGTCCACGTGAGCCGTGGCCAGGCACTCCACCGTATCGGCCGCCCCGTAATAAATCTTGACCTCGCCGGAATCCTCCAGAATCATGCCGCCGGGGAAAATCACCGAGCCACGGTAACCGTCAAGCTCGTAGGGTTTCTCCGGTACCATCAGCGGTTCCGGGCAGAGCCCGATGACCCGGGTGGGATCATTCAGGTCGAGCAGCATCAGCCCGGCATAGTATTCCTTGTTCCATCTGGTACCGCTCTCTGCGCCCCAACACGCCAGGTCGGCGGAGACCTTGGAAGTGGCATGAAAAAGCGTCAGGTAACCCCTCGAAGTACGTATCGGCGGCGCGGCCGGTCCGATTTTGCTGTTGCAGTACGGGACATCCGCAGCAGCCAGTACCAATGCGGTATCGCCCCAGTCGCGCCCGTCGGCGGAACTGGACGACCAGATGTCGAACTGCTCGCAGTAGCCGCGGCTGTATTCGGGAAACGGACGTTCCAGGCGCATGAACCGGCCATTGATTTTTTCGGGAAATAATACCATATTGCGATTGTCGGGAGCCGCGGTCGAGAGAATCGTCAGGCTGCTGAAATCGTCACTGATCACGCCGACACCGCCGGTCACCCCGTATTCGGTATCCGCGGCAAAGCTGAGATAACACCGCCCCCCGATCACCGTCAAACGCGGGTCATAAATCCGCCGGATCTCCGGATGAAAGCCCTTCAGCTCGAGCCATGACCGCTGATGTACCTGCCAATCCATGCCGTCCCGGCTCACTGCCATGCCCAGATTGGTGTAATTGTCGCTCATTCCTTGCGGCGTGAAGCCGACATCGTTGCGGAAGATCATCACATACATTCCCTGGTATTTGGCCACTCCGGCATTGAATACCAAACTGGAGGGATACGGCAGATCGGCCGGACTCAAAACCGGATTATGTTCATATCGTTTGATTGCTTGCTTGATTTTCTGTTTCATGGCGGCTCCTGTCTGTACTTGTCAATATTATACGGATTTCCGGTTGAACTTGCAATACCTCGGTTTGTAAAAAAATATGAAATAAATGTAATAAATTGAAAATTTTATAATTATTACATGGAATTCTGAATTTTTTACAGTATAATAATAGCATGGCAAAGAAAGTCTCAATTAAAGATATCGCCGCAGCCTGCGGCGTTTCCACGGCCACCGTCTCCCGTGTGGTCCATAACCATCCGCATATTCAGGACGAATTGCGCCGCAAGGTCAAGGAGGCCATGCGCCGTATGGGTTATACCCCCATCCAGCGAACAGTTAAAAATACCGTGGCGCTGATTATTCCTTCCGGCGCTTACAGCTACTATATCAGCAGCCTGGTCAATACCCTGTCGATCGAACTCCACAAGCATGGTTATGTACCGGAAACCATTACCCAGCGCGATATCGACATCGTCGAAAAAGATTTTATCGTGGGCGCCATCATGCTGCCGTACCGCCCGGGCCTGGAAAAGGACTGGAACAATAAATACGACATTCCGCTGGTCGCCATCAATACCGCCACCAACAATATCGACGGCGTTTATTCGATCATGTCCGATGATTACCAATGTCTCCAGCTGGCGGTGGACTATCTCTACAGCTGCGGGCACCGCCGGATCGCCCTGTTGAACCATCACAATACCAATAACATCAACGATATCAACCGTCTTGACGCTTATAAAAGGGAAATGGCCAGACATTATCTGCCGCTTGATGAAGAACTGCTTGTACCGTTGATCGAAAACGACTTGCCGGAGCTTCTGGGCCAGATGCTGTGGGCCAAGCCGACCGCCTTGATCTGCTGCGGCGAGAGTTCCGGGTTGCGCGTCAGCTATCTGCTGCATTTGCTGAACCGGAAAATTCCGGATGATATTTCGCTGATCACATTCGAACAACCCGGCATTTCCGCCTATGCCATGCCGCCGCACACGACCCTGAGCCAGGATTTCAACACCATTGCCGCGGAAGCGGTCAACATGGTCGTCAATAAACCGCCCACCAAAAATGTTTCCGTTCCCTATAAGCTGCTGAAGCGCCACTCTGTCAGCAAGATATGAAAATGCAGAATATTTGATGCCGGCTTGCCCGGAAAAAGAGGACTGTTACGCCGCGGTTAGAGTATAATTAGGATTATATTTGGACTATTGCCAATTATTGTGAAGGCGTGTATAATATTGACATGCAAAGATAAATCGGCGGGGTTCACACCACAAACCGCCGGATCAAACAAACCAAAGAGGAAAATCATGAAGAGCCAGAATCAAAGAGTTGTCCAGAACAGGAACCGCCGGAAAACGAGTCAGCAAAATAATTTTACACTCATTGAACTTCTTGTGGTAATAGCGATTATCGCTATCCTGGCGGGAATGCTGCTGCCGGCCTTGAACAAGGCGAGAAGTACCGCGCAGGGTTCGAGCTGTCTGAACAACGTCAAGACCAACAGCCTGAGAATTCTCCTGTACGCCAATGACAACACGGACCTGCTGCCTTCGTCCTATGTTTACAAGAATGGCACGAGCAGCGGCAACGGGTACATCCACTGGAGTTCGATGGTGACCGGGCTGGAGGAAATATCGTTCAAGGATAAATCGTTTGCCTGCCCGAGCCTGAATATCGGCGACGCCGCGGCAGGGGCGCAGGGCGGCTGGTTCCCGAGCGTGCCGGCCAAGGACGACCAGGCCGAAGTGATGGCCTATACCGCCAACGCGATTTTCATGCCGCGTCGCAAGTTTGGCGATCCGGCGGCGAACAGCAATATGACGCTGGTGAAGATCACCGCCGCCATGGCGCCCTCGTCGGAAATCCTGCTGGCGGAGTTCACGGATGACCCGTCGCTGATTCACGGCAGTTCGACTGCCGGCGGGGCGGCGATCAAATCGCACCGTCCGACCAATGGCATTTCCGATGGCGGCAGTGTCTGGGGCGGTGGCGAAGCCGGCGACAACACCAATCCGAAAATGCTGACCGTGTCCGAGGCCAAGAACGCCATCGCGTCGCCCGGCAGCCATCATATCGCCTACGTCGGTTACAACCGGCACAACGGACGCAGCAACTACGGTTTCCTGGATGGACACGCCGAGTCGCTGAGCCTCGAAGAAACCCTCAATCCGAGTAACTTCCGCTGGGGCAAGAAATTGTACTCCCAGGGCGGTGCCCCGGAAATCACTGAATAAGCCCCCCATAATCGGCAACCGCCGGGAACTTTTTACACAATGCTTCCCGGCGGTTGCTCTTTAATTTCAATTTTCAAGGATATGACCATATGTTCAATATCATAAGTTGTTTAGTCGGTTCTGCCGCCATCGGCGTCATCTGGCTGTTGAAAAAGCAGCAGCAGAGCGGCAAAAAAGTCAAGCGCCCGGCCATGGCGGCCGCAAGCGTGGTGTTTCTGATCGCCGCGAGCGTTTTCATCGCCGGGCTGATCATTCCGGAACGGGAGAAACTGCGCAATGAGGACCGGGACCTGCTGTTTGCCGCGCACGGTTATGTGGTCGGCAAGCAGATTTCCGGGGAATACAAAAACGGCTCCGTGGTGATGCTGGTGCCGGAGCCGGAGCTTGAAGCGACGCGCGGCAAGTGGCTGGTCGAGGCTGTGAAGTCCGGGCTCGGGCACGATGCCGGGGTCACGGTGCTGCCGGTGACTCCGGCGCTGTCGTACAAATACACCGTCGAGGATTGCCCGCCGTTTACCGACCTGGTCCGGGCCGAGGATTATAACAAGATGCTGGAGCAGTATCAGAAGGCGGAATGCGTCATTTTCGCCGCGCAGCTGCCGAAGGACGCCGGCAAAATGAAGCTCTGGCGCACCTCGCCGCGCCCGAAGGTGTTCGTCCTGAACGGCAACAAAAAGCTCGATCCGATCCTGAAAAACCATCTGATCAGCGGTTACACGGCGTTGAATGACAAGGCGGACCTCGACAGTACCCGGATTCCGCGGAACTACGAGGCGGCCTTCAAGAGCCGTTTCGTCATGGTGACCAGCGTGGATTAAAGGAACGATTTTGCCGATAATATGGAAATTTGATGAAAAAGCGTCAGTTTCAGCGAAAAAAAATGCAATTTTAATTTGAATAAGCGGAATTTCATATTATTATAACGGAAAAGTGATTTATTATCGGGCATCAAGAATTTCAAAAATTATCAAATATGAGGTCATGACATGAGAAAAGTTTTGATGGGTTCAGTATTCGCGGCAATCATGCTTTGCGGCGCGGCTGCTCAGGCACAGTGGGTGGACAAAGTGGCATTGTATGTGCCGAACCGTATTCTCGACATTCTCGACACGTTCACTCTGAATATTGGCGTGGGGCCCACTCTGCGCGCTGAGCTGCGTGTAACTCATGCCTTCAAGTTCGGCGCCGGCGCCGGCGCCACTGCGAAAGCCATCAAAGACATCAACCGTCAGTACGGCGGCGCCCTGGAAGAAGGCTGGCACTGGTCCTTCGCCTGCATCAGCGGCAGCGACCTCGAACGCCGCAACCACAGCCGCTGGGTCACCCCGTTCTTCATCGACGAAGTCGGCTTCCCGTCCCCGATGTCGCGTTATTTCGATTATCATGAAGGCGCAATCGACTACTGGGAAATCGGCGGTACCCTCGGTGCGCTGCTGATCGAAGTCGATCTGGCGATCCATCCGGTTGATCTGGCCGACGCTGTGCTCGGTTTCATTTTCATCGATATCAAGGGCGATGACCTGACTTTTGAAAGTTTCCAGTAATTAGTCAGCAACACCAGCCCGGGGGTATTTCACCGCAAAAGTGAAATATCCCCTTGCGGTTTTTATATGGTAAAGAATTTTAAATGCGTAAGATGTGGGGCATGCTGCCGGTGGCAGGGATATGTCCGGTTAAAAGGTGAGGAAATCGAGCGGATCGCCGGGTTTCTCGGGATCACGACTCAGGAGTTTATTGACGAATACACGTATCTGACTCACGACCGCAAGAGTTTGTCGCTGGTCGATCAGGAGGACGGAACTTGTGTATTTTACCGGCCCGGCGAGCCGCCCGCGTGCTTTATCCAGGACGTGAAGCCCGAGCAATGCATCGGGTTCCCGGAGAAATGGGCTCACGAAGGATGGGAAGACGACTGCGGGGGAGCCATCGAAGCCCGGCGCAAAGCGAGGAGCAAAGAATGAATTTGATTAACGGCAGAAAACCTCTCGGAATGGCGATCATTGTTTCCGGCCCCAGCGGCGCGGGCAAAACCAGCATCTGCCAGCAGGTCCGCCGGGAAATGGCGGATATCCGGTTCTCGATCTCATGTACGACCCGCGGCCCGCGCCCCGGCGAGTGCCACGGCAAGGATTATTATTTCATCAGCCACGACGAATTCCGGAGCCGCATCGGCAAAGCCGAATTCATCGAACACGCCGAGGTATTCAGCAATTTCTATGGCACGCTGAAAAGCGAGGTGCTGGACTTCGTCACGCAGGGGCAGGACGTGTTTCTGGACATCGATATCCAGGGGGCGATGCAGATTCGCGAGGCGGCTGCCGCCGACCCGATCCTGGCGCGCTGTACGGAATTCGTTTTTGTCGTGCCGCCCTCACTGGAGGAGCTGGAGCGGCGCTTGCGCAACCGTCAGTCCGATTCCGAGGAGCAAATCGCCCAGCGGCTGGCCAAATCCACTTACGAAATCGGCTTCTGGAACAAATATGATTATCTGATGGTGAATTCCGAGCTGGACGCGAGCGTGAAGGAAATGATTTCGCTGATCCGCGCCCTGCGCGTGGCCACCAAACGTATGCCGGAGGATTTGTTCAATGTCTGATCAAGTGAAAAAATCGATCGCGCTGGGTGTCACCGGCTGTATCGGCGCTTACAAAGCCGCCGATCTCTGCAGCAAGTTGACGAAAAAGGGCTATGACGTCCATGTGATTATGACTGCCAATGCGCAGAAACTGGTCACGGCGCTGACCTTCCAGACGCTGTCGCGGAATCCGGTGACCACCAGTTTGTGGGATAGTCCCCGCTGGGAGCCGCAGCATATCGCGCTGGCCGACAAATGCGCGCTGCTGGTGATTGCGCCGTGCACGGCGAACATGATGGCGAAGCTGGCTCATGGCCTGGCGGACGACGCGCTCTCGACTTACGCTTTGTCGCACGAGGGGCCCGTGCTGCTGGCTCCGGCCATGAATCCGCGGATGTGGCTGAATCCGGCCACCCGGGCGAATGTTGAAATCCTGAAAAAGCGCGGCGTGGAGTTCTGCGGTCCCGGCGAGGGCATCGTGGCTTGCGGCGACACCGGCGTGGGCCGCCTGGAAGAAGTTCCGGCGCTCGTGGAAAAAATTGATGAATTAATGCAACCATTTCATAAATAATCTTTAAGGAAAAGAGTAGAAAATGAAAAACTTCGATGTGTGTGTGATTGGCGGGGGCCCCGGCGGCTATGTGGCGGCGATCAGGGCAGGGCAGAGCGGGCTTTCGGTGGCGTTGATCGAGCGTAAGCACCTTGGCGGCACCTGTTTGAATATCGGCTGTATTCCCACCAAAACCCTCATCGCCAGCGGCGACGTTTATGCCAAAGCGCTGGAAGCCGCCGAATTCGGCGTGGAAATCACCGGCAAGATCACCCCGAACTGGAAGAAAATGGTCGAGCGCAAAAATGAAGTCGTCGGCAAGCTCCGCGGCGGTATCGCCGCGCTGGAAAAAGCCGCCGGCGTGACCGTGTTCAACGGCAGCGCCAGCTTCCTCGCCCGCAAGGAAATCATGATTATGGACGGCGCCGACGCCGGTACCAAAATCACCGCGAAAAATATCATTATCGCCACCGGTTCCGAATCGCTGGTGCCCGGTTTCATTCCGCGCGGCCCGCGGGTTTTGACCTCGGCTGAACTACTTGACCTCGAAGAAATTCCGAAGACTCTGCTGGTGCTTGGCGGCGGCGTGATCGGCTGCGAATTTGCCTGTCTCTTCGCCGGACTCGGCAGCAAGGTCACAGTGGTGGAAATGCTCCCCTCGATCCTGCCCCCCGCCGACAAGGAAGTTTCCAAGCTCCTCGCCCGCAAAATGACCGAAATGGGCATCACCATCATGAACGGTGAAGCCATGAGCGATATCAAGGCCACCAAGACCGGCGTCACCGCCAAGGTCGGCAAGGAAACCGTCAAAGGCGACTACCTGCTGGTTTCGATCGGCCGCAAGTCCGTGGTCGACGGCCTGAACCTGGCTGCCGCCGGCGTCAAAACCGACGAACGCGGCTGGATCCCGGTCGACGAACATTGCCGCACCAACGTTTCCGGCATCTACGCCATCGGCGACGCCGGCGGCAAAATCATGCTCGCCCACCTCGCCAGCGCCATGGGCTGCTGTGCCGTCGACAACATCTGCGGCAAGCGCAACGATTTCAGCTATGACCTCGTTCCCGGCTGTATCTTCACCAAGCCCGAAATCGGTATGCTCGGCCTGACCGAAGAACAGCTCAAGGAAAAAGGCGTCAACTACAACGTCGGCAAATTCCCGTTCGCCGCGCTCGGCAAAGCCATGGCGATCAATGAAACCGACGGTTTCGTCAAGATCCTCGCCGACGCCGAAACCGATCAGATTCTCGGCGTGCACATCATCGGTCCGCACGCCACCGACCTGGTCGCCGAAGCCGGCCCCGCCATGCTGATGGAAGCCACCGCCCGCGAGCTCGGCAAAGCCATCCACGCCCACCCGACCCTCGGCGAAGCCATGATGGAAGCCGCTCACGCCGTCCACGGCGAATGCGCCCACGTTCCGACCCGCCGCAAGCGCTGATTACCGGCGGATTTGCATATGAACCGTTTGCGCAAAATACATCGCGCAAACGGTTTTTTCATTTCGTACAGGGGGAGAAGATGAAAAAATTCTCGATAATATTTGCGATACTGCTGGCCATTTGCGGTTGCATCAGTGAAAATGCGGATTTTGAAAAGGGCGCATTGCTTGTGGAGGAAGACAGATGGGATGAGGCAATCGTATTCCTCCGGAAAGCCGCCGATTCCGGTCATACCCCGTCAATGGCCCAGGCCGGCAGATACTATGCTGCCAGAGGCGGCGATCATATTGACTTTAATGAAGCGGTAAAATATTTTCGGCAAGGGGCCGAACTGGGTGATATGCAATGTCAGTTCGGGCTTGGAGTGTGTTATGCTTATGGAAAAGGTAAAAAGCAGGATTATGCCGAAGGCGCGAAATATTTCCGCCTGGCAGCGGCGCAGGGACATGTTCAGGCTATGTTTCAATTGGCGCGTTGTTATGAGTATGGGTACGGGGTTGAAAAAGATTCGGTAAAGGCTTTTTCGTACTACAAAAAGGCGGCGGATTTGGATTATGCCGCTGCTCAATGTGTATTGGGCATCTGTTATTATCATGGAATTGGTGTAGAGAAAAATCCGTCGGAAGCAGTGAGGTATTACCGGCTTGCCGCCGGAAATGGGGAGCCGGGGGCTTTGATTCTGCTGGGCGATTGTTATGAGAATGGGATTGAGGTGGAAAAAGATATGACGCAGGCTCTTCAATATTACCGGGAGGCGGCGGATAAAAACAATGGTCATGCATTGTGTTTGCTGGGGGAACATTATTATCAGGGAAACGGAGTGGAAAGGGATTATGCTAAAGCGTTTGAGTATTTCAGCAAATCCGCGGCGCAGAATTTCAGCCGGGGACGGTATAATCTGGGCGTCTGCTATTGGAGGGGACGCGGAACGAAAAAGAATCGGGAGGAAGCCATTAAATGCTTTGAGGCGGTCGATGGTGAGCGTAAAAATGATGCTTTGGCGGCTCTCGGTACGATTTATTTGGAGATGAAGGACTACGAAAAAGCTGTCCGGTGTCTTCAACAGGCTGCGGAAATGGGGCATGCCAAGGCGCAGAACGATCTTGGATGGTGTTATTTGGCTGCGGGGAAGGATTTAGCGCAGGCGTATAAGTATTTTTCATTGTCAGCCGGGCAGGGGAACGAGTTTGGACAGTACAATCTGGCCCGTTGTTTTTTATATGGGCGCGGGGTGGAGAAGGATGCCCGAAAAGCCGAGGAATGGTTCATGAAAGCCAAAGCAAATGGATTGGAGTTGCAGCAGGAAGATGCCAAAGAATTGGAGTTGGAAAAAAGCAGGCAGGTAAAGTAATAGCCTTTTCGGGGCAGGGGGATTTGCAATTGCGGGATTGGGGGAGTATAGTTAACGGAATCATTTCCGGAGGGGAAATTGTTGAACATTACGAAAATAACGCAGATCGGACACTCGTACAGGACGCTCAGGCGGACTCAGCAGATCATCCGTATTCTGTTGAAATTCGGGTTTGAAGATGTCCTGCAGCGCATGAGAGCGGGCAGGAATATCAAGCACAGCATCCGGCATCTCCGCCCCAAGGACAAAGAAAAAGTCGGGGAAACCAACGATTTGCCGCGTCCGGTGCGTTTGAGGCTGGCGATTGAGGAACTCGGGCCCACGTTCATCAAGTTCGGGCAGATGCTGGCCACGCGGCCGGATTTGCTGCCGCATGAATATATCGAGGAACTGGTCCGGCTCCAGGACAAGGTGCCGCCGTTTGACGTGGAAAAAGCCCGGAAGATCGTGACGGATGAGCTGGGCGCACCGCCGGATGAACTTTTCAAGGAATTTTCGGCGGAGCCGATGGCGGCCGCTTCGATCGCACAGGTTCACCGGGCGGTTACGCACGATGACGAGCACGTGGTGGTCAAGATTCAGCGCCCGGGCATTCACCGCACGATCGAGGTCGATCTCAAGATCATGACGGACCTGGCGGAGTTCGCCGAGGAGCATATTGAGGAATTCGCGATTCTGAGGCCGTCGGGCATCATCAAGGAATTCGCCCGTTCGCTGCGCAAGGAGATCGATTTCCGGATCGAGGCCACCAATGCGCGCCGTTTCCGCGAAATGGTCAGCGACAATCCGAATGTCAATGCTCCCCGCATTTACCGCGATTACTCCACGGCGCGGGTGATGACCATGCAGGAAATCAAGGGGCTGCGCTGTACCGAGTTCCTGAACAATATCAAAGAATACAAATGGCAGTACGACACGCCGTTGATCGCCAGCCGCGGGATCAATGCGATTCTGGAGCAGGTTTTCGTGCATGGGTTTTATCATGCGGACCCGCATCCGGGCAATATTTTCCTGCAGGAGAATAACACGCTCTGTTTCATCGACTTCGGGATGATGGGCAAGATCACGATCGAGGAGCGGCGCTACTTCGCGCGGCTGCTGGACAGCGTGATTCAGCGCGACCAGGAGCGGATCGTGGATGGCTGCCTGCGTTTCACCACGCATTTGAAGGAGCCCAATATCAGCTCTCTAATGGCGGATATTACGGACCTGATCGATGAAAACCTCTATCTGCCGATTGAAGAACTGAACCTGGCCGAAGTGCTTGAGCAATTGCTCAATATCCTGATCCGCAATTACTTGAGGATCAAGCCGGATCTGTATATGCTGATCAAGACGGTGATGACGCTGGAGCGTTTCGGGCGCGATCTGGACCCGCATTTGAAGATCATCGACCACTTGGAACCGTTTGTTAAGAAGCTGCGCTGGAAGACTTTGGAACCGTCGTATCTGCTGCACCGTTTCGCCGGTCCGGCGGAGGATTTCCTGGATGTGGCAGGCAAGATTCCGCTGGATGCCCAGTCGGTGCTGGAGCAGACGCGCAAGGGACAGCTGAAGTTTCAACTTCATATCAGTGAATTGATTACGATTGAAGATATTCTGGTCAAGGTGGGGAACCGGCTTTCGAATGCGCTGGTGCTGGCGTCGCTGGTGATCGGTTCGTCGATTGTGGTGCATGCCAAGCTGGCGCCGCTGTACAAAAATGTGTCGATTATCGGGTTGCTGGGCTATCTGATTTCAGCCATTATCGGGTTCAAAATGCTTTTTGCGGCATACCGTCAGAGCAGGATGACCGAAAAAC
>JBEBRW010000039.1:0-53209 GCA_040394635.1 Victivallis vadensis | reverse complement strand
AGGTGTAAACGTCGAAGCGGTCACGCACCGGGCGGTCCACGCCGCGCATCAGCGGGGTCACCGGCACCGGGAAGGTGTCCAGGTTCAGCTTGTCGGCATCGTCGATCAGGCCATAGAATTGCAGGTCCATGAAGCCGTTGTGCGGGAAGGACTTGAAGATCGGGTGTTCGTTGATATACGCGCCGAGGTTGTTGCCGCGGTCCCAGATGCACCCTTTCAGTCGGTCCCAGGTGGACGGCAGGTAATATTGTTCCGGGGCGGCGGCGTATTTGCGGTTGCGGTTTTCCGGCACGCGGTAGAACATCAGCACGTCGCCGCCGTTTTCGAGCTGCTTGAACACATTGTCGCTGAAGCGGTTGACGATCATCAGCTTTTCCGGTTTGTCCATGGAGCCGGAACTGGTGAACTGCGGATAACGCGCCTGAATGCAGATGTCGTCGAGTTCGATGGTGGCCTTCGGGGCCTTCAGCTGGGCCGGGCGGTTCGGGAACGCCCAGAGGTTCCAGTCGTTGGTGACGATCCGGCCGTCGGCGAGTTTCAGCTCGGCGACCAGCTTCAGCGAGCGCGCTTTGGCGGATTCGGGCATCTTTATATCCACGGACACGATTTCGCGGCGGCCCTTCTCGTTCAGGTCGATCCCGGCGAGCTTGCCGGTCTGGAGAACGTTGTTGCCATCGACCAGTTTGAAGCTGAAATCGGCCATGCCGGTGATATCCGCGTCGAAATGCGAGACCAGGATCGGCACCTTGACGGTTTCGCGCTCGAAAAAGGTGCGGCGCGGCAGGTCGGCCAGCAGCACGGTGTCGGCGTTGAATTTGAGGAACTCGGACTCGGAAACGCCGGTTTTGTCGTCGAAACAGTCGATCAGCCCGTTGCTGTTTTCATAGCGTTCGGTGTCGCAGAGCTGGAGCATATGGAAACCGCACAGGAGCTTGCTGCGGCGGGCGGCCTCGATGCCGAGCTTCCAGCTCTGGAACTGGAAATAACGGCTGGCGGCGCGCAGAATCGGATATTCCGCGCGGCAGCCCTTCAGGTCGATCAGCTTGTTGAGCTCGCCGATCCACCACGGTTTCTGGTCCGGGCAGTATTTGTCGAACTTGGCTTCGAGCCCGTCGAGGTCGCGATAGGCGATATAATGACAGATTTCGTGGGCCAGCACCGGGCGCACCGGGTCGACGGCGCGGGTGATCTTGAAATTCGGGTCGTCCTCGCGGTCGGAATCGGTGAGCTGCTGTCCCTTGCAGGAACCGTAAATCAGCCAGTTGTAGGTGTTTTCGAACATGTCGTAGGTTTTGCCGAAGGGGTAATAATACGACATGTGCTGCACGTCGAAGTCCACGTAGGTACGGTCGAATTCACCGTGTGCGCAGGTGTCGATGAAGAGGCGGGTGGGGTCGAGCTCCTTGGTCACGTCGGCGATGTGCTCGACGAAGGGGTTGGTGCCGGGGTGGCGGATTTCGTTGCCCATGCAGTAAACCAGCAGCGACGGATGGTTGCGCAGGTCGAGAATCGACTGGCGCCAGGCGTTTTCATCGATCATCTCGCCGGCGTCCGAATTCATGGTGGCACGTTCTTTCTGATAGCGCCCGTAGTACTTGCGAATTTCAATATGAATCAGCATGCCGAGGCGGTCGGCCACCTCGAAGCACTCTTCATCCGGGATGCGCGAATGGAAACGCACCAGGTTGAAGCCGTAATCCTTGGCGGCGCGCAGGTTTTTCTCGTAATATTCGGTGAGCGAGAGGTTCTGCAGGTTCGGATGGTCGTGCGCTTCGCGCCCGCGGATATAACCTTTCAGGATGACTTTTTCGCCGTTGATCAGGATGTCGCGGCCGCTGACGCCGATCGTGCGCATGCCGAACTTGATGTCGTTGAAGCTGTAAAGGTACGGCGTGTTGATGTTCCAGAGCTTGCACCCCGGGATCACCGCCTCGAAACAGATTTTGTCGCCGGGCTTGCCGGTAGCCTTGCCGGAAGCGACCTTTTTGCCCTCGGCGTCCTTGATTTCCCAGTCGAAGCCGTTGAAATCCGCCGGAGCGGTGAACGACACCTGGACACTGCCGCGATCGATATCCGGCACAATAAAGAAGTCATTAAATGGATTGCAGCTCATTCTTTTGCTCCTGGTTGTTAAAAGAATAGTCTTTTGGTTTAATATAACAAAAGAATATCATTTTGTCAATAGGAGAACATCAGGTAAAAAGACAAAAATGACGTAAAAGACAGAAATGACTTTAAGCTGGGTGTGGTCTTTTTTGTCCTTCAGTCTTCTTCGTCTTTTGGCAGAATTATCGCTGCTGTCAGAGGCATCTGCTCTTGCCTCTGACAGCAGAAATTTACACTGTATTTTGAAAAAGTCAAGCTGTTTTGAAATAACTTACATCTGGCTGGACAGTTTTTTCATCATTTTGCCGAGGCTCCTGACATTGTAGCGGGTGTATATCAGCGCGACCAGAAAAAACATCAGTCCGCAGAAAAAAGCCATTCCCGCCGTCATGTCGTAGAAATTCCGTGCAAGCTCAGGAGTCAAATTCAGCATTCTTTTTATGGCTCCGAGTTCTTTCTCATATTGACCTTCGAATGTTTTATCGATAAATGAAACAGCTTTTCCGACGTTCTGTTCATTAGATGCTATCGCGCTCTTAAAATAAATTTTTGTAAAACCGGCAAAAACGAATAATGCCAGCGCCACCAACATAAAAAGAGCCAGAAAGCGTTTGTTGCCCTTGCGGATCTGTTCAAGGGCAAACAGGGTTTCGGATTTCGGGTCGGGCTGCGTCATAGTTCGATCCTGAGCTGGTCGGCTATCGGGATCGGCACGCCGACACAGTCATTGATATAGGCGCGCTCGGGCAGCACGATCATCACGTTCACCGGTTTGTCGTTGGCGGAAAACGCCGCATGGTGCCAGACGCCGGGGTGAACCTTGAACAGCGTTCCCTTCGGCACGAAAAAGACTTCGACCTGGTCCACCGGCACCTCGCCGCCCGCGCCCGCCGGAGCCACCCAGACCAGCGCGTCGTTGTCGATGGGCATGGCCACTTCGCAGGTGTGGTTGTGGAATTCGCCGATGTCGATAATCAGCTCGCGCGGCTCCATCCGGCAAACCGAAAACGCCGTATCGCAAATATCCGCCTGCACCATATCGCGGAAGAACACGATCGGCGCGTCCTTCGGCCCGGTGGCGTCGGTCACGGGATTGATCATCTGCGCATAGCTGCCGTAACGGTGAAACTTCTCAATGCTCAGGGGCTGGACTTTAACGGTTTTCATCATAACCTCCGGGGTTGATTAGGCAATAATTTTGCGGACGATTTCCTGGAATGCCTTGGCGGCGGCCGAGTCGGACGGCTGGTTCACAAACGGCGTGCCGCAGTCGCCGGCGTCGGCAATCTGCGGTTCGATCGGGATTGCGCCGAGGAACGGCAAACTCATATCCTTCGCCAACGCCTCGCCGCCGCCCTGTTTGAAAATGTAATGGACCTTGTCGCAGTCGGGGCAATGGAACCCGCTCATGTTTTCGACCACGCCGATGACCGGCAGCGAAAGCATATCGCAGAAACTGACCGAGCGCCGCACGTCGCTGGCCGCGACTTCCTGCGGAGTGGTCACGATAATGCCGCCCTCGAGGCACGGAATCAGCTGAACCACCGCCAGCGGTTCGTCGCCGGTACCGGGCGGACAGTCGATGACCAGGTAATCGAGCTCGCCCCAGTCGACGTCTTCGAGCATCTGTTTGATGGCGGTGAGCTTCATCGGGCCGCGCCAGACCACCGCCTGGTCCTTGCTGTCCAGGAAGAACGCGATCGACATGACCTTGAAGTCGGGGCCAACTTCCACCGGGATGATGCCATTATCGCCCATGATTACCCGCGCATCCTGCAGCTTGAGCATGGTTGGAATACTCGGCCCGTGCAAATCCACGTCCAGCAGCCCGACCTTGAAACCCTCGCGCGCCAGCGCCGCCGCCAGGTTCACCGACACGGTGCTTTTGCCCACGCCGCCCTTGCCGGAAAGTACCACGATACAGTGCTTGATCGTGCTCAGACGCTTCATCATCTTTTCCTGTTCGGGGGTCACCTTATTTCCGTCGCGCGACGGGCATCCCGCCTTGTCGCAGCTTTTGCAATCACAACTCATAATCTTTTTCCTTTTCCTGATATTTAACCAATGAATGTACCCCTATGCCGGAAAAATTCAATTGCAAATTGGAAAATATTCCCGCCGATGTTATATTTGCCCCATGGGGAAAAAAACGGAAAAACCGGCCGAACCGCTGTCCCGCCCGGAATTTATCGCGCGGGCCCGCAAACTGCGCCGCATCAACATGCGCGGCTGGATGCTCCTTTTCACGCTCACCGCTTTCGCAGCGGTCATGCCCGTGGCTTCATGGGAAGGCCCGAACAGCATGTATGGAGTTTTGCTGATCATTGCTCCGCTGGTATTTATGCTTCGAATAGCTCTCTCCGGTGATAAATTTCGCTGTCCGTACTGCAAAGCCGTATTCACCGAGGAAACTGCGCCGCTGATTGTAGCCACCGGCAAATGTACGACCTGTTCCAGCGTCATCCTGACACCCGCGCCACCGGAGTTGCAACACGGCGATAAAATCTTCAGTCGCGAAGCCTTCATCCACTATCACCGGTTCGACCGCAGCCAATGCAAACTCTGGTTTATCTCTTTGATACTGATTATTATCTATATAGCATTGTGGATTTTCAACACTTATACGCTTGTGTTTCTCAGGCTTTATCCGGAAATACGGTTCTTTGTTCGGGTATTCTATTATTATTACTACTTTTTCGTCATATTCACATTTGGAATTTTCGCCATTGCATATTTCCTGAACCGCATGGGCTGGCGGCAGCCTCGCGGCTTCAATAAATGTCCGCATTGCCACTGCCTTTTGGATGGCGTGCTGCCAGAAGTCGCCATCGCCAGTGGGCGTTGCGGCCTGTGCGGAAACGCCATTCTGGATCATACCACTCCGGCGGCCGTCGAAGGAATTTATCTGAAATACCGGATCAACACCCTGCCGCCGGAATTTTACTGGATCATTCATGCGGTCATGGCAGTGATCATTCTTGGTGTCGGGATGGCCTATCTCGAATATAGCTGGATGATTTATTTATTGATTGGCCTGGGCGCAACCGAACTGCTGCTTATCGCCTGGAGGCTGGATTTTTTCCGTCGCCTTCGCCGCCGCTGTAACCACCGGCGGTCCTCACTGATCACGAAATATACCGGTCACTGTGGTGTTTGTGGTGAAGACTTGACTTCCAACCCAATCTTATTCAAACCGGTCGATGGCAGAACTGTTTTTTATTTCAAGGATAAAGGAGTTAACTGGGAAGCGTTTACGATTATCTCCGGACTAATATGTTTCAGCATTCCGATGATGCCGTTTTCCGAATGGGCTTTTGATGGGTGGCCCGCTCGTCTGATCGGTATTCTGATCTTAATCCTGGTTCCGACGATATTGTTCCTGATCCATTTCGCCCGCAAAGAGCGGCAGAAAAGTTTCGCCCTGCTGCTTGACGACGGTATACTTGAGACTCTCGGCCCTGCCGGTACTGTCATCCGGCGTGAAGACGTGACCGATGTCAACTCGTCCGAAAGCCTGAACAGCGAGCAGAACTGCTTCAATCGTCAATGGTCCATCAAAACCGGCAATCAGTTGCTCATAATCGATACCGGCTCATTTTCCGAGCAGAAATACCTTAACCAGGCATTGGCCGCATGGCTCGGGCAGGAGGAAAAAGAAGCGCCGTCTGTGATTTCGAATGATGCCATCATTCTCAAAATTGCCCCGGAAAAAGCCAGCGCCGAAATCACCCGCCCATATGGCTCGGGTATCGTCGCTTTGATGTGGTGTATACCATTGGGGGCCGGGTTATGCATATTGTTTAGAGCATGGCTTGGAGAACTGGAGATTCTCTGTTTGTTTCTATTGATAGTAGCTTGTCTGGCTTTGATTGTCTGGTTGTACGGGCTGATGTGGGTAAGCCAGTGCCATGAAGCAAAATCGTTCCTCCGCAAATATACCGGCATCCGGCTCGACGAAAAGGGGTTGACCTTGACCGGCGAAAAGGAGAAGTTTTATCCGAAAAAGAAAATCCGTAAAATTGCCATTAGCAGCTATGCCGACGGAGGCCAGAAACAATATGTCATGCATCTTTATACCTGTCTGACAATTCCGACCATCAAGGTCCACCTGGAGTGGTTTGCCGACCCGGAGAGGGCGCGCCGGATGCTTTCGGCGTGGGATGCCCGGCGGTAAGTGATGCCATATCTTGTGTCTTTTTGAGTATAAATACTGGCGAATTCTCTACATCTTGATTTGAAATCGCGCAAATTTATGCTATACTTTTTCTATGCAAAACGATCAGAATAACGAACAATTAATCAATACTACCGGCTATACCGAAGATAATATCAAGACCCTGAGTTCGCTTGATCATATCAGGCTGCGGCCCGGTATGTACATCGGACGCCTGGGCGATGGTTCACACTCCGACGACGGGATCTATATCCTGCTCAAGGAGATCATCGACAACGCCATCGACGAATATATCATGGGCGCCGGCCGCCGTGTCGATATCCGCATGGAGGACCGCGAGGTCAGCGTGCGCGACTACGGCCGCGGCATCCCGCTGGGCAAACTGGTCGAGTGCGTGTCCGAGGTCAACACCGGGGGCAAATTCAACGACGACGTGTTTCAGTTCTCGATCGGGATGAACGGCGTCGGCACCAAGGCCGTGAACGCCCTTTCGTCCGAATTCAGCGTCTGCTCGCATCGCGACGGCAAGTACCGCAAGGCCTGGTTCAAATGCGGCAAATTCGTCGAGGACGAAGAGGGCAAAACCGACGAGCCGAACGGTACGCTGGTGACTTTTTCGCCGGACTCGAATCTGTTCCCCAATTATTCGTTCCGTCAGGAATTCATCGAAAAACGCCTGTGGATGTACGCTTACCTGAACAGCGGTTTGTCGCTGTATTTGAACAACATCCGTTTTTACTCAAAGCAGGGTTTACGGGACCTGATCCACACCGAGGTCGGCGAGGACCGCCGCTATGAAATTATCTCGTTCAAGGACAAGGCGCTGGAATTCGCCTTCTGCCATACCGACAACTATTCGGAAAATTATTATTCGTTCGTCAACGGCCAGCACACCACCGACGGCGGTACTCACCTGTCCGCCTTCAAGGAAGGACTGCTGAAGGCGATCAACGAATACTCCGGCAAGGCTTATCAGGCCAACGACGTGCGCGACGGGATCGTGGCGGCGGTGGCGATCAAGCTCAAGGACCCGATTTTCGAGTCGCAGACCAAGAACAAACTGGGCAATACCGATATTCGCGGCTGGATCGTCAGCGCGGTCAAGGAGTCGGTCGAGAAATATTTGCACATGCAGCCCGCCGAGGCTGAGCTGCTGATGGCCAAAGTCGCCCAGAACGAATCGCTGCGCAAGCAGATTCAGGCCGTTAAGAAACAGTCCAAGGAGCATGCCCGCAAGACCAGTCTGAAGATTCCCAAGCTCAAGGACTGCAAATTTCACCTGGGCGACCGCGACGCCAGGGGCGAGCAGTCGATGATCTTCCTGACCGAAGGGGATTCAGCGGCCGGTTCGCTGGTCAGCTGCCGCGATGTCTTTACCCAGGCGGTGTTTTCGCTCCGCGGTAAACCGTTGAACACCTACGGTTTATCTAAAGACAAGATGTACAAGAACGAAGAGTTTTACTTCATTACCCAGACCCTGAATATCGATGACGATGTCGAGGATCTGCGTTATAACAAAATCATCATCGCCACCGACGCCGACGTGGACGGCTTGCACATCCGCAATCTGCTGATTACTTTTTTCCTGACTTATTACGAGCAACTGGTATTGTCCGAGCACCTTTATGTGCTGGAAACGCCGTTGTTCCGGGTGCGCAACAAGCAGGAAACGCATTACTGTTACTCCGAAGCCGAGCGCGACGTGGCGGTGGCCAAGTTGAGAAATCGCGGCGTGGAGATCACCCGCTTCAAAGGGCTCGGCGAAATTTCGCCCGGCGAGTTCGGGCAATTCATCGGCGCGGACATCCGGTTGAGCAAGGTCACCGTGGACCACATGCGCGACATCCCGCAAATGCTGCGTTTCTATATGGGCGACAACACCCCCGAGCGCCGCGAATACATTATGACCAACCTCGAAATCATGGATGAAGTCTGATGGCTGACGACATTGAAAATATGGACGATATCACCATCGAGCCGCCGGACCTCGCCAATGGCGAATCCGACGCCGATGCCGAGTCGCAAAAGGGATCGAACAAAATCATCCGTCAGATGATGGAGCAGAATTACCTCGAATACGCGGCTTACGTGATCAAGGAACGCGCCATCCCGAACGTTGACGACGGCTTCAAGCCGGTGCAGCGCCGCATCCTCTGGGCCATGCACTCCATGGACGACGGCAAGTTCCACAAGGTCGCGAACGTCATTGGCCAGACCATGCAGTACCATCCCCACGGTGACGCCTCGATCGGCGACGCGCTGGTGGTGCTCGCGAACAAAAACTTTTTCCTCGACCGCCAGGGGAACTTCGGCAATATTTACACCGGCGACGGCGCCGCTGCCGCGCGTTATATCGAATCCCGGCTCTCGCCCCTCGGCCGCGAAGTGCTTTTCAACGACGACCTGACCAATTTCGTCGAGACTTATGACGGGCGCAAGAAAGAGCCGGTGGTGCTGCCGGTCAAGATTCCGTCGCTGCTGATGCTCGGCTCGGAAGGGATCGCCGTCGGCATGTCCACCAATATCATGCCGCACAACTTCGCCGAACTCCTGCAGGCCCAGATCGCCCAGCTGAAGGGCGAGGAGTACGAGCTGTACCCGGACTTTCAGCAGGGCGGGTTGATGGATGTCTCCGAATACGAGGATGGCAACGGCAAGATCAAGCTCCGCGCCCGCATCGACATTGATGGCCGCAAGCTGATCATCCGCGAAATCCCGGCCATGACCACCACCGAGAAACTGATCGCCTCGATCGAAAAGGAAGTGGAAAAGAACCGTCTGAAGATTGCCGCCATCAACGACTTTACCGGCGAAAACGTCGAAATCGAGATCATTCCGTCGCGCGGCCAGGACCCCGAAAAGACCATGCAGGCGCTTTACGCCTACACCCATTGTTCGATCACCGAATCGGTCAATATGCTGGTGATTTGCGAGAACAAGCCGGTCATCATGAACATAAAATCGATCATCGAGCGCAATACCGAAAAGCTGCTCGAGTACCTGAAACTTGAACTCGAAAACGAACTTCACCGCTGCAATGAAGAAGCGCACCGCAAGACTCTGGCGCAGATTTTCATCGAAAACCGCATCTACAAAGACATCGAAGAATGCGAGACGCTCGAGGAAGTGACCAAGGCCGTTTACGACGGCGTGATGAAGTTCCGCGAGTTGCTGATGCGCGACGTGTCCGACGAGGACATCACTATGCTGCTGGCCATCCCCATCCGTCGTATCTCGATGTTCGACATCAAGAAAAACGAACAGGAAATCGCCGACATCCACAAGCGGATCAAGGAGATCAAAAAGCATTTAAAGGCGCTCTCCGAGTACGCCATCGCCTACCTGCAGGCGCTGCTGGATAAATTCGGCAAGGACTTCCCGCGCCGCACCGAACTGGTCGGCTCGTTCGGCAAGATCAACCGCAAGGAAGTCGCGCTGAACAACGTCAAAGTCGGCTGGGACCGCAAGAACGGCTACGTCGGCACCCACGTCAAAAGCGAGGACACCGTCCTCTGCAATGAATTCGACAAACTGCTCTGCGTCGAGCGCAAGGGCGATTACAAGATTATCAATATTCCGGACAAGATTTACGGCGGCAAGCTTTATGAGCTCCGCAAGTTCGACCCGGCAGTCGAGTTCGGCGTCGTCTACCGCGACAATGCCTCGGGCAAGGCCTACGGCAAACGCTGCTTCATCGAGAAGTTCATCACCGACAAGGTTTACCGCCTGTGTCCGGCGAACTGCCGTCTGGAGTTGATCACGCCGCGTGCCGACGCCATTTACGAACTCACCGTCGATTCCCGGCGCAAGGACTCCAAAACCAGCGAAGTCAATTTGAAGGAACTGCCGTTGCGGAGCCCGCGCGCCCGCGGCCAGCTCCTGACCAATAAACCGATCCTGAAAGTGACCCATATCCGTTATCTCGCCGAGGAAGAACTCGCGGCCTTCGCTGCCGAGACCCACCCGGTGGACGACGAGGAAAACGGCGAAGACATCACCCCCGTCGAAGTTGAAGCGACCGGGGAAGTCATCGAAGTCGAAGAGATTGTTGAGGTCGTTGAGGTCATCGAAGAAGAGCCCAAGGCCAAAAAGCAGAAAAAAGCCAAGCCGGAACCCGAGGAAGAGCTCGAAGAGCCCAAGCCCAAAAGATCGCGAAAGGCCAAACCCGAGCCCGAGCCCGAGCTCGAGCCCGAGCCGGAACCCGAAATCGAAGAAGAAGAACCCGAAGACGAGGAACCGGAACCCGAGCCCGAACCTGAGCCTGAAAAACCAAAGAAAAAGAAACCGTCCAAGTCCGACCCGTCCGACCTGTCCGACAAGTCCGACCCGTCTGAAAATAAGCGCGAAAAACCGGTGCCTCAGAAAAAAGACGACGACGACGAAAACGAAGACACCTGGGGTATCGTCCAGCCTGAATTTGGATTCTGATTATGGATATTGCAGCAGTCATCGAAAAATATGCGGCACAGGTACATCCCGTGTCCCAAGCCATTCATGACGCCCCTGAACTCGGCTTCAAGGAACACGAGGCCTGCCGCCTCCAGGTGGAACTCCTGCGCCGGGCCGGCTTCGAAGTCACCATCCCCTACGGGGGACTGGATACCGCCTACCGCGCCGAATATGGCTCCGGTAATGCCGTTTTTGCCATCCTGTGCGAATACGATGCGCTGCCCGGGCTCGGACACGGCTGCGGTCACAACCTGATCTGCGCCGCCGGACTGGCCGCCGGGCTCGCCATGCGCGAATACCTCGACACGGCCAAGGTCGAAGGCCGAATCGTGGTCATGGGCACTCCCGGCGAGGAAACCCTCGGCGGCAAAGTTATCCTGCTGAAAAACGGTGCGTTCGAGGATATCGACGGCTGTATCCTGTGCCATCCCGGCTCGGCAAATGCCCTCGATCCGGGCGACCTGGCGGTCTCCCGCTACGACGTGCTGTTCAAGGGCAAGGCCGCCCACGCCGCCGCCGCGCCGCATCAGGGAATCAACGCGCTCGACGCCATGAACTTATTTTTCGCCGGCATCGGGTGCTGGCGCCAGCAGCTGCCGCCCGGCGCCATGGTCCACGGCATCATTTCCAACGGCGGCGCCGCCCCGAATATTATCCCGGACTACACGGAAGCTTTCATGTACCTGCGCAGCCGCGAAAACGCCACCCAGGCGGGACTCGAGCAGCGCCTTCGCGATATCGCCCGCGGCGCCGCCCTCATGACCGGCTGCGAATACGAGTTCAACCAGCGCGATTATCCGTACTCCGCGGACCGCCCGAACCAGCCGCTGCGCCACGAGGCCTTCGCGGCCATGGAACAGTTCGGCATGGACCCGGTCCAGGATTACCAGATGAATATTTCCACCGATTACGCGGATGTGTCGCTGGTGCTTCCCGGCGTGAACTTCTTTTTCAACATCACCGGTGGCAAACCCGTGGCGCTGCACTCGGCCGAATTCTGCCGGCTCGCCGGTACCGACGCCGCCTTCGCCGCCGCCATGAACGCCGCCAAAGTCATGACCGCTACCGCCATCCGTTTCCTGGGCGACTCCGATTTCCGCCAGGCCGTCTGCCGGGACAACTCGTTCTGATTAGCCAGTTTAAGGTGCGGGGGCGCATGATCTTCCAACATTGTTAGATAAATGTTTTATTTTCCGACAAATTCGCGATTGCGGTTTGTAATGTCGCTTTTTTGTCCTATAGTACGAACTTCGCAACTCAAAACCCAAGGAAGCAAAAACATGGCCGGTCTGACAATATAGCGTCTGCAACATTCATTGCAGTAGATTGTTATTCCTTCGGCTGATTTTTATTTCATTCATTTTGGGGTTTTTATTTTATGTTTTACTTATTCCGTTTACTTTTCCGTCCGCTCGAATTTACGGGCCGCGGCGGCTATCTTGAACTGCTGAAACTGGCTTATCCGTTGATCATCATGAGCGCCAGCAACACGATCATGCAGTTCGTCGACCGCAAGCTGCTGGCGCTGGCGTCCACCGAGGACGTCGCCGCCGCCATGCCGGCCGGTATCCTGTATTTTACCATGTTCTGCATCTTCCTCTGCGCCACGGGATTCACGTCGACAATCGTGGCGCAGTACCATGGGGCCGGGGACAAGAAATCGGTGCTGGCATCGGTGTGGTCCGGGGTCTATTTCGCCATTGGGGCGGGGATCGTCATCACCTATGTCATCCCGCATATCGGGCACTTCATGATTGGGCTCGGCGGACATTCGGATGAGCTGTACTGGCGGGAAATCTCGTATTTCGACGGGCTGAGCGGGAGCGGGGTGTTCGCGTGTCTGGCGGCGCCGTTTTACGGGTTTTTCTCGGGGCAGGGGCGCACGAAACCGGTGGCGGTAATCAATATCATCGCCTGCGTGCTGAATATTCTCCTGGATTATATCATGATCTTCGGCTGGGGGCCGATACCGGCCATGGGGATTTACGGGGCCGGGCTGGCCACGACGCTCTGTGCACTGTCAGGCTTCCTGATGATCTTCAGCTATTTCCTGCTGCAGAACCAGAACGTGTTTCCGACGCGCTCCAGCCGTCTGCCGCGCTGGGAAAGCGTGGTCCGGCTGGTCCGTTATGGCGCGCCGACCGGGTTCCAGGTGGCATTTGACTGCGGTGCGTTCGCGCTGGTGTCGTTCACGGTGGGAAGCCTGGGGCGGGACCCGCTGGCGGCGCATACGATCGCGCTGTCGATCAACAACATGTTCTTTATCCCGCTGCTGGGGCTGTCGGATGCGACTTCGATCCTGATCGGACAATACATCGGGCGGGCCAAGCACAGCATCGCGCGGCGGATCGCGTATCGCGCCTGGCGGGTCAGCTTCCTGTATATGCTGCTGGGCGGGATCGTGTACACCTTTTTCCCGCGAATGCTGGCCGGATTGTTCGCGCCGGCGGAGGACGACGGTAATTTCCAGGTGGTGGTCGAGATGGCGCGTTGGCTGCTGGTGACGGCGGTAGTGTTCAATCTCTCCGATACGCTGAAGTTCATTTTCGGGGCGGCGCTGCGCGGAGCCGGGGATACCAAGCCGATCATGCTGATTTCGATCAGTTGCGCGTATCTGCTGATGGTGCCCGGAGTGCTGGCGATCGTCTATTGGTTCGAAGGCAGCGTGGTCTGGGTGTGGGCGTATCTGACCATTGTCGCCGTGACCGAGGGATCGCTGGTCCTGTGGCGTTTCCGCACCGGCAAATGGCGCTTCATCCGCATGATTAAGCCCTCGGACAAGATCGCGCGGCTGGACGAAAAACGCGAGCACCCCGCGGATGGGGTTTGAATATCTTCGTTTATGCGTTAAATTAGCGTAGCAAACAAGGGAAGATATTATGTTTTATGAGATTACCCATCCTTGCATCAAGGATAAGATGACGATTCTGCGCGACAAGGATACCTGCTCCAAACAGTTCCGCGAATGTACCAAGGAAATCACCTGCCTGATCGCTTACGAGGCGCTGAAAAATCTGGAGCTCGAAGCGGTCCAGGTCGAGACGCCACTGGAGGAGACGCAGGGCTGGCGGATTTGCAACGATGTGGTGATTGTGCCGATCCTGCGCGCCGGGCTCGGCATGCTGGACGGCATCATGCAGCTGGTGCCGAACGCCAGCATGGGTTTCGTGGGCTTCCAGCGCGACGAAGACACCGCCAAGCCCCATCAGTATTACAACAAACTGCCCAAGCCCACCGACGGCTCGGTGGTGATTGTGGTGGACCCGATGCTGGCGACCGGCGGTTCGCTGGCGGCGGCGGTCGACTCGATCAAAAAAGACGGTTTCACAAATATCATGGTGATCACGCTGCTGGCGACGCCCGAAGGGGTCGAAGTCATGACCGCCCGGCACCCGGAAGTCAAGATTTACACCGGCAGCCTCGACCGCGGCCTGAACGGCAAGAAATACATCCTGCCCGGCCTCGGCGACGCCGGCGACCGCCTGTTCGGCACGCTGTAAATCAGATAGGGCCTTTGCCGCAAATTTCAACGAAAAATTCCATTTCGGCTTTATTTCTTTGAAATCAATATTATATTGCTGGTATGTACTTGATGAAGATGTGAGGGGTATCCGATGTCCAATATTACTTTTTCCTGTCCACTATGTGGCAAAGATCTTGAGGTCGAGGATGAACTGCGCGGTCAGCAGGCCGCTTGTCCGCAGTGCGAACAGACGATTATTATTCCTCTTGAAATGACAGATCAGCCGCAGGAAAGATCGTCGCCTCTGAAGATGGTCATGATTCTGCTGGTGATCATTGCCCTGATTGTCGCGATCGTCGCCTTTGTCCTGATACGTATGGCTGGCGGCTCCGCAAGCTGATTAATTCACCAATTCAGCCGCCATCGGCGGCGACCAATTCAGGCACGGAGTGCCGTCCAATTCAGCGGCTGCAAGCCGCGGCCAATTCCTCAGATGCCCGCGTGGTTGACACTGTCCCAGGATTTGCCATATTTGACGATGTCGAAGTTGTTCGGATTGTCGGGGTTGCGCAACATGACCAGGATTTCGAGGTCGAGTGTTTCGTAGAGCTTTTTCGCCAGCGGGAGGCCGCCGACGAATATCGAGGTGGAGAACATGTCGGCGTCGGTGGCGGAGTCGGTCAGGACCGTTACCGAGAGCATGTCCTCGACCGGGTGGCCGGTTTTCGGGTTGATGATGTGGGTGTAGTTTTTGCCGTTAAAGGTGACGTAGCGCTCGTAGTTGCCGCTGGTGGCCACGGATTTGTTGAGGATTCGGATCACGCCGCAGGCCTTTTCCTTGTTCAGGGGGTTGCGGATGCTGACGGTGTAGAATTTGCGTTTTTGCGGCGGGGTGGGGAAGCAGTAGATGTTGCCGGCGAGGTTGATGATACCGGCGTTGACGCCGATTTTGCGGACGTTTTCGGCAGCCATGTCGACGGCGTAACCCTTGGCGATGCCGCCGAGGTCGAGCGACATGTCCTTGACGGTGAACTGCACGGTGTGGTCGGTGTCGTTGAAAATGACTTTGTCGAGGCCGACGCGCTTCATGGCTTCGTCGAGCTCGCTCTGCGGCGGCAGTTCGTAGCGCTTGCGGTAAAATCCCCACAGCTCCATCAGCGGGCGGATGGTCGGGTCGAACGCGCCGTCGGAGAGTTTATGGGCCTCGCGCGATTTGCGCAGCACTTCCCAGAGGAGGTCGGAGCACTTGAAGGGCTTCTCGAAGGCGCTGTGGTTGAGCTTGTAGAGCTCGCTGCTTTCCTCGAAAGTACTGCAGTCTTTCTCGACCATGGCGAAAACTTCCTGCGTCAGGTTGGCGGCTTTTTCCACCTGGTCCGGGCGGCCGTAAAATTTCAGCTGGGCGATCGTGCTCATGACCGGAAACGTGCGTTCCTGCTCATCGGTCTGGGAGGTGTCGACCGTGCCGAGGCGCTGATTGACGAAGGCCGCGGCGGTGGCGACCAGCGCGATCACGACCAGGATGAGCCAGTATTGTTTTTTCGACATCTTGATATTTTCGTTCATGACTTAACCTCGCGGGTGAAATTGGCGGTGGATATTCAACAGGGTTTTCTGGTTCACGTGCGTATAAATCTGGGTGGTGCTGATATCGGCATGGCCCAGCATTTCCTGAATCACCCTCAAATCGGCGTTGTTCTCCAGCAGGTGGCTGGCGAACGAATGGCGCAGGGTGTGGGGATGGATGTTTTTGTGAATGCCGACGATCTTGGCGGCTTCCTTGACGACGCGCCAGATCCATTCGCGGTTGAGCCTGCGGCCGCTTTTGGAGAGGAAAAGCGTGGTCTCTTTTTCGCTGCGCACCAGTTCGGGGCGGATATTCGTAATATAGCGCTGCAGCAGATTGCGGGCGGCGCGGCCGAACGGCACGATCCGCTCCTTGTTGCCCTTGCCGACGACGCGGATGATTTCCTCGTCGAAATGAATCGACCCGACCTTGAGGTTGGCCGCTTCCGACACGCGCAATCCGCAGGAGTAGAGCACTTCGAGGATCACTTTGTTGCGGAAAACCAGCGGGTCCTTGCCGGCCGGAAACGCGGCGAGAAGTTCGTCGACCTCGCGCGTGCTGAGAAAATCGGGCAGGATTTTCCACAGTTTGGGGGAATCCATGACCTCGGTGATGTTTTTGTCGATGATGCGTTCCTGGAAGATATAGCGGAACAGCACCTTGATCGCCACCAGCCGGCGCGCCAGCGTGGTCGGCTCAAGTCCCTCGTCCTTGCGAGCGCCGAGGTAATCGATGATGTGGTTGCGGTCGACTTCATTGAAGCCGCCGATGCCGCTCTCCTTGAGAAATGCGATGAAATCCGTGAGATCGGTCCGGTAAGCAATCACGGTATTGGAGCTCAGCCCCCGCTCCACGGTCAGATACCCGCAAAAATGTTCCAATATATCTTCCATCATGACCGTAATATAATCACGTTTTTGTGAAAAACGAATTCAATGATTAAGAAATATTGCTTTTGGCGGTGATGGTTTGGGTTTTGACTTTGAAGACGGCGGTGATGTCGAGCATTTTTTCGGGGTAGTCGTGGGGGCCGGGGCAGCCGCATTGGGCCATGATGACGTCGAGGCCGTGGCGCATTTCGGCGGGGTCGGTGACGGGTTCGATTTTTCCTTCGGCGATGACGCTGGCGAATTTGGTGGTGGATTTGCACGCCGGGGTGCCGCAGATGATTTCGTCGGTGCCGGTGATTTCGATGACCACGCGCGGGTCGAGGCGCCAGGCGTCGACTTTGCTGCCTTCTCTGGCCCCGTGGAAATAAAAGGTGAAGGTGCCGTCCGCGGTCTCGCAGCCGAAGGTCATCGGGACGATGGCCGGGGCACCTTTGTCGATGAAAGCGATGTGGGCGGTCTGGGTGCGGTTGATGATATCGGCGATGAGTACCGGGTCGGTGATTTTACGTTCTGCTCTGCGCATAGGTTCCTCGCTTTTTTTATTTAACCACGGAAATCACGGAAAAATTCATTTTCTTCATCTCAAAAAATTCCGTGTATTCCGTGTATTCCGTGTTTAAAAATATCCATTGATAATCTAGGGGTGGTTTGCCTTTTTTCAAATCGGACTGGCAAAAATCTGTTTCTGCGTGTAAATTTACATAAATTTAGAATAAGGAGCAATTTATGAGCAAAGTGTTGATCATGCTGGCGCCGGGCTTCGAGGAAGCCGAGGCGATCGTGACCGCCGATGTGTTGAAGCGGATGGGATTCGAGGTGACGCTGGCCGGGGTGGATTCGCTGGAAGTGAGCGGTTCGCATAATATTACCGTGAAGGCCGATGTGTTGTTGAAGGATGTGAATGCGGCCGATTTCGCCGCCGCCGTGTTGCCGGGCGGACTGCCGGGCGCGACCAATTTGCGCGACAGCGCGCTGGTGAAGCAGGCGGTGTTGACGGTTTATGAAAAGGGTGGAATTGCGGCGGCAATCTGCGCGGCTCCGCTGGCGCTGGCGGCGTTCGGATTGCTGGAGGGCAAGACCGTGACGGGTTATCCGGGCATGGAGGCTCAGTTCGGCAAGGTCAATTATACTGGCCGTTTCGCGGAAACCGACGGGCGGATCGTGACGGGCAAGGGCCCGGCGGCGTCGTTCAAATTCGGCGCGGCCATCGGCGAGGCGCTCGGCAAATCGGCCGAGGCGGTGCTCAAAGGCATGCTTGTGGATGGTGACCGCTGATGATCTTTCAAGTAACGCACAGTTGCGGCAAGGCCCGGCGCGGAGTTTTGCACACGCCCCACGGTGAAATCCAGACGCCGGTATTCATGCCGGTGGGCACGCGCGGCTCGGTCAAGGCCATGACGCCGCTCGAAATGGAACAGCTCGGCGCGCAGGTCATCCTCGGCAATACGTATCACCTCTTTCTCAAGCCCGGCCTCGAAATCATGGAAAAGGCCGGTGGACTGCACAATTTCAGCAACTGGCACAAGCCGATCCTGACCGATTGCGGCGGGTTTCAGGTGTTCAGCCTGGCGAAGCTGCGCAAGATCGAGAAAAACGGCGTGTGGTTTTCGTCGCACATCGACGGTTCGCGGTTTTTCCTCGGGCCCAAGGAGTCGATTCACATCCAGAAGGTGCTGGGTTCGGATATCGTGATGGCGTTTGACGAGTGCACGCCGTATCCGTGTACCTATGCCGCCGCCGAAAAATCGCTGACCCAGACCACCGAATGGGAAAAAGTTTCACGCGACCAGCCGATGCTGCCCGGACATCTGATGTTTGGCATCGTGCAGGGGTCGATGTATCAGGATTTGCGTATCCGCTCGGCGCAGGAACTGGTCAAGATCGGGTTCGAGGGATACGCGATCGGCGGCCTCAGCGTGGGCGAGCCGGAGGAAACCATGTTTGAGTGTCTCGACTGGACGGTGCCGGAGCTGCCGTACGACAGCCCGCATTACCTGATGGGCGTGGGGACGCCGAAGCAGCTGGTCGAGGGGGTGGCGCGCGGTATCGATATGTTCGACTGCGTGCTGCCGACCCGGATGGCGCGGCACGGCAGTGCCTACGTGGGGCCGAAGGGCGAGACGATTCCGGTCAAGGCCGGGCGCTTCGCCGAGGACTTCACGCCGGTCGACCCCACCTGCGACTGCTACTGCTGCCGCAATTTCACCAAAGCCTACATCCGCCACCTGATGAACGTGCAGGAAATCACCGGGCTGCGGCTGCTGACCATTCACAATCTGCATTACTACCTGAACCTGATGCAGCAGGTTCGCGACAGTCTGGAAAATGGGACGTTTGAGGAGTTACGCGCGCGGTTTAATTGAGTCCGCCTGCGTTTTTCCGTGCCCCGGCTGCCGGGAGGAATTGTCGGAGGAGGGCTGGAACTGCTTTTGCCCCGCCTGTCTGCAGAAAATGCGGCGGGTGGAGCAGCCGGCATGTCCGGGCTGCGGGGGCATTCAGGACGGAATCCTGGCGTATTGCTCCAAGTGCATGAGGATCGGTGTGCGGCCGTGGCAAAATGCCTACGCGATCATCGAGCTCGACCCGTTCGGGCTGGAGTTGATCCACCGTTACAAATACACCGGGCAGGTCGAGCTGGCGCGGGCGTTTGCGCACCTGGGGGCGGAGATCATCCGGCAGAGCGGGGCGCAGTTTGACGCGATCGTGCCGGTGCCGCTGCATTGGACGCGGTACCTGCGGCGCGGGTTCAACCAGGCGCATCTTTTTTCTTTGCTGCTGGGCAAAGAGCTCGGGGTGCCGGTGAAGCGTTATCTGGTGCGGCGCCGGGCCACGCGGCGTCAGGCGAAGCTGAACCGCGAGCAGCGGCTGCAGAACCTGACCGGGGCCTTCGTGCTGCGGCAACTTGAGAGTGCCGCCGGGTTGCGGATATTATTGGTCGACGATGTGTTGACAACCGGCGCCACTCTTATGGAGGCCTGCAAACCATTGGAAGGAGCCGAAGTAAGTATTATGGTAATCGGCCGCCGATGAAATTTGATATTTCGGTTTGCAAGGTTATATTTCAGTAGTATATATATTCAAGTAAATACAGGAAATACAGCGTGTTAATACAAACTCCGCAACCGGGCTCGAATCTGCTGCTGTACCGCGGCGATACCGTAACATTTCAATTGCAGATCAAAAATCTGCCGACGGGCGAAGCATTTCTCCGTACCAATCTCGGGCGGGCCGATATCCGCCGTACCGAGCAGATCCGTTTCACCGAGCAGGAGGTGCCGATTCTCGACCGCGCCTGGCACGACCTGCCGCTGCGCAAGGTGGCCGACGACATGTACGAAATCCGGCTGCCGCTCTCTGAAGTCGGCGTTTTCGAGGCCAAGTGCTGGTACCGGCACCAGACCGGAGCGGAGCCGACCTGGGCGGATGGTGCCGGCAATGTCCATGTTAAAGTCGAGCCCGCCGAGAATTACTGTGCGACCACGATTTATACCGTGTTTCCGCGCCAGTTCAACAAAGCCATGGGCGACAATACGAATGCCGACAACGAAAAGCTGGCCGATTCGCTCGACAAACAGGGCTACACGGTGATTCCGCCCTCCGGGACCTTTCGCGATGTCATCCGGCAGCTCGATTTCATTATTGGCGAACTGCGCAGCCGGATCATCCAGATGCTGCCGATTCATCCGCTGCCGACCTCGTACGGCAAAATGGGGCGCTACGGGAGCCCGTTTGCCTCGCTGGATTATTTTTCGGTGGAGCCGGCGCTGGCGGAGTTCGATACCAAAACGACGCCGCTGGAGCAATTTCTGGAGCTGGTGGATGCGGTGCATGCGCGCGGCTCGCGGATTTTTCTCGATATCCCGGTGAACCATACCGGGTGGGCCTCGCGGCTGCACTGCGAGCATCCGGACTGGTACGTGCGTGAGTCTGACGGCACGTTTGAGAGCCCCGGCGCCTGGGGCACGGTGTGGGAGGATCTCTCCAAGCTCGATTACCGGCTGCCCGAGGTGCATCACCTGATGGCTGACGTATTTCTGTACTGGTGTCACCGCGGCGTGGACGGCTTCCGCTGCGACGCGGGCTATATGCTGCCGTATGACGCCTGGCTCTATATCACCTCCAAGGTCCGTCACGAATACCCCAATACGGTATTCCTGCTCGAAGGGCTCGGCGGCCCCTGGGAAACGGTGGAGAAACTGCTCGGCGGCGCCGGGCTGAACTGGGCCTATTCGGAGCTTTTTCAGAATTACGACCGCGACCAGATCACCAATTATCTGGAAAAGTGGTGCTATCCGGTCAGCACCACGCTCGGCGTCCAGACCAATTTTGCCGAAACGCACGACAATATGCGCCTGGCGGCCAAGTCGGTGCGCTGGGCCAAAATGCGCACGGCCATGTGCGCGCTGTTGTCGGTCGACGGCGCATTCGGCATCACCAACGGCGTGGAGTGGTTCGCCACCGAGCGGATCAATGTCCACGGCTCGGGTTCGCTGAACTGGGGCGCCAGGGAGAACCAGAACGCCGAAATCCGGCGTCTGCAGACGATTCTGGCGATTCACCCGGCGTTCAGCTCCGGGGCGAAGCTCAAATTCATTCAGGGCAAGAACGGCAATTCGCTGGCGCTGCGCCGCGAGTCCGCCGAAGACGATTCGGTGGTGCTGGTACTGGTCAACCTCGACCCGGACAACGTCCAGCGCGTGGACTGGGATGAACGTCTTTTCCCGTCCAGCGGTCTCTGTGACCTGCTGACCGGCGAGCAGCTCAACCTGCCGTCGGCGGGGTATGCCATGCCGCCCGGCGAGGTGCGCTGTCTGACGCCGAACCCGGGCGAACTGGAAGAGCTGACGCTGCAATTGCAGACGCCGTGGATTTTCCCCGGCAAGATTCTGCGGCAGAAGATGCGGACACTGGCGGCGGAACTTTTTGTCTGGTTTCACGGCTATATCGATATGAAGGCGTTTGACCTGGATGCCGTGGGCCGGAAACTTTATGAGGACCCCTACAAGGGGATTGCCGAGCTGCAGAACACCGATATGCCGTCCATTACCGAGTGGTACGACGGGGTGGACCAGCGCCGTACCGTGATGCTGCCGCCCGGCGACATCCTGATCGTTTACGCGGAGAAATTTTTCAAGGTCGACCTGTTGAAAGGCAAGAAAACCATCGTCTCCACCGCCTGTATACCGCTGGCGGACGGGCGCTTCTGCGCGGTCATCACTTACCTGCATAACAATAAAGAATATCCCGAAAGCATGGAGCTGAAACTGACGGTTTTCCATGACCGCAAGGCCGTTCACTCGAGCGGGCCGATCATGCTGCTGCCGAATTCGGACAAGGCCGTCTGCCACAGCGGAGTGCCGCACAACGAATTGAAGAAAAACACTTATTTCGGTATTTGTACTTCCCGGCTCAGCGCCTACAGCCTGGTCTGCGGCAACTGGGGCGAAATCGCCGGCAAATACAACGCCATGCTGGCGGCCAACATCAATACCGAGTATCCGGTCGACAATACCGTGATGCTCTCGCGCTGCCGCGGCTGGCTGATTTACCAGGGATACTCGCACGAAATCAACCTGTGCAGCCAGACCCGGTTTTTCGTGGAACAGAACAACACCATCGGCTGGGAATTCAATATCGTGGCCGGGCAGGGCAAGACCGTGGGGCTGAGCATTGTACTGCGGATGTCCGACGAGGGGGACGCCATATCGCTGTCGTTCGAGCGCCGCAAGGCCATGCCGGGCAGCGAGATGCTGGAGGACCACTTTCCGGTCCGGATCGTGCTGCGCCCCGATGTGGAGGACCGGCTGCTGCACGACATCACCCGTGCCTATAGCGGCCCGGAACAGACCTTCCCGCGGGCGGTCACTTTCACCGATCACCAGATGGTTTTCGCACCGTCCAAGGGTCATAAACTGACGTTGACCATGGAAGGCAGCAAATTCAAGTTTGAGCCGGAGTGGAAATATATGATTCCGCTGCCGAAGGACCAGGAGCGCGGACAGGAGTCGCATACCGATTTGTTCAGCCCCGGTTATTTCTCGTTTGAACTGAAGGGCAATGAGCACCAGGTGCTTTACGCCGAGGTTAATGACGCGAAACGGGTCGAACAGCCGTATCTCCGCAAGCTGCCGGAGCATTTGCCGATGGAGCTCTCCATCCGCTATGCGCTGCAGCATTTTGTGGTCAAGCGCGACCAGTGGCATACGGTGATTGCCGGTTATCCGTGGTTCCTGGACTGGGGCCGCGACACGCTGATCTGCCTGCGCGGGCTGCTGCCCGCCGGGTTCGTCAAAGAGGGCGGCGAGATCATCCGCCAGTTTGCGCACTTCGAGGAAAACGGCACGCTGCCGAACGTGATTCGCGGCAACGATGTCTCGAACCGCGACACCAGCGACGCGCCGCTGTGGTTCTTCGTCGCCGTATACGATTATATCCGCGAGACCGGCAGCGCCGAAATCCTGCAGACGGACTGCGGCGGCCGCACCGTGCTGGATATCCTGAAATCGATTCTGGTCAATTACCGCAAGGGCACCCGCAACGGCATCAAAATGGACGAGGAGTCCGGCCTGATTTTCAGCCCGTCGCACTTCACCTGGATGGATACCAACTATCCGGCGGGCACGCCGCGCGAGGGATACCCCATCGAAATCCAGGCGCTCTGGGCCGCCGTGCTGCGCATGCTGGCCGAATACGACAACGAACACGACTGGAAGGCGCTGCATGAAAAAGTGCTCGACTCCATCGAGAAATATTACGTGCTGCCCGACCGCGATTACCTGAGCGACTGCCTCCACGCTTCGCCCGGACAGACCGCGGCGCAGGCCGTGGCGGACGACGCGTGCCGCCCGAATCAGCTTTTTGCCATCACGCTCGGGGCGCTGCGCCACCGCGATATCCAGGTGAAAATGCTGCGCGCCTGCGAATGCCTGCTGGTGCCGGGGGCGATTCGCTCGCTGGCCGACGCGCCGGTCAAATACCCGCAGCCGGTCGTGCACCAGGGCAAGCCGTTGAACGATCCGTTCCGGCCGTACAAGGGCCATTACATGGGTGACGAAGATACCAGCCGCAAACCGGCGTACCACAACGGCACCGCCTGGGGCTGGGTCTTCCCGACTTACTGCGAAGCCATGTACAAGCTCGACCCGAAAACCCGTTCGCGGGCGGTGGCGATCCTTCTCTCGAGCATCCACCACATGGGCGGCGGCGCGCCGGGGCAGCTCCCGGAAGTGGTTGACGGCGATACCCCGCACGAGTGGCGCGGCTGCATGGCGCAAGCCTGGAGCATGTCCGAACTCTACCGCGTTTACCGCATCCTGACGGATTGAAAATTACTTCAGGCCCTCCCACCAGCGGTAGGTGGGGGTGGCGCCGGGGAGGATTTTCTCGCCGGGCAGGGGCGTGACGAGGTTGATGTCCATGGCGTCGGCGAGGTACGCGATCCGGCGGATTGAGAGATCCCACTTGTGCCCGGCCAGGTCGAAAACGCCCCAGTGAATCGGCAGCAGCAAGTTGGCGCGGAGATCCTCGTAGGCGGTGGTCACTTGTTCAGGATGGATGTGGTGATTGATCCAGTTGTGGTTCCAGGCGTCGATTTCGATACAGGCGAGGTCGAACGGGCCGAATTCGTCGCCGATTTTTTTGAAATGCTCACCGTAGCCGCTGTCGCCGCTCAGGAAGATTTTCTTGTTTTTGCCCTCGATCACGAATGAGGCCCACAGCGTTTTGTTGCGGTCGTCAAGGGTTCGCCCGGAGAAATGGCGCGAGGTCTGCGCCGTGACCTGCAAACCATAGAGGTTGACCGTTTCATCCCAATACAGTTCGTAAATGCGGTGGCGCTCGATGCCCCAGCCGCGCAGCCGCGCGCCGACGCCCAGCGGCACGATGAACTCGGTATCGCTGTGGCGCAGATGGCGGATGGCATCATATTCGAGGTGGTCGTAATGGTCGTGGGTGAGGATGACGAAATCGAGCTGCGGGAGTTTTTCGAGCGGGAAGGGAGGGGGCATGTAGCGTTTGACAAAGCCCGGCACCGGGGAGGCGTTGCCGAACACCGGGTCGACGGCGAATCGAATTTTGTCCAGTTCGATGATCAGCGACGAATGGCCGAGCCACATCACGCTCAGTTCCGGGGATTTGACGGCGAAGGTGTTTTCGTCCGGCTCGACGTGGGGCAGCGGACCGGCCGGAGCGTTGTCCGTGGTCGAGAAGTGCCGGAAGAGCCGCCACAGCGAGGGCTTGCCCCGGAACGTGGTCGTGGCCTGTTCGTAATTGGTGAACTGCCCGTCCGCATACGTCGGACGCAGGGCGAATTTGGCCTCTTCCTCCGGCGCGGGCGGTTCGCCCAGCGGCGCGGTACACCCGGCCAGCAGAATCGCGGTGAAAAATAATATCAGGATTCGCATACTTTTTTTCCCACCGGACAGTACAGGCCCTTGCCGCGGATGACCGGGCGGAAGCAGGCGTCGCAGGTGATGCATTTGGCCTTGGCGGTGTCGCCTTCGCGCCAGCGTTTGACCAGATGGGGCTCGCGGATCAGCGGGCGGCTCAGGCCGATGCAGTCGCAGGCTTTTTCCTTCAGCAGGCGCTCGGCCACGGCGGCCTCGCGGACGCCGCCGGTCAGAATGATCGGAACTTTCAGCATGGACTTGATTTTGCGCGCGGCTGCTTCGTAGTAAACGTGTTTGTCGCCGTTCGGCTGGTTGGTGATCCACGGCAGCTTGCCGGAGAGCTCCACGGCGTCCACGGGCAGCATACTGCAGACCGTCGCGCATTCGTCGGGCGTGAAGCCGCCGGGGACGAAATCTTCGCTGTTGATTTTGACCAGTACCGGGTAATCGCGGCCGACCGCGGCGCGGATAGCGTCCGCCACTTCATTGAGCAGCCGTGCGCGGTTTTTCAGGCTTCCGCCGTATTCATCGGTGCGGTGGTTCAGCGCGCCGGAGAGGAATTCGCTGATCAGGTAGCCGTGCGCGGCGTGAATTTGTACGCCGTCGAAACCGGCCTCCTGCGCCCGGCGCGCAGCCCCGGCGAAACTCTGGATGACCTGTTTGATTTCGTCGACGGTGATTTCGCGGCAGGCGGGCCGTTTCTGGTCCATGGCGAACGGGCTGGGGCCGACGGCTGTCTCGCGGTCCCCGGCGGCGCCTCCGGCATGGGCCAGCTGCAGGACCATTTTGCCGCCGGCGGCGTGGACGGCACCCAGGGCTTCGCGCCACGGATCGATGCTCTCATCGGCAGCGGCCGAGGCCTGGAAACGCCCGGCGCGACCCTCCGGCGAGACAAACGCGTGACCGGAAATGATCAGCCCCACTTCACCTTCAGCCAGTTCGACCAGCAGTTTGGTGAGTTCCGGCGTGTAAAGTCCCTCCGGGGTCGCCATGCCCTCGTGGGTGGCGGAGCGCACGAAGCGATTCCGCAGTTCGAGATTGTTAATTCTGATGGGATCGAAAATCATATGGGGGCCTCCTGGTCCAGGTAGCGGAAATAGTTGTAAAGATGGGTTTTTTCCCAACCGGTGCGGGCGTAGAATTTCTGTCCGGAGAGATTGGTTTCGTCGCAGAGCAGCTGCATGCGGGTGATGCCGTGCGCCCGGGCCCAATCGGCCACATGGTCGAGGAACTGTTTGCCCAGACCTCGCTGGCGGTAATTTCTGTCGATCACGAGGTCTTCGATTAAGATCGAGTAGCCGCCCTGCGCGGTGGAAATCAGCCTTTGCACGCCGCAGACGCCGACCACTTTGCCGCCCGCCTCGGCAGCCAGCAGCAATGAATTCGGATCATCCAGCAGTAGTTTCAGCCCGCGGTATTGTTTATCGTAGTCAGGCTCGAAATCAACTTCGCTGGCCAATAATTCGCTGACGAGGCGGCACTGGGCGGGGAGGTCATCAATGGTGGCCTCTCGTATGGTTATCGTCATAACTTCACCTTTCCGTAGATTCAGTAAACAATAGCGTCAGGCATGGATAAAGTCAAGTTGGAGAGAAAGAAAAAATCGCTGCTGTCTGTCGAATTTGCGTTTTCGACAGACAGCAGATGTAATATAATGTATTTCCAAAAGGAAGTCAAGAGGACAAGAATAAAAAACTGAAGATATTCAAAATCGCTGCTGTCTGTCGAATTTACGTTTTCGACAGACAGCAGATGTAATATAATGTATTTTCAGGAAAAGTCAAGCTGGAAAAATACTGAAGCGGACAATGGATTTTCCTGCATTTCCGGGCTTTTCCGGATCATTCTGCTGTGCAATTGTGCAAGTTATCGCGTAAACAGGTTTGCAAATGACTTTGGGCGAGTGTATAATTTTTCTGTTTGCAATTCAACTACAAGGATATACAAAATGACTTTGAAAATCGCTTTCGCTGGTTTCCGCCACGGTCACATTCTCGGCCTTTATAACAAAGCCAAGGAGTCGCCCGCACTTCAAATCGTCGCTTCCTGCGAGGAGGACGAGGCCACCCGCAAAAATCTGCAAGTCGAGATCACTCACGATAATTTCGACAAAATGCTGGGCGAGGTCGAATGCGACATTATCGCCGTCGGCGATTATTACGCCAAGCGCGGTTCCATGCTGATCAAGGCCCTGAAAGCCGGCAAACATGTGATCGCCGACAAACCCATTTGCACCACCATGCAAGAGCTTGATGAAATCGAGCAGCTCGCCAAAACCAAAAATCTCAAGGTCGGCTGTCAGCTCGACCTTCGCTCCAACGCCAACATCGCCGGGGCCAGGGACCTGATCCGGAGCGGCGCGCTGGGCGATATTCAGGCGATTCAGTTCGGCGGACAGCATCCGCTGATGTTCGGGTCGCGCCCGGGCTGGTACTTCGAGGAAGGCAAGCACGGCGGCACGATCAACGATATCGCCATTCACGGGATCGACGTCATTCCGTGGCTGACCGGGCTCAAGTTCACGGAAATCACCGGGGCGCGCACCTGGAACGCTTTTGCCACAGAGTGTCCGCACTTCAACGACGCCGGTCAGTTCATGGTGCAGATGAACAATGGCTGCGGCGTTTTCGGCGACGTGTCGTATTTCGCGCCGGACAGCTGCGGTTTCAAACTGCCGTTTTACTGGCGTTTCACGATCTGGGGCACCGGGGGCGTGCTGGAGTTCAACTACATGGAGCAGGGGCTGAAGTTCGCGGCCAACGGTACCACCGGGATCAGCACCCTGGCGCCGCCGGTGAGCACCGGGCCGGATTACCTGACCGATTTCCTGGCGGATATCGCGGGCGAACCCGGTGAGCTTGATACCGCCACGGTGATCGAATCCTCGCGCAATACGCTGAAGATCCAGCAGGCCGCTGAACTTGGGCGAAGCGTCGCGAAGTTCTAAAACGTTCCTGATTTCTTTCCGGTCCACGGAATAATACGATTTTTCATAAGAAAATTCACGTATTCCGTGGACTTTTTCGTCATTACAGTATAGATTATGTGGAACCGGAGGAATTATTATGGACTTTATTGACGACACACATCAATTGGCATATGATGAGATTCTGAATTTATGGGAGCAGAGTACCGGCGAGTTGCCGCATGTCAGGATTGATTTCCGGCTGGACGAATCGCTGCCGTCCTTTGAGGTTTCATATGATCGGCAGTTGATTATTTCGGGGCCGTCGACGCTGGAGTGGCTGTACGGGGTTTATGATTTCGCCGAGAAGTATCTCGGATTCTGCTTTTTCGAGCCCGGCCACAACCGTTTGGTCGAGAGCGATAATGTCCTCTCGGAGGGGATATTGATCAAGGCGCGGAAGCCTTTGCTCAAGCGCCGCGGTTTCATTCAGGAATTTCCGTTCGGGGCGGACTGCAAAGAACTTTTTGACTGGATGGCGAAGAACAAGCTGAATTACCTGCTGACCTGGATGAAGTATTACGATGAACTGGACGAAGACCAGAAGGAATATCTGGCGGTGCGCGGTATCGAGGTTGAGAGCGGGCATCACAATTTCAATTACTGGATACCGGGGCGGAAGTACAGCCAGACCAATCCGGACTTTTTCGCCGAGGTCGGCGGCAAGCGGATCGTGTCGTCCGACGGCAAGGCGGAGCTGCTCTTGAGCGAACAGCTCTGTACCACGAACCCGGCGCTGCGCCGCGAGATCGTGAAAAATATGGTCGCGTACTGCCGGGCCAATCCCGAGATCAAAACCTTGTCGCTGGTGCCGAACGACGGTTTCGGCTGGTGCGAATGCGAGGAGTGCTCCAAGTTCTACGACAAGAACGAGAAGGGCGATTTGTACAGCGTTTCGGAGCATGTGTACAAGGCCGGGCGGATTTACCACGACATGGTCACCAATATCATCAGCATGCTGCGCGAGGAGCTGCCGAATATCAACGTGACATTCTGTGCTTATATCAATTACTGCGCGCCGTCGCCGGGATTCACGCTGGAGAAAAATATGACGGTGCATATGGCCCCGTACTGGCGCTGCATCAACCACCGGATCAATGATCCCGACTGCGGGACCAATGCGAATTATGCGCGCGACATCACGCAGTGGTGCCAGGCCAAGCGCGGCGGCGAAGTCAATATTTACGAGTATTACATGGGGGTGAATCTGTATGTGTCGCTGCCGATGATTCATTTCACCGATATTTTCGCCGAAGCCAAGTGGTACCATGAGCAGGGCGTGGATGGCGTGTTGACGCAGTTCCATGTCACGCACTGGACGGTTTACGGGCTGAATTACTACATGATGGCCAAGGCGTTGCGCGGCGAGGACGGCAAGGAATCGCTGAAATTCGCGCTGAGGCGGCTGTTCGGCAGCGAAGCCGGCAAGGCATTTACTTTTTACGATGAAATCAAGAAACTGCTGCTCAGCGTCGAGGGGTGCCATATTCCGTATCCGTATTCGCTTTTCAGCCGTACCACGCTTGAACAGTATGAGCGGCTCCACGACATGGCGCAGAGACTGGAATCGCCCAGCATCTTCTGCTATGAACTGGTGGTCTGGACCAACTATATGATGCGGTTCAAAAAATTGTTCGACGAATACCAGGACGGCAAAGTCGGGGTACCGGAGGTCGAAGCGTTCCGCAAGTGGATTCACCGCTACCACAATAGCCGGATTTTTGTCCATGACAAAATCGACATGCTGCTGGATGCCTGGTGCGATGCCATTCGTGCCGGCAAGCCGTGGCTGCATTTCAATATCGATTGGGAAGACGGCTATATCAGGAAACACGAAGAGAGGAACAAAAAGCATGTATAAGCAGAAAGATTATTTGCACGAACGTATCGGCGGCATGCGGCAGCTGGCCGGTGTCCGGCGCTCGGTGTTGGATGACGGCAAGGGGCGCGGCATGCGGGTGCTGGATGTAAACAACGGCAGCGGGCTCTCGTTTACCGTATACCCCGACAAGGGGATGGATATCGGCGAAGCGTGGTTCAAGGGCGTGCCGATGGCCTGGATTTCAAAGAACGGCCCGGTGGCGCCGCAATTTTATGAACCGCAGTCGTTTCAGTGGCTGCGTTCGTGGGGCGGCGGCCTCCTGACCGGTTGCGGCATGATCAATGTCGGCGGGCCGGTGGAAGTGGGCGGCGAGGAGCTCGGGCTGCATGGGCGCTTGTCCAATATCCCGGCGGAAAACGTCAATGTGGAATGCGGCTGGAGCGAATCCGGTATTTACATGCTGGAGCTCTCGGGCAAGGTCCGCCAGAGCAAGGTTTTCGGCGAAAACCTGCAGCTGGTGCGGCGGATTTCCACGGCCATGGGGGATAACTCGATCGTCATCGAGGACACCGTGGTCAACGAAAGTTTCCAGCCGACGCCGTTCATGATCCTGTATCATATGAACCTGGGCTGGCCGCTGGTCGACGACGGCTGCACCATCCGGGCCTCCGAGCACGAAGTGGTGCCGCAGAACGCCATTGCAGCGGCCGGGCTGGCCGACTGGAACAAAGTCACGCCGCCGGAAGCGGGGTTCCAGGAACAGGTATTTTACCACTGCATTGAGCCGGATAACTACGGCTGGGCGGAAGTGTCGCTGGTCAATCCGAAATTGAAGCTGGCATTCAAGCTGGCTTATCATACGAAGGAACTGCCGTATTTCGTGCAGTGGAAAAATCTGGGCAAGAGTGATTATGTGATCGGTTTCGAGCCGGCCAATTGCTACCCGGAGGGACAGTTGAAAAACGCCGAGCGCGGCATTCTCCAGACACTGGCCCCCGGCGAGAGCCGCACCATGACCATGAAAATCGTCATCGAAGAAATCGACTGATTGAGTTACTTCGAATTGACTTTGCTTAAGCCTTCCGGGATGATCAGGGACGGTTTCAGTAAATGGGTGACCAGCGGCATTTCCTGATGCTGGAGACGCCAGATCATGGTTTCAAACGCCAGTTTGCCGATATTCTGGGGGTGGATATCGATTTTCACCGGTTCGGGATTGCAGTAGCCGCCGCAGACTTCCTTGTCACCGGCGACCATCTCGAGGTCCCGCGACGGGACGATGCCGTTGGCGGTCAGCTCTGAGTAAAGCGGAAACCCGAGCGCATTTGCCACGAAAATACCGTCCGGCCTTTTCTGCATGCCTTTGATCCGCTCGACGGCTTCACGGGCGGCAGTGTGGATTTCCATGGCGTTATTCTGACTGTCGCTGTAATCGAGATTGATCACTTCGCATGGTATGCCGCTGGTCCTGGCGGCATTGCAGAAGGCCTGTTCGCGGGTCTGCCAGTAGCTCGGGTACTTGCGGGGCTGGTTGCAGCTGATGCAGCAGAGATTCGTACAGCCCTGGCGCAGCAGGTAATCATAGGCGAGAATCCCGGCCTGCGTATGGTCCGGCTGGACGCGATCGCCGAAGTCATGCGAGCCGGCCTGCAGCAGCCAGACCGTGGGAAAAGATTTCGCCCGCTCGAAAAATGCGTCGGAAAATCCGTGCCCATTCAGGAAAATGCCGTCTGTCCGCCCGTTGTTCAACACATCCGGGAGCCCGCCGTTGCGTCCGATGACTTCAATATTCAGGGTCGCCCCGATGGCTCCGGCCGCCTCGGAAAGCCCGAGCAGCATGCCCTGGGCGGTAAGCCCGACCGAGGCTTCGTAACCACCGGCCCAGATCATGGTGAAACTGTGGTATTTCAGCAAGGTGCTTTTGCTCAATTTCGGGCCGCGGCGCTTCATGGAAGTCTGGGCCACATAATTCTGCTTTTCCAGGAGGTCATTGATCACCTTGCGGGTGCTGCTTTTGACAAAGCCGCTGTTATTGATGACCCGGGAGACCGTCGCCGTCGAAACTCCGGCCAAATCCGCAATATCCTTGATTGTAGTGCCCATGGAAAAGGTTCCTTGATTTGTTATATGTCATGTAATGTACATTGATCATGACAATATTCAATGGCGGCATGTGGAATTTTTGTCTGTTGGATTTGAAAAATTCCGTTGCGATTTTATAGTATTGCAGGAGATCTTTAACAAGGAGGCAAATTATGAGAAAAATACGTACATGGATGTTGTTTGCAGCGGTTGTGCTGCTGGCGGGATGTTCTTCCCCGGCGCCGGACGCAGAAGACGCCGCGAAACCCGAAGTGCTGCCGAGGCCGAAATTTACATTGACTGCTCTGAACAGCGGCAAAACCAGCTGGCTCGAGGTTAGCGAAGGGGCCAAAATCCAGCTCAGGGAAAACGGCACGACCGGTTTTCGCTGGGAGTTCCAGATCAGGGGCGACAAGTCGGCGTTCAAGATCGTCGATATGGGTAACACTTCCAGCCAGACCGATGAAAAGATGGTTGGCGTCCCGAATACGCGCGAAATCATGGTTGTCGCGTTGAAACCCGGTTCAGGCTGGCTGGTCGGCGAATACAGACGAAGCTGGGAAAAGGACGTACCCCCGGAGGATACTGTCCGTTTCCACTTCGAAATAATTCCCTGGAAAGCTATTCCCGGGACGTAATATGGTCCCACAGCGGGAAGAGGAGCCGGTATTCGGTTTTCTTTTCCAGGGTCTGGAAGGGGCCGGGGATAACTTTTTTGGCGTAGGGCTTGCCGTCGAAATCGCGGTCGAGGCCCGGTATCGGTTCGAACTCAAGCTTTTTGTCGGAGCGGCTGATGATGTACAGCGAGGCTTCGAAGGGCTTGATCCGGATGCCGAGCTCGCGTTCCTGCCAGAAAATGGAATTTGCCTCGCGCCCGGAGACCTTCGGCCAGAGCTGCGGCGTGAAGCCCTTCAGCGCGGCGGAGGCGATCAGTTCTTCCGCGCTCAGTTTCGGGGCCGCGACCGCGGCGACTTTGTCCCAGGGGGTTGAGCTGTAGCGGAAAACGACATCGCCGACGAAGAGGTTCCAGTCGGAAACGCAGTCTTCCGAAAAATCGCCGGGCATGGGGAAGCTCACGCCGCCGCCATTGTTGAAAAAGATGTTGTTGAGTACCCGTTCGTGAGAGGTTTCCACGCGTTTGCCGTGGTACTTGCGGTCGGTGGCATTGCGCATGTAGACGCCTTCGGCGGCGTTGTCGGCGATCAGGTTGTGGTAGACATTGATGCCGGAGGCGTCGTGACAGTAAATGCCGCGCCCGGGGTAATGGCCGGAGTAGGGGGTGGTGTTCGCCACGATGTTGTTGTCGATGACCACGGAGCCCGCGCCGAGCTCGATGAAGATGCCGGAGCCGATGTTGCCGAACACCACGTTGCACGTGATGCGCGCCTTGTTGTAGCCGTTGTCGATCCAGATGCCGTGAGCACCGTTGAAACGGACGAGGTTCCGCTCGATCAACGCTTCGTCGGCTTCATGGAGCTTGATGCCGCCCCATTCTTCCCACTTGCACTCGTAGGTGCTGAGCGAGAGATTGTTGTTGCGTTCGACGATGTTGTCGTGAATCCGGACGCCGCGGCAGCTCCAGCCGGCGATGCCGCAGAGGCCGTTGTCGACGATCAGGTTGTTGAAGATTTCGTGGTAGCCGCCCTTGCGCAGGAGCGTTTTGTCTGCATCTACGGTGCGGGTAAGCTTGTCGGTTTGCCAGTATTCGCTGCCGACGTCGAGGCCCACGGTTTTGGCGTGCCGGATGACGTTGTTGCTGATTTTCCAGGAGCGGCCGCTGCGGGTGGAGACCATGCCGAGCTGCGGAAACGGCGCCTGGTTGGCACAATGCTCGAAGATGAATCCTTCGATATTGATATACTCAAGCCCGCGCCGGGCAGGGGCGAATACCCGGTCGCGCACGGTTACTTCGACCAATAAGTTTTTCGGGTCGGCGGAAGCGGGGAAATTCGCCAGGATTTTCGAGCCGTCCGGTGTGATGATCCAGCTGCCGGGTGTGCGGTGGACTTCTTCGACGGTCTGGGACTGCCGCAGCTCGATGCCGTTGCTGAAAATCTGGCCGAGCGAATACGGCAGCAGAATGCCCTCGGCGGGCCGGGCGGGTTCGCCCTTGTCACTGCTGCCTGCATCAAGTTTGCGCTTGAAGGGATTCGGGAAATCGCCGAAAAAGTCGTCAGGCGGCGCCGGAGTGCTCCAAATCCCCTTTGCCTCGGCAACCGGAGTCCATGTGGGTGTCCAAGCCTCGCTGCCCCGCACGAACACTTTGCCGGGTTGGGCGGCGCGGTAGGTGATCGGCTTGTCCTTTTCGCCGCCGCGCTCGGGGGCGATGTGTTCGCGGTAAACACCCTTATGAACCAGGATTTCGTCGCCTGGCACGGCCTTGGCCGCCGCTTTGCCGATCGTCCGGAATACGCCGGGTTTGTCGCTGTTCTGATCCACGACCAGCGTGGCTGCCGAGAGTGAAACCCCGATCAGCAGACTGCCGATCCCGCCAAAGAAAAGTTTTGTTTTCATCACTTATCCCGTCTGTTGAATTAAGAAATATACAGGAATATAGTGGTTCGTTTGGCGGATTTCAACTCCCGGCTGAAAAAGGTGGGCAATTTTGCCGTTTATCCTTTGACAAGTACTTTGGTGTATAGTATGTTAGTGGCGATCAATAAGGAGGGTTGCCGATGAAAAGATTTGCCGCTTTGTTTCTGATGTTGCTTTCGTGTGGTATTATGGCCGGCGAACTCCCGGAGGACGAGTCGGATAAGGATAAGCCGGACGAGGAGCAGTTGCAAATCGTCAAGGAAGCCCGTGCCCGGGCGAAGCTTCGCGCCCAGAAAGATGAGCGGTATTATTCGGAAGCGGAACAAAAAGCCATTGAAGAGCTTTATCTGTCGTGGTCAAAAAGCAAAGGCAATGAACAACGGAATATCGCCCAATCCATGCAGAAAAGGTTTCCGGAGGCCAACCGGACCGGCTGTGTCATGCTTTATCAGGCGATCAGGAGCACCGGCAAAGAGCGGATCAGCAGGCTCCGGCAGGTGATCAAAAATTATGACAGTTGTTACTATTTCAATGGAGTTCAGGTCGGCGCGTTTGCCCGCTACCGCCTGGGAATTGCGTACCTGAAAGAGGGCAAGAAATCGGATGCGGAAAAATTGTTCAACGAATTGAAGTTCTCTTATAAGGACGCAATCGACCACAAGGGAACGCTGCTCATCGACCTCATTCAGGTCAGGGAAGAGTAGCCACCTCCTTCTTCAGCGTTTCGATATCCTTCATGACCCCGATTTTCAACGAATTGTCGCCGTAGCTGCTCCAATATACCGCATAGGGCCAGATCAGCAGCGAAGGGGAGAATCTATCCTCATATTGATAAATGAATTTTTCCTTCAGGAATAAAAGAGCGGAAGCGCGGCTGCCCTCAACGGTGAAAGACGCGGAGATTATATTGGAGCCGGGATAATGAGCCAAATTGACTTTCGGCTTGCATTCATCGGGTACCGGGAAGGTGACCCAGTTGGAATGATCGAGATCAAAATCCTTCATCCAGGTTTCCGCACTGAATAAATTGCCGTTCCTCCAGTTGGAAGAAGCCAGCAGAAGCTCCGGCTTTTTCCCTGCCCGGATTCGAAGAAAATTCTGGCTGCTGCCCAGAAGATAGAGTTCGCCGGATTCATAAAAAACCACGCTGCCATGATCCCCGGCCGGAAGCCGGTCGGTGACCCGTATCCACTCGTCTCTCTCCCACTCATAAGCCCACAGACAGGTGTTGAAGTTATTATTTTGGTCCGGGAATTCTTCGGGAAATGTGGTATAAAAACGCTTCTTCTGTGGATCGACGGCTCCGGTCCGGACATGGTATAGCCCGCGCATGCCGCTGAGCGGCCAGCGAACCGTGGTGTCGAGAGTCGAACAGAGGACCTTTGTCTCTTTGGTCTCCAGGTCGTATTGCAGGAGGGTACCTGGCGTTTGGGCACCGGCCCATTTGCCGAAGGAGAGAAAAATTTTGCTGCCGCCGCCCCAGATTCCGTTTATCATGTCGTTGTGCCATTCGCTGAAATCGAGCCAGAAGGGTGTGGAGCCGTCAAGAGGAAACAGGACGACTTCCGTGCCAACCTGGGCGACATAATATCCATCCACGATCACGGCGTTTATGTTCCAGCCGCGCCAGCTGAACCGTTTGGAGGTCAGTTTCTGCCCCTCGGTAATGGCAAAGCCGTTTGCCGGATCGCAGGTCATGAGGCGGACCGAACCGTCTTGGCTCTCAATCACGCCAAAATAAAACTTCTCCTGGTAATAACAAACGCCCATGACTTTCATTCTGCTGAACTTATCCAGGGGCGCGACCACATGCGTAAACGGATTTTTCGGCAGCGTTTTCCTTGCCGGATTGAGTTGAGGGAACTGTTTTTCCAGCCGTGCGATATATTCCTCGAATCCATCGGTGATATAATCCATTTTCGAGGTGGCTTGTGGGTCGCTCTGCCAGCGGGCGTAATATGTTTTGGCGGCTTCATGAAGGCGTTTCGCATCCTCGAACGATGTTTTTTCGTTCAGCGGCAGATTGCTCCGGAAAATATGGTAATAGTGAAACCGGTCCGCAGCGATTTTCCAGATGGCGAGAAGGGAATCGATATCCATATATTCACACTCATAGCCGAGGTTGAAAAGACCGCCATTCAGCGTGAAATCGCCAATCAATTCTTTTGTCTGGAACATTTCCAGGACCGACCGGGTGTAATCGGCATAAACCTCGCGGTTTACTTCTGCCCGTTTTTCATAGGATTCGGTATTTTCCGCCATTTTCCGCTTCAATACTGCCCCACGGATGGCGATGTGGATCAGGGGGGAATCCTGCAGGTGATTTGTCAGCTCCGTCAGGGTTTCCTTTGTTTCTCCCGTGACATAGAAGAGGTTGCGGTTGGTGAGGTTCCCGGTCGATGAGCGCTCCTGAATATTGAATTCGTCGACCGCCGCGGCTTTCGGATAATATTTCTGGCGCTCATCTTTCGGCAACGCAAAATATTTCTTGAGCTCCGGCATCAGGCTTTTCATTTCTTCATTGTATTTGGGCAGTTGCGGCAGTACATACATCTTCATATACGAGTAGTTCCAATACTGATCGGCTTGCTGCCCCATGCACTGGATATAAACTCCGCGGCAATGAAGCGCATAAAGTTTTTCATCCGCATTATTTCCCCCTTTATCGGCACTCTCGATAAACTCGCCCCAGCCTTGGTGGCGGGCCTCAAAATATTCATCGAACAAAGCTTTGATTTCCTGCTGGGTTTTCGGGTCGAGCCCACTGAATGTTCCGCCGCTGACATAGCCCCATTTATCGACGAAATGGGCGAGAGAAAGTGGAAAAACCTTGTGTTTTTTGGCTATGTTCAACGCTTTGCGGAAATTGGACAGCATGGCCGGCATTTTCTCCTGCGGCGCGCTTCCCCAGGTGCTCCACAATTGGCTGCACGCCCGGGCATAGGTGGAGCAGAGTTCCAGCTCGCGTGCCTGGTCGAGCGCCGCCGCCGTCTCGGCGGAGATCACTGATTCTTCCAGCAGCGAGTGCTGGATGGCGAAGGCCGCCTGACTGGCAAAAGTTTGTGCCTCGTATTCGAGATTGCCGCCGGACGGCATTTTCTGCACTTCAAGGCGGTTCCGGCCGATAAATGCATTGATCTGGTCGTCCAGATTGCGGCTGGGATCGAGCAAGGTTTCGGCCTTGGCCACCCGGCCGCGCCCGGGAACGGAGAAATTTGCCGTCAGCTTGATTTTGCCGTCTTTGGCCGGAGCGGCAGTCAGGCGGACAATGATACTGGAGGCCCACAACTGTTTGGTTAATTCATTTTCTTTGGCATTGGGCTCCTCCAGCAGGAACTTGAGGTAACGGCGCTCCAGCACGATGGAGTCCTCAAAGTCCGAAGTGCCGCGGATCAGGAGCCGCTCGGCCTCGTGGACAAGCTGCCTCTGCTCCGGGGAGAGATTGGCGATCACCACCGGGATGAATCCGAGCGACCGGACTTTGCTTTCGCGCAGTAAATTGAGCTTTTTGACGGCGTTTGCGAGCCGGCGTGCCACCGCCATGGACTTACTCACCGGTGAGCCGTCCGGCAGCGCGGCATCGACGAGCCGGATTCCGGTCCTGGCGTCATAAACGATAAATTGTTTGTCGAGGATAATTCCGAAAAGATCCGCATTCTGCATTCTGGAAGGGGAAAGGTTGAAATCAGCCTTGCTCAGGTCGGCCGCGGACAGCTTCAGCTCCGCTTTGATTTTGTCCATAGCGGTCCGTTCGACGAAATTCAATTCCTGACTGGAGGCAACAGTGAGTTCCTCCACCGTTTTCGACGGTTCATCCAACGGAACCAAGGCGATTTTCGGCCCCTCGGCCGCCCAAAGAGGGAGCATCAGAAATAACGGCAAGAGAAAAAGCACTGAAATCACATACTTCATGCGTATTATCATCCTGTCAATGGTGGCGGTTCTCACCGGTTTCAAACTACAACTTCATAAGTTAAGACGCCGCAGAAAGGGCATTTATTAGCACCATTTCCAAATTTTCCCACAATTTGAACAATAGCTTCCGGCAGTGATAATGCAAACGACAGGGAAAGAATCAAGGATAAAAATGGTGGGCGCTACTGGATTCGAACCAGCGACTTCTACCGTGTGAAAGTAGAGTTTTTGAAGCTAAAATTGTAAAAATGCCGTAAAAATGCCGTAATTTCAGTTGACAATGTGCAGCTTTGAGGTTATAATAGCTACTATGTGAATAACAGGTACAGCTATGGCAATCAGAAAACGAAAAACCACCAAAGGCGAATCCGCCGAATACCATTATGAGTTCATGCAGGGCGGCAAACGCTACTACGGCGTCTGCGAAAAATGCACCAATCAGCGCGAGGCCCAGGCCTACGAAAAAACGATCCGCGACAAAGCCAAGCTGAAAACCGTCAAGAAGAATAACAAGGCCATTCTTGAAGAGGTTCGGCGCGAAATCATCGGTGGCGAAAAGATCAAACTGGCCGACGCCTATGAACTCTCCCTGAAGAAGCCCCGCAAACGTCCGGTCGGGGAAGACCGCAAAGCCTTCAAACGCGCCTACTGGAACAATTTCGTATTATACCTGGCCGATCATCACCCGGACATCGACTCCCTGGATTCCGTCGAACAGAAACACGCCGAAGAATACCTTCAGTACCTGAAGAGCAAGGGCAAATACATCCAACCCGACGAAGAGAAGGAAAAGGATGAAGAGAAGAAAGAAGAAAAGATCGTCAAGCTCTCCAGTGCCACCCTGAATCAATACCATATGGCCCTGGCCGAAGTCTTCACCCTGCTGTCCAAAGACGGCGGCATATTTGAAAATCCGTTCACCAGCATACCAAAACTGAAGATCGAAGCCGAAACCCGCGAAGCTTTCACCGAAGCCGAGCTCCGCAAAATCAACAAGAAACTCGACGACTTCAGCCGCCCATTATTTACCATCGCTATCTCGACAGCTCTCCGCGAAGGCGACATCTGCACTCTGAAATGGGATGAAGTTGATCTGGAAATTGGCGTCATCAGCCGCGGCCAAATGCGCAAAACCGGCCACGCCGTCGAAATCCCGATGATGCCACCCTTGCACGAATACCTCAGCAAGCTCAAATCCGAATCCGTTCTGCGCCCGGAAGACGAATACACCGAATACGTACTGCCGATGCACGCTAGAATGTACCTGACCAATCGCACCGGCGTATCCTACCGGATAAAATACTTCCTCGAATCCTGCGGCATCAAGACCACCAAAGTCCCCAAAGGTCGTACCCGAGCGATATCCGTAAAAGACCTCCATAGCTGCCGCCACACCTTCTGCTACTACGCCGGCCTCTACGGAATCCCGATGAACATCGTCCAAGGCATAGTAGGCCACATGACCCCCGAAATGACCAAACACTACTCCGCCCACGCCAGCCTCGAAGCCAAACGCGAAAAAATGAAACTTCTCCCCGACTTCATGGGTATGTCCGCAAGCGAAACCACCACCGCACTCACCCTCTCCGAGCGCGAGCAACTCAAGCAAATAATCAACCAGCTATGCACAGACGATATCCACGCAACCCTCGAATTCGTCAAAACCAATTGCTCCACATCTTGACCATAATGTTTGCTTGACAATTCCTTGAGAGACAGTATATTATTAAAAAGATATGAGGTGCGAAAATGACTGAAAAGAAAAAGAAGACTGAGGCTAAACGGAAAATTTCCTCCAGAGCCGGTAAGTTACTTTCTGTGCACCGCAAAGAAACGGAATCTTTTCCTCCAATCGAAGTGGAAGGTACTGTGGTGAAAGTTGTTTCAGGTGCCACGGAAGATGCCGAGACCCAGAAGAACAAGCGCATTGCCAAACGCGCTACCAGGATTGCCCGAAGTAATGCCTTTCAGCGTTCTTTGCCCGTTCCTGTTTATCGTGACGGCAAGATGGAAGAAGTCTTTGCCGATACTGAAGAGAAGTGACCATGACTCTGCGAATCCGCTGCCTGGCCGGTCCGAACGGATCAGGCAAAACCACGTTATATGCTTCAATACAGGAAGAATATAAGGTCGATTTTTACACGTTTGTCAATGCGGACGAAATCAATGTACAACTACTGGCCGCTCATGCCTGTTTCTTGCCGTTGGCTGCTCAGAAGCGTTCTCTGATCGCTTTCGTGGAAAAGAGCACTTACCCACAGCAATACAAAGATTTGTTTATCTGGGAACGCATCAACATCAAGGATAGGAAAATTTCGTTCTCTCCGGATGATCTCGTTCAGAAGAAATCGGAGGTCATCGCTATGGTTCTTGCCGACTTTATCAGGCAAAATCTGATCAGGAAGCAACAGAGCTTCTCTTTCGAATCCGTATTTTCCCATCCATCCAAAATCGAAATTTTGAAGCAGGCCAGCCAAGACGGCTACAGGAACTATCTGTATTTCATCGCGACCGATAACCCGGAACTGAACAAAAAGCGCGTAGCTGTACGGGTTCTGCAGGGTGGCCATGATGTCCCGCCCGACCGCATCGTATCCAGATATTATCGCTGTCTTGAAAATGTACGGTTAACCCTGCCGTACTTATATCGGGGATATTTCTTCGACTCATCCACAGAAACAAAATACCTTGCGGAATACGATTCCACTAGGCAGAAACTGATCCTGCACGTCCACGAACGCGAACTTCCCAAGTGGTTCAAGAAATACATCTTGTCATAACGCTATATCGCGGCCAGCAGACCGGGAAGCTGCAAAATCTTTTCGGCATTCAGAAACTTCACCGGTTCGATTTCAGACTCAAGCAGGCGAACACCAATTTTCTGCGCAAAAGTCTCTTCCAATACTGATTTAAAAGCCTGCTCCGACAGCTTCTCCAGCACCGGTGTTTCTAACGCTTCCAGGATTGCGATCATGGCATTATAGAAGTCCGGCCAATGCGGAAATCTCGATATCTCCCCAACATCCGGCAGCATCAAATTCAGCGCCGCTTTGCGATCCCGGAGGTAATAGTACCGTCCCCGCTTGGCGGCTGTACAATCAATCAGGTTGGAACGGTTCATTTCGAACAATACATCCTGAATCGAGCGCCAGGAAAAGCCGCTGGCATCGGCAATATCTTGAATTGTGCAAGTATCTTGCATCAAAAACATCAGCATGGCTTCGCTTCGAGCATTGACTCCGAATAACCCGCGAAGCTGAAGCAATATGGTTGCCGCCGCGTTCAGCGGAAACTCGCTGGAGTTATTTGTCCACTGGTAGACGTTACGCTTGAAACCGTATTGCAGTGCGGTATCATCCTTTGCTCCGACTACCGGCATCGGATGACCATTGGACAGCTTAAACAGTGATTGTTGCTCCGCTACTTTCTCCGGTTTGAAGTCAGTCGCTATTTTCTTCCACTTGACGGATGCATCGCCTTTTTTTAGATAAGACGCCATCAGACCGAGAACGGCATGATTGGCGAATTGGGCTTTTTTACTCATGATCCGGAGCCGCTGGATATTGATAAACCGGGCGTTGATATGCAGCCAGTCGATGATTTCATCAAAAAGCCGCTGGTCAAACCGCCCGATATAGGCCGAGAATACCAGCAGGGCCTCCGGATCAAGGATATAGTTGGCCTTGCCCAGCTCAAGTCCGCCAACGCCGAGTTGCGTCCATTGCCGCCAGGCAAGATCAATCAGAGCAATTTTAAGTCGCTCTTTAAATTCAACTACAGAATTAGAAATTTTCATTTTATTATTTCCAATGTTTAATATTGGTATTACTTAATAATAACTCATATTTCTCGAAAGTCAAATACTATTTTCTCTTTTTAGGTGTCCGAGAAGAAAATACTTCACGTTGCCCCTTGGGTGTATTGCCTTTTTGATTTTCTTTTGCAAGATAGCTTGCCCGACGAAAACAGTCTTTGACTTTTTCATGATATTCTGGATCATCTTTACGCAACATGGTACCATTTTCAATCGGCTCGCCAGTTCTTGTGGTTGAACAGTCATGAATCAGTCCTTTTCCAGCAGGCAATCCAAGGGTACTGCGCCAGAGCCGCTCTGCTGTTTTGATGGGAACATGCGGACTCTGTACCTTATCTCCAGCAAGGAGTAATATGCCGTGATAATGCTGATGCTTTTCTTTTGATTGTTCACGAACTACTACATATTCTGGCTTAAGCTTTTTCCTTTTAAGAGCTTTCATAAAAGATGCTTGAAACTCACTGATTTTCTGATTGTCGGTATGTGGAGAATCTTTTGGGAAGCGGATGTCGTATCTCATGAAATAAACCTTACTCTTGTCATCAATTGCGTGGTCAAATCTTTCTTTGATAACTTCAAGTATTTTTTGCTTGCATCCCAATCCGTTCTCTTTGTCTGCCATGATAGGCATTCCTTCATATTCGCTGTCCATGATTATTCCTTTACTCATTGAGCATACTCCATCTGTTTGCTGTTGATTAGGTTAGGTACTACTAATTAACCTGAAATTCGAATTAAGCAGAATATGGGATATTCCCGATAATTTTGCTGGAGGCATCGGGAATATCCTGCATCTGAATTTGTCCGAATTAGTTACCATATTATAGTAGAATAATTCGGACATCAACATTAGTTCTTTGGCTTCAAGTCTTTATCCCTGAGGCCATGAACCTTGCGGAATTCACAGATGACGCTTTTGCTGGTGGCGTGATTCGCCGCTATCTGATCATTAGTGGTCCCTTCCAGAAGTTCGATGCGTATAGCTTCAAAGCGCTCCTGGTCCGTCATGAATTTCCAGGCAGGCTGTTTGTATTTGGTTTTCCGAATTATCTTCTTCTCCGGCTCTTCAGAATCAAGCTCGTCCTCGCTTGAAATTCCTATCTGCTCTTTATCAGCAGCACTGAGTTCGTGGATGGCCCAACCAACTTTCGGGTTACTGAAATCAAATACTACCTTGAAAGTATCGACGTCAGATTGCTTACAGGATCTACATTTTTCATTTTTGATAATGATGGCAATTTTGTCCCCATCCATCCTGGACCTGTATAAGTGAAATTTGGCTGACATAACATCGCTAATTTTTCGTGCCCCTCTGATATCGCCTTGATTATTTTCATGGTGAATCAAGATAACGGCGATACCCTGATCCTTCAGAACTCTCAATACATGTTCAATCCGCCCGAAGTTCGCGGGATTTTCCCCTTCAATGGAAAGAGTTGTTAAATTGTCGAGGACAACCAGCTTTACTGGATCGCCTGGAACTCCATGGTTATATTTGGAGTCGCTGATGATCTTCAATATCCGGTCTTCACCATCATCACCGGCAAGATCGAGTTGCTCAGCGATATGCAGAATCAAATTTCTCTTGCAGCTATTTTTGCTGGCATAATGCCTATGCAAAAGTTTGACCCGCTCTCCGTATTCACCTTCATCCATTTCTCCGGCAATAATAAGTGCTTTGCTTCCACTTGGATCCATTGGTAACCAATGGCTAGAAAATACACTTTTCCCATGAGCCAGCGCACAGGCAATACTTAATGCAAACCAGCTTTTTGCCACCCCGGTTGCTCCAAAGCAAACGGTACCTGAACCCTCACGAATAACCGGAGTGATCAGGTATGGCGGTCGTTCCTTTTTCTCGAGTTCATCGCCGGAGATACTGTTAATTTCAACCTTGCGCAGTTCGTTCGGAATTATTACGCCCTCTGCTGCGGCAAATTTTAGGAATGCATCGAACGTCATTGTATTTACAGCCCTTACGGTTGCGGTATTAAAAAAGTTCATGGGAGCTGGATTCCAACTTATATCGGTGATATCGATGAAATCAATCGGAATATTATGCTGGGCCATATGCAGTGCGATTTTCATGGCGATTTGATATTTTTTCTTGGGGCGAACCAAAAATTCGCCATCCCAATCACACATAACCCAAGTGACTTTCTTCCCTCGAAGCGGAGTAATATCCGTATAGTTAATCAATTCAGGGTTGAGTATGACGCCGTGAACAAAATTGTTAAAAGAGTTATTGTATTGCAGCATGGCCGGTTCTTCCGACAAAATTATTCTTTGATTTTGGGTATCAGCGATCATATCTGCGCCTAATATCTGAAATGGCGGTTCTGGCGGGATATATAAGCGTAGCGGTTCGGAAAAACCTGGCCGCTGGTAAAACGCCACCGGCAATATTACAGCCTGATCTTTATACGGTAATACTTCAAGTACATAAGCCAGTGTACCATCGCCATCCTTGACAGGAATAAGCCCGCAGTATTGATCATAAATGGCACCATAGTCAATATAGGCGCGCCGCCATGGTCCATCATATGGGCTTTCGTCAAGCCAGTCACCATCAATATCTAGATGCCGCCCCAAGTAGTTTGCGGCGAAAATATCATCCATACTCAACATGGTATTATCACCGTATATAGAGTTTGAATATGATCTGGAAATGGGTAATGTCAGATGGCTGATCCTAAGAAAAGTGAAGGGTGTATGGAGCATTGGGGAACCATTAAAGATATAGGGTTGGCTCTTAAAAATATTCTCTACCATAATCTGCGGTTCACAAAATGGCTGAGTCGTAAAAGGCCCTCCATGCGGAATACCATCAGCCGGCGTTTGTGGGCAAATATGAATATTGTGCCCGCAGCAATATAAATCGCCGTCTATATAGTTCCCCGCGATTGCCTCAAGAATTTTTGACGTGCCGGAAACATCACGCAGATACTTCTCAATTCGTGAAGCCTGAATAATTTTCTTTTCCATATTACGATTACGATTTAAAACTCTAATATTTTGAATGAAATCTGGCACATTCAAAGGGAGGTCAGTGATAATATAACCCATAAGTAAATTTCCTTTTTCTAAATTCTCTTTTAATACACCGGTATACGCCAAACGGCGTATACCGGCAGCTTCAATATTTTCTTCCATAAAGGATTCTATAAAATATCTTGTGATTCCATAATAGTCCGTGAATAACAGATTTTCTTTATCTTTACGCTTTATTTAATCTCTCGATAAATTCCTCCAATGATTTTTTATTGACTAGTACCCTTCCACAGCGAGCCGCCGACGTTTTCCTTGCCATAACTTCTTTCTTGATCCTGATGAAGAAGCCAATACCCTGGCCGATACCCATTGCTCCATCCGTTGCTGCGGCGATAGTAAAAATTACGATCCATATAAATGATACAATTGCATAACAAATAGCCGATTTCTTCAAATTTTCTTCCATAATTTTTCTTCCTTTGAATTAAAGTTTTTCCACTACTAAAATCAATGTATTACTGCCAAGAATTACTCGCTTATCCAGTGTCAGATCCGTTCCATATTTTTTACGTTTGCGTGAAGATAAAAACATAGAGTCAAATTTCATCAGCAAGTATAGTGGATAAAGCAGTTTTTGCTTTTTCTTAATCCGATCGATTAAAATATCTTTTAGCTTTAGTCCATTGATTTCAAATATGAAATTTAAAACGGTGATGGTTAACAAACTGTTATGGAAGTTATAGAGGTTTCCAGCTTTACGATATTCTTCGATGGTTCTTGGTTTGGATAAAATACCGCGCCAAAAGAATGAGAGTCTCTTCTCCATTGATGAATAATTTGGGATTGAGAACACTCCAGTTCCACCAACTTTCAGAACACGCGATAGCTCGGAAACGGCCGCATATGGATCTGTCATATGCTCAAGCCCCTCCACGCAACAGATATAGTCAAAGGAATTATCTGGAGCCTCTATCTTGTGATTCAGGTCGGCATAGATACAGCGAACATTTTCAGCCTTGAAAATCTCGGGTTCAATTTCGCCTGCAGTGACTTGATAATCGAGTTTTTGAAGCTGTTCGCTTAAAAAACCATAACCAGCGGGAACATCCAGCACGGAACCTCGTTTTTTGTCGACGAAATACCGGATCAGGTACTGGTGGATTGACGGTCTGGATTTGGACACGACTTCTGGCATGTTGGATCTCCTCCATTTACGGGCATTAAAAAAGGCGCCCTCTGTTACACTCACTCAGAGGTACGCCAATACCCGGAAGAACAATGTAGACAGAAGACGCCCATAAAGAAGGCGCATCCGCTAAACATGTTCTTCACTGTGAATTTGGCGTTTTCTGAGTGAACTTGTTTAGTTGAAAAAAACTATATTAAATTGTCGTTATACGTTATATTTTGCCGATGATTCATTCCCTGTTAAAATTATTGTCTAAATATACTCTTCTCCACGGTATGATTCATATTTCCTGTATAATAGATACTGAGCTCAGGATGAGCGGCCAAGAGCTCTTGCCAATCTTCTGCTGCAAATTCATGCCAGCAGTTGCATTTATCGGCAAAACTCGTGTTTTCAATCAATAACTTAAGCCAGTCATAGTAATGGAGAGGAAATTTCTCCAGTAACGAAGGTTGCGCCAGTACCAATTCAACCATATATGGCGACAGATCATCAATATTACAAAATTCAAGCAAGCTTGGATGATGTTTTATCAGCGTGGCTTTGTCGAAAAGGCCCAGATCATTAAAGCAGGGACAGCAATGTATAGCTCGTGGATCAAGTAAAAGAATCAGAAACCAAATATTCGTTTCATTACTGGAAATCATACCCTTGCCTGAACGCTCGACTAATTGATTAAACCGCGAACACCATTCTTCTTTATTTGAGTTCAGTACTTCAGATGATATCGCGACATGATATAATTTTAACAGGTTATTTTCCATTTCTAGTCTTTGAGCTTGATATGTCGACATGATTTTAAATTTCATTTTTCAATTCTCTTTGTTATTTTTCATTGAAGAAAAAGGCGGCCAGCAACTATACTGACCGCCTTTCAGTTAGCAAGTTAAGAAAGCTATATCCTTTCTGCTTTTTCGTGCGTTGCGTGACCTTTGTAATATTCATGTAATGATATTTGGCTGCTTAACAAATCCCTCCAATCCTGTTCGGTGAATTCGTCCCAGCATGGACATTGATCTGCCCACCCAGGAGAATGGCGCAGAGCAGTAACCCAATCATCCTTAGTTTCAGGGTGATACAGCATTACGGAGTTTGATACCGTGATCGGCCCATCGGACTTCACAATGGTCGGGTATCCAACGTCTTCTTTTTCAGGTTCAATGATTTGCAATTTTAAATTCTTAAAAATATGATGTTTCATGGTCGTTCCTGTTTTATATTTTATTAATAAGATGTGTTTTTGATACTTAATTTCACGAACAAATTATTTTCTCTATGTCATACTTACCTCCTGGATGATTGTTTTTCATGGGATTAAAGTCCAGATTTTTTTACAGATTTTAGTCTGACTCCGTAAAATCCCCGCTGATTTTTTCCATCTCGGGAAACATCCGTCCTTTTGGGAACATGGTGCAATGACAACATCGCATCGCCCAGTTTGCCATAGAAGATACGCCCAGGCAGTGGAAGGCAATTTTGCCGGGCGCAAAATTGATGAAACTCCAAATGCAATTCCGAGACCGTGAGGGTGTCAGATTTTTCTCCTCGTTCAACACAAGTTTTGGTGAAGTGTCCTACGATATCTGAACTTGCAAGGTAATCTTCAATTAATTTGCGCTGCTCATCCGTGAGTTTTATCTGTCCTCCGGCTAATAATATTTTGGTTGCACCAGAAAGAGCCCAGTTCAAGATTCCTGGCCCTTCTTCCTTAAGAAGTTTCTGGTCAAAATCGGTAATGGGATTCGCGGGAGGCGTATTTTCATATCTGATCCACAGAAGCCGCCTGAACCAGGCATCATAATCACCATCCAGAGAGATACTGAGGCGGTTATTGCTGGCGATTATGGCGTTAAAATTACCAACAATATCACTCGATTCATTTTTGCCTTTTTTCTCAATAGTCATAATGTCGCTACCAGTTAACGCTTTCAATTTGTATGCACCCGGAGTATTGAGAAAATTGGATTTGACGTCCTTGCCCGTTAGCAATGATTTGCCAATTAACCGTTGTAGCTCAAAGCGATTTCCTAAATGCTCAAGACGAAGTTCTGTACAGTTTTGCCGACCGACTAATTGCTCAATGATATTGATGAGGGTGGATTTTCCTCCGCCAGCGGTTCCTGTGAGGAGTAGAAATTTCTGACTGGTGTTTTTGCCTAACAGACATTGGCCGACATACTTTTGCAAAATATCAACGTCAGAAATTGATATGGCCGGAAATAACAACTGATTTAAGAAAATCGGACATTCTGCCTCTGGATTATAAGTAATACTATTCTGATTTCGACTACGAAATTCCGGTGAAAATGATTTCATGATCCAGCGTTGGTCTTCGGGAGAAAAAACCAGCATACCATTTTGGCAATGTATGTATAATGATTTTGGTTGATTAAAAAAATCTGCTTCATGACATAATGCTTTGGATAATTCAACAATATCGCGGATAAGGCGCGGAGAACGTTTTTGCAGAATCTCATCAGAACCACTATCGGCCTGAGCTTGGAGCAAAGCTGATATTGCATGATGTAAAAATGATGATGAGAGCAATTCCCAGAGTCCATTTTCGGTATTATACAGATAAAATGAATCCTCTGTCGGCTCGTAAATAGGGTTTAGTAACTCAACGAATATTCCACTGAAATATTGCAAATTGAGGCCAGTCAAAGTTCTATCCCCATTCGAATTTTCTCGCCAAAATGTCGGTTCTCCATAGCAATTAGCAAGTTGCATTCTTTTTTCTTCGCTTTTCTGGAATGCATCCACCACTAATTTCCAAATATATGAACATCGATTTTTATTCATTAAGAACTCCTGATTTTTTAGTTATGTCATCTATTATAATCTCATTTTAAAAAATTGCAAATTATTTATAATCATGATGATACAATGAAATACATGAAGCATGTTTAGCCAAGGCGAATGCATCATGGAGTCTGAATGAGCAACATTAGTACTAGCAAAAAGGGGAAAAAATCGAGTTTTTTTTAATAATATCAAAAAGTAAGAAAATTACGAGAAGCGTATGTGACGTATGCATCGAAAGAATATAGCGGTAAAGACCAATCGGATTTAGAGATTTTTGTTTCTTTTCATTTATTTGTTTAAAAATTTGCATTATCAACAAGAGTGTGATATTCTATATTTGGTTTCAAAAATGACACCATTGGTTACATTTTTGACAAGATGATGATTCTGAGGTAGAGAGAATTGAGCAACAAATATCCGGAGAAAGTTGGCATGCTATTTGCTGCATATACTGGTGTCTCGAATAAAGTTTCAAAAATTAAAATGAAAAACTGAAATGCAAATATGGTTTAATGGTTTGTGCAATGGAGCACTGATTGCACTGCTTGCTACGGCATACATGACTGTGTATCTGCCGACTGGCGTATTTTATATTGCCTTGGCTGGAGTCTATGTACTGTCGCCCTATATCGCTTTGCAATGCATGAGTTTGGGGCTCCACTGGAGTCTGGCGGTATTGATCGCGATTATTGTCGGAATAATTGTTTCGGTACTTTGCGACCTACTTAACCATCGCCCGTTGGAAAAACGCAAATCCTCGTCGGGGGCGCATATGATCTCATCGTTGGGCATATACATGATCTTGGTTCAACTGGTAGCCTTAATCTGGGGAAATGATCCCCGAGTTTTGAAAACCGGAATCGGACAGGTTTATCGGCCCGGTGGCATTATTATCGCTCAATCGCAGTTGGTTGTGCTGGTTGGTGTAATAATCGTTCTTGCGTTGTTCTTTATATGGCTCAGGCGAAGCAGGATCGGTTTGGAGTTTCGCGGTTTGGCCGATAATCCGATTCAAATGGCGCTGTTGGGCTATAATACTGACCGATTGCGTATGATTGCTTTTGCAATTTCGGGAGGACTTGGGGCTACTGCTGGATTGATGAGTGCTTATGACCTCGGTTTTGATCCCCATGTCGGTATGTCGGCGGTATTGCTGGCAATTGTGGCTACGATTATTGGCGGCAAAAATAGATTTACCGGACCGGTCATTGGTGGTCTGCTGCTCGGGATTATCCGTTCGCAGGTGGTCTGGCATGCGTCAGCCCGTTGGCAGGATGCGATTACTTTCCTGTTGTTGGCGGTATTCCTTTTTCTGAAACCCAACGGCATCCTTGGCGAAAAAGAACGTTTGGAGGCGGCTGAATCATGAACTATCTCTACCACCTTCTGATCTATTTCGGCATTTATGCCACGCTGGCCATGAGCCTGAATATCATCGTCGGCTACTGCGGCTTGCTGACGCTTGCTCATGCCGGTTATTTTGCCATCGGAGCATATGCTTATGCGCTTGGAACACTTGTTCTCGGGCTGGATGCCATATCCGCTCTCCTCTTGGCATTTGTTGTTGGCAGTGTTTTGAGCTTGCTGGTATCGTTGCCCACTTGGCGACTGAAGGGCGATTATTTTGTCATGGCCTCCATGGCGGTGCAGATACTGGTTTACAGCGCGGCTTACAATTGGGTCAACAGTGATGCCAAGCTGGGCAGCTTTACTAATTTGACCAACGGCCCTTTCGGTATTGCCGGAATCCCCCGTCCGGTCATTTTCGGTATGAAACTGAGCTCGCTGGGCAGTATGGCGATTCTGTCTCTCCTAATCGCGACAATCTTTCTCGGAGTATGCTATCTCCTGCTTAAATCTCCTTGGGGACGGGTTCTGATGTGCATGCGCGACGATGAACTGGTCACCCGGAACCTCGGCAAATCGGTGCCATTTCTGAAAGTCCAGGCCATCGCCATCGCTTCGGCCATGGCGGCAGTTGTCGGCGCGCTTTACGGCAGCTATACCAGCTATATCGATCCGAGCCTTGCTTCAATGGATCAATCGATTCTGCTGCTGTCCATGGTTCTGGTCGGTGGCGTGGGGAATCTGCGTGGTCCTTTGGTCGGTGCGGCTGTTCTGCTGGGTATTCCAGAAATCCTGCGCTTCATGCATATCCCGGACCCGGTCGCAGCCGAGCTCCGGGTAATGCTGTATGGATTGTTGTTAGTGGTAATTGTAAGATTCAAACCCTCCGGTATTGCCGGAATTTATAAGGTGAGTTAAAATGAATACGCAGGAATGTATCGTTCTGGAAGCACAAGGGCTGAAAAAGTCCTTCGGCGGCAATACGGTATTGGCTGGCGTTGACCTGACGCTTCGGGAGGGCGAAGTAGTCCTGCTGCAGGGAGCTAATGGCTCCGGTAAAACGACGCTGTTGAATATTCTGACCGGCAATCTGGAACCGGACGCTGGCACCATTACCGCTCGCAATGGCAAAGAGGTAAATTTCAGCTTTCCGCGTCCATGGTGGAGCCGTATCCTGCCCTTTACCTATTTCTCTCCAGAGCGCCTGGCCGAGGAACGTCTAGGCAGGACTTGGCAGGATGTTCGACTGTTCGCCACTCAAACCTTGCGTGATAACATCGCCATGGCAGCCCCGAAACAACCTGGCGAAAATCCGGTCAAAGCCCTTTTCACTCCCTGGCTGATCAGCAAGGCTGAAGCGGAAAACGTCAAAGCCGCCGACACCATTTTGAAACAGTTTGGCCTGGAAGGCCGCGAAGAGTCCTCCGGCAACCGGATCTCGCTCGGACAGTCCAAACGCGTAGCCATCGCCAGGGCAATCCAAGCCGGTGCACGGGTGCTCTTTTTGGACGAACCGTTGGCTGGACTGGATCTCGGCGGTATCAAGAACGTCGTCGAAATGCTGGGCAAGCTCGCCAGAGAACACAAAATCACTCTTGTGATCATTGAACATGCTTTTAACATTCCAGTGATTTCCAATATCGCGCACACCGTTTGGACATTGGATAAAGGTAGACTCACCGTCGGTACTCCGGAACGCAATATCGCTGATCCCGGCAGTGAACTGCGTGAATGGATGAAATCCGTTTCACTGCAGACAGGGCGTTTTATTGAGCTTGATCTTCCCAACGGAGCCAGACTTACCATCGCCGGTCGCGGAATCGAAGGTAAACGGGTCATGAATGTAGAAAACGTAACCGTCAACCGTGACACCCGGCAGGTAATCTCCGAGCCTTTGGGCTTCGAACTCTACGAAGGTGAAGTAGCCCTGCTCGAAGCTCCGAACGGTTGGGGCAAAAGCACACTGCTGGACGCCTTCGCCGGCATCATCGACCTGAAGACTGGCAGTCTGAAGATCAATGATAAGAAAGTAAACAAACTACCGATCTGGGAACGTGCCAGACTTGGTTTGCATTTAACTCGATCACAAGGTACATTATTCACCAAAGGAACAGTAAAGGAGAACTCGCTTCTGAACAAACTTGAAACAATTCCTTTAGCGGACAAAGCCAACCGCAAGGCCGGCAGTCTCTCCGGCGGCGAAAGCCGCCGCCTGAGCTTCGAAAGCGCCATCAACGCCTCGGGAGTGATCCTCCTGATGCTGGATGAACCCTTTCAGGCCGTAGACTCCCAAGAGTCCGCCCGCATCCGCCAAACCATAGAAACTTTCTCCTCTAGAAACAAAACATTTCTAATAACTATACCAAAAATAGCTAAAAACAAGAGAGAAGAAATATGAAAAAAAGAATTATGTATTTTGCTATAACTATTTGTATATTAGGATTTTTCGCTGGAATTACTTACTCTAATTTAACTAATGTACAAACTTCTTCTAAGATAAAAATCTTAGCACTCCTTCCTTTAACTGGTTCAGGTGCTTTGCACGGAGAGAACATTAAAAATGCCTTAGAGCTATATCTGGAGCAAAATAAATCTTCTTGCCTTTCTTTTGAGATTAAAGACACGCAATCTTCACCGCAATATGCTTTAACAATTTAGCCTCTTCTGCGCTTTGTGAAAAAATAAGCTCAGATGGTTACTTTTAAACTTAC
>JBEBRW010000038.1:0-54801 GCA_040394635.1 Victivallis vadensis | reverse complement strand
CCCCTTAAATGGTTAATATTTCTTCGATTACGCGATCGAAAATACTCTTGAATGCATCTGATTTATCGAGCTCGGCGACTTCGACCGCAGCTAATTCCGGTAGATCCGATGCAAGGGCCGGAACGGCCTGACGGCGCACGATCGGCGGCAGGGCTTCGTCGAGGTAGGCGAACATGGCGTTGCCGGTCACCTTGGTTTCGGCGGTGTCGGTCAGGGTCAACTGGTCGACGCCGTCGCGGCTCCAGCCGGCGACGAAATGCGGGCCGTTCAAGCGATTGCCGCCGAAGGTCAACTGGCCCGAGCGGGTCGAGCCCGGCAGTTCCATTTCAACGATGTCGGCGCGGATGTCCTGCATTTCATTGGTCGACTCGAACGCTTCGCCGAGGCCCTGACGGTCGCCGAAACCGGAACCGCCGGCCCACGCGGGACGGAACTCGCCGTAGACATTGGACCCCGGAAGAGCGCCGTAGGGCCTGCCGGACGACCAGCTGAAGCCCGCGCCGATGGAGCCGAGGTATTCGGTATAGGTGCGCGCCGCGCTCTGGTTGAAGGTGTTGTTACCGACGCTGCTGGCAAAATTCGCCTCGCTGTTGCGCATCGCTTCGATGGCCTGCATATTCGGCAGCGTGGCGCTGTAATCGAGGTGCAGGCCGGATGAAGTCGTACGGTTGCCGCTTTCATCGTTAACGGGCGGGACCGGTGTGGCATCGATGGCATACGCACCAATGCTGTAGGATTCGCCTTCGTCGCGGCGGACGGGGTCGCCCTCGTCATCGCGGTTCTGGGCGAAGATGAAAATCTCGGTCGGAACACCGTCACCAGTGAAGCTCATCCATGCGCCGTTGTGCATGAAGTAGAAGTCACCATTGCCATAGCCTGCGAGCGTGCCGTTGCCAGCGGCGGGGCCGTCGGCACGAATTGCCAGCACGCCATCCACAAACTCGCCGGTGAAGACCTGTCCGACGGTGGCGTTTTCGATGTTGCCCATGCTGCGGTCGCCGCCGAGGATTTCATCGGCGTTGTAAGCGCCGTAGATCGAGTAGGCGGCGTTGAAGGTGCCTTCGTAGATGTACAGGTTGTGGGCGTTGCCCACGGTGTCGGTGTTGCCGAGGATGATCGAGTTGATCAGGTTCAGTGTGGAACTATTGTTGCCCCAGACGTCGATGCCGCCACCAACATCACCGGTATTGCCCGCGATGGTGGAGTTGACCACGTTCACCGTCACATCGCCGCCGAAGGCCTCCATGCCGCCGCCGTAGCCGCCGGTTGCGGTATTGTCAAAGATCGTCGAGTTGATGATATTGACGTTGACCGTGTTGTCACCGTAAGCGTAAATCCCGCCGCCCCATGCCGCGCTCGAGCCGGATATGGTGACGTATTCCAGCGACAGGTTGACATCATTGCCGCTCACATACAGCGCACCGCCCTCGCCGGCGACATAGCCGCCCTGCAGGTGCAGATTGCGGAGCGTGATATCCCAGTCCGCCGAATCGTCGGTCGTGCTGAAAACACGGTAATCGGAGACGCCGACATCCTGTACTTTGACCGTGACAGTGCGGCCGAAGCCGCCGTCGATGATCAGCAGTGAAGTATAGATCGCCAGCTCGGAATCGATGGTAATCGTGATGTTGTTGCCACCGTTGAACAGTGCGTCGGCGAAGGTGATGGTGTAGCCGAGTTCGGGGTTGCTCTGCGCGTAGAGCAGCGCCTCGCGCAGCGAAATCACGCCGTCGTAGAAGTCCACGATGTCGTCGAGGGTGGTCACCACCAGCGACGGGGTTTCCGGCGGCACCGGCGGCACGTAGGCCGATGACAGCGCGCCGATGGCGTAAGTGCCGTCGACCAGGCGAATATCGCCCTTCTGGTCGTAGTCAAAGGTTTCGGTCGGAGTACTGCTGCCGGTGAAGCTCAGCCACGCACCTTCGTGCACGAAATAGAAGTCGCCACCGTCGCGGCCGACCAGCGTGCCGCTGCCCGCTGCGGGGCCGTCGGCGAGGATCGGCAGCACGCCGTCGACAAACTCGCCGGTGAAAACCTCTTCGGCGGTGGCGTCTTCGATGTTGCCCATGCTGCGATCGCCGATGGCATCATCGTTGTAAGCGCCGTAGATCGAATAGGCGGCATTGAAGGTTCCGTTATAAATGCTCAGGTCGTTGGCATTGCCTGCGGCATCGATATTGCCGAGGACGATCGAGTTGATCAGGTTCAGCGTGGAGCTGTTCGAACTGTCAATGTCGATGCCGCCGCCTTTGCCGTTTTCGACCACGACATTGCCGGCGATGGTGGAGTTGATCACATTGACTGTGATATCGCCGCCGAAGGCTTCCATGCCGCCGCCCCAATTGCTGTCGGTGATATTACCGAAAATGGTGGAGTTGATAATGTCGATGTTGATGGTGCTTCCGTGTGCATAAACGCCACCGCCGTAACTGCTGGCATGCGAACCGGATACGGTGACGTATTCCAGCGTCAGATTAACGTTGATGCCGTCGACAGACAGCGCGCCGCCCTCGCCGGCGACATAGCCGCCCTGCAGGTGCAGATTGCGGAGCGTGAGGTCCCAGTCCGTCGAATCGTCGGTCGTGGCGAACACGCGGTAATCGGAGACGCCGGTTTCCTGTACTTTGATGGTGACGGTGCGGCCAAAGCCGCCGTCGATGACCAGCAGCGAAGTATAGATCGCCAGCTCGGAATCAATGGTGATCGTGATGTCGTTGCCACCGTTGAACAGCGCATCATCAAACGTGATGGTGTAACCGAGTTCGGGGTTGGTGAAGGCATAGATCAGCGCTTCACGCAGCGAAATCACGCCGTCATAGGCGTCCACGATGTCGTCGAGGGTGGTTACTACCAGCGACGGGTTTTCCGGGTCATCCGGCGGCACAGGCGGCACGTAGGCCGACGACAGCGCGCCGATGGCGTAGTAGCCGTCGACCAGGCGAATATCGCCCTTCTGGTCGTAGTCGAAGGTTTCAGTCGGAGCGCCGGAGGCGGTGAAACTCAGCCACGCACCGTTGTGCACGAAATAGAAGTCGTCGCCGTCGCGGCCGACCAGCGTGCCGCTGCCTGCGGCGGGGCCGTCGGCAAGGATCGGCAGGACGCCGTCGACAAATTCGCCGGTAAATACCTCTTCGACGGTGGCGTCTTCGATGTTGCCCATGCTGCGGTCACCGCTCCAGGCCAGGTGACTGCCGTAGACCGAATACGCCGCGTTGAACGTACCTTCGCAGTCAATTTCATAGCCCGAGCCGTCATTGCCGAGAACGATCGAGTTGATCAGGTTCAGCGTGCCGTTGACATAAATCCCGGTGCCGGTAGTATTGGCAATATTGCCGGAGATGGTCGAGTTGGCCACGGTAACCATGCTGCCGCTGTCGGCGAAAATCGCGCCGCCGATCCAATCAGCCGTATTGCCGTAGAAAGTGGAATTGACCACGCTGACCGTACCGCCATTCGCGTAAATCCCGCCGCCGCTCCAGGCGCTGTTGCTGTAGAAGGTGGAATTGGCCACGCTGACCGTGTTGCCATAAATCCCACCGCCGTTCGCAGTCGCCGAATTGGCCTCGAACCATGAATCATTCACGGTCACGTTGTTGCTGTAAATCCCGCCGCCGTCGTTCGTTGATGTATTGGCAGCAATCAGCGAATTGTTCACGATCACCGTGTCGCCGTAAATCCCGCCGCCGTTCGTAGCGTGGTTAGCGATAATGCCCGAATCATTCACGATCACCGTGTCAGCGTAGATGCCACCGCCGTTCGCCTTTGCGGTGTTATATACAAAATCAGAATTGTTCGCGATCACCGTGTCGCCGTAGATGCCGCCGCCGTTCACGGCCACGCCGTTGTAAATGCCGACATTGTTCAGCGTCAGCGTGGAACCCGCTCCGGCCCAGATCACGCCGCCGTTGGCTTCGTCATCGGCCTCGCCGGAAACGTCGCCGCCAAAGAGCCACAAGTTGTTCAGCGTCACTTCAAAACCGTCGCCGATCTCGAATACGCGGTGCTTCGCGGCAGTGTCACTGCCGCTGTCCTTGACCGAGATCGTGACGCCGTTTTCGCCGCCGTCGATGATCACATCGGACCCGATTTCCAGCTCGTCGTACCGGGTGTCCAGGGTAATCCTGTAGATCCAGCTGTCGAACGTAACCGTCTGCGTGCCGCCCAGCGACGCCGCGTAAATCAGCGCTTCGCGCAGCGACACCTCGCCCGCGAACGGATTCACCCAGTCCACATTGGTCGTCACCGTCAATCCCTTGGACACGGTATCCAGCGCGTACGCGCCGATGTTGTACGCCAGGTCGGTCTGCGTGCGGTCGACGCCGTTTTGCGCGGTCACCAATACCGTGGCGCCCGCGGCCGTCAACCCGTAATTCTGATTCGGGTCGTTGACGAACTCGCCGTAAGTGGTGTCGTCGTCGCCGACCATATACCACTCGTCGCTCTCCATGTCGCGGTAATACAACTCACCGTTCGCCCCGGTCGCCGTCAGCGTACCAAAGTACGCCGCCACGCTCTCCGCCCGGATCTCCAGCGAATTATCAGGATTCACGAACACCGCCCACAGATTGCTCTGCACGTTGCTATAGTCCAGCTCGATATTGCTGGCGCCATAAACGTTGTACTTGGCATTCACGGTGCCTTCGTTGTAGATGTCATAACCGTCGTTGCCGAGGACAATGCTGTTCAGCAGATTCAGCGTTCCGGTCTCGACGAAAATCCCGTTGTTGCCCGTATTGAGCACAATCGTCGAATTGACGACATTGACTGTACCGCTGTTGATGGAAATCCCGCCGCCGTTGCCGCCGGCCGTATTGCCGCTGATCGTACTATTACTGACCGTCAGTGTGCTATCGACGTAAATCCCGCCGCCGTTGCCGTACGCCGAATTGCCGCTGACCATGCTGTTATCACTGATCGTGATGCTGCTGCCCATATCCCCGTAAATCCCCCCGCCGTTACCGAGGGCCGTATTGCTGCTGATTTCCGTATTGGTAATTGCGACCATACTGTTGTTCCAGCCGCGAACGCCCGCACCGTTGAACGCCTCATTCCAGCGGATGTAGGAACCGCTGATGTTGAGCGTACAATATTCCCGGGCGAGAATCCCGCCGCCGCCATCGGCGGCAATATTGGATTCGATGAACGAATCCGTAATATCGAGCACGGAATTATCCCAGCCGTAAATGCCGCCGCCATTGTTGCTGGCCGTATTGCCGCTGACCGTCGAATTGGTCATATTGAGCGTGCCGCCGTCGCCGATGAAAATCCCGCCGCCGTCGTAGCTGGCCGTATTGCCGCTGATTTCCGAACCGGTAATCGTGATGCTATCGCCGTCGCCGATGAAAATCCCACCGCCGTTGCCGTACGCCGTATTGCCGCTGATCGTCGAATCGCTGGCCGTCAACGTACCATTGAACACGCAAATCCCGCCGCCTGAGTTGGAGGCTGTATTGCTGCTGACCGTACTGTTACTGATATTCAGTGTGCCATTGATGAAAATCCCGCCGCCATTGTCGGTGACCGTATTGCCGCTGATCTCTGAATCCGTAATCGTGATACTGCTGTCCAAGCTCCCGTAAATGCCGCCGCCCCAACCGGCCGTATTGCCGCTGATCGTGCTGTTGCTGACCGTCAGTGTGCCATTGATGCAAATCCCGCCGCCGTTCACGGCCACGCCGCTGTAAATGTTGACATTGTTCAGCGTCAGCGCGGAGCCCGCTCCGGCCCAGATCACGCCGCCGTTGGCTTCGTCACCGCTGTTAACGGACACGTCGCCGCCATAGAGCCACAGGTTGTTCAACGTCACTTCAAGGCCGTCGCCGATCTCGAACACGCGGTGATTGGCCGCCATGTCCGTGCCGCTGTCCTTGACCCAGATCGTGACGCCGTTTTCGCCGCCGTCGATGATCACATTCGACCCGATCTCCAGCGCCTCGTACCGGGTGTCCAGGGTAATCCAACTGATCCAGCTATCGAAACTGATATACTGCGTGCCGCCCAGCGACGCCGCGTAAATCAGCGCTTCGCGCAGCGACACCTCGCCCGCGAACGGATTCACCCAGTCCACATCGGTCGTCACAAACACACTGTCCTTGGACACGGTATCCAGCGCGTACGCGCCGACGTTGTACGCCAAGTCGGTCTGCGTGCGGTCGACGCCGTTCTGCGCGGTCGCCAGCACCGTGGCGCCCGCAGCCGTCAACCCGTAATTCTGATTCGGATCGTTGACGAACTCGCCGTAGGTCGTGTCGTCGTCGCCGACCATATACCAGTCGCCGTCGTCTATGTCGCGATAATACAATTCGCCGTTCGCCCCGGTCGCCGTCAGCGTACCCATATACGCCGCCACACCGTCACCCCGGATATCGAGCGAATTATCCGGATTCACGAACACCGCCCACAGATCACTCTGCACGTTGCTGTCGTTCCACGAGCCGCCGCTGCCTTCGTCAAGCACCGTGCCGGTTCCGACAATATTGTACCGGCCATTCAGCGTTCCCGCCGTCTGGACCCGGATATCGGACTCCTCATAAATAGAAGCACTATTGCCGATGATGATATTATTCAACAGATTCGCCACGCCGCCGTTGACGAAAATCCCGCCGCCGTTGGCCGCGTCATTAGAAACAATGGTGCTGTTGACGACATTCAACACGCCACCTTCGATATTGATCCCGCCGCCGACGTAGCCTGCCTCATTGCCGCTGACCGTCGAATCCGTGATTGTGAGCGTGCTGTCAACAACGAAAATCCCACCGCCGTTCCAGGCATCATTGCCGTTGACCGTCGAACCGGCGATATTCGCCGTGCCGCTGAAGATCAAAATCCCGCCGCCGCTGTCGGAGGCCGTATTATTGCTGATTTCCGAATCGTTAATCGTGCTGCTTCCGCTGTTGACGTAAATCCCGCCGCCGGTCCAGTCAGCCATGTTGCCGCTAACCGTTGAACCGGTAATCGTGACCGTAGTATCGTAAACATAAATCCCGCCGCCGTTGTACGTGGCCGTATTGCCGCTGATCTCCGAATCGGTAATCGTGATGCTGCCGCCGTAGACGTAAATCCCGCCGCCGCTATTGGAGGCCGTATTGCCATCGACCGTCGAATCCGTAACCGTAATGCTGCCGTCGTAGACGTAAATCCCACCGCCCCAGACGGCCGTATTGTCGCTGACGGTCGAATTGGTCATGTTGAGCGTGCCGCCGGCGTCGATGAAAATCCCGCCGCCGCCGCCCGCCTGTCCGCCGGAAACCGTCACGTTGCCGACATTCAACATACTACCGGACCCGGTATAAATCACCCCGCCACTACCGGCAACAATACCGTTGCCCTGCATGGCCATATCGTTGAGCGTGACCGTCACGCCGTCCGCGATATTGAACACGCGCTGATCGGCCCCGGCCTGAACGATGGTATAATCCACGCCATTGCCCTGCACCGTGACCGCGAAATCGATGAACAACTCACCCGGCGACGCATCCAGCGCAATGGTCCCGAGTCCGTCGGCAAACGTGACCGTCTGCGCCACGCCGAGCGTAATCCAAAGCTCCCCGGCATAAGCCAGCGCCTCGCGCAGACTGGTCACGCCGTCGAACGCATTGATCACGTCATCGCTGGTGGTGACCACCAATCCCGGCGCTTCCGCCGTCAACGCATAAGCCCCCGCATTGTATTGCGAAACCCCGCTCCACACCCGGCTCACCGGGTCCCCATTAACATCCAGATTCTGCGCCGTGGTGATCACCGTACCGAGAGCCACATCCAGCCCATAGTTCGGATCATTCGCGTCGAACACGTTGCCGGTCCAACTGCCGTCCATACCATACCATTGATTATCGCTCATATTGCGGTAATAGAGATTGCCGTTTGCATTCGCCCCGGTAAGCGTCCCCTTGACCGCCGCCGGCCCATCCGCCTTGATCACATACACATGGTCCGCCGGAGCCACATCCACAAACACATCCTCCGCAAAGCTCTCCGTGTTGGTATCGTCCAAAATAACGCCGATAATCATACCGTAAACGTTGTACTTGGCATTGACGGTGCCCTGATTGAAGATGTCATCGGCGACATTGCCGAGAACAATGCTGTTCAGCAGATTCAGTGTGCCGGTCTCGACGTAAATCCCGCCGCCGTAGCCGGTGGCCGTATTGCCGCTGATCGTCGAATTGCTGACATTCGCCACGCCGTCGTAGACGAAAATCCCGCCGGCGTAGCCGGCCGTATTGCCGATGATCGTCGAATTGGTCATATTGAGCGTGCCGCCGGCGTTGATGTAAATCCCGCCGCCGAAGCTGGCCGTATTGCCGTTGATCGTCGAATTGCTGACCGCCACCGTGCCGCCGTTGACGAAAATCCCGCCGCCGCTGTAGGCCGTGTTGCCGCTGATCGTGGTATTGCTGACGTTCGTCGTACTGTCAACAACGTAAATCCCGCCGCCGCCATCGGAAGCCGTATTGCCGCTGATCTCCGAATCGGTAATCGTGATGCTGCCGCCGTAGACGTAAATCCCGCCGCCGAAAATGGAAGCCGTATTGCCGCTGATCTCCGAATTGTTGACCGCCACCGTGCCGGCGTCGACGCAAATCCCGCCGCCGCCATTGGCTGCCCTATTGCCGTTGAGCGTACTGTTGTTCACAGTGATCGTGCTTCCGGTATCCCCATAAATCCCGCCGCCGTTGCCAGTCGTATAGCCCTTGGTCACGGTCAGGCCGTCGAGGGTGACGACCGTTCCTGCGCCGGTGATATTGAACACACGGACGCCGTCGGTATTCGCGCCGCCGCTCCAACCGCCGGAGATGATGGTATTCGCCGCGCCGTTGCCCTGCACCGTGACCGAATAGTCGATCGCGAGTGCACCATAGAACGCATCCAGCGTGATGGTCCCGAGCCCGTCGGCAAACGTCACCGTTTCGGTGCCGGTAGCTAACCCTTTGGCGTAGGCGATGGCCTCGCGCAGCGACACCTGATTCGAGAACGGATTGACCCAGTCCGTACTGGACGTAACGTTCAATCCCTTGCCATAAGTGGTACTCAACGCATACGCCCCGGCGTTGTACACCGTGCCGCCCAGCGTCCGGACATCCGGATTGCTGCTGTTCTGCGCCGTCGTGATCGCGGTGACCGCCGCCGCAATGTCGATGGTATCCGCCGCGTCGCGCCACGCCGTCCCGTTCCAGAACGCATATTTGGTCGTGCCGCTGTCATCATAAGTGCCGACCTTCGTCCCCTTGTACGCCGCCGCGCCGGTGGCCTTGATCGCATACGGATTGTCGGGGTCGGTGGTATCGAACACCGCCGTCGCGGTGCTCTGCGTATTGGTCGCGTCCAGCGTGACATTGCAGGTGCCGTAGATGTTGTATTTGGCATACAGATTGCTGGAGTTGCGGTAGATATCATCAGCGTTGCCGCTGAGGAAGTTGCCGACGACGATGCTGTTCATCAGGTATATCGTCGTACTGAGGTCGGTGTAAAAACCGCCGCCGTGGACAACGGCGCTGTTGGCGGTAATGGTCGAATTGATAATAGTAAGCGTACAGTTCTGGCCGCTGGCAATCCCCCCGCCGTTGTTCGTGGCGGTATTGCCGCTGATCGTCGAATTTACAACGGTTAATGCGCTGTTGACGAAAATCCCGCCGCCGTCGGTCGCCTCATTGCCGCTGATCGTCGAATTGCTGACTGCCAATGTGCCGCCAGCGACGCGAATCCCGCCACCGACGCTGTTGGTGCTATTGCCGGAAACCGTGCTGTTCGTGATCGTTACCGTGCCGCTCACCGCGCTAATCCCGCCGCCGCCGAGATCAGCACTATTGTCGGAAATCGTGCTGTTCGTGATCGTTACCGTGCCGCCAGCGGTGTAAATTCCACCGCCGATGCCGGTTGTGTAGCCCTTGGTCACGGTCATGCCGTCGAGAGTCACGACCGTAGCTGCGCCGTCAATATTGAACACACGGACGGCATCATTGCCGGAGATGATGGTGTTCGCCGCGCCGTTGCCCCGCACCGTGACCGAAAAGTTGATTACCAGTTCGCCCAGTTCCGAATTCAGTGTGATGGTTCCGAGACCGGCATTAAAGGTCACCGTTTCTGTGCCGGTGCCAAGCCCCTTGGCATACGCCAGCGCCTCGCGCAAGGTCACATTGTTCACGAACGGGTTGAGAACGCTCCGGTCATCGAGATTCGTGGTCACAATGGTGTAATCTTTGGTGTAAACGGTGCTCAACGCATAAGCCCCGGCGTTATACGCCAGCGTGGTCTGCGTCCGGCTCACGCCGTTCTGCGCCGTGGCGATGGCGGTGTACGTCGTCGCGCCGGGAGTTCCCGCCGCGTTGTAGTAGGTAGTGCCGCCGTCGATGGAGTAATAATAGCTGCCGTCCGCACCCTTGGCGACCAATGCGCCCTTGTACGCCGCCACGCCGGTGGCCTTGATCGCATACATACCGTTGACCGGAGTCAAAGACTCAAACACATCCGCAGCTGCGGCCTGCGTATTGGTATTATCCAAAGCAGCAGCGGAAATCACACCGTAAATATTGTACTTGGCGTTCACCGTGCCGCTCAGTTTGAAAATGTCGTTGGCAACGTTACTGGCGGTATTGCCGGTGAGGATGTTGTTCAACAGATTCACCGTGCCGTCGGCATAAATCCCGCCGCCCTGGGCACTGGTGGCGGTATTGGCGGTAATGGTGGAATCGACAATATTCGCCGTGCCGCTGGTGGCGAAAATCCCGCCGCCGTTATTGGCCCTGTTGCCGGCAATGGTGGAGTTGGAAATATTCAACACCTTACTGCCGCCGCCGTTGAAGTAAATCCCGCCGCCGCCGGTACTGGCCATATTGCCGGCAATGGTGGAGTTGGTGATATTCGCGCTCGCGTTCGATACGGCAATCGCACCGCCGCTGCCAGTCGTATAGCCCTTGGTCACGGTCAGGCCGTCAAGGGTGACGACAGCGGCCGCGCCGGTGATGTTGAAGACGCGGACGCCGTTGGTGGCGGTGCCGCCGCTCCAGCCGCCGGAGATGATGGTGTTCGCCGCGCCGTTGCCCCGGATCGTGACCGAAAAGTTGATCAGCAATTCGCCCAGTTCCGAATTCAATGTGATGGTCTGCCCGTTGATTGCCGTGGCGAAAGTGATGGTCTGGCCCGCTGCCAGCGTTCCGGCATAGTCGATGGCCTCGCGCAGCGACACCAGATTCGAGAACGGATTGACCCAGTCGGTACTGGTCGTAACATTCAATCCCTTGCCATAAGTGGTACTCAACGCATACGCCCCGGCGTTGTACGCCAGTGTGGTCTGCGTCCGGACATCCGGATTGCTGCTGTTCTGCGCGCCGGTGATCGCGGTGACCGGCGCCGCAATGTCGATGGTATCCGCCGCGTCGCGCCACGCCGTGCCGTTCCAGAAGGCATACTTGGTGGTTCCATCCACATAGGAACCAACCCGCGTCCCCTTGTACGCCGCCACGCCGTCCGCCTTGATCGCATACACGTGATCAGCCGGAGCGGTATTCACGAACACTGCCGCCGCCGTGCTCTGCGTATTGGTGCTGCCCCAGGATGAATCGGTGACCGTGATGCCGTAAGTCACTCCGTAAATGTTGTACTTGGCATTCACCGTGCCGGACTCGTTCAGAATATCGGCTCCCAAAAGCCCCGTATTGCCGATGACAATGCTGTTCAGCAGGTTCACCGTACTGGTGTTGTGCCAGACGAGAATCCCGCCGCCGCCGGCGGTAAGGAAGGAGCTGGTCACGCTATTGGCGCTGATCGTCGAATCGACGATATTCGCCGTGCCGCTATAGATGAAAATCCCGCCGCCACCGTACTGGGCCTGGATCGCCGTATTGCCGCTGACCGTCGAATTAACGATATTCACTGTGCCGCCGTCGAGGTAAATCCCCCCGCCGTTGCTGATAGCCCAATTGCCGCTGATTGTTGAACCGGTAATCGTGAGCGTGCCGCTGAAGACGGCAATCCCGCCGCCGACGCCGCCTCCAGCCGAATTGTCGCTGATTGTGCTATTGCTGAGCGTCACCGTGCCACTGATGACGGTAATTCCCCCGCCGTAGGAGGCCTTATTGCCGCTGATTGTGCTATTGCTGATCGTCACCGTACCGCTGAGGATGTAAACCCCGCCGCCAGCGCCTCCAGCCGAATTGCCGCTGATTGTGCTATTGCTGATCGTCACCGTACTGCCGCCGATGTAGACCCCGCCGCCATAGCTAGTCGTATTGCCTTTGGTGATGGTCAACCCGTCGAGGGTGACAGTGCCGCTGGTGATATTGAACACGCGGACGGCGCTGCCGCCGGAGAGGATGGTGTTCGCCGCGCCATTGCCCCGGATCGTGACCGAAAACGCAATCGCCAGCTGACCTTGCGTCAACGTGATTTCCTGTCCGTTGATAAAAACACTGAAATAGACCGTCTGACTGCCGCCGAGCCCCTGGGCATAGGCCAGCGCCTCGCGGAGCGTGATTTCACTGTCGGAGGCCGTAATGTCGTGAGTGACGTTTACCATCAATCCTGAATCGACGGTACTCAACGCATAACTGCCGGTGGAGGCGGCAAGCATGGTATATCCGCGCTGGTCGGTGGAGAAATTTCGATTTGCCAGAGTCGTTGCGGCAAAATTGGTCCAGACGCCATTCGCCAGATACTGGAACTGGCTGCTGTTGATGCGTGTCCACACACCGTCTTTGGCTGTGGAATTGTCCGCCAGCGCGATGGTTTTAGTCGGGCCGTCGTTGTCCGCGAGAACATTGGCTCCGAACACCGCCGTCGCCGTGCTCTGGATGTTGGTCATATCCAGGGTGATGTTACAGGTGCCATAGGTATTGTATTTGGCGTTCACTGTGCCGCGGTTGTGATAAACATCGGCTCCACTCGTGGCTGTGTTGCCGATGACGATGCTGTTCAGCAGATTCACCGTGCCGCCGTCGATGTAAATCCCGCCGCCGTCGTTCTGCCCTTCGGTTACCCTATTGCCGCTGATTGTCGAATTGACGATATTTACCGTGCCGGTATTGCCGTAAATCCCGCCGCCATTGCTCTTCGCCATATTGCCGCTGACCGTACTGTTGCTGACGGCTACCGTGCCGCCGGTGACGAAAATCCCGCCGCCGAAACTAACACTCCCGCTGGCCGAATTGCCGGAAACCGTACTGTTGCTGACGGTCATCGTGCCGCTATTGTGGTAAATCCCGCCGCCATGGTCAGAAGCTGAATTGTCGCTGATGGTACTGTCGCTCACATTGATCGTGCCGTTGGCGAAGAAAATCCCGCCGCCGCTGTTGGAAGCCGAATTGCCGCTGATTATACTGTTGCTCACATTCACCGTGCCAATATCCACATAAATCCCGCCACCGTTGCCACCCACACGCCCTTTCGTTATGGACAGTCCATCAAACGTGATCGTTTTTCCGCTGGCGTTGACGTTAAAAACACGAGAGGCGTTGTTGCCGGAGATGATGGTCTTGTCCGCGCCATTGCCGGTGATGGTAACGCTGTCCGTGATAGAGATTTCGCCGGAGGTCAAGGTGATGGTGCCGTCAATCGAGAAGGTAATTTCATCGGCTCCGGCATTGGCGTTGGCATCAATCACGGCCTGGCGGAGTGAGCCAGCCCCGGAGTCATTCAGATTGGATACCTGATAGTTGGTCAGGTTGTGAGCATAGTTTTCCACGGAGATGGAGGTGGTTTCGATGAGGCCGTGGCTGTATTCGAGCGACCAGTCACCGGAAATGCCGGTGGCATTGGTGCTGGCGGCCACGTCCGCGCCGGAGGCGTCGGCGATCATGCCGATGAAGTCGCGCCCGGCCGCGTTTTCCGCGAGGTTGCAGCCATAGAGCAGGATGTCGCCGTTTTCGGTCACATGCTCACCCACGGCGGCCCACTCGGCGGCGTCGAAGTTATCGCCGTCGAACACTTCGCCGTTGAGCACGAAGTACCCGGCGTTGCCGTGCGAAACGATGTGGATGGAGTCATATTGAGTATCGGAGGAGTCGAGGTAATCGAGAATCTGCTGCATGGCGTCCGACCCGGCTTCCAGGCGGAGCACTTCCTGATTCGGCGCGAGCTCGGAAATGATAGTGTCGGCATCCATCACGGAGGAGTTGATGATGACCAGTTCCTTGCCAGTGGAAACGGTTTCGCCATTGTTATTCAGCGTAAGATGCATCAAGTCGCCCTCAGGCACAACCGGATGAAAGATATCGGTGATCAAAGCATCGATCGCAGGATCGAGGTCGCCCGCATCAAAAACCGGGATATCCCCCTCGATCAGCTTCTGAAACTCGGCATCGGGGTCCGCCATGTCCGACACGTCCGACACGTCCGCCTGAGCCATCGCCGCATCGGCAGGGTTTTCGGGCGGGGCATTCTTGATGGCGTCGCGGGCTTCCTGAGCCTGACGGTCCGCCTCGTTCATGTTTGCATTCGGATCATTGTTATTTTCCGCTGCCTCGACGATCTCCACCGCAGCCGCCGCTTCAAACAACACCCGGTCTTCCAAGCGATAAAATTCCATTCCCTTCGAACTCATAGACACACCTCCGAAATATTATATTTATTAATAAAAATTCATCAATTAAAAAACAAAAAAGCCTTGTTCCAAGGAACGGAACAGGCTTCTATATAAATGTTGCCAATACCTGACAGCTTCATAAATTCAGAAATTTCAGCACCTTCAATTCTTTAATAAAATTTCCAGCTACACAATAATATAATAGATTCGATAATTATTTGCAATATGTATATCATTGATATCCATAAAATATTCAGTAATAAAATATTTACGAATTATTTTTAATCATTACAAATATAATAAGGTATTTAGATCCATGCGACCATCTCTCAAACTTTACCTGTCGAATTTACAAGAGACTATTTGACGGGACTAATTAATTTCTGATATCTCTGCATTGCGATTAAATGCTGGTTTTCATGGAAGACATACTGGCTTAGCGGGAATGGCATCAATATTCGGTATTGTTCCATCCACACAAACCCATTGAAACTTCAGCTCCAGAAACCACAAAATCCTTCGGCAATCCGAACTAATGATATATAACTTTCTCCTCTATTTTAAATATTTTCCCATGTAACGGTATTGGAATAAATCATTCAGGTGCGGTTGAGGATGGAGCGGGAGACGTTGTTCCTTTGGGTGTGCTGGCATTCCAGGACGGGCTGAAATGTCGGATGGCAACCGCGTCAGGTTTCTCAAAATCATGGCATGGAAACGGCATTTTGCACCGTCTCGATAAGACTGTCAAAATGCCGTATGCATATCAATTTCTTTATGCTTACTTAACACGACCAGTGTAAGCATCCGCGCCGGTGTTGTCGATGACATATTGGAAGAAACTTTTTTCCGCCGCCGAACGGGCCGCATCCCAGGGACGCGGGTTTCCGTTAAGCTGTACGGCCCAGAGTTTCAATTCTTTGCGATGCCAGTTGACCATGCAATTTGTTCCCCATGCGCCGCCATGCCCGAACCAGGCATCCTCATTATCTTCTTCCGGTGCGCTGAGTCCCAACGAATACCCGCCCATCCCTTTCGGGCGTGTTGACTTCGCCAGCAGTTCTTTGACCGTCTCTTCTTTCAGAATCCTTACGCCGTTCTCCCCCATGCCGAGATTCATCAGCATCTTGTAGAATTTCAGCTGGTCGTTTGCGGTTGTCCAGAGTCCCGCGCCCGCCGAGGCGAAGACATGGTCATCGTTGTAGGGGCGTTGCTGCATATTGTTCTGCAGGCGGTATGTTGCGGGAGCATTTTCCACACAGTCATACATTTCCACTTGCGTTTCAAGTTGCCGGTCGGTCGGCCGGAACGAAGTGGATGCCATTCCGAGAGGGGCCAGGACACGTTCTTTGAGGAAATCTTCCCAACGCTGCCCCGTCACGACTTCAACGATCGCCGCTCCGATGTCGATGCCAGTATTGGAATACTGCGCCTTGGTGCCGGGTTCGAACATGATCGGACATGCGGCCGCGATAGCCGCTGTCTGCCGAAGCGGTGCGCCACCGCTCCAGCCGCCGCCCTTGATGTTGCCCTGTTTCGCGCAAATCTCGAACGGAAAACCTCCGGTGTGGTTCATGACCATACGGATCGTGAGCGTATTTTCCGCCCTGACAAGTGTCTTCACGCCGTCTTTGTTGGAGGCAAGCACCCAGAGTTCCTTGAATTCAGGCAAGTATTTTGAAACCGGATCATCGAGAGCAATTTTGCCTTCCTCAATGAGGATGGCGATGGTCACCCCGCAGAAACCCTTGGTCTGGGAGCACTGCATATAGACATCATTCATCGTGATCGGACGCTTGGCTGCGACATCGGCATAACCGACGCAGGTGCTTTCCTGAACGCCGTTTTTGTAAAAAATATTGATTGCGCCCGGAAGTTGTCCACTTTGGACATAAGGCGCCAGCGCATCTTTCGCAAACGTTGTGCCCGATTCTTCGGAACCGGATTTTACCGATTGGCATCCCGTGAAGATCGTCATGACAACGACAAGCATCATCAGGTTTTTCAGGTGACTTTTCTTGTTTTTCATTTTGTGCTATAATTCCTGTTTTTAAACGTCGCTGCAGATAACTGGTACAGCTTTGTGTTCCATGAAGCGTTTTCTTCACCAAACCAATACTACGGAGGGACTCCGCGTCCCCTTCGATAAGCTCAAAATGGTCGATTCTGTTTGCCTATTTCTGCTTATCGGGAAAAATAAGATTTTAGTGAACCAGAAATAACCATATACCGAAATGAGAAAAAATCAAATCAATTCATTGATGCGATAGTGATAAGTTTCGATAGCAACTTGGTGTGATCTGGCCAGATTGCTATTCTTTCATGACCAGACTCAAATATTGTTCGATGTGGACTCATTTTCACAAATACAGACATCCCCGCAGCTAGACGAAATTAAGCAAAGTAATCCGAGCCTCTTGAGCAGGGCTATGATAGCTGTCATTGTAAATCTGGAGAATTGTTTTGTGCTATTTGGCGTTTTAAATGTTAAATAGAGTACGGTCCTTGCCGGGCGTTTTGCCGTAGGCACGTGAATAAAGACGGATAAAGTAATTCGGATTATTGAAGCCGCATTGGGTAGCGACTTCGCTGACCGAAAGGTAAGGGTTGCACAGGAGTTTCTGGGCATGAATCAACCGCAGGTGCTGGAGATAATGTACCGGCGCCATTTTACAGTATCCTATAAATAGTTTGCGGAGAAAACTGGTGCTGACGGCGGCATGGCGGGTGACATCGTCGATATTGATCGGCTCGGTATAATGACGGTGCAGGTAATTCAGCGCCCGGACCAGAGAAGGGTGCATTTCATCGTGAGCGCCCATTTGTTGTTCGAGCCGGGCGAGTCTCTCCAGTAAACTGTGCAGCAGGCCGCTGCTGCCGGTGGTATCCTGGCTCCTGGACATGCGGTCAAGTTCGTAGAGAATATCCTGGAGCCACTGTTCACCTTCGACATTGATTGTGCGCCATTGATGCCGGAGCAATGAAGGCGAAGCCTGGAAAAGGCAAAAAAAATTGGTACTTCCAGGTTCGTTGATCTGGTTATGGGAAACCTCCGGCGGAATCACCAGCAATTTCCCCGGGGTGCCATCAACAATACCGTGCGAACTTTCGATTGTACAACGCCCGTTGACCGGCAGGATCAGTTCACAGCAATGGTGCTGATGCTGCGTAACATCGAAACCGCGCGTAAAGTGTTCCGCATAATAAAGAACCGGCATTTCTGCGTGATTTTCCATCGATACATCTCCGGTGTTGTTTTTTCTTATTATAATTCACCGTCTTGCAAAGTCCAGTCCCCAGGAGCGATTTGTATAGTTTTTTTGTTTTTTTGTGCAATCGCAGATTATTGCGAAACGGGGCCGGCAACAGTATAATGATAATAATAAGGAGACGGATATGCCAAAAAAAGAGACTGTGATATTGGATACCGATATCGGCTGCGATATTGACGATACCTGGGCGCTGGGGATGCTGTTGAACTCGCCTGAGCTGGATTTGAAGTTGCTGTTAACCTGCGCCGGAAACACCGTTTACCGCGCCCGGTTGGCTGCGAAATTCCTGAGCCTGACGGGTCATGATGATATAGCGATCGGTATCGGACCGCAGTGCCGGAGCGGTGAATTGATCGAATCATTGGCGGAGTGGCTTGGTGATTACCATCTGGAGGGCTATCGGGGAGCGGTCTATCATGACGGACTCGAGCGGGCCATCGAGATCATTGAATCCGAAGACCGTGTCACGATTATCGGTATCGGGCCGATGACGAATCTGGCGGAAATCTGCCGCCGCCGTCCAGACCTGATCTCCAAATGTCGTCTGGTGGCTATGGTCGGCTCGATTCAGAAAGCATATCAGAATGTGATCGGTGTGGTGGCGGAATACAACGTACGCTCGAATATTGAGGCGGCCCAGATGGTGTTTGAGGCGCCTTGGCGTGAATTCGTCATCACTCCGCTGGATCATTGCGGACACATCATTCTCGATGGAGATGATTATGCGGAAATAGCGGAGTCCGCAGAACTGGTCCCACGTTATATTATTGAAAATTATCATGCCTGGTTGCGCTTTCATGGCGATTTCAATGACAAGTACCGGAGCCGGAGCAGTGTTCTTTTCGACACTGCGGCGGTTTATCTGGCCTATACCGTCGACAACACTGAAACGGCATTGTTGCCACTGATTGTGAACGACGAGGGGTACGTGTTGATTTCCGACCGTGGCATGCCGGTAAAGACGGCTCTTCGCTGGCGTGATTTTGCCGCCTACCGGAAGCATCTGGTCGAACGGCTCACAGTCGCATCGAATAAATCCGGCACAAATCTTGAACTTGAAAAACTGGCTTTGATCATTTAACTTAAACATCCAGGAGAATGAAAAATGAAGAAAAGAAGTTTTACCCTTATTGAACTCCTCGTGGTGATCGCCATCATCGCAATATTGGCGGCAATGCTGCTGCCGGCCCTGAACCAGGCGCAGGAAATGGCGCGAAAAGCCTCCTGTATCAGCAATATGAAGCAAATAGGATTATTCTACCGTGGTTATGCCGATGACAACAATGACTTCATGCCACAGATCAATAATGGCTGGGAAAAGCGCTATCAGCTGCACTATGAATTGATGGAATATGCCGGAGGCGCATGGAATCAGCCGGTATCCAAGACGTTTTTCTGTCCGTCCGACCTTCCCACATGGAACAATGTCGAGCCACTCTATTCTGATGCTTCACCGCATAATACCGTGGGGTACAAATTGGCATACCGTCCGAATCAGGAAAACGGTTTCACGATGGCCAGCGGCGCCTCCTGGTACCGTGCCAGGAAAATGACCAGCATCAAACGCGCCAGCTCTTATGTTTTGCTGGGAGAACGCCGCAGCGCACCCGCCCATTTTTATTATTTCAACTGGTCCAATGACAGCGTCAATCGGTATCTGGGCCTGAACGCTCATGGTAATGTATCGAATTATACCCATGCGGACGGCCATGTTTCCAGTCTTCAGATTTTTGACGGGGAGCGCGGTTTATCCGACCAGAAATACTGGGAACTTTTTTTCCCGACCTGGACCGTCGCCGGCAGCACTTTTCCGACGACCGGACCATTCATCGAATAGGAGTTTATCATGAAAATCAAACATCTTGTACTGACCTTGCTGGCCGCTCTATCACTTGGAGCAAGCGAGCTGAGTTTAAAACTCCACAACGCCAAACCGGCTGTGGAATGGCATAACCTGCAAATTGTACCGTCCATGCATCTGGTTATGTCCAATGCCGCATGGTTTTATCAGCTTGGGCCGCGTCTCCGCCAAAATGGGACGGAAATTTTCCATAAGTCCGATGAAGGTGAAATCAAACTTGCTACTTCGATTGACGGGTATAAGTTGAGTTGTGAAATTCAGCTTGATGTCAAGGCCGACTCGAAAAACATCAAATACGCGACGGTCGAAATATTTCTGAACCGGGAGCTTTTTTATGACAGTTTGAGTAAATACATGCAACAGCGCCAGGCGGAAAAACGCCCCGGCAACCTTTGGGGGCCTTATCAAAATGAACCGTTTACCGTTGAATGCAAGTACGGTATATTGATTTTCACTCCGGGCCCCGACGCACAACTGGTCATGCGGGATACTAGCGACCGCAAATGGCTGGCACAGGAAGAACGGACGATCGCATTGTTGTTCTCTGCGGAAAAAAAGCCGGATCGGCAACTATCGGAAAAGCTCAGTTTCATGATTGAATTTCAGCCCAGGCCCGAAGCCGCCCGGCAACTGGATATCGAGGCGCTCGCCAAAGCGGGACGAGCTCTCGAACAAATCATCCCCGAATCCGCTAAATCCGAATTTAAACCGTTATTGGCAGAAATCCAGGCTCTGCCCGGAAATGACCACTCCGTGGAAGACGCGGCCAAGAGAATAAAAAAATTCGCCCGTAATCCGGAACTTTATCCAGAAACATACCAGGAGGGGATTCTCCTGCCGCATCCGCAGAAAATGGAAGATGCCGCCGGCAGTTTTATATTTCCCGAAAAATTAAAAATCGCGGCGGGTGACGGCACGCAATATGCGGCGGATATGCTGGCCGATGAGCTGACCCGTTACCGCGGCATCCGCTGTGGTGAGGGCGAAACACGGATTCAATTGTCGCTGGACGGCCAGCAACTGCCGCCGGAAGGTTACACTCTGTCCGTCACCCCGGAACAAATCAAAATAACGGGACGGGATGCGCGCGGCATTATTTACGGAGTGCAAACCCTGATTCAGCATATCCGCAGCAGCGGCAAAGATATAACGGCTCCCTGCGTCAAAATCATCGACTACGCCGCCGGCGACGCCATGCGCGGCTGGTTTCTCCCAACCAGCAGGGATGACTCGAAATATATCAAAGAACTGGTCCGCCGGTTCTTTATTCGTTACAAAGCCAATATGTTTACATTCGGTGAAGCGTCTTCCGGTTATATGCAGTGGAAATCGCATCCGGAACTGGCGGCGCCGATGGCTATAACCAATGATTACCTGCGTGAATGCGTCAACTATGCCAAAGAACATCAGCTAGAGGTGATTCCGCATGTATATGGGTTGACTCACTCGCCGGAACTCTTTAAGAAGCGTCTGGAGCTGAAGGAAGGCAAAGATGGCCAATCCTGGTGTGTTTCGCACCCGGAAACGCGCAAACTGCTGGCGGATTTCTTCGACGAAGCGGTGGAAATCTACCGCCCCCGTTATTTTATCGTGGGTGTGGACGAGCTGCAATCAATTGGCGTCTGCGAGCGCTGCAAAGCACGCAAAATGGCGCAGGCCGATCTTTTCGCCGAACATCTGAACTGGTGTTATGATTATCTGAAAAAGAAGAATGTCTCTGTATTATTTGCCCAGGACATGTTCCTTGAACGCGGCAAGTGGGGGAAAACTCCGGCCAACAGTACTGCTGAAGCCAATGTCCGTGGCGCATTGGATAAAATGCCGAAGGGAATGCATATTTTCCACTGGGACTACAGCTCCACCGGCTCCAATATCCCGGCGATGGATTATCTGCGGAACAAAGGATTCAAGTTGTTGGGCGCCACCTGGTACAATCCGCGCAACAATTATGATATGGCCGCCGCCGTCCTGAAAAACAAAGACCTCGGATTGCTCTCCACCGCCTGGGATATGGACTGGAACCATCTGCTCGATATGACCAGCATAATCGGTGTCACCCAGATGTGGAACAACGGCAAACCGGGATTCGATGAGCTGATGCGGATCAATCCCTCCGAGCATGCACAACATTCGATGATGCCGCCGCAACCCTCCGAAATGCGCGGCAGCGTCACCGTGTCCCTGAATATTGCCCCGTGGTGCAACCGTTCGCTGACGGACCAGCCTGACGGTTCCGGCTGGAACGGTAAGTATGACGGTACCGACCTGAGTATGATGCCGACCGGCAACCAGATCTGGGGCGGTATTAACTTCCATATCATTGAGGACCACGAAAACAATGGCCTGCAATGCATCGGCGTGGGCCATAAAGTCGAAGGTTTCAAATACCATATCCCGGGAGTCAAAGTTAACCGCAAGGTTCGCGGATTGATTTTTCTGCATACCGGAAAAGGAGGCTTTTACCGGGTTCGTTACGCGGACGGCAGCATGGTCGAAATCAAACTTGACCGCGATAATATCAGCGATTCGGAACAGCCGCCCATTACCGATACCAACCAACATCAATGGAATTCCCGGTATATCTGGAAAGCCAAACAGGTCTGGCGCGGGGTTAATCCCGCCGGCAACCGTGCGTTGGTACAGGCATTTGAGTGGTTGAATCCGCATCCGGACAAGGAGATAAAAACGATCGACGTCGTCGCCGGGGACCCGGGCACGCAGACTTTTCTTATAGCACTTTCACTGGTAATCGAGGAATGAAATATGAACAGAATATTTGACGGTTTTATGCACGGAGTCGGCATCGGCGGATGGCTGACCAATTACAAACGGCTGCGTTTCCTGCCGAAAGAAATGACGTATCAGGTGACCAAAGGTGATTTGAAACATTTTGACGCCTATATCACCGAATCCGATATCCGCCAAATCGCCTCCTGGGGCGCTGATCATATCAGGCTGGCTTTCGATTATCTGGTGATCGAGGATGAGAATACTCCGTTCATCTACAAGGAAGACGGTTTCCGGCATCTCGACAATTGTTTGGAATGGTGCTCCAGGCACGGCTTGAACCTGGTTTTCGATCTGCACCGGGCCTCGGGCTCGATGTGCGAATTTCCCAACGACACCTCAATGCTGGATGAACCATTGAAACGCGAACGCTTCATCAAGCTCTGGCAGACGATTGCCCGGCGCTACAAATCGCAGGACGGCAATATCGCTTTTGAATTGCTTAATGAATTGTGCACGCCGCCGGAATACAATGACAAGTGGAACCAGTTGGTATTGGAGACGATCGACGCCATCCGGCAGATTTCGCCGGAGCGCAAGATTGTGATTGGCGGCACCGGTTTCGGTGCGGTCGGCTCTTTGGGGGGCCTGCCGTTAATCGACGATCCGAATATCATCTATACATTTCACGCTTATGAGCCGGTAGTATTTACGCATCAGCTCGCGGTCAACGCTCCGTTGATCGCCGCTTTTAATCAATATATGGAATATCCGGGCAATGCCGCCGATTATGCGGAATTTGAAATCTTTGCCGGAGTTTCGCCCATATATGAAGGATTCGAAAGAGTCGACCGCAAATGGCTTGAACATTGGCTGTTGCCGTCCATTGAAAGGTTCCGTCAGAAAAGTGACGCTCCTTTATATTGCGGAGAGTTCGGGGTTATCCGCCACGCCGACATCCAAAGCCGTGAAAATTATTATCGCGATATTATCGGGATTCTGCGGGAGAATCAAATTGCTTATGCCGCCTGGAATTATCTCAGCACGCCATATGATGCCAACCGCTTCAGCATTGTCGATGACTGGGACAGGAAACCATTATTGAAAAATCTAATTCAGCTGATCGGGGAAAAAGAATGTTGATTTTTTCCATTGCAGTATTCTTCATTCTGCAGGTCGGTTCAGGATTATTATACAAATACGGAGCCTTGCATCAGGAATATTGGCTCGCCGGATTTATCGGCGGAAATATTTTAGGCATAAGCAGTATTTATTTTTTGATGCAGGTCTATAAATATATAAATCCGAATGTGGCGGAGGCCATTTGCCGAGGCGGTTTTTTCGTCCTGATCCAGTTGGCATTTGTGCTTTTTTTTCATTCCCGATTGAACTTGGTTCAATGGAGTGGCATTTGTTTGATTGTAGCGGGAATTATGATCGTATCCTTCTGCAATACCAGCATTAAAATTTAAAACACGAGATAAATCATGGCAAAAATAATTTGTCTGGGCTCGCTGAATCTGGACCATGTATACCGGTTGCCGCATTCCCTGCGCAATGGCGAAACGATAACGTCACTGGATTACCGGGTCACTTGTGGCGGAAAGGGAGGAAATCAGTCGATCGCGGCAGCCAGATCGGTCCTGATGGTGATATGCTCCGCCGGAATCTGATTGAAGCCGGAGTTGAGATCGAGTTGTTGGAATTGCGGATCAGTGCCTGGAAATATTCCTCCATTTTCTGATAAATGTCAGAAAAGAACATGTTTTTAGCAATAAATTGCATTCCCGAATCATACGGTCTCCTGTATATTATCCGCAAACAGGAGATCAGGCATGAACACGCATATCGAACGATTGGTTTCCGCCGAAAGCGCGGGAGAAATATTTACGGAACATCTCCCGGTGAAATATAGTGTTTTTGATGAGAAACTTGCCGAACCCATACGAACCGGCAAGCACCAGGCCGAATACATGAAAGGCCAAGTATTTAATATTCAGAAATTTTCGATTCACGATGGACCAGGAATCCGGACGACGGTTTTTCTGAAAGGATGCCCTCTGCGCTGTATCTGGTGTCACAATCCGGAATCATGGAATTTGAGCTCAGAGTTGATGTATGATCCGGAAAAATGCCTCCAATGCGGCAAGTGCGTGAAAATCTGTCCATCGATGGCACATACTGTAACCGACAGGCATTTGTTCGACCGGGAAAAATGCATGGCTTGCGGAGATTGTTGTAAGGTTTGCTTGCCGGAAGCGCTTGAGCTTTGCGGAACTTCGCGGACCGTCGAAGAAGTCATGACGGAAGTCCTGGAAGATTTGCCGTTCTACCAGAATTCTGGCGGTGGTGTGACTTTTTCCGGTGGTGAACCGATGTTTCAGTTTGAATTCCTGAAAGCTTTGTTAAAAGTATCGAGACATCATAAGTTGCACACCGTCCTGGAAACCTGCGGCTTTGCGCCACGCGTGCATTATGCGGAAATTCTACCTTTGGCCGACTTGTTTCTGTTCGATATTAAAATCGCCAATCCGGAAAAGCACCGCCGCCTGACCGGGCAGGATAACCGCCTGATCCTCGAAAATCTGCAATTCCTGAATAAATCCGGCGTGGAATTGCATTTGCGTTGCCCGTTGATTCCCGGCGTGAATGATTCCGATGTCGAACTGGCCGATATCGGCGCTCTGGCCGAAGGCCTGAAACAGGTCAAAATGATCGAGATTGTCCCCTACCATCCGCTCGGAGAATGTAAGTTTCGCCGGCTCGGCAAGGAACCGTTTTTTACCGGGCCAATCACGCCCGAATCGATAACTGCGTATTATATAAAACAAATCACGGCCCATACCAATAAAAAAACCGTCAAAGCATAACATGGACTTTTGATCTTCAATATTTCAGATTTCTATGGTGCGGCGAGTGCTTTTATGAGCGGCTGAAATTCTTTTTGTATTCGCTGGGTGAAATTCCCACTTGACGTTTAAAGAATTTTGAGAAATAAAATTCCGAGGTGAAGTTCAATATAGCTGCAACCTCTTTGATATTCATTTCCGGATTGATCAGCAAAGCTGACGCCTTATTAGTCAGTTCCGCCTGCAAAAATTCTTTTGGTGTTTTCGCCATTGTCCTGGTGAATTCTTTGGAGAATGTTTCTCCGGACATATGCATAAGAGTGGCCAGTTCGCGTACCTTGGTCCCGGCATGCCCATGGTTTCTTATATGATGCAATACTTTTTCGAATTTCCGCAGTTCGGCGAAGTTTGAATTTGCCTGCCCGGGCCAATGTTTCAGGCAAAATCGCAGACAGAATTCCTGGCAGTGAACCAGACTTTGAAGCCGGTCGGCATAGCGGTAGATATCCTGAAGCTCAGCCACCATTTCAGGAGAATATTCAATAATCCATTGATTTTGGCCGTCAAACAGATCCCGCCCGGGATACGGCTCCAGGTTGAAAAAGATCGCGATATAGTGAAGATTCGGGCGGCTGATATAAGTAACCGGCAGATTCGCGGGCGTAAAATAGAGATAATTTTTCAGCCGGTGCCATTTTTCCCCGGTCAGGTTATTGACGATCTGCGACGCCTCGGAATTATCATCCTCAAAAACCCCGACAAGGGTATTGAACGGCAAAGTAAACTGACGGTCAAAAAGAGTACTTTCCTTGAAAATCGATCTCAAAGAAAAATGCATTTCACCGGGATATACCGGAATTTTTTGATAGTATTTCATAAAATGACATGATTCTTAAAATTTTTTACATTCCAATTTCAGCTATCGGACGTTATAATATAAATCAGTTTCAACCTATGTAAAGGATTGGCTCATGAAATATCAGGCATTAATTACAGAATTCAGAGAGTATTACGGCGAAAACGGCATCCGGGAGTGTATCGACCAGGAACGGATTGAACGGATGGCGGTACTGAAAGCGGAAATGGAGCGTTATGCGCAGGAAAACCCGCACGCCAATGCCTGGGAGTTGCGCGGCAGGATATATCAACTGGCGGCAGATCATTTTCAACCAAAAATATTTTTGAACGCGCCGTTTTATGCGGAAATGGGCGGTAACGGCGGCTGGACCATGGACGGGATCGGCCGCTGGCTGCTCCATCACCACTACCATATGTTTAAAGATGTCTCACCGACGGATTGGGAAATATTCCAAGAACGCGCCAGGCAGAAGTTTTATCTTTGCTGCGGCCCCTATATCGATAGTTTGCACGATTGTCCGCCTTTCAGGAATATTCTGAAAAAAGGTTTCCGGGGTGTTTACGAGGAAGCGGTTACCGCGCTGAAAGAGTGCCGCGACATAGAGGAAACCTCGTTCGTCCAATGTGCGATCGAGGGATTGCTGGCGGTCAAAAAAATTCTCGAACGTTATGCCGAAATGGCCGGGAGCTTATCAACAGGCACGCTTGAACCCGAGCAGAAGAAATTCATGCAGATGATTGCGGCCCATGCCCCGCATTGTCCGTGGGAGCCACCGCAGACATTCTACGAAGGACTGAATGCGTTATGGTTCATCCGTGAAATTTATGGAGAACTGGACGGCATGGCGACCAACTCGCTGGGACATCCTGACGCCATGCTGATCGAATTATACGAAAAAGACTTGAGCGCCGGCCGGATCTCGCCCGCCGAAGCATATGACCTGATTTGCCGTTTCCTGCTGATGGGCGATTGCCATTATGACAAAAACAGCATAGTCAAGGGTTACATCGAACACGAAAGCGAGATTTCTTTGACGCTGGGCGGCTGTAATGAAAAGGGGAACGAGATATTCAATGAAATCACCGAAATGTTCCTGCGGGCATATCGCGAACTAGAGCTGATATCACCCAAACCGCACTGCCGTTTTTCAGCAAATTCCGCGCCCGCCTATCTGGCTTTGATTACGGAGGACATTCTCGGTGGCCGCGGCGTATATTCGCTGTTGAATGACGGTGCAATTGTCGAAGCCCTGGTTAAATCCGGCAAAACCCCGGAAGACGCCAGGGAGTATAATTGCAGCGGTTGCTGGGACATCGTGGTCGAGAGCCGGGAAAATCTTTCCACCGGTAACTACTTCAATATGCCGCGGGTTCTGGAAGCAAGTATTTACGATGAACCAGAGAATATGAGTCGCGCGGCATTATCGCTGGAAAAATTGGACGGGGCAGAGGATTTTGAGGATTTTTACCAGCGGCTGCTCGGAAATATGCTGAAAGTATTTCGCGACATGGCCCAAACGGAAGGGAAATACGGGCGCCTGCTGAGCCAAGCTGCGCCGCTGCCTCTTTATTCGGCGGGACTTACGGAGTGCCTGACACGCCGAAAGGATGTTTCCGCCGGCGGAGGTCGCTATAATCCCCGGGCGGTATCGCTGGCCGGCTTCGCCAATATTATCGACTCATTGCTGGCGGTCAAAATCATCTGCTTCGACGAACAAATTTATCCGCTGGCCGATTTCCTGGCGATTGTCCGCCGTAACTGGGAGGGGGCCGAAGAGCTTCATGCAAAAGTCCTCGCCGGACCGCATTGGGGTGATCTTTCGCCCGAATCCATCTGTCTGGGGCGGAGGTTGCACGAGGACATGTATAAAAATACCCGTGATCTGGAAAATGAACGGGGTGGCAGTTTCGAACTGGGGTATTGGGTCTACCGGGAATTCCGCTCCTGGGGCGAACAAATGAAAGCCCTGCCGGACGGGCGCCGAAACGGCGAGATACTGGCACAGGGGCTGAATCCGTCGCACTTCCGCAACCACGAAGATATCACTACTACTTTCAACGGGGCGGCATCGCTGGATTTGAGTAAATGCGCGGCCAATTCGGTGCTGAACGTGGTGCTGGAAAACAACGGACTCACGCCTGCACTGCTGGATTCCCTGCTGCGTTCGTTCGCCAATCTGAAACTGCAACTGTTGCAATTGAACTGCCTGCGGCGTGAAGATTTACTTGATGCCAGGAAGCACCCGGAGCGTTATCAATCACTGGTGGTCAGGATTTGCGGTTTTTCCGTCAAATTTGTATCATTGTCGCCGGAGTGGCAGGATGAGTTTCTTGCCCGCAAGAATTATTGAGCAGTTGCCGGTAAGCCCGGTACAGCGTCTGCTGAATTTCTCCTGGCGTGTGATGCCGGCTGATCGTATGGCATGCCCCGATTTCCGCGAGAAGTTTTTGATATCCGATGCTTTGCAGAATCCGCAGGTCCTGCCGTCCCTGTTTGTAAGCGTGCCAACGCAGTGATTCCAGCGGACCACCCACGCCCGGATAGAGCAGATGTGTATCGCCGGTCGGCCAATTGAATCCGGGATTGGTCATTACCTGCGCCGGCCAGTCGATAATCGACCAGCGCAGGAAACCGGCAAAGCCGCCCGCTTCCGTCATCCAGGCAATACGGTATGAATCCGCCAATCCGCACCCGAAAAGCATATTTCCCCAGGACGGTTCGCAACAGTTGTACCAGCAGACCTCCACTCCGGCCCGGCGCAATGCCGCCATCGCCTCCGGCTCATATCCCGTATCAAGGTGAACCGTGGCGATATCAATAACATCCAGCAGTTCAGCCGCCTTTGTCGACATGATGGCGGCGGTGATGCGCAGCTCCGGCGCAACGGATTTGGCGAGCCGCGCGACACAGCGGAAACTCTCGCGATCCTGCGGTTCGTCGTAAGGGCAGATCGTCAGTTTATCCGCCCAGCCGCGCTCGCGATTGTGGGCCACGAAATCCGTCAGAAACGCCGTCCAGGCTGCCCGGTATTCGGGCGAATCGCAGGTGGTTTCGAGTTGAACCATTCGGCCGTTTTCGTCGTAATAAGTCAATACCGGGTCCTGGCATTTGCAGGGCAGCATCGAGTGACACTCGATCTCGCGATCGATGCCGAGCCGCATATTCAGCTCCACGTAACGGTCATAAATCGAATAATCGAAATGCCAATTGCCGCCGGAATCTTTGTGCCAGCGAACCATGGCCGGGTAATGGTTGAATTCATAATATTCGGGCGGCAGCGGATAGCGGAACGGGTCATGACAGATACTGGCCATGATCACATTCATACCGCCGGCCGCCATTTCTTTCAGGTACGCTTCGGCGGCGGTCCAGAACGTTTCCGACCACAATTCGAGCTTCAGGTAATGGCAGAACGTCTCCCAATGCGGCCAGAAAACGACCTTGGATTCGCGAACGTTTCCCGGTACCGGCGGCAGGACTTGCAGCAAAAAACTGCGCGTAAGCGGCGAATGCGTTTCAGATTCGGCGGTCACCGTGATTTCGTATTCGCCCGGACTCTGATTCGCAGGCAGTTCAAACCTCAACAGAAACATCTGCGTGGTATTGCCCGGTACATCGACCTCCGGATTGTCGCTGATCACGTCCGGCAGCAGGGTAGCCTGTTCCGGAAAAATCACGTTCAAAACAGGGTTCGCCCGCCCGTAGACCGTTCCGCCGGCGCGAAGCCGCAACCCCTTGACCGGCAAGCGGTGCCGCACCGCCGCCACGCAACTGAACATGGTTCCGGCTACCGCCAGGGGCGCAAATTCCTCTTCGCCCGGAATCCAGTCCATTTTAATCCGCGCCAACGGAAAAAGATGAATTTTACCGATCAGACATTGACGCAATTGTGCCACGTCGGTTTTTATAGTATTGTGTGTCACCATAGGTCTTACTTTTTCACTCGCAGCAATTGTCTGGGCTCGAAAGCGACCACCGGAATCAATGGCGAACCGAATTCAATATATCCGTCTTCCACCATATTGGCTATATCCACACTCCAGATTTCGTTTTCGGCGGATGGCACACGCGTAGCCCGGAGATAACGGGGCATTTCTATTTTCCGTAATTCATTGACCAATTGCTGATCCTGATTATACAGTTTGACATCCATATATTCGCGGGGATGCCCGCTTACTTTGATCGTGAATTCCCTGCTCCCGGCCGGAACTTCAAAATATAACCGTCCCTGCGTCCCGAAAATATCCAGTCGGCTCGAAACATCGATTCCAAATCCCGGATGCGCACTTGAAATATGATAAACACAAGTTGAAAGCGTTTGTGCCGAAAAACGGTAAATACCCGTCGCGGATGCCTGGAATGACAAGATTTCCCGCTCCTTCCCTATGGCGAATTTGCGAATCAATTCGCCATCCGGTCCATAGAGTTCGACATTACCGTTGATGCTGCCGCTGCCTACTCCTTTGGCGGTCAATTCGAGTTCGATTTTCTCACCGGCATTCGCATACTGATAGAATTTGAAATGATTTCTGAACCAGAACCCATTCGCGTGTTTCTTTGCGGCAGCCGTTCTTTGTCCGGAGATACCCAGGTCACTTAAATTAAGCATGGCCGGCGTATATTCCCTGGCGATCGAATTCGGATCGATCCGGTAGCTTTTGCTCCATTCCTCCAATTTCGTAACTTTATCTCCATACCGAATGGAGCCTGTCAATTGCGGCGCGGCTTCTCCTGTCGAGGAAAACCGAAAGGGCGCCGACTGGCTGCCGCCGGTTATTTTCGTATCGATAAAATGAGCCCATACCGGGGCTTCGCATTGAGAAGCAATCGTCAGTGGAATTTCCGATGAATGATGAATTGTCACTTTGCTGAATGTTACATGAATGCCGTTTTTGCTCAAGTTGCTGAGCAGCACCTCGCCGTTTAAATCGCAGTTTTCCACTTTGATTTCACCTTTTACCGGTTCAGTACCCGGCGCAGTGGTGGTAATTGCCAACGCACCGGATTTGTTATCCGACACTTTTAAATTACGCAACGTGATCGATACCGGAGCCGAACGGGAATCCAGGTGATTGACCGGAATTACGATCCCCAATCCGGCATTGTTCGTGAATTCGCAATTTTCCACCAGACAATTGATTAAATAATCCAGGTGATTATTCGGTTCGAAATCAATGCCGCAACTCGGTGGGGTTCCCTCGGTGTAATTGAATTTTGAATCGCGAATCGTCAGATTTTCCGCACTGATGACACTGATTCCCTGCCGGTGATGATCCCGCGCAACCACCTTTTCGATCAGAACATTTTTGCTGCTATTCACATAAATACCGTCACCCCCGCTGGATTCAAGTGTCAAATTGCTGACCGTGATGTTCTCGCTGCCGAAAATCACCAGGCTGTGTCGCCATTCGGAAAACCCGTATTGCTGCTGGGGGTCCTGATAATGCTGCTTATTCATCCGCAAAATCGCCGTTCCCTCTCCCCGAATTACGACATTCTTGACTTCCCGCGCCCTCAACAGATAATCATGCCGTTGACGAAATGCTCCCGCCTTGGCCCGTACAATCACTCCATCCTCCAGGACCAATTCCAGGTCGCTGCGCAGTTTTACCGGCAAAATGGTCCATTCATGTCCGGTATTGTCGATGATCAATTTTTTCACTCCCGAGTCAATGGCCGCCTGAAGACACGCGGTCGCGTCATTTTCATCAAATCCCCACCAGCTGGCACGTGCTTCGTGTAATTTACCTGATTTGACTTCGGTAATTTTCTGTTGGTCCGGCGCGGCCGACGCCACGCCCATAAATAACAGCAGAATAATCGATATATGCGTTTTTTTCATTATTAATGATCTCCTATTGACCGTCGTGGTCGCCATCCCACGGTAATTTTGTGGTATTATAACCTGCAAACAATACATTCGCGGCCGTTCCGCGGACCCCGCCGTCGATAAAAGCCACATTGCACCAGCCGGTGGTGGGCGGCCCCAGGTATTTATACGGTGAGCTTGCTCCGTGCCGAATCACATAATAATCGATACTGCTTCTGGTATAACCGGTATTGGCAGTCCCATAGGAAGCTTCCGAAAAAGCCAGTGTCTCACTCGCCTTTTTGATACTGGTAATTTTCACCGGCTGCAGCCCCACATTGGTAAAAAATTGGGTTACGAAAGCGTCGCTGTAACCATAAGAAATTTTGGCCAGATATTTATATTGCTGGACCAGGGGTTCTTCAACCGCGATATGCGACGGACACCACCAGATCTTATGGTGCATGACCGGATCGACCGCCCGGAATGGATCATCTCCCGCCCCAAGCGCTCCCTGCACATACATATAGATCAACCCGGGATATAACAGGCCCGCCTTACCGGTTTCTTTCCAATTATACGGCAGCAGGTAGTCCTCAAAATCATTCGCATACCCGACCAGCCCGAAGCCAATCTGTTTGAGGTTGTTTTTGCAGCTTACGTCGCGCGCTTTGTCGCGCGCCTTGTTCAGGGCCGGCAGCAGCATGGCAGCCAGAATCGCAATGATCGCGATCACCACCAGCAACTCAATAAGAGTGAAATTCACTTTTATCCCCGGTTTCGATAAAATACCAGTTGAACTTTTTCGCATCGTCTTTGTTTCCTGTTTTTTCCGATTAACTGTTGAATTTTGTGCACGATTATATTATACTTAATTAAAAACACTTTTACAATGGATAAAAAAACTGCGGGCATGGATAAAAGAATCACCGAGCCTCTCTTCTGGGTCACTCCAAAACCGAAAGAGAATATGCCGGAATTTCTGCAACAATACGGCTTGTGGATTTTTACCTGGCACATGGATCATACTTCCTCGCCAGGCAAACCGGGGGTTTACCGTTACTATGAATTTTATTCGTTCTCCCATATGCATGCCGGCAGTGGATGGTTTGCCACCGATGAAGCGCCCTTTACCGAAATGTTCCCCGGCGATGCCGTGCTCGTCGCGCCCGGCTTCCGGCACGGCTATCGTGGCTATAAAGACCATTATATTGAGGATTCCGTTTCGTTTTTCGGGCCGCTGGCGGACCGGATGGCCCTGGCGGGCATGATTCCAAACCAAGTCTTTCACCTCGGCAAAAACCGACGGCTGCTGCCGATTATCGAGTTGCTCCGCGATCCCTCGCTGGCTTCTCAATATCAGGCCAATATGATGCTCCAGCAGTTGCTCCTGGATATTTTTCTGAAAAACCGTAGCGGAACCGTGCAGGACTGCAATATCAAACTGGAATTGCTGTTAACCGAAATTCAGGGCAAACCCGCCCACTGGTGGACGGTGGAGGAAATGGCGGAGTTCTGTGAATTGAGCAAATCCCGTTTTCGTCAGGTATTTCAAACGTATACCGGTATGCTGCCCAAGGAATACCTGCAGCAAAGCAAAATCAAATACGCCGCCAGTCTGCTGATCTCCTCTGCCTGCCAGGTCCAGGAAGCCGCCGCCCTGACCGGATTCAGCGACCCGTTCCATTTCAGCCGCGTGTTCAAAGCGGTCACCGGCCTTTCCCCTAGCAACTACATAGCCACATTTCACCCCGAATAAAATTACCAATTGCGGGAGCCGATTTCCCACGTGATTGACTTTAGCTTGTCAATATTGCCTGCAAAGTAAAATAGTTATAGCTTGCAGCATCGACGAGCTGAAATGCCGGATGACAACCGTATCAGGTCACTCAAATAATTCATTGATAATTTGAAGCTTGAAAAAGTAAACGCACATCATTTTTTGGGGTGGTGCATTCACTTTTACAACGCGCAATGCAAAATATTTTCGAGTTATTTTAGCGATCAGTAGTTGACAAAAAATGATTTCAGGATATAATATTATCATGGCAACTTTAACGAACAAGTTAATTAAAATGAAACAAGGCGCAACACAAAAAGATATCGGAAAACTTTGTGGGGTATCGGCCGCTTGCGTCGGTTATATTTTATCCGGAAATTCAAAATATAAGTTCAAGCAGGAAACGGTGGATCTGGTAAAGCAGACTGCGGAGAAGCTCCATTACCGCCCCAACCAACAGGCTGCCGGTCTGCGACGCAAGGAAAACAAGTTGATTATCTGTATCGTTGGCTCTTCCTGCCGTTATACCGATACGCTTCATATTCAAAAACTGGAAGAGGAAATTGAAAAATACGGTTACCACTTGCTGGTGCATTTCATTGTAGGACTGGCAGATGACCGGAAAGTTGATTTTATCAAAAAAGTGATCAATCTGCCAGCTGGTCTGCTGATTTGGTCGCTTGGCATTCAGGACCCGGAGAAGCAGAAGAAACTTATTCCGGTGCTGCGGAAGGCGCCGCCGACTTTGCATATGTCACATGCTTTGCCTGGAACGGGTGCGGATTACATCAAAATTCTCTGGGGGGGAAGTTCGCTGCCGGGGTTGATCGATTTTTTCCGGCAGAAAAGCTTCAAACGCATCGGTTGCTGCCTCGGATATGAAGAATACAGGCATGAGATCTGCAGTTCTTTTAAAGAACTGGCGCAGCAGGCGGGCATGGAAGGACGGTATTATTACGACGAGAGCATCAGGCAGTTGGATTATTATGAAATGGGACGCCGCATCGGGAATGCGATTTTGAAGGAAAGAGTGCGTCCCGATGCGCTTTATTGTGTATCTGATGAAATGGCATTTACCCTGATTGATACGCTGCGCGCCGGCAATATTGCCGTCCCGGACGATATTTTCATCGTCAGCGGCGGCGATTCCGAATTTTTGAAGAATATGGCCTCGCCGCCACCGTATTTCATTCATGACATTCCACTGTTGGTATCGATGGCGGTCAGGGATATTATCAGCCGTATTGAAGATGGCGAACAAGCCTCAGGCAATGAACGCTGCGTGGGTGAAATCGAGCAATCTCTGGTCTTTCCCCAAATAGAATCTCAGTCAACCATGGAGAAAAATACATGACTAAAAGAAAACAGCTTGAACGAGGCGGAACTCAATTGAATCCGCCAAAAACATTCACACTTATAGAGCTTTTGGTGGTGATAGCAATTATTGCAATTCTTGCCGCGATGCTGCTGCCAGCCCTGAACACTGCCCGCGAGAAGGGAAAAGCCGCCAAATGCGTCAGCAACATGAAGCAGATCGGCCTGGCCTGCAATGCTTACAGCAATGACTTCGGAGATGTGGTGGCTCCAGCTGAAACCCGCTCTCCGGTGGCATACAGCGGCAGTGACACCGGCGGCGCCAACGGTATACGCTCCTGGAACTATATCGCCAGCGGCGGCTACCCCTATGTTCAGGACTACAAAAGCGGCTGGATTTACGGCTATATACCGGTCACCGTAGTCAATACTGTGCCTCAAATGAGTGTATTGCTCTGCCCGTCGGTTCCCGCGCAGGAACACCCCTTGAACGGCAGCGAAAAAAACCGCTGGGGTACTTACGGCATGAACGGCAAAATCTGCCATAACAATGCCTGGGGGATGGTCAAGTGGAACAAAATCGCCAAATTACGTAATCCATCCTCGCTGGCTTATGCAAGCGAAATCAATAAATATGGCATCGTCACCTATCAGCGGGCTTATTTTATTTTTGCTTCGGGTTTTCTGGATACTCCGCAGGGAATGCCCGGTTTCGATGACCGGCATGGGAAAACGGCAAACGTGCTTTTTCTGGACGGACACGTGGGAAAGACCACCAAAAATTCCGATGTTTTAACTGAACTCATGACTATTGTTGAATAAGGAAGTAAAAAAATGCTGAAGAAAAAAATCAATTTGTGCCTCGCCGCGACAGGGCTGCTCGGCTCATGCCTTGCCCTGGGAGTCAATTTCGACTCGGGCGCAATCCCTAAAGGAACAACCCCGTATGGCGAAGGAACCCGGCTGGAAATTTCCAGTCAGGGCGAAAGCGGACGTAATGCTCTGGCCATTCACTATAACGATCAAACCAAGGGGAAATGGTGCAACAAAGGCGTCTGGATTGAATTGCCGCGCAGCATATCATGGGAGGAATTTGATTTTCTGACATTCAAATACCGCCAGGGTTCCGGTATCAAGATGCTAGCCTGTACACTGCAGGACGCTGACAACAATATGTGGTATGCTTTTCAGAGTACGGATTTGAACAAGAAACTCTACAACGACATCAACTTTGAAAAAGAGATGTTCCGCTTCAGTTACAATATAAAGGATTCCTCCATCAAAAAAGCGGAAAAGAAGGCTCCCGTCAATAAAATACTGTTTTACATCGGAACGCTCAAATTGAATACGGACGAGCAATACACGTTTGTGCTGGAGAAAATAGCATTCAACCGGAATGAAGACAAGATTGCCATGAAGGTGACGCCGTCGGAGAAAAATACGACTCCATACGGGGAGTACGGCGATGTCAAAAACATCATTTCAGAGACGGTGAAAAGTAGTGTCGGAGATGGAATCGTCAAGCTTGAATTCAGCGACTCGACCCCGGACAAGTGGTATCACAAAGGTGTACGGATCAAGCTCGATACGCCAATTGCGTGGAGTGATTTCGAGTGCCTCGCCACCGGATATCAGATTTCGGAGAAGCCGCTGACTGTGGGTTGCTACCTGCGTGATGACCGGGGACTCTGGTGGGAGAGTTTCAGCCGGAACGTCAAAGCGGGCGAGATTCAAAAAGAGATTTTTGAAAAAGATTCTTTCCATATCGGACAGCTTACTTACCGCTACTCGGACAAAAAATACGAAAAGACTGGAAAAGTCGAAGAAATATTCCTGTATTTCGGCGACAGCAAGGTTAACAAAGGTGTTCAGTTCACGGGAAGTTTCAGCGATACCGTCTTCATCAAAGAATTGGCGACGGGCAATTATAAGTATGAAATCGTCAACGATTTTCCACTGCAGTGGAAAAACAATAACATCACAGAAAAAGGCGTGATGCTGGTTGACGGGAAACCGTTTTTCCCGCTGGTCCTCTACTCCTGCATGGGGATCGATCCATCTTCCGGCACTTACCGGATCACGCACTACACCGGAGCCACCGACGACGCCACCAACCGGAGCCGCTTCAAAGCGGTCAAAGATGCCGGCTTCAACACCATGATGAGCTATACCCTGAACCTGTACGGGCAGAAAGTATCCGGCCCGAACTGGCAGGGCAGCGAACGCGCCACATTCCCGGGTGAAGGCGGCGAAACCACCGCGGAACTGTATCGCGAGGGCGCCCGCAAGTTTATGGATTACTGCCGTTCGGCAGGAATGATGGCCATGGTTGGCGCCAACAGTACATATGTGCTTCCCAAACCGCTGCCGTTCAATAATCGCAAGGGCAAATGGGAGGAATACAAGAAACGCATCGCCGACAATATTGCCGAGCTGAAGGACCATCCGGCGCTGTTGACCTGGTACATGATCGATGAACCGTCCAGCCTGAATACGCCGCCCAATGATTTGCTCCAGTGTTATCAGTATGTGAAAAACCTAGATCAGGACCACCCGATGCTGATTGCGGCCTGTGATCCGCGAAATGACTTCGAATACTACAAGGCCACTGATATCATGGCGCCGGACTCTTACCCGTTGGGATTCGACAAGCCAATTATCAATGATTACAACCTGCTGACCAAATACCTGGCCGAACAGGACAAAGGACGTCCGTACTTCTGGCAGCTGATCCAGATCGCGCAATGGCCGAACTGGGGGCCGCGCACCTTGCCGACCTGCGCCCAGATCCGGCTGCAATGCTTCCTGGCACTGCTCCATGACCTGAAAGGACTCTGTTTCTGGGAACACATGAATTATCCGGAGCGCGAACCGGAACACTGGGCGGGCATCAGTAAGGCCATAAACAGTTTGCATTCCTTTACCGATGACCTGCTGTATTCCGAAAAGGTACTGCGCGACTTCACGGTCAGCAATCCCCGGATACTCTCTATTCTGCATCAGGTAAAAGGGAAAAAGTACCTGTTGATGCTGTCGACGAATCCGGTTGAGGAAAAAATCGGCGACAATCCGACTCCGCAGCCGGTAGCGCAAGGCAAAGCGCGTTTCGAATTCCCCGGCCGGAAAATCGCCAAAATCGAAGTTATCGATGAAAACGGCAAAGGCGAATTGGAACTCGGCAAGACGCGTATCATCAAGCCGGATAGTACCAATAGTTTCAGCGATGAGTTCGGCAACTATGCAACTCACGCATACCGGCTTTACCTGGGAGATTGAGTATATGAAGCCTTATCGATTCATCGATTCCCACGCACACCTGGCGGCTGATTACGAAAGCAGTGTACTGGACCGGATTGCCGAATCCGACTCACTGAAACAGGTATGGCTGCTGCCGATCGAGTGTTACGACCGTAAATTCAATTTTGCCGGCAATAAACAGGTACTGGAGGTGGCAAAGCGTTATCCGGGGTTCTTCATCCCGTTTGGATTTATCGACTTTGGACAGGGTGCGGACCAGGTCGACCGCTTCAAGGAGATGGGGTTCACCGGGCTGAAGGCCATCCGCCCGCCGCAGGCCTATGATCATCCGGATTATTTTCCGATTTACGAACGGACCCAGGCGCTCAATATGCCGATACTCTTTCATGTCGGGATCATTTCGCGCAAAACGCGGGAGGAACTGACGATGCCGGCGGCTACCGGGCCCACGCAGATGCGGCCGTCGATGCTGGACAGTATCGCGGCGGCGTTTCCGAGGCTGAAAATGATTCAGGGGCATATGGGAGTGCCCTGGTGCAACGAGCTTTTTGAGTCGCTCTGGTATTACCCGAATATCTGTGCGAGCGTCTCCGGCCTGATCGATTATAAATGGCTGATGGAAAACCTTGACCGGAGAAGCGAAGACGAAACGCCGTTCAGCAGGAAAATGATGTTCGCGGTGGATGGCCGCTACGGTCATGAAGATGGTTTCGAGCTGATCATGGACCAGGCGAATTTCTTCCGGCAGTTTTTCCTGAATGTCGGGGCGACTTATTGCTGGGGCGGCGCAGTGGATGATTATATGTATAACAATGCCGCAAAGTTTATGGAGGAACTGATATGAGAATAATAATAAGTTTGCTGGTTGTTTTGTGGCTTGGAACCGCCGGGGCGGTGGAGTTGCACGAATTGTTCAGCGACAATGCCGTTCTGCAACGCAATAAACCGCTGAAAATTTTCGGCACCGGCAAACCGGGAACCACGATCAAAGTGAGTTTCGCGGAACACAACGCCGAGGCGGTGGTGGATGAACAGGGCCAATGGCTGGCGGTATTGCCCGCCATGGCGCACGGCGGCCCTTATGAGCTGACCGTTGTCGGCGAAAATACCCTGAAACGGACCAATATGCTGGTTGGCGACGTTTGGCTGTGCGGCGGCCAGTCCAATATGGAATGGAAGCTGGTTCACACCATTCATGGCCCGGAGGCCCTGCAGGAAGTCGAGGCCGGCAAGTATCCGCAAATCCGGTTGTTCCAGGTACCACGGAAATTTGAACGGACGCTGATCGATAAGAAGCGTCTTCCCGGCGCGGCCTGGGCGCTTTGCAGCAAACCGGTCCTGACGCATTTCTCCGCGATCGGATTTTACTTTGCCCGCGAAGTCAATCGTACCACCGGTGTGCCGATCGGATTAATCAGCTGCAATTGGGGCGGCACCACTGCCGAAACCTGGATGAGCCTTGAGGCCGCGCGGCGAATCGACAGCCTGAAGGAAGATATCGCCAAAAGCGAAAAAGCCCTGGCAGTTTCAGCGGATGAGGTGAAACAACAAACCGCCGCGTTCAACGCCGCCTGGAAACAACTGGTCGAGAAATACAATAACCCCGATGACATCACCGCTTACAGCGAAACTTCCTATGATGACCAGTCGTGGGATACCATTGAGGTTCCGGCCTGGCTGCAGGCACGCTATCCGGAATTCAACGGCATGGTGTATTACCGCAAGGTCGTCGATATTCCCGCCGAACAGGCCGGCAAGGATTTTCAGCTGGATATGGGACAGGTCATCAACGTCGATACGACATTTTTCAACGGTACCAAGGTTGGAGAGCTGGGTTCCGTGGAGCCGTATGTCGATAAGGACCGCAATCAGTTCCGGGTTTACAAAGTACCGGGCGAATTGGTCAAAACCGGCAAAAACGTCATCCTGTGCATGGTGGTGAACCGCGCTTATTCCGGTGGTATTATCGGGAACAGCAAGCCGCGTTTCTTTCACAATCAGGATTTCAAAATTCCTTTGAGCAATCAATGGCGCAGCAAGGTGATTTGCAAACTTCCGCCCAACCCGGCCATGGAGGAGTATTTCATCCGTAACATGCCGTCGGCTCTGTACCGTAATATGGTAACGCCGTTGGCAGGTGTTCAGTTGGCTGGTGTGATCTGGTACCAGGGCGAAAACAATGTTCAGAGAGCCAGGCAATACCGCGAAATTTTTCCCGAATTGATCAAGGACTGGCGGAAGCTGGCCGGCGACCCGCAAATGCCGTTTTACTTCGTACAATTGGCGAATTTCGGCGCCAAAGCTCCCCATGCGCATTGGGCCAGCCAGTGGGCGGAGTTGCGTGAAGCCCAGGCCATGGCACTGGCCTTGCCGGCAACCGGTATGGCGGTGGCTATTGACGCCGGAGATGCCAAAGATATCCATCCCCGCAACAAGCAGATCATTGGACAACGCCTGGCCCGTTATGTACTCGATCCTGCCAAGGCCGCCGGACCGATGTTCAAGTCGGTCCGCATTGCCGACGGTAAGGCCGAAGTCAGCTTCGACCATGTCGGAAGCGGATTGATATGCAAAGGCGAAAAACTTCAGTGGTTCGCTCTTGCCGGAGCAGATAAACGCTATCACTGGGCCGATGCGGTGATTTCCGGCGATAAAGTGGTGGTGCAGTCTGCCTCCGTCCCCAATCCGGTATCCGTGCGCTATGCCTGGGCGAATAACCCGGAGGGCTGCAACTTGTACAATGGGGACGGGCTTCCTGCTGTGCCGTTCCGGACGGATGACTATTGATTATGAATCGTCTTACCATTGAGCAATTGCAGGAAAGCGCCGTTATTTGCGGATTGCCGCAGGAATATATCCGGGTACTGATTCATTATTTCCCGGATGTCGAGCCGTTGATTCCTGAATACATGGAGCGTTATTATCAGGCCTGGCCGGATAAACCGGAGGGGTTTGATTCGTTGTTCCAACCGGAAATAGAGGGGCTTGGCCCGGAGCGGACACACGCGCTTTATATCAGCATGATCCTGGCCGGAGTCGAGCGCTCGGCGCAGCTTTATCGCGAGCGCGGTTATCCGTTGGAAATATGGCGCGAAATCATGCCGGACCTGCGGCTGCACGTGGAGTTGGCCGCTCCCGGTTTTCTGCGTCACCGTACTTCAATCTGGTGGAGCTATGAGATTCTCAGCGGTTATACCGTCCAGCTCGGCCGGTTGCAGTTTCAGCCGTTCAAATTTTACGGCAGGGTACAGGGATACCGGCATGATGCCACCGGCGAAGTCGTTCTACTGACGCTGGGCGGCGACTGGATCGACGGCAATGGGTTTTATGCCGAACCCGGCGAAGGCACCTGGCAAACGGAATTTCAGGAAACGGCTCAGCAGGTGATCGGCCACCCGGTTCGCAATGGGCGGATTCAGCAGGAGATGGTTCGGTTGGATTTGGCAAGCTACCGTTTATTCCTGGATTCCACCTCGGATGTGATGATTATTCATATCCCGGAAGGAAGAAAAATGGATATGGATGAATGCCGCGAATCATTCCGGCGCGCCGTGGCTTTTTACCGGCAATATTTCCCGAATTTGAAAATGAAAGGTTTCATCTGTCTTTCCTGGCTGCTGGATGTACAGTTGCAGGAAATTCTGGACGAAAATTCCAATATCATGGAGTTTCAACGTTCAGGCTATCTCTATCCGCTGCCCAATGCCCATTCGGAGGCGCTGAAGCGGGTTTTCGGGTCGAACGACATTGGTGCGGCGGAGCCGGAAACCCGCCTGCAAAAAGGCATTTTGAACCTGATTTCATCCGGAAAGAAGCTGCGTGACGGTGGTATTTTCATTCCGCTGGATAATATGTTTGGAGAAGATTGATATGAGAATTGCATTTGTCGGCGTGGGTGGGCGCGCGGTGGTTTTCCAGGAAGAATTGCAAAAATTGAACGGCACGGTTCAGGTGGTCGGCGGCGCCGATATCCATGCACCTGCGCTGGATGCTTTTCGCGGACGCTTTCCCGGCGCGGCGGTTTATGCGGATTATCGCGAACTGCTCGCCAAACAGGAAATCGGCGCGCTTTTCCTGATTACGCCGGATTATCTGCATGAGGAAATGACGCTGGCCGCCATTGGGCGGGTGAAGAATATTTATCTGGAGAAACCGCTGGCGATCACGCTCGATGGCTGCGACCGGATTTTGCACGAAGCCATGCGGAAAAAGACCGGCCTCTTCCTCGGTCATAATCTGCGCTTTTTTCCCATCGTGGAGATGATGAAGGAAATCATCAGCAGCGGAACCATCGGCCAAGTTCAGGCCGGCTGGTGCCGGCATTTCATCAATTACGGCGGCGACGCATATTTCAAGGATTGGCACTCCGAGCGTAAAAACGTCGGTGGCCTCTTGCTGCAAAAAGGAGCACACGACATCGACGCCATCCATTATCTGATGGGAGCTTATTCCGCCAGTGTAATCGGCATGGGAATGCTCTCCGTCTACGATAAATGTGCCCGGCGCGATCCGGACGCGCCACCGCCGGTCGGCTGGTGTCAGGACGATGCCCTGTATCCGCCGGAAAACGTGCATGGTTTCTCCCCCGTGATCGACGTCGAAGACCACAATATGATCATGATGCAGCTCGCCAATGGTGCTCAGGCCTGTTATATGCAATGCCATTACACGCCCGACAATGAGCGCAACTATACCTTTATCGGCACTCGCGGGCGTATCGAAAATGTCGGCGACGGCGCGAATGCACAAATCCATGTCTGGAACAAACGCGGGCTCCGTTCCGAACCGGATATCATTTACCGGGTGCCGAAACGCTCCGGCAGCCATGCGGGTGCGGACCCGTTCATCATCCGGAATTTCCTGGCCTTTGCCGGCGGGCGCGAAAAGGCAATCACGTCTCCGGTCGCCGCCCGTGAAGCCGTTGCCGCCGGTTTACTGGCCCATGAGTCGATGCGTACCGACGGCTTCCGCCGAAATATACCGCCGTTACCAGACGAAATCGTCCATTATTTCACTTCCGGCAAATATCCGGAAATCTGAGAAAAATATATTCAAACCAGAGTAACGGAAAGAGTCAATCATGACTGAATCCCTCCGCAAGTTTTACCACGCCGGAACATTGAACTACACCATGCCGCAACTGCTGGCGGTCTGCGCATGGATTCTAATGACGGTGCTGTCGCTGAACCTCCTGGCTTATAAAATGGTTCCGACATTGATGCCGCTTCTTTTCGACAAATACCAGATTTCCTCAGCTACCATTGCCCTGATCCTGAGTACGATTCCATCCATCATGAATTTTTTCATCTGCCCGATCCTGAGCACGGTAAGTGATAAGACCCGGACCCGCTTCGGCAGACGAATTCCGTACCTGGCGATATCTACGCCGTTTGTCGTCCTGTTCATGATCCTGATTGCTTTCGAGGGCGACATTGCTCTTTTTATTCAGCGCACCTTTCTGACCGGTGTCCCCCTGGCCAGCATTGCCTTATGGGTACTGGCAGTGTTGTTCATCTTTTTCCAGCTCGCTTATCTGGTGCCCGGGGCGGTGGTCTACTATCTCTATGCGGACGTGGTACCGAAACAGTTCATCGGAACTTTTGTAGCGACAATCGCCTTTTTCGGTACGGGAGTGACCTTTGTTTTCAATTATTACATTCTGGAGCCGACATCGCAGAACCCCAAATTCTGGTTTTCCGTGATCGGGGGCGCATATTTCCTGTCGTACCTGTTGCTGTGCCTTCTGGTCAGGGAAGGCAAATACCCGCCGGTAGACGATCGGATCGACGCCAAAGAAGGTATTTTGCATAAGGCATTTGATTACGTGAAGCTGTATTTCACTCAATGCTATAGGCATCGGATTTTTGTCATGCTGTTTCTCGCGACCGGCCTGACTCAGGCGTCTACTCTTTGCCGGAATATGTTCAATCTCTTGTTTGCCACCAAAGATTTGCATATGACCACCGGAGAATACGGCCGGGTAATCGCCATCGGCGCGCTGGTGGCGGCGGTGATCGTGCTGCCGATGGGAAAGATCATGGATAAAATTCATCCGATCCGCGTTTTTTTCTTCAGCGGGCTGGTGGTCATCGCTTTTAACATCTGGGGATATTTCTACGTGTATGACGCCAAAAGCTTCACCGTGACGGGGATTGCAATCAGCCTGATTTACGCCATTCAGTTCCTGTCGACGACGCCCCTTCTCATCGCGTTGGTCCCCGGTGACAAATACGGACAGTTTGCCAGTGCGAATTCCATGATTAATTGTATGGTAATGGTCGGCGCCTCTTATCTGGGCGGGCTTTGCATCGATTGGTTTGGCTATCGGATGATCTTCATCTGGGACTTCGCATTGACAGTCATCGCCACCGTTACCTTGCTGGTAGTTTATTCCGACTGGAAAAAATACGGCGGTCAGAAAAACTATGCACCTCCGAAAGTTGACTGTCATTGCCATTCATAAGTTTTACAGATTAGCATCCAATATGAGGATATCATTGACCCGCAGGGTCCTTTCTTTAGCATTCGAGGAAGTGCGAAACAAAAACGTACCGGCGTGCGAGGCCGTGACTTCCGCCCGGAATACATCATCCCTCCAAGCAAGCGATATAGTCAGCCCGCCTTGGGCACGCAAGCCGTTGACGCTACCAGACGTCCAAGTGGTTGGCAGAGCAGGAAAGAATTCCACGACGACTAAGCCGGACTGAGTACGTTTATGGCTCTGAATCAACATTTCGCCAATAGCGGCGGTAACCCCGAAATTGCCGTCGATCTGAAACGGTGGGTGTGCATCGAATAGGTTCTGGTAAATGCCGCCTTCCTGACTGGCGGCAGGACCGGTGACCGTAACCGGAGTCAACAGGTTACTGATCACCTGGCAGGCGCGGTCGCCATCGAGAAAGCGAGCCCACAATGCAACGCGCCATCCCATGGCCCAGCCGGTACTGCGGTCACCGCGGCGCTGCAACGAAACCTTGGCGGCGTCGTAGAATTCACGGTTCCGCTCCGGGGTAAACTCCGTCCCCGGATAAACCCCGTACAAATGGGACAGATGGCGATGAGTGATTTCGGATTCCTGAAAATCCTCGCCATATTCCAACAGTTGGCCTTTGCTGCCGATGGCCGGCCGGCGGAGGCGGGGCAAGGCGTCACGAACTTCTCGGATGAATTCGTCATCCAACCGTAGTATATCAGCGCATTCAAGTACATTTTCGAAGGTTTCCCGGATAATCGACATGTCCATGGCAGTGCCGGAGGCGGCAGCCGCCGATTCTCCGGTGGCGGGATCGATGAATTGATTTTCCGGTGACGTGGACGGACAGGTTTCAAGAACACCGTCCTCACGTGTTACCAGGAAATCCAGAAAAAACTCCGCCGCGCCTTTGATGACCGGATACGATTTGCACAAAAACGCCCGGTCCATGGAATAGCGGTAATGATCCATCAGGTGACGGCAGAGCCAGCCGCCGCAAACCGGCCAGAACGACCACTGGGCCTGCCCCATGGCCGGTGCGCAATAACGCCAGAGGTCGCTGTTGTGATGCATACACCAGCCGCGCGCATGATAGAGTTTCCCGGCGGCGCTGCGCCCCTTGACCGCGACTTCTTCGATGAAGCGGAACAACGGTTCGCCGCATTCCGCGAGGTTGGCGGTTTCCGTATGCCAGTAATTCATTTCCGTGTTGATATTGGTCGTGTAATTGCAGCCCCACGGCGGCATGATGTGGGGATTCCAGATGCCCTGCAGATTGGTGGCCTGCGTCCCCGGGCGCGACGACGCAATCGTCAGGTAGCGCCCGAAATTGTACAGCAGCGCGCACAGGGCGGGTGCAGCGGAATGGTTCAGCCGCTCCGGCGTGGTCAGCCCGTCAACCGGCAACTCCGTCAATTCAAGCACCGAACGCTCGAACAACGGCGCGTGATCCGCCCGGTGTTCGCGGCGGAGTTCGTCGAAGCTTTTCGCCATGGCCCGCGCGATATCCGCCGCCGCCAACGCACAATGGTCAATGCCGCTTTGGTGCGGCGGCGTTTGCCAGTCCTTGAAGTTCGACCGAATGGCGATGCAGAGCACGGCGCGCGTAGTGTCTTTTACGTTCAGAATTCCGCCCGCCGACTCGACGCTGCCGTCGGTCACAGCCGCCGCCTGCATGCGGAAACGGATGCCGGTTTGCCCTTCGCTGTTGCGCCAGATGATCTTATCGCGGCGGTCGTGGACCGGGCATTCGCCATCGAAAACGATGGAGTCCCCTGCGGATGCGGCCGCGCCGTTGAGCGGTGAACTGAATTCCGCCTCAAAAGAGAACGGTTCATCGGCGGAAATTTCATAAAGGATGACCTGCGCCGGAAATGAGGCGAAGGCCGTCCGCCTGAAACCGCCGTAACGGACAGACACCTCGGCGGAGGCCAAATCCAGCTCGCGATAATAATTTTCCGCCACGCCCGGCGTGCCGAACCTGATATGCAAATCACCGGCAGGCAGGTAGGATTGGCAATCGCGGTCATTCATATTCGCCGAGATATAGGCGTCCGCTTCGGAGAATTTGCGCGCGCGGATCAGGCGGCGCGCTTCCGCCAGATGGACGGGCATATTTTCAACCAGGTGGTCATCCGGCAATCCGGACCAGAGCGTATCTTCGTTTAAAGCGATTTTCTCATGGGCGACTCCGCCGAAAACCATGGCCCCGAGCCGGCCATTGCCCAATGGAAGCGCGCTTTCCCAGCTGGATGCTTCGGCGTGATAATTCAAGACTGTTCCAGAACGTTTCATGATCAATTATCCATTATTTAAGTTACAGTGGACCGGATCGGGCGCCTCATAAGCGGCGTCGCCGCCATAACGCTTGAATCCCTGATAGGTCCTGTAGAAACAATACAGCCCCCCCAGCCCGAAAACACCTCCGATGGTAAACAGGTAAGGATAATAATTTCCGGTCAAATCCAGGAATTTACCGACCAGCGGGGCTCCGACCACGCTCAACAGGGCATTGATCAGCATCATTGCCGAATTGAACTGCGCAAAATATTTCCGGGGAAAAAGCCTTGGCGCATAAGATGCCATCAGCGTGTTATAACTCATGATCGAAATCCCCTGAATCAGAATCACCCAGGCGAAAACCGATTCGCTGGTGGCAATCCAGCCGCCGGCAAAAAGAATCAGGGTCTGGAGAGCCATCGCTGCCATGCCGGTACGGATCGGATGGAAGCGGTCCGAGAACCACCCGAGAAAAAAGCTCAGGATAAAAGAGCCCAGGCAGATCATGGAGTTGATTTTGCCATAAAAGGCCATGTCCATCTGCACGCTTTTCGCATAAAATACCGCATAAAAATTAAACGGGCAAACGGAGAAACCGGCAACCACCGAAGCAGCGATCACCCAACGGTAATACGGCAGGGAAAAACATTCGCGGAAATACGTTTTTATGGCTTTGTCGACCGTAGGCGGCCCGGCAGACTCGACTTCCTGCGGCGGATATTCGCCCTCCTTCACCTTCAAGCAGATACTGAACAAACCGGCCCCGTAGAGAACCGCCAGTCCGATGAAGATGATCAGGGCGTGCGTTTCCGCATATCCCATGATGAAAAAGTTGAACAGGAATGCACACGCAAGGCTGACCGCGCGGAACATGGCGAAGAAACGCCCGAGGAATTCGGTGGGTACCACATCCGTCGCCAGCGCATTGAAAATCGCACTCGACAAAGTAGTACCGAAATCCAGTATGGCCCAGAAAAAGCAGAACAGGATCAGAGCCGTCAGATTGTATGAAATGTGTTCCGCTCCAATCAGGTTCTGCAGCGATCGTGCCAGCGCCGGAGTGAATCCCAACCCGATCAGCCCCGCGACGATGAACGGCGTGGACATGAAGAGATAAGGGATGCGGCGTCCGTATTTGCCGCGATGCCGGTCCGAGCGGTATGCGATAATCGGGCAGAGGAAGATATTGGTGAAATTCGGAAACGAGATCATGATAATGCCGAAAACGAAATCGGACACGTCGAATTTTTTGATCATCAACGCGGCTACTACGCCCGCGCCGCGGTCCTTCATCGAATAGGCGAAATCGCCCCACATCAGCCAGAGGAACAGCATGACCAAGCCCCCGGCGGTATACACCAGCGTGCCGTTGCGCCAGGTTCTTTTCTCTTTTTTCATTTATGATCTATGATCGAGGTACTTTATTGGGGGCCCTGATTATCATCCCAGCAGCGATCGGTGGCACGCCACGGCGCATAGCTATTTTGATTGACGAAATAGCGGGAGCGGTCCGTTTTGACATGACCATCGGAATATCCGACATTGACAGCGAATCCCGGATGGTTAGTGGCCCATTCTGCATTGAGATTTGAACCATTTGTCATAAAACTGGTGTTGCCGTAATAATCAAAGATAAGGGCAATCGGAGCTCTTGATTTTACCGTACCGTTGACACGATGCGATTCCAGCCAGCCCAGCTTCTGGTAGGCCGAGGAAAATCCGGCCCGCTCAGCCACGGTTTTGCCGGAATGCCGGGTGGTGTATCCGCCATAGAGCCAGGCGCCCGCGCCATCGACTTTGCCCTTGCCGTCAAGCCATTTCTGAGCGGTTACGGAGGAATATTTCGCCGTTTTGATGGTGGGGCAGAAAAATGCTTTTATGACCGGGACATAGAGATTGGCAATCAGCTGGCCCTGATTGAAATATTCGATCCGGTCAGGAGCGCCGAACCAGCCGTTGCGCTCCTGATTATTTTCCGTGCCGTAGGCGCTCAGTTCCACATAATCCGCAAAATCCCCGGCATACATCACATAGCCCGCCGTCAACTGTTTCAGATTCGATTGACAGGAGCTCATATACGCCGCGGCGCGGGCGCTGTTCAAAGCGGGCAGCAGCATCGCCGCCAGGATCGCGATAATGGCGATCACGACCAGGAGTTCAATAAGTGTGAAAATATTTCTCCGGCATGAACATAACATCGATATTTTACTTTTCATTTTTGATCTCCTTGATCTGTTCTTTGTAATCATTGAGCCATTCGTTTGAAGGAATCAGGCGGGGCAGAATTTCCATTTTCAGCGGTTTGAGCTTGGGATAGTGCAGCCTGCTGAGCAACTGCATGGCCGCGATACGGCCGATATCGAGGGTGCAGATGTCGATCACGGTGGGATACGGCCTCAACACGGAGATACGGGAATATTCGTTGTTGCAGCTCACGATTTCGATATCGCGTCCGGGCAGAATGCCGAGATGCGTCAGCAGTGGATACGCTGAACTGGTAATTTCATCGGTCATGATGAACATGCCGGTCGGGCGGTTGTCCTTGAAATACTTTTTCAGGGCTAGCTCGAGCGCGTCCGCGTCATAAAGCTCCAGGTCGCCGAAAAGCGGCAACAGCTCCTTGCCGGCGGCAGCGACCTTCTGGCGGAAATGCTTGAAGCGCTCCACGAATAACGGTTTTTCGGTATTGCAGATGCAGCCGATCCGGTCATGGTGCGCCGTCAGATAACGGGCAGCCAGGCGGCCGGTTTCCGCGTTGTTGTAAGTGACATGGTCATGCGCCTGGGCGGTGTCGATCACATCCATGGTCTGTATCCAGGGGCGGTTCCCAATCAATTTGCGCTTGGCCTTGGAGACCTGCCCCAGTACGATGATGCCGCAGGTTTCAATCGGCAGCATGAACCCCAGGTCGTTCTGAATCACCAGGTCCATGCCGCGGCTCGCCAGTTCCAGCTCGATTCCCCTCTGCACTTGATCGTAAACATGCCCGAAGGTAGAGTGCAGATGACTGTCCAGTAGAAACACCACCTTGTTCCGGTGCGAAGGGCTCAACGGCTTGGCGCAGCCCAGCGTGGGGCGTCCTACTTTGGAGGGCCGGTATTTCAGGCTCTTCACCGACGACAATACCCGCTCCCGCATGTCCGGCGAAATGCGCACGCCGGAGCGGCTATTCAAGGTCGCCGATACGGTCGAGGTCGATACCTTGGCATGTCTGGCCACGTCGCGGATGGTAACTTTATTCACTGCCATTTTTCACCTCACTGTGGAAGATAACCCTGATAGAGGGCGAATTTGCTGATCACTTCAGGAGTGCCTCCGATTTTGACCTTACTATTGGTCATAACGCGCGGAGTACTGAATTTCTCCTGCAGGAGATTGACCTCGTCGAGGCGGATCAGCGCGGAGTCCTCGGTCAACTCAAAGCTGATGTCATAAGACTGATTCACCGCCAGAAGCTGCCCCAGCTCTTTGGAGAACAAAATCTTGCCGTCTCCGCCCCAGACAAAGAAGTTAATTTTGTAGTGATTGCCGGCCGGCGCGAGAAAAAGGTGAAACTCATTCTGGGGATTGCGTTTTTCAAATAAATTGATGCGCGGTATTTTTGCGCCCGCCGGGATCAATATTCCGACCTGCCCGGAAACCTCGCGTAATTGCGGCACGGAAATCATCTCCGCAGGCGATTTGTCACCGGAAGCCAGAGCGGTCACCGAGACTGCTGGGCGTAATTCCAGCTCCACCGCCGGAAGCACCGCCAATTCCGCCGCGGCCCGGTAATGCTTCTCCGCCTGGGCGCGTAATTCGCCATCTTTGCCGCGATATTTCTTGTAGACGTTATAGACATGCCAGCCATAGGAATTTGCGGGCTGCGAAGCCAGCTTCCCCGTGTTGTATTTGTCCATGGCCTCATAATCGGCGGGGTCGATATTGCCCTGGACCATGCTGAAAAATTCAGTGGCGGCGACATTCCGTTCTTCCTGAATCAATTTGCGCCCTTCCATGATCTGCTGCAGGATTTTCTGCGCAATCCGCTGCTGCGGGGTGTCGAGGGGAGCGATATTGACGCCCTCGCCCAGCTCGGCGTTGCTCCAGGTGCCGATTTTGCGGCCATCGGCCAATAAATCGTAATTACCGGACGGTAGATTTTTCACGGTCAGTATTTCCCGGTTGATTTTTTCGGTGAAATTGAACATTTCATCGGCGGCAGCGGTTTCCGCGGTTACCGGGAAAGGAAGCCTTGCCGGTGTATACTGCCACTTCAATCCCGCGGCTTTGTCCTTTGCATCCATCACAATGTTACCGGCTTCCACCGGGAGTTCCTGAGCGGACAGGATTTCCATGGTCGCAAGTAAATGCCCAAGCGGTTCCGGATGGACGCGGTCGGGACGGTTGATGCCCCGGTTCGGAAATTTCTTCAATATTTCGGTATAAGGCTGATGGACCTCCACCAGCTCAAGCTGATTGTCGGCGGCGACCCGACGGACGATCTCGGCGGCGGCGGCCAAGCCTTCGTTGGCCGAGGCCAGATTGGCGGCCCCTTTGATGCTGTATTGATCATAGGGCGTAGGGGTCATCAGGATGATCCGGGCTTTGGTTTTCTCTTTCAGGATACGGACTGTTTCGCGATACGATTTCTCGTAGGTGTTCAGCCTTTCCATGCGCTGGTCCCTGTTGGAATCTGCCACTTTATAAAGAGTGATATTGATATCGTTCATCCCCATCATGATAAACACCACGTCCGGATTCAATGAAATCACCTCTTTATCAAGGCGTTGCAGGCTGTTAGTGACATTCGACCCGCTGATTCCGCGATTGTGCCAGCTGATATCGCACTTCGGAAAATGCGTCAGATAAGCGGCCTGCACATAGAACGGAAAAAGCCCCCCGCTGGTAATGCTGTCGCCGTAAAATACCACCGTACTCCCCGGTTTGACCGGAGCGGCCCCGAGGTTCACCAGCATGCAGCCGAGCACGATAAACACATACATCATTATTTTTTTCATCCGTCTGACTCCTCAGATGTTTTTATTATTTGAAATCACCGGAAACCGGCAGCACCCACTGTCCATTCGGCTCCCGCAGCAGCATTGAGACCGCCGAAGGCAAGGCGAAAAATCCTTCAGTACGGTGCAGCGGCGGCAGTTTCCGTTCGCCTTTGACCAGATACTCGAATTCATGTTCCGGCCAGTAGAAAATATCGAATTCATAGAGTTCCCGGCTCAGATGCCGCGCCAACCCTTCGCTGAAATAACTCAAGACCAGTTTATCGGCGGCCGGATTATAGGCCATTTTGTGTCCCCACAGCTGATAAGTATCCTTGAACGGCACGACCAGCGCGATCTCTTTTTCCCATTGCCCGCTGGCCGCATTGCGGCGGTAATATCCGAGGTGGCTGTTGATGATCCGCCCGTTATGGCTGCGGCAAACGATGTGCAGGTTACCGGCCCGGTCGCTGTCAAAGGTCGCATAACTGGCTCCGGGGAACTCGCCCTCCGGCATGATGTATTCCGGAGCCGTAAACGCCGAACCGTCAAACGGTTTCAAACTGCGGACATAATTGATCGGATCATTGTGGCCGTTCATGATCACATGCAGATAGCCTTTGTGATCGATGGTGACCGCCGGCCAGTTATGGTTATCCGCCATGCCGCCGCCAAATCCAAGAAATACCGGATCGCTCATTTTGCCGGTGGCTTTGTCGTATACCGTCATATAAGCGGGCACGCCGTTTGCCGCCGACATCACCTGTTCCGGCTTCCAGATGTATTTGTAATTCTGTGCCAACCCCGGATGACCGGCCGGAATTGCCGGTTCACCCTGACGGTTCTTGACGTTCTGCCGGTCGAAGCCCCAGACAATGAAAATCTTGTTACCGGCACTGATGCAGCTGTTTCCGCCGCCGGAATGCTGGGCGGGCGAAACCGGCGCGGGCGCATATTCCAGCGGCGCGGGGATCGTCAAGGTCCCGTCCTGATTTTTGCGCGGCAGCAGCATGTAGCCGGTCTTGTTTGCGCTGTACTGGCCGGTATAGAGAATAACCGGCGGACTCTGCAAGGCTTCGGGGTTATGGGCGTTGATTTTTTCCATTTCGGTCATCACGGCATCCGGGGGCAGTTCGTATACGTGCCAGGATTTCAGGCGGTCGTTTGAATGCAGCAGCAGCGTCCCACGCCTGCGGCTGTTATCGGCGACCTGATAGGCATACAGGAGGTAGGCGTCTCCGTCCTTGTCGAACCGGATCGCCTTCTCGCCCCATTTGGAACCGTAAGTGGAGATTAATTTGCCGATGCCCTTCTTTTTCGCCCACCCGGCAACCGGCGGCAGAATTTCGCTGAGCTGCCAACGGCCGTCCGGATCTTTGTATTGAACGAAGTCGCCGCAGTTGATCACGGCTCTGCCCTGCGGGTCGAACGCAGCAAAGCCCGGTATGAATTTCGGGTAATAAGCAAATAGGGCCCGTTCGTTGCGGAAATAGGGCTGGTGGGCGTACGGCGCGGTAATCCTTTTGCCATTCGCGGTCTCCACGCCCGGATGGTTGACCTGTCCGCGCTGGGCATCGATCCTATAATAATCAAAGCAAAACGTTACTCCATCCACTGTCTTCTCGTTGCCTGCCGCAAACGCGGTATCGCCCTCGCCGCATTGCTCCAGCAAAGTGAGTTTACTCAAGATCAGGCCGGTAGCGGGATGCGGTTCCGAGCCGGATACTTTGGTAAAAAAACGGATGGCCCGCACATTTTTCCAGCCCTGATCCTTGCCCAGCTGGCGGAATTCCCTGAACGGCATGGTGATGGTTTTATTTCCCTGCCAGTCCACGCGGAAACTGAAAAGCTTATAGCCGCGTTCTTGGCCGCCGGCGTCTTCCTCCAATACTCCGAGCGTGATGATTTCCCCGGTCGCCTCCAGTGAATATGCGTCAAAACGGATGCCCTGTTTCACACTCCAATCCTCATTAAAGAGGCGGCTGCCCAGAGTCGGATAATTGATATGGTTATCCCACTTCAAGCCCTTTGCCGGAGCGGAAACCAGTCGCGCCCCGGCCGCCAGTTGCGGATAATCCGCTTTCTCGACCACGGCTCCGCCCGGGTACGTACGATCCTTCACGGCCAGGCGGTTCCCCGCCGGAATCAACTGTTCCAACTCCGGAGGCATGGTGGTAAAATTATCCTTTACCTCAAATTGCGGCAGTGCGGCAAATACCCCCTGGGATAGAACAGCAGCGAAAAAAGCGGTTAACATGTATTTATTCAACATCGAAATCCTTTACATTATTATTCGGACATTAACATTATACATGACAACCAAAATAAAATCAATAATGTTCGATTCAGTTTTTTTCATACAAGTTAAATGAAAGCTCAAATATCGCATCGATATTTTTTCGAACATTTCAAATATTATTGATAAAATTGAAGCATTTCGACGAAAAATGTTCACACAAATAAGGAAAAACGACAGTCGCGGCTGCAGCCGGCGTATTTGTCGAATCCATCAATTGGGACGACGAAGTAACTGGCCAGCAGCCCAGAAGCACACGCTTCCATAAAAAGCGTGGAAACTTGGATTCTGAATCATCTTGCCTGAGTTAAAGCATGCGTCGAACCTGGTAATTTATAAACTACGGATGGAAGCGAAACAAGCCCTCATTCTTGAAAGAAATAACAAATTTTTGACTGGCCGCTTGAAAATCCGATTTTCATCGGGGTATTGCATTTTTTAGAGAGTGCTCGTACAATGTTTATAGTGAATATTTTGGTTCTTCTACGTTTTGTGAAAAAAACGCTGGCTAACCGGAACCCCTTCGC
>JBEBRW010000037.1:0-56647 GCA_040394635.1 Victivallis vadensis | reverse complement strand
ACTCTTAACTCTTAACTCTTAACTCTTAACTCTTAACTCTTAACTCTTAACTCTTAACTCCTTTTGCGCTTCTATGTTTATTAGTTATGTCTAACTTTATTTGGATGATTATCCTGAACACTTGGTTCAGGGGTGAAATTCAGTTTCTCAGAGCAATCGGGTGCCGATATCCAGGAGCCGGCCGCCCTGGTAGACGATCAGCGTGGTGACATAAGCCAGCGCGGTCAGACCGCCCATCTGCAGGAAGGTCAGTTTCCACGAGGCGGTTTCGCGTTTCACCACGGCCACCGTGGCCATACAGGGAATCGACAAGAGACAGAACAGCATGATACAGAATGCCTGCAGCGGCGTATAGGTCCGGATCAGCATCTGGCGCAGCGAGGTCATGTCTTCCTCCGCGTCCAGGTCGACTTCGCCGGCGGAGAACAGGATGCCGAGCTGCGAGACAAACAATTCCTTGGCGGCGAAAGCACCGATCAGCGCCGAGCTGACTTTCCAGTCGAAGCCCAGCGGCTTCATCACGGTTTCGAGCCCGCGGCCGATGCGCCCCGCGACCGAGTATTCCAGCTCTTCCTGCCGCTGCTCGTGCTCCAGTGCCGCCACTTTTACGGCGCGTTCATTGCGCGGCAGTTCGGACTCCTCGATTTTGGCGATGGCGCCTTCATAATCCTTGGAAAATTCGGTTTTCTTCGGGAAGGTGTTGATGATGAAAAGGACGACGGCCGCGGCCAGAATCAGCGTACCGGCTTTTTTCAAGTACAGCCAGGCGCGTTCGCCCATGTGGATGATAATGCTCTTGAAAGTCGGCATGCGGTAGGGGGGGAGCTCCATGACGAATACTTCGTCTTCGCCCCGGAACAGCGTGCTTTTCAGCAGCATGGCCATCAGCAGCGCCATGATGATGCCGATCACATAGATCAGGAACATGATCAGCGCCTGATATTTGAGGGCGAAAAACGCCGGGATGATCAGCGCGTAGATCGGCAGGCGGGCCCCGCAGCTCATCAGCGGCAGTACCATGATGGTGGTTAACCGGTCGCGTTCGCATTCAATGGTCCGGGTACCCATGATGGCGGGCACGGAGCAGCCGAAGCCGAGCAGCATGGGGATGAAGCTCTTGCCATGCAGCTTGAACATGTGCATGAAGCCGTCCATGATGAAGGCGGCGCGGGCCATGTAGCCGGTGCCCTCGAGGAAGGCGATCGCCAGGAAGAGCAGCATGATGTTCGGCAGGAACACGATCACGCTGCCGACACCGCCGATGATGCCGTCGACGATCAGCGATTTGAGCAGTTCCATCTGACCTTCGGGCCAATGGGTTTCGATGGCTCCGCCGAGGAGGTTGAAGAAGCTTTCGATCCAGCCCATCGGCGGGTTGCCCAGCCAGAAGGTGAACTGGAACACCAGGAACATGATGGCGAAAAAGATCGGCAGTCCGAGGAAACGGTTGGTCAGCACCTTGTCGATGCTGTCGGAAATCTGGAGCCGCTTTTCGTTGGAAATCGAGATGGCTTCGCGGCAGGCTCCGGCGATGTAGCCGTAGCGGCGGTCGGCCATGAAGGTATCATTCGGCACGCCGTGACGGATGGCGAGTTTGTTGCGCATCTGATCAGCCATTTCGCTGAGGCGCGGGTCCGCGAATGCCTGGCCGATTTCGCGGTATTTCTCATAGAACGCGTGATGCGGATGGTGATGGTGCTCGACCCGGGTTTCGCTGAGTTCTTTGGTCTTGTGGTGCTCCGCATGCGCCCTGATCCGCTGGAAAAGATCGTCGTTTTCCAGCATTTTGATGGCGAAGTAACGTGGCGGGATGCGGGTCGGGAGCTGCAGTTTTCCGATTTCGGCGGCCAGCTCGGCGATGGCTTCGTCTGTATGTCGGCCATAGGAAATCGGGCAGGGAGGGATCTCGTTGGGCGAGGTCAGTACCTGATGAATTTTGTGCTTCAGGTTGTTGAGGCCCTTGCCGGTGGTGCCGATGGTGGTGATCACCGGGGCACAGAAAAATTTCGACATCTGGTTGATATTGAACTTCAGGCCGTTGCGCACGGCGTCGTCGATCATGTTGAAGGCCAGCACCATGGGAATACGCAGCTCCGCCAGCTGGGCGGTCAGGTACAGATTGCGCTGCGGATTGCTGGAGTCGATGACGTTAAGGATCAGGTCGATATTTTCGTCCAGCAGTTCGGCGAAAGCGACTTTTTCCTCGGGGGAAGATGAGGACAGACTGTAGATACCGGGCAGGTCGATGAATTCAACCTGGATATCTTCGATGCGGGCGTGGCCCGTTTTGCGTTCGACAGTGACACCGGGGTAGTTGCCGATATGCTGCCTGGCGCCGGTCAGGGCATTGAAGACTGTGGTTTTTCCGCAATTGGGATTCCCGGCCAGTGCGACCCTGTAAATCTGTTTCATAAAAACGAATGTCCTTTATAATTAATTTAACGTAATATGTAAATTTTTCAGTTTGAATTGAAAATTGAAAATGGAAAATTGAAAATGAAGGAAAGGAAAGAATTCCTTTTACCCTCTTTGCCTATATTTTGATATTTTGGCGAAGAATAAAATTGTTCTCCGCAATTTTCCATTTTCAATTTTCCACTTTCAATTAAAATTAGCTATATCTAAACTTCTGTACAAAAAAATTATGCCGGTTTTACCCGGATGTGCGCCGCGTCGAGTGTGCGGATCGAAAGGCTGCTGCCCATGACCCGCAGCCGCAGGAGGTCCCCGAGCGGAGCGAAACCCTCCATGGTGACCAGTGTGCCGTTCACCAGACCCAGGTCGGCGAATTTCTTGATGCCGCGCAGGTTTTCGCTGACTTTGATGACGACGGCGGATTCGCCGACTTTCAACTGGTTCAACTGGATGAGTTTATCGTTTTCCACATCGGCCTGGATTTTCGGCATGGCGTCGGCGAGGTAATCACGCAGCCCGGCGCAGTCTTCGCGTTCGGCCACCGCTTCGCTCAGGGCCACGATCCGCGAGAGGACTTTTTCGTCGATGACATGCTCCACCTTGCAGGCGGTGTCGTTGGCTTCCTCGGGATCGAGCTTCAAAATGCCGCGCAGGAAACGGCGCAGCGCGTCGTGACGGTGCATGATGACGGCGGCGGTCTCGGCGCCCTGGGCAGTCAGGACCACCGGCGCATGCGACTGATAACGGATCATGCCGCGGGCGGAAAGAGCCTGCAGCGCATTGGTTACCGAGGGCATTTTGACCTGCATGCGGTCAGCGATATCTTTGGTATGGGCATGACCCTTGATCGCGATGATTTCGGAAATGGCTTCCAGATAATCTTCCAGGCTACTGGAGATTTTATCGTTTTTCATGTTTCACCAGAAATAATGTTTCTTCTTTTATATTTCGCATATAAAATAGCCTCTGATGGCGAATTTGCAAGCGGTTTTTCTAAAAAAATTAGAATAAACTAATTTTCTGTCATTCGCCCCGGACGAAGGTTTTCACGAATAGGAAATTTAACTGTCAACTGTCCGCTAACTTTAAATGGTGTACCGGTATTTGCCTTTCGGGAAGACCGCGGGCACCAGGATCAGCAGCAGGCAGACGAAGATCAGCGCACAGCCGTTGAGGAGAAATAAGGTCTGGTAATTAGAGAAGACTTTCGACCCCAGCGTCCACGTCGGCGCCAGCATTCCCGAACCGAGGATCAATGATGACAGCAATCGCGCCCCGCCGCTCCCCAGCGAATAAAACGATCCGCAATACGCCATGCTCATCGCCCGGTTCCATGACGTCGACAGCGCCAGCATTTCCCCCGTGGTCGTAATCGAAACCAGCGACAACGTGAAGGCATTGATGAACAACAACAGCGTAATCAGCGCAATGTGAAATTCCGTACTGCCGTTAACCGTGAAAAGAATGAGGTTGATGATCACGAACGTCAGGTGGCAGGCCACCATCACCGGACGCAGTTTCAGGCGGTTGATGACCAGTCCCGACACCAGGAAGCCGATGATCGAGCCGGCCAGCGCCAGCGCCGACACGATAACCACGATGTTTGCCGGAATATTCAGGCCGTTCTTAATATAGATGAATGTCAGCGGTTGCGTCGAAAAGCAGAAAAGATACAGGAAACAGAGGTAAACTGAATAACCCGACAACGCTTTATTGCGCAGCGTGTCGCCGAGTCCGAGCAGGAATTTGACCGGCTCGCTTTTTTCCGCCGGTTGTGGTACCCGCGAAACATGGAAGATGCGCCCCAGCAGTCCCAGCGCGGCGATGAGGGCCACCAGTTGCAGCGCGAACATCGAGGGATCTTTGCCGATCAGCAGCCCGCAGATGAAGATGAACAGCACGCTGCAGCCCTGCCAGGCAAAGCGCATGTAGCCGAAAAAGCTGTGGCGCTGATCCTTCGGCAGCACGTTGTCGATCAGCGGAAACCAGGCGGCGTTGTACGCGGACATGAAGAGACCGTACAGGAAAATTCCCAGCAGCATGATCATCGGCCCCGAAATACCGCCCCACGGCGAAAATACCACCAGCAGCATGGCGCAGAAGGCCAACGCGGTAAAAGTCAGGATCGTCCGCCGGTAGCCCAGCTTGGCCGCTACGAAACCCATCGGCAGCAGCATGGTGGCGTAGGCGAGGGGGATCAACCCTGTGGTCACCAGCGACAGCGCCGGGCCGGCGTTCATCTTTTCGGCCATGATCATGATGATCGGGCTGTCGTTGATCACCCCGGCCGACAATGACCCGAAGCAGGCCGAGAACGTGATATGCATCTTGGCGTGGCTCAGCTGCTGCAACGATAAATTCATTTGGGACATGATTGAAATCCTGGAATTGTGGAATTTATCTTTTTAATGTACAGCCTGATGCAATTATTTCCACAGGAATTCAATCTTTTTTTATTGGAAATGGGGATCAGTAGATTTTAATATCTATTTCTTCGGGAAGTAATTTGCGTTCGCGGCTGGATTCCGGCAGTTCCCGGAGTTTGGGATACAGAATCCGGCCGTATTCCATACCGATCTCATTGCCGATCAGAGTAACGCCTGCCAGGGCATATGTCGAGTGGTAATCATCGAAAGCCCGAATAAGGTCCTGCTCCAATAGGGAGGTACAGATTTTGATCCCCGCCTCTCCGCAGCGGGAAAGGTAGCAAATCTCGATCTTGTCCTCGTCATCCGGTTTGTCATGTCGCTTGTCCGGGGGCGTTTCTGGAAGCGGAACTTTGATGATCGCTCTGATGATTGCTTTCTGAAGCTCTTCCAGCTCAACACTGTTCTGTGATTGCTCCGCACAAAGTTCCCGTTGTAATTTCAGGATCAGTTCTTGAACGCGTTTCATATTTCCCCTCCATTTATATTTACCATGATAATCCGGCCCGATGCGAAGTTTCACAGGAGATCAAATTAATTGCAATTAATATGACAAACTTAATTGGCGTGAAAGATTTTTCCCCTCCACCCGGATTGTACTTCGACAATAAGTATTCGAACAACATTATTATGCGGCAATATAGGATCTTGTCAAGTGAATTGAAAGACTTTTTGGGAAAAAATCACGATTTCGTATACTTTAGAAGTATTGTTTTTGTCTTGTAGTATAGTCTTATATGTATTTAAATTAATGATTTGCATATATATTATTCTATGTATAATATACTTTTAAATTCATCGATAAAAAGAGCTTTTTTCATGAATTTTGCGGTCAAGGACGTTTTTTTTCGTGAATTTTTTGAAATCACGGAACATTGAGTATGCCAGGGGGTCTAATCCAGTAGATGTTTCTTAGGTTGTTTGAAAAAAGAGAAGTAGTTTGAGTTTGTGAACCTCCTCTCCTTTGCCCGGTACTCGGATTGCTCGGTAAGTTGTGACTGGCCCATCTCCTCACCCCCCCTATAGATGGTCATGGCGAATCGATTAATACGGTACCGGGATTTTTTTTTGCTATCCATTTACAAGTGACGCGGACCCGGTTTATATTTTGGACAATTAATGGCTGGATGAGACATTGCCGTAATGGTGTATAGTTGAGAGAATACACGGAAAGCCTGACCGGTAAAGATCAGGCTTCCATGGTTATATTTTTCAAGCATTAAACCGTCAGGAGTTCTTCGATTGCACGGTCGAAAATGCTCTTGAAAGCATCCGACTTGTCAAGCACTTCGAATTCCACTGCGGCGAGTTCGGGCAGGTCCGAGGCGATTGCCGGAACAACGGCCGGGCGGCGTACGATCGGCGGCAGGGCTTCGTCGAGGCAGGCGAACATGGCGTTGCCGCTCACTCGTGTCTCGGCGGTGCTGGCCAGCGTTAGCTGGTCGACGCCGTCGCGGCTCCAACCGGCGATGAAGTCCGGGCCTTTCAATTTGTCGCCGCCGAAGGTTAACTGGCCCTCACGGGTCGAGCCCGGCAGTTCGAGTTCGACGATATCGGCGCGGATGTCCTGCATGTCATTGGGCGATTCGAACGCTTTACCTGACCCTGGACGAACCATGAAATCCGGAAGACTGCCGTAGTTCCTGCCGGACAACCAACTGTAGCCCGCGCCGATAAGGGCAAGGTGTTCAGTGTACGAACGTGTCGCGCTATAGCTAAAGGCGATGTTGCCGACACTGCCGGCGAAGTTCGCTTCGGAATTACGCATTGCCTCGACAATCTGCATATTCGGTAAAGTACTGGTGTAATCCAGGTAAAGACCGCTGGTGTACAAACTGCCGACACCACCATCACCATTATTGCCGCTGATAATTGTCAAATCATTACCGATATAAGTAATTACGTAGTTATTGCCTAGCGTCAAAGTCCCCTGTTTGATGGCATACAATCCGGCAGCCTCGCCTGGATCACGGGTCAACTCGCCGCTGAAGCTGTCGCCGTTTACCAGCGTTCCGGTGTATTGATAGGTCAAAGCCGGGTCCGGTGTATTGATATCTTTGCTCTGCTGATTGGCAGTTACCGTGATCGCACGCTGAGTTATGGTGAGGATATTTCCCTCGAAAGTAATGGCGTAATTGCCGTTATTCAATGTCCCCTGCGTTATCGCATAGGCTCCCACGTTTTCTCCGGCGGCGCGGCTCAATGCCCCGCTCAATGTATCACTGCCGACCAGGTTCCCTTCTGTTATCCGCCAGCTCAAGGCCGGGTCGTTTTCGCCGTAGATTTTACTCTGCTGATCGGCAGTTACCGTGATCGAACGTTGAGTTATAGTAAGGGTATTTCCTACGAAAGTGATGGCATAATTGCCGTTATCCAATGTCCCCTGCGTTATCGCATAGGTACCGACATTTTCTCCGGCGGCACGGTTCAGGGCTCCGCTTAGCGTATCGCTGCCGACCAGGTTTCCTTCCGTTATCCGCCAGCTCAAGGCGGGATCGTTTTCGCCGTAGGTTTTACTCTGCTGGTCGGCTGTTACCGTGATCGCACGTTGAGTTATGGTGAGGGTATTTCCTACGAAAGTGATGGCATAATTGCCGTTATTCAATGTCCCCTGCGTTATCGCATAGGTATCGACATTTTCTCCGGCGACGCGGCTCAGTGTCCCGCTCAACGTATCACCGCCGACCAGGTTCCCCTGCGTTATTTGCCAGCTCAAAGCCGGGTCGTTTTCGCCGTAGGTTTTACTCTGTTGATCGGCAGTTACCGTGATCGAACGTTGAGTTATGGTAAGGGTATTTCCTACGAAAGTGATGGTGTAATTGCCGTTATCCAATGTCCCTTGCGTTATCGCATAGGCTCCCACGTTTTCTCCGGCGGCGCGGCTCAACGCTCCGCTCAACGTATCACTGCCGACCAGGTTCCCTTTCGTTATTTGCCAGCTCAAAGCCGGGTCGTTTTCGCCGTAGGTTTTACTCTGCTGGTCGGCTGTTACCGTGATCGCGCGTTGAGTTATGGTGAGGGTATTTCCTACGAAAGTGATGGCGTAATTGCTGTTATTCAATGTCCCTTGCGTTATCGCATAGGTATCGACATTTTCTCCGGAGGCGCGGCTCAGTGCTCCGCTTAGCGTATCACTGCCGACCAGGTTCCCCTGCGTTATTTGCCAACTCAAGGCCGGGTCGTTTTCGCCATAGGTTTTACTCTGCTGGTCGGCTGTTACCGTGATATTTTTCGGGTTGATTTTAACATCGAATGCGGTATTGCTCCAATCGTAGATTCCCCCAGCGAAACTGACGCCGGAAATCGTTTGAGCAATCACATTACCGTTCGAATCACGAGCAACGTTCTCAACCCGGTCACCGCCGGAGGTCAGCGTCAACGTGGTGGTTGCAGCTGCTCCGCGTATGCTGTAAACAGCAGTCAACGCCGATTCGCTCAACTTCTGCCCGTAAGTCAAGTCGTTGCCGCTGATCGAAGCGGCAGTCAGGACAATCGTCAAATTGGTATTGCCGCTGCCGCTGATCGTATTCGTCGTACCGTTCCAGCTGTCGAGTATTTGCCCGGCCGCGAAGTTCATACCGCTGAAATCGACATAAGATGCGGTCAAGCTGCCGGTAAGGGTAATCCGATAATTGCCGCCGACGATTTGCAGGTAACTGGTGTTGCCGGTGCCAGCCGCGCTGAAATCGCCGCTGATGGTCAAGGCATCGCTGATGTTCCAGCTGCCGCCGCCGGAGAAAGACAAGTTCCCGTAAATTCCAGCATAAACCACGCCGCCCGAACCGCTGTATGCGGCATTGCCGCCATTATAGGTTACATTACCCGCGGTGCTGCCGGTAAAATTCATATTGCCGGACAAGTTGCCGTTATTCAGTGTGATATTACCGAAAGCGGCGGTTTTGCCACTGGCGACGTTGAAGATATTGCCGCCCGCACCGGTGATATTGAAATCGGCGGCCAGCGTCAAATTTGCGCCGACCCCGATTTCTCCGAGCGTCAGAGTCAAGGTATTGAAGCCGTCGGCATAACCGATCGTAGCACCGTCAACGGCCGTACTCACCAGTTCGCGCAGGGAGGCTTTACTGCTAAACGGATTGATCCAGTCGACGAGGGTGGAAACCACCGTGTCTTTGCTGAGGTTAACGGTCAATGCGTAAGCCCCAATGTTGTATGCCAGCGTCGTAGCCGTGCGGCTGACGCCGTTCTGCGAAGTCGCAATAACGGTATGAGTTGTTAAACCGATATTCCCCGCGGCATCACGGTAATTCGTACCGTCGAAGTAATAATACTTGCCGTCCGCGCCCGTATACACCAGTGTTCCCAGATAAGCCGCGCGTCCGTCTGTCGTGATCGGCGCCAGCCCGTCAGCGGTCAGAGGATCGAAAATTTCCGATACCGTAGCATCACTCATGCTATTCGTTGAATTGATCACCGGGGCCTCGCTTCCGGCAATTACTCCGTAAATCGAATACGCCGCATTCACCGTTTTTACGTTTTCGGTGCCGGTATCAAAATAGATATCATCAAGCGTGGAAGAACTGCTGTCATTTCCCAGAATGATTGAATTCAACAGGTTTGCCGTACTCAGCCCTTCGCTGAAACTGTTGAAATAAATCGCGCCGCCGGTCTGTGCTGTATTGGCCGTAATCGTACTGTCCGCCAGAGTGATATTGATCATTGCGTCATCCGTTCCGGGATCGGCATAGCCATACGCAAAAGCATAAATGCCGCCACCGTAAAGAGTGGCCGTGTTATTGCTGACCGTGCTGTTGACCAGTGTCACATTGGCAGTGCCATTGGTGCTGCCGCTGATTGCATAGGCGTAAATGCCGCCGCCATTGCCGCCGGCCATATTGCCGGTGATGGTGCTGCTGTTCAACACCACGTTATTGGTGGCTTCACTACCAACACCATTATAACAATAAGCATAAACACCGCCGCCGTCAACAGTCGCGGTATTGCCGCTGACCGTGCTTTCGGTAAGCGTCACATTCAGCGACCCGCCGCTGTTGTAGACGAGCGCATAGATTCCGCCGCCGGTATAGGAAGAGGCATTGCTGCTGACCACGCTGCCGGTCAAAGTCAGGTTCACGGAAGCGCCGGTGTCATAACTGCCGAAATAGATTCCGCCGCCGCCGAAGTCGGCCGTATTGCCGGTCACGATCGAATCGGTCAACGTCAGGTTTGCCGTTGTACCGGAATCATGGCAGTCGAAATAGATTCCGCCGCCGGAATTGGCTTTGCCGCCGCTGACGGTAACACGGTTGAGGTTAAGGGTCGCACTGTTGCCGAAAGCGGCGATCACGCCGCCGGCCGTCGTATTATAACGCGGGTCCACCACCGGGGTGATCGTTCGCGGATCGGTAGTTGGGTCCGGCCTTCTGATGGTATTGTCGTTGAGTTTTCCGCCGAAAAGCGTCATGTTCGTCAACGTGATATTGATCTCGGTGTTGACGGAAGTGTCGTCATTGCCGAATTTGAAAACGCGCCAGTTGCTTATGCCGACCTGCGGTACCGTGACCGTGAGCGTCCGCGCGCCGGATGCATCGATATGCAGCGCGGCAGCACTGCTGTAGGCGATCTCGCCCAGCGTCAGCGTAATGGTCGTGGCTGCCGAGCCGAATACCGTACTGTCAAACGTAATCCGGTAGCCGTTGCCGTTCCAGTTGTATGCGACGCTGTCGTTATTCGCATAATAAACCGCCTCGCGGAGACTGATCGGACCATCAAACGGATTAAGCGTGTCGCTGATGGTAGTGACCACCAGGCTCGGGGTCTCTACTGGAGACAACGCATAGGCCCCGGCATTATACGCCATCGCGGTCGCTACCCGGCTGACGTTGTTCTGCGAAGTCGTGATCACAGTCGCACCGGCGGCGGTCAAACCGTAATTCTGAGTGCTGTCGTCGACGAAATCACCATATGAAATATTGGGATCACCGATCCTGAACCATATGTTATTGCTCATATTGCGATAATAGAAGTTGCCGGCGGTATCTTGCGCGGTCAGCGTGCCTTTGTATGCCGCCGGGCCGTCCGCCTTGATCACGTACAGGCCATTGACCGGGCCGCCGCTCGCAAATATCGCGTCCGCCGTAGCCTGCGTATTGGTGGAGTCCAGGATCACCAGGGCCCCCACCTGATCGTAAATGTTGTATTTCGCATATATCTCGGTCGCTCCCGCATTCACAATATCGATTGCGAAGTGGCCGCTTCCTATGTTGCCGGCGATGATGTTGTTCAGCAAACTCACCCTGATGGCGGGTTCAATGATAATCCCGCTGCCGGCCGTAGTCGCCTCGTTGCCGGTGATGGTGCTGTTTGCGACGGTCATCACGCCACCGGAGATATAAATCCCGCCGCCATCGCCAGCCTTATTGCCGCTGATCGTACTGTTGTTTACCACCGTAACGTCGGTCCCGGCGTAAATCCCTCCGCCGTAGCTGAAGGCTGTATTGCCGCTGATCGTTGAATTACTGATATTCACCGTACTGAAGGAGACTGCAATCCCGCCGCCGGCAGCGCCGGCCGTATTGCCGCTGATCGTACTATTGCTGATATTCAATGTACCGCCGGGTCCCAACATGTAAATTCCCCCACCGCCGCCGCTTCCCGCATTGCCTTTGGTAACGGTCAGGCCGTCGAGAGTGACCGTACTGGCAGTGATATTGAAGACACGGACGCCGACATTGGAGCCAGCCACACTGTCCCAGCCGCCTGAAACGATGGTATTCGCCGCGCCGTTGCCCCGGATTGTGACCGAGAAACCGATTGCAAGCTCGCCGAACGTTGAGTTCAGTGTGATGATCCGGGTATTGATTGCGGTAGCGAAAGTGATGGTTTGCGCGGTGCCCTGTGCCCCAGCATAAATCAGCGCCTCGCGCAATGTCACATCGGCCATAAACGGATTGAGCCCGCTCCGGTCATCCGCGTAAGACGTCACAATTGTGTAATTCTTGTCGGGAACGGGCTCCAGCGCATAAGCCCCGGCGTTGTACGCCAGATTGGTTAGCGTCCGGCTGACGCCATTCTGCGAGCTCGCGATCGTGGTATAAGCCTGATTCGGGCCAGCCTGCCCCCCCGCATCATAGTAACCCGCGCCGGACTGATAATAGAACTGGCCATTCGCCCCCATATGCACCAGTATACCCTTGTACGCCGCTGCGCCGCCGGCCTTGATCGCATACACATGATCAGCCGGAGCAGTATTCTCGAATACATCATCGGCCGAGCTTTTCGTATTGGTCTGGGTCCAGGAGGTGAGGGCGTTACCGGAAAGTGCCCCGTAAATATTGTACTTGCCGTTCACCGTGCCGCCCAGTTTATAAATATCGCCATCGACATTACTGGCCTTATTTCCGGTGATGATGTTATTCAGCAGGGATACGGTGCCGTCGGCATAGAGCCCCCCGCCGGCAGCGCTGGTGGCGGTGTTGCCGGTGATGGTGGAATCGGCGATATTTGCCGTGCCGCTGGTGATGAAAATTCCGCCGCCGTTATTGGCGGTATTACCGGCAATGGTGGAATTGTAAATATTCAACGTACTGTTCATGACGTAAATTCCGCCTCCGCTGGTACTGGCCGTATTGCCGGCGATGGTGGAATTGGAAATATTTACCACTGTGGCATTGCCCGAAACGTAAATCCCGCCGCCTGAATTGCTGCCGGCATTGCCATCGGTAATGGTCAAACCGTCCAGGGTAACCGTACCGGCAGTGATATTGAAAACACGGAACGAATTATTGCCGGAGACAATGGTATTTGCCGCGCCGTTACCCTGAATCTTAACCGAGAAATCAATCGTCGGCAGGGCGCTCAACAACGTGATGGTCCCGCCGTCGATGGTGTCGCTGAAGTAGATGGTATGACTGGTATTGTCCTGGTCAAAGAGATATTCAGCATATATCAGCGCCTCGCGCAACGAAGTCAAGCCGTCATCGGCGGTATTGTCCGCGGTGGTGGTCACGTACAATCCGGGATCGATGGCATTCAGCGAGTAAGCGCCGACCGAGGGAGTGATCAGGATAAAACCGCGCTGGTCGGTGGTGATATTCCGCGCCGTCAGAGAGGTCAAGGCAAAGTCACTCCAATTGGTTTTATCGAGCGAATATTGGAACTGACCGCCATTGATCCGGGTCCAGGGACCATCCTTCGCCGTGGAATCATCGATCAGCTTAATGGTCTGGGTGGGCCCGCCGTTGTAGGCGAGGCCATTGCTGCCGAATACCGCAGCTTTGGTGCTTACGGTATTGGTGGCATCCAAGGATACATTGCTGACGCCGTATACATTATATGCCGCCGTCACTATAACGCTTGAGTTGTAACCATGGATATCGGCTCCGGCGGTGGCGCCGGTATTGCCGATGATGATGCTGTTCAGCAAATTCACCCTGCCATTGGTATAAACAAAAACTCCGCCGCCGTAACCGGAGGATGCCGTATTGTTGGCGATGGTTGAATCGACCACCGTCGCCGTACTGCCGGCAGTATAAATCCCGCCGCCGCCATAGGTATTACCACCGGTTCCGCTGGCTGTATTGCCGCTGATAGTTGAATTGATGAGTGTTAACGTGCTGCCGTTAGCGTGGAAAATTCCACCGCCGTTCCGCAAGCTGGTATTGCCGCTGATTGTCGAGTTGGTGACCGTCAGCGTTCCATTTGTGAGGTAAATTCCGCCGCCCTCCTGTCCTTTGTTGCCGCTGACGACGACCTTGTTCAGTGTCACGTTGGCAGTGCCGACATAAATCCCCCCGCCATAACCGGTTCCGCTGTTCCCTTTGGTGACGGTCAAACCATCGAGGGTAACAGTACCGCTGGAAATGAATAAAACGCGGGAACCATTGGTGGCTGCTCCGCCGTTCCAGCCGCCGGAAATGATGGTGTTCGCTGCTCCATTACCTTGAATCGTGACCGAAGTAGCGATCGCCGGTAATACGCTTGTCAGCGTAATGGCCTGTCCGTTGAGGTTGCTGCTGAAGTAGATGACCGGAGTGCCGCCGAGAGTAGCGGCATACGCCAGCGCCTCGCGCAGTGAGGTCACACCGTCGTTAGGATTGACGATATCGCTCACCGTGGTGACGAACAGCCCTGCATCGATGGCATTCAGCGCATAGGCTCCTCTCGAGGGCGCGACGATACCGTGCCCGCGCTGGTCGGAGTCAAAAACATGATCCGCCAGAGAAGTAGCTGCAAAATTGGTCCAATTGGCATTATTGAGCGAATACTGAAGTTGACCGCCGTTGATCCGCGTCCACACACCGTTTGCCGCATGCGACCCGTCGGTCAATGCAATGGTTTTGGTCGCTCCGCCGTTATTGTCAAGAATATTGCCCCCGAACACTGCCGCCACTGTAGTCTGAATATTGGTCGCATCCGGCGCGAAACCGTCCAGTGTGCCCGTACCGAAAACGTTGTACATGGCCTTCACCGTGCTGTTATCCAGGGAAATATCGGCTCCTGTTGGAGCAGTATTGCCGATAACGATGCTGTTCAGCAAATTCACCGTACCTTCCGAAACGTAAATCCCGCCGCCGTTGGCAGTTGCCTTATTGCCGCTGACCGTCGAATTGCTGACCGTCACCGTACCTTCCGAGACGTAAATTCCGCCGCCGGAATTACTGCCGCCATCTGCGGTATTGCCGCTGATCGTCGAATTGCTGACTGTCGCTGTACCATTGAGGCCAACGGCCATCCCCCCACCGACCTCGGCTGTGTTGCCGTATATCGTCGAATTGGAGATGTTGACGGTTCCATTATCGGAAACGGCAATCCCCCCTCCGGCATTATCGGCCAGATTGTTGAAAATCGTTGAATTAAAAATATTAGCGGTTCCGCCATTGATAACGACAATTCCACCGCCGTTGGTGGTTGCCTTGTTTCCACTGATTATTAAGCTGGAAATGTTTGCAACGGCACCATTGCCAACCTGAATTCCGCCACCGCCGATACTACTGCCATAGCCCTGGGTGATGGTCAGGCCATCGAGGGTGACATTGATCCCCGCGCCGGAGATATTGAAAACGCGGGCACCATCGATGTTCGTACCGCCGCTCCAGCCGCCGGAAATGATGGTATTCACTGCGCCGTTACCCTGGATCGTGACCGAAGAATTGATGGAAAGTTGCCCCTGTGTCAGTGCGAAGGTCTGGCCGTTGATAAAAACACTGAAGTACACCGTGCCGTTCCCGAGGCTTTGGGCATAGGTTAATGCTTCGCGAAGAGTGATCTCATTGTCCGCAGCCGTGATATCGTGTGTGACATTTACGACCAGACGGGGGTCAACCGTGTTCAGGGCGTAACTGCCGCTGGAAGGGGAAAGTATGGTATATCCGCGCTGGTCGGCGGTGAAATTCCGATTCGCCAGAGCCGTTCCGGTGAAATTGTTCCAGGTATCATTTGCATAATACTGGAGCTGGCCGCCGTTAATGCGGGTCCAGGCGCCGTTTGCGGCCGTGGAGCCGGAGGACAGGGCAATGGTCATCGTCGATCCTCCGTTGTCGGCAAGCACAGGAGCATCGGTGCCGAACTCTTCCTCAACCGTACTTTGGGTATTGGCGGTTCCTGCAAGCAGGGTGGAACTCACCGTATATGCCGCATTAACCGTGCCGGAAATATCACTGGGGCCGCCGGAAGCATTATTGCCGATAATGATGCTGTTCAACAGATTCACCGTGGTGACGGAGGTGTAAATCCCGCCGCCGTTACCGGAAAGGGCCGTATTGCCGCCGAGCGTCGCGTTGACCATCGTCACCGTCCCGCCGGAAACGTAGATTCCGCCGCCATCTCGGTCACCGGTATTGCCGTAGAGCGTCGAATTGACCATCGTCACCGTTCCGCCGGAAACATAGATTCCGCCGCCGTCCAGCCCATGGTTATCTCTGATGACGACATTGTCGAGCTCAACAATACTGTTTCCGATGACAATTCCGCCGCCATAACCGAGGCCGCTGTTGCCCTCGGCAATGGTCAGGTTTTCGAGAGTGACCGTCCCGCCGGTGATGTTGAAAACGCGGGATGCGTTGTTGCCGGAGATGATGGTATTCGCCGCGCCGTTGCCGGTGATGGTGACGCTGTCGGTGATGGCGATCTCTCCGCTAGTCAATGTGATGGTGCCGTTGACCGAGAAGGTGATTTCATCGGCTCCGGTGTTGGCATTGGCATCGAGAACAGCTTGCCGGAGTGAACCTGCTCCGGAGTCATTCAGATTGGACACCAGATAATTGGTCAGGTTATGCGCATAGTTTTCCACGGAAATAGTGGTGGTTTCAATGAGGCCGTGACTGTATTCGAGCGACCAGTCGCCGGAGATGCCGGTGGCGTTGGTGCTGGCGGCCACGTCCGCGCCGGAGGCGTCGGCAATCTGCGCGATGAAGTCACGCCCGGCTTCGCTTTCCGCGAGGTTGCAGCCGTAGAGCAGGATGTCGCCGTTTTCGGTCACATGCTCGCCCACGGCGGTCCACTCGGCGGCATCAAAATGTTCAGAGTCGAAAACTTCGCCGTTGAGCACAAAATAACCGGCATTGCCGTGCGAAACAATGTGGATGGCATCATATTGGGTATCGGCGGAGCCGAGGTAATCGAGGATCTGCCGCATGGCATCGGACCCGGCCTCCAGGCGGAGTGCTTCCTGGTTCGGCGCGAGCTCATTGATAATGGTGTCGGCATCCATCACGGAGGAGTTGATAATCACGAGTTCCTTGCCGGTGGAAACGGTTTCCCCATTGTTGTTCAGCGAGAGATGAAGCAGGTCGCCTTCGGGCTGGACCGGATGGAAGATATCGGAGATCAATGCATCGATCCCGGGATCAAGGTCGTCCGTATCAAAGATCGGCATTTCCCCCTCGATCAACTTTTGAAATTCGACATCAGGGTCCGACATGTCCGATTGAGCCGCAGCGGCAGGATTTTCGGGAGGGGCATTTTTGATGGCGTCGCGTGCTTCCTGAGCCTGACGGTCAGCCTCATTCATGTTTGCGTTCGGATCATTGTTATTCTCCGCCGCCTCGACAATCTCTACCGCGGCCGCCGCCTCGAACAATACCCGGTCCTCCAACCGATAAAATTCCATTTCCTTTGAGCTCATACTACCCCCACTTCAACTATGTTGAAATTTAGTTCAGAAACATGTAAATTTTTCGTCATTATCTGACTGTTTTCCGGGTATCGCAGTTTTCGCGCATCCCTTTCCGCAATAAATAATTCATCCTCATAAATATGGAATATAATATAACTATAATTATGACGCATTGCAAGAGTAATTATGTAAGTATTTAATATTAAATGGTTTATGATTCATATTTTGCTTGTATGAGGAATGTCTGATTCCATATTTGAGGCAAATAGACTTTTCGTTTATTTTTTCACCAGGAATTGAGATAACCTTAAATATTGCCGATTGTAATATAATTTCTCTAAATTATTAATCTATATTAAATTAATATAGAATAAAGATGAGATCAATAATGCTAAAAGTCTATATTTATCAACGTGAAATCAATAGGTAAATGTAAGGTATTTGTGTATTGTTTCATACAAAAAATGATTTTTATGTAATCTTCGATTCCTTTCATTCATTAAATTTTAAAAGTAAAAGAAATAATATTTATTTCTCTAAAAAATATACAACAAAACTTGTAAAGTATAAAAACTATAATATATTAATGGCATTACAGGGAAAAAGCAATAATTCAAGGCAAAATAAACTTTTTGTTGATATAATGATGAACAGTGAAAATTGACTTGTCATTTTGTTTTCCGGTAATTGATTCGTGGATAAGTATAGATCTCTATCACACAAATATAAAGCATGGTAGGTGAGATAATTATGAAAAAGAATAAAAGCATGATGGAATTTTTTAAGCTGGAAGACCGTGTATTGTTCGAAGCTGCTGCTGCTGCCGAAATTGCGGAAGCTCAGGCAAATGATCCGAATGCGGACATGAACCAGGCCGATCAGCAGGCGCAGGATGCCAAAAACGCGATCAAAAACGCTCCGCCGGAAAGCCTGGCCGAGGCCGCAGCTGCCCCGGAAGTTGTCCAGCCCGACAAGGTCGGCGATATCGACGCGCAGATTCAGGCGCTGGTCGAGGGTGAAATCGGCTTCGCGGGCGCGGGCTCGGAGGTATTCGCGGACGCGGTGAATGGATTACTCAATGACTTCGGCGCGGATGCGGTGAGCGATACCATTCACGATGCTTTCGCCGAAACCCAGCAGGATGGCGCGACCGACGTCAATATCACTGTGGATGCGGCCCCCGAACTGGTCGTGATCAATTCCTCGGTCAAGGACGTGGACCAGATCATCAGTTCCCTCGGCGCGAACCAGGAAGTATTGATTCTGGAAAACGGCAAGGACGCCATGGCGCAGATCAATGATTACCTCAATGCTTCCGGTCAGGAATACAGCGCGATCCACGTGGTCAGCCACGGCAACGCGGGCTATATCACGCTGGCCGGGGAACGTTTTGACGCTTCGAATTTCGATGCGGCCGAGTGGGCGGCTGTGGGCGAGCACCTGACCGCCGACGGCGATATTCTGTTTTACGGCTGCAACCTGGCGGAAAACGAAGCCGGGCAGGACTTCATCGCCATGGTGGCGGACGCCTCTGGCGCGGACGTGGCGGCCAGCACGGACATTACCGGTCTGAACGGCAATTGGGATCTCGAATACACACTGGGCAACGTCAATACGACATCGATCACAGTCGACGGCTATGACAGGAACCTCACTTCCATCAGTGTCAACAATTACTCCGATCTGAAATCTTATATTGAATCGAGCACTGTTTACGATGACTTCGAGATCACAGGGAACATTGTCTTCAACGGCATGATCACGGTTAAACGGAGCGTCAGTATTTCCTCCATAACGGATCAGTATACCTTAAGCGCCGGTTTTAACGGTACGATGTTCACCCTTGGCAACGATGGCGGCGCCAGCATCAATGTCAGCTTCGACAACCTCATTTTTGACGGTAAAGGTACCGCGCGGGTTATGGCCATCTACCCCAACGCAAATGTAACGATCTCCAATGCTGAGTTTTCCAACGGCGCATCGGGCGGCGGCAGTGCGATTTCCAATAGCGGAACACTGGATATTGACGGAGCTGTCTTCACGAATAACCAGTCGACGGGAAACGGCGGCGCGATTTTCAATGCCGGAACACTGAACATTACAGATGCGACCTTCAACAGCAACAAGGCTGTTGGCGGCGGCGGGGCGATTTATACCGGAGTCAATGGCGGCAACAATAACGTTTCATCGCTGTCACTGACGGATGTTACATTCAACAAGAACCATGCTGAATCCGGTGGAGCCATTTTCCATGCTGCCTTCGGGATGAGTTTCAATGGGCAAATGGTTTTTGATGGGAATAGCGCTACTTCTCTCGGCGGCGCGGTGGTTTTTACCGTTAATGCGGAAGTTACCGAGGGCAGCGATGTAGAGTACCTCTTCAACAAAAATACCGCAGAAGACGGTGGTGCGATTGCCAGTCATACCACTTTAAGCCTCACCAATGCGGAATTCACCGATAATAGCGCGACAAAAAACGGCGGTGCGATCTGGAGTACCAAAGCGACTATTAACGACCAGCCCGGGCTGACGCTTACCGACAGCAATTTATCGGGCAATAAGGCGGCGGGCGATGGCGGTGCGATTTACCTGAGTTACAGTGTGGGGTTAAATAACCACGCGACGATGCTTATGCAGGGCGACAGCAGTATCACCGGCAACACCGCGACAGGCAACGGCGGCGGTATCTACGGCGGCGGCTATTCCTCAATTACGCTGAACGGCAGCGAGGTTTCCGGCAACAAAGCATACGACGGCGGCGGTATCTATCTCGGCTACGCCGCGTTTGAGGGCGGCAGCTACTTTAACAGCGGTTCAAAACTGACACTCACCAATAATGCCACCATTTCCGGCAACACCGCGTCGCACGACGGCGGCGGTATTTATATCGCTGCGGTGAATGGCACAACTCATAGTTGGACTTCCGCCACAATTTCCGGCAACTACGCCGGGACCAGCATAACCGACAGCAGCAAGGCCAGTACGACCGGCGGCAACGGCGGCGGGATTTATACCTCGGTGGCATTGACGCTCGGCAGCGGCATCACGGTCAGCGGCAACACCGCGCGGGCGAATACCGCGGGTACCACCGGCTTCGGCGGCGGGGTTTATCTCTCCGCTACCACGCTGACCATTAACGGCAGTACGATCGGCGGAACCGCCACGGCCGACGCTAATAAAGCGTATAACGGAGGCGGGATTTACGCAACTACCGGCAGTACGTTTAATTTGACCAGCGGCACGATCTCCGGCAATATCGCATCGAAAGACGGCGGCGGGATTTATGCCGCTGCCAGCTCGACAATGACCTTGACCAATGGCACGATTTCCGGCAACTTTGCCGGAACCAATACGGCCAATAATGCCGCGGCGAGTACCACCGGCGGCAACGGCGGCGGTATCTGGGCCGCTTCCGCTTTGAATATTAACGGCAGCCTTGCAGTTTCCGGCAATATCGCCCGTCCGAATGCTGCAAATACGACAGGCTTTGGCGGCGGCATTTATATGACCGGTGCGGTACTGACCATCAACGGCGGTACCATCGGCGGAGCAACCCTGGCCGAGGCCAATCAGTCGTACAAAGGCGGCGGGGTCTATCTGGCCGGAAATGCGGGGTTGAGCATCGGAGTGAATGGTGCCGTGGTTAAGAACAACCTGGCAACCATGCATGGCGGCGGCATCTTTATGAATGCGGGGACCGCGTTTACTACTGCAGGCAGGCTCTCGGTTGCCGGTAACAGTGCGGTGCTCGGCGGCGGCATTTACGGCTTGGGGACGTTGAACATCTCCAATGCCGATATCACTGCCAATAAAGCCACCGACGGCGCCGGTATCTACGTGAGCGGCGCGCAGTTGACGTTGACCGGAAGTACAATTAACAGCAATATCGCCACGCGCAGCGGCGGCGGGGTTTTCGCCACGGCCAACAGCACCTTCAGCATGACCGGTGGGGCCGTCAACGGCAACAGTGCGGGAACGCCTGCCGATGCAAGCGGCAATGGCGTGATCGCCGGTCTCGGCGGCGGACTCTATTTCAATAATACCGCGTTTTCGTTGAACGGAACTGTGATTTCGGGTAATACTGCGACCAGCCACGGCGGCGGCATCTATGCCGGTAACACCGCGGCTGCCGCCGCGGTCCTGGCGGGATCGCTCACCAATGTGATTCTCGGTGGCGATACTGTAGCGGACGGCAACAAGGGGGCCAACGGCGGCGGCGCTTATATTATCGGTAAATACGATGTCACGATCAGTGGTACTTCCCGGATCGGGAGCAATGAAGCCACGGACATCAACGGTCTCGGCGGCGGGCTCGCAATCAGTGGCGGCAGCACTCTTACGGTTACCGATGCCATCTTCCGCAACAATGAAGCCAAGGCTCGCGGCGGTGCTATCTATATGGTCTCTGCTGTGGGGGCCGATACGCCCATGGCATTAACCAATGTGAACATCACCGGCAATACCGCCGGTACTGACGGCGGCGGCGTGTATATCCGTAACGGAGTCGCTGCCACGCTGAATAACGTGAATGTCACTGGCAATACTGCCAACCGGTATGGCGGCGGTCTTGGCATCGACGCTTCGAGCATGGATCTCAGCGCGACAACGATTTCCGGGAACTACGCGGCGACTTACGGCGGCGGCATTTACACGGTATCGGCTCTGACCATTAACGCCGGCGTGAAAATCATCAACAACGAGTCCGGCGAATACGGCGGCGGCATTCTCGCCTCCGGCGCCGATGCCATCATTACCCTCAATACGACCATCGGCGGCAGTGCGGCCGAGGCCAATACCGCCAAATACGGCGGCGGCGTGGCCCTGATCAACACGGCTACGTTGAACATGAACAACGCCAACAGCAATATTTCCTATAATTCCGCGACTCATGGCGGCGGGGTTTTCATTCTCGCCGAGAAAAAAGGCAATGGGGGCGGTACCCTCAATATGACGGCCGGCACCATCACTCACAACACAGCGACCAAGAGCGGCGGCGCGATTTATGGCGATGTCGGTACTATCGCGAATATCAGCGACGTCAGCATTGATGCCAACACCGCCGGAGTCAATGGCGGCGCGATCTACAGCAAGGGCAATTTGAACCTCAACGGCGTCAGCTTTGCCGACAACAAGGCCGATAATCAGGGCGGTGCACTGTATCTGGTCGACGGCAGCGCGTTCAATGCGGCAGGCACAATGAACTTCACCAATAACGAAGCCAAACTCGACGGCGGCGCGATTTACAGCCAGATTGATCTGAGTATCACGGCGGCCTTCACCGGAAATAAAGCATTGACCGGCAACGGCGGCGCGATCTACGGCGAACAAGGACTGACGATTACGAACAGCGCTTTCACCTCCAACAAGGCGCTGGCCGGCAACGGCGGTGCGGTTTATGCGGCGAACGACCTCACGGTCTCGCACTCGGAGTTCCGCCACAATGAGGCAGCGGTCAACGGCGGCGCGGTTTACGCGGCCGGCGCCAATGTGACCATGGACAATACGCTGATCGCCAACGGTTCGGCGGTCGGCAAGGGCGGCGGGATTTACCTGGCCGACACGGTGGCGGCGGCGACTCTGACCAACCTGACCATTGCCAACAATAAAACAGGCGGCGGGATTTATACGGACAGTGCCAATGTCTGGGTGTTGAATTCCATCCTCTGGGGTAATATGGCAGGCGGCGCAGCCAATCAGTACGTCGGCCTCGATCACCTCAAGGTATTCAACAGCGGTATCCAGGGCTGGACCTACGCCGATTACGCGACCCGGGGCAACGTGAATCTGCATAAGAACAACAGCGCGGATAACATCGGAACCGACAACCTGAACAGCTTAGGCAATTACTATGTCTGCTTCGTCAACGAGGCGGCGGGCAATTACCAGTTGAATAAGGGGTCGTATGCGATCAACCGCGGCAGCAACAGCTATGTGGCGGTGTCGAAAGACCTCGCCGGCAACGCCCGTATTGATAAAAATCTGGTCGACATGGGCGCCTACGAATCAAGCTACAAGGGCAACGTGGTGCTGAATGCGTCCGGTACCGATATCATTTACGGCAATACCAAGACCCTGAGCGCGGGCCAGGACGGCTACGGCAGCAATGGCTTCAGCTACACGTCCACCAATACAAACGCTCTGAAGATCAATGGTGATCAGGCTACGGCGTGGAAAGCAAATGAAAAAGTCAATGTCACGGTCAAATACCTGGGCGATGCCAACTGGAACGAGCGTTCGACCACCGTGGTCGTGAACACACTGGTGCGCGATATCACCTTCAAGGCAGAGGATGGCCGTTACACCTATGACGGTGCTTACCATGCGCTTACGTGGGACGGCAACGCCGGCGGGAATGGATTTGCATTCGACGACGTCTTGCATTTGTTTAGCATCGAGGCGCACCGTAATGCAGGAACATACAATGACGCGATGGGCGACGCAGTGATTATGAGCGGAGGCCGCGGCCAGGTGACCGATAATTATAATATCACTTACACCACGGGTACTTTGATCATCGACAAGCTCGCCATAACGGTCACCCGTGACGGACAGGACAAGGTTTATGACGGCAATACCAGTGCCGAATACAAAGACTCAATAAGCGGCGTACTGAAGGGCGACGAGGTGACCTACAACAAGGGTACTGCGTCGTTCCTCGACAAAAACGTCGGCACGAACAAGACGGTGACTTTCAGCGGCGATTCGCTGAGCGGCAAAGACCTCGGCAATTACAGCGTCAGCTACAAAGACCTCGGCGCAGACATCACCCAAGCGACGCTGACGGTGACCCGTGACGGTGTGGACAAAGTCTACAACGGCAACACCGACGCCCAGTACACCTATAAACTCGACGGCGTGCTGAAGGGTGACAATGTGACTTACACTGAAGGCACTGCGGCGTTCCTCGACAAGAACGTTGGCACAAACAAGACGGTGACTTTCAGTGGCGATAAACTCGGCGGCCGCGACCTTGGCAACTACAGCATCGTTTACAACGACCTCGGCGCGGATATTACCAAAGCCACGTTGACGGTAACCCGTGACGGTGTGGACAAAGTCTACAACGGCAGTACCGACGCCCAATACACATGGTCGCTGGATGGAGTAAAAGGCACCGACGACGTGACCTACACCGAAGGCACCGCGGCGTTCCTCGACAAAAACGTCGGAACGGACAAGACCGTTATTTTCAGCGGCGATTCGCTGAAAGGTATCGACTTGGGCAACTATACCATCGTTTACAAAGATCTCGGCGCGGATATCACCAAAGCCACGCTGACGGTAACTCGTGACGGTGTGGACAAAGTCTACAACGGCAGTACCGACGCCCAATACACATGGTCGCTGGATGGAGTAAAAGGCACCGACGACGTGACCTACACCGAAGGCACCGCGGCGTTCCTCGACAAAAACGTCGGAACGGACAAGACCGTTATTTTCAGCGGCGATTCGCTGAAAGGTATCGACTTGGGCAACTATACCATCGTTTACAAAGATCTCGGCGCGGATATCACCAAAGCCACGCTGACGATTACGGCTGAAAACGGTCATACGAGTTACAACGGCCAGTATCATAATTACAGCCTGGCCGGTTCGGAAGGACTGATGGGCGAAGATAAAGTCATTGACGTCACGGTAAACAGTTTCCGCAATGCCGGTACATACTCCAACGTGCTGACCGATGCCACGATTCTGGATGCCGATGGTGCCAACATGAATACCAACTACAATATTATTTTCGTGGACGGCACAGTGGTCATCGACAAAGCCACGCTGGTGGTGACCCGTGACGGACAGGATAAAACTTACGATGGCACCACTGATGCCGCGTATGAATATCAGCTCGAAGGCAAGTTCGACGACGACGTGACCTATACCAAAGGTACCGCCGAATTTCTCGATAAGAACGCCGGCGTGAATAAAGATATTGTGTTCAGCGGCGATTCGCTGCTAGGCAATGATCTCGCCAATTATGAGGTAATTTACAACGACCACGGCGCGGATATCAACAAGGCCAACCTGACCATCATCATTGATGACAAGGGCAAGACGGTCGGCGAGGCCGATCCGGCCTTCACCGGCAGCACCAACGGCCTCATGACCGGCGATACCGTCGATAGCTACAACCGCACTGACAAGAGCGAAACCGCGGGTAAACACGCCATCGACCAGTACCAGCTGCATGACGGCAACGATGGCCGGAACTATAACGTGACCGTGGTCAACGGAACCTTGACGATTGCCGCTCCGATTGACGGCGAAGCCCGGATCAATATTTACATGGATGCGGCCTCGAAAAACTACGTGATCAACGGCATGGACCACGCTTCCCTGGTGCAGTCGGTATCGGTGATGTCCGCCAACCGCGAAGCTGACACCGTACTGGATACCGAAACCAGCGGCAACGCCAGCAGCGTGTCGCACCAGACCGCGACCCATGCCGGTGAAAAAGCCAAGACCAACTTCAAGGAAAACAGCCAGAAAAAGGCGTTCGAAGAAGTCGACCAGCAGGTGGTACAGCAACGGACCAACAATGCCCTGAAGACCGATGTATTCTCGGAGAAAGGCGAAAAGAGCAGCATTGTGGAATCGCAGTACAAGATGTCCGGCGGCAAGGGCAACGCGAAAGTGGTGGTGCCGGTCAGCGAGTACGGCGGCGGCCAGAACACCAGTTTCGAGAGCGATAACCCGATGCACACCATGCCGTCGCAGATCACCATCGAAGCGACCGGCGTCAACGTGCTCAATTTCAACAGTGTTGATTTCGCGAATGTAACCATCATGGAAAAAGCGGACAACCTGAAAGACAAACTCGATATCATCCTCGAAGAAATGATGCTCGTGTAATCCATGGCTGTCCTGCAGTATTTGAGGTACTGCAGGACAGCATGTTTTTGCGGGAAGGAAAACTGGTATTTATCTTGTCGAACTCGGGGTACTTGAACAGATCCCATGCCAACCCGGTAAATGGAAATACCAAATCGGTATAGCCTTATCCTCCTCCGGTTATTGCGGTATATCGTCGGCCATATTATATTTATATCTTAATTTTATGGAGATTTACCGATGTTTCTTGGGGTACTTACAGCATTGTTCGCCGGTTTGTTTACGGCTGGGTTCGGCGTGGCGGTGAGCTATTTCGCCCGCGGTGGCATGGATATGTTCCGGTTTCTATTCTGGAACGCTTTCTTTACCGCCTTGATTTGTTTTGCGGTTTTTACGGACTGGGGGGTGATCGTTACCGGAGAAGTTTCGCATTTGCCGGCTCTGCTCTGGTGGATCACCGGTGGTGGCATTTGCAGTATTTCCGGTTCGTTATGCGTTCAGCACGCCATGAAACGCGGGCATAATAACATTATCTGGGCAATTCAGCAGTCCTCGTTGATCCTGCCGTTTTTCACGGGCGTAATATTTTTCGCTCAACGTTACTCGATCTTCCAATTGGGCGGTGTGGCCCTCATCATCGGTGGAATCATTTACCCTATCCGGTGGGCTGACAAACAAGAATCCTCCCGCAGTGCTTTATCGTCCTGGCTTCCATTTGCCATTATTGCATTTCTGTTGGTGGGCAGCGCTCAGGCCATGCAGAATGTCCCGTCGTATTGGCACAACTGGCAGGATGCCGCCAATCTGCGTCCAGCCCTGGCGTATATGGGTGGTTCGCTCGGCTCCTTCTGTGCTGCGCTGCTGCTGAGGAGAAAACTGCTCCCGTTGCCACGTAAACTTTTTTTTGCTTCGGGCGGTATTGCTTTATTGAATATTCTGATCGTTATGACTATGTTCAAGGCACTGGACCTCTGTTCCGCCGCCAATCAGGGATCGATTGGTTATCCGGTTATCGTCGGCTCCAGTATTATTTTCTTTGCCCTGTACAGTCTTTTTGTCATGAAGGAACGGAATACCGTACATCATTGGCTCGGGCTTGCCGGTATTCTCGCCGGTATCATCACCATCACGATCATTCCAAACTCAAATCTTTAAGTCGGAAAAATCAACAGGGGGAGCCGGCGTTTGCGAAGTTTTCATTGAGTTTTTTCAGGAAAATTTCGGCTGGTTTTGAGAATACCTGATATTTCTTCCAGATGATATTCAACCCGGATTCGAGCCGCGGTTCCAGAGGGCGGAAACAAAGGTCCGGTGAATTCCTGAACATCAGTTTATCAATGGTCAGGGCGCAGCCGAGGCCTTCCTCGACCATCAATGTCGCGTTATAGACCAGGTTAAAGGTTGCCACGATATTCATTTTTTCCAGGCTGCGGCCGAACCAGCCGGTGTAGGCATTGGCGCTGGTAAACCGGCGCGGACAGATGATGGGGAGTCCGCGAAGATCCTGTTGGGCTATGGTTTTCCTGGTCGCCAGCGGATGATCTTTTGGCATTACGATTCCCCAGGTGTCTTTTTGCGGAAGTCGGACATAATCGTATTTGGAAATGTCCACCGGGTCGATCAGGACGCCGAAATCCAGCGTTCCCTTGTCGAGGCGTTCGAGTACATCGTCGGCATTGCCGCTGAACAGATGATACCGGATGTCGGGGTAGTCCTCTTTCAGGTCGCGCATTAGGGCAAACACTTGCCGCATGGCTTCCGTTTCCCCGCCCCCGATGTGAATTGTTCCGGCGATGTTTTCCCCGAATGAATTGAATTCCGCTTCGGTTTTCTGGATCAGTTCCATTACCTCTTCGGCCCGTTTGCGGAGCAGCATTCCTTCCGGAGTCAGGGTGATCGTGTGATTGCTGCGGAGAAAAAGTTTCTGCCCGAGTTCTTCCTCCAGATCCTGAAGCTGGCGCGATAACGTGGGTTGGGTTACATGCAGATATTGGGCCGCCCGTGAAATCGTTCCCTCCCGCGCTACGGCGAGAAAATAGCGTAATACTCTGAGTTCCATGGCTCTGCTCCTTCTTGAGTTTTTATATTATAGAATCGTAATGTATGCCTGTCAAGCATACGATCGCATAGAATATAAGTATTTGTTTATTTGAGAATCGGCAGTCTATTTAATGACAGGAACGAATAATTTTATCGAAGGAGGCTGGAAAATTGGATGAAGAAAAACGGAATTTTTCATTGCTGCGGAACCTGAAAGATGCCGGATGCGACCGGATGATGATCGAAAAATTCGTACAGCTTGACCATGCCGGCAAAACCGCTGAAGAACTCCGGCTGTTGTCGGTGCACCGGACAGCATTGCTTAAAAAAATTCATGATTACCAAAAGAGAATCGATTGCCTCGATTATCTGATTTACGGAATCCGGAAAAAATACGAAACCCCCATTTAAAAGGAGATTTTCCTATGAAAAAGATGATGTGGCTAATGATCATCGCATCCTGTGGACTAATGAGCAACCTGGAGGCAGAGGGAAAAATGAATACGCTTACCACGAAAGAACAAAAAATTGTCGCGATCAGCATGTATACGGCCAGGGGCGATATGGCGAATTTGAAAACCGCACTGATCGCCGGGCTCGACGCGGGACTGACCGTGAATGAAATCAAGGAAATGCTGGTTCAGCTCTACGCGTACTGTGGATTTCCACGCAGCTTGAATGCCCTCGGCAATTTCATGGCGGTGGTAAAGGAGCGTGAGGCAAAAGGGATCAAAGACAATGCGGGGAAACTCCCCGGACCGCCCCCGGCGGGAAAAAGCATTGATTTCGGCACCGCGAACCAAACCAAATTAACCGGGGCTCCGGTCAAAGGACCGCTTTTTGATTTTGCTCCGGCGATCGACGAATACCTGAAGGCTCATCTTTTCGGCGATATTTTCGCCCGGGATAATCTCGACTGGAAAACCCGTGAGCTGGTCACCATTGCTGCGCTGGCCTCCATGGACGACGTGGAGAACCAGTTGAATTCCCATATCCGGATCGGCAAATACAACGGGCTCACTGACGCACAGATCGGGGCGATTCTGGCGATGGTCAACGGCAATGCCGACGGAGTGCCGCAAGTCAGTCCGTTTCCGCTCGGCAAGGAAAACACTGGATATGCTCAATATTTCAGCGGTAAATCCTGGCTTGCGCCGTTGACGCAGGACAAACGGCTCAATGTTCCGGTTTCCAATGTCACCTTTGAACCGGGGTGCCGCAACAACTGGCACAGCCATACCGGTGGTCAGATGCTGATCGTGACAGGCGGGGTTGGATATTATCAGGAACGCGGCAAACCTGCCCGGCGGCTGGTTCCCGGTGATGTGGTCGAAATTCCGCCGGATGTCGAACACTGGCATGGCGCCGCTCCCGACAGCTGGTTTTCGCACCTGGCGGTTACCTGCAATCCGCAGACCAACAAAAACACCTGGCTCGAACCGGTACGCGACATCGATTATAAAACCGCGACTTCCGGTAAATAACCGGGAGGAATGGAAATGAAAAAATTCATCGATTTTTCCGAGCCGGCAATCCGGCATCCTTCCTCAAAAATCAAGGTCAGATTACTATGTGACCTCAACGTTCCACAGCGGTAGGTTCCGGCAGGAAACAACACTTTGTCTCCGGTGTCAATCGCCCGCTGCAAGGCTTCGGACCCCAGGTTGACGCCATCACCCCACAACACCATAAGCTTTGATATTGATCATATTGAATTTTCCACCACATCAATTTTGGCGGTGACAAGCGGCGAATGACAGGGCATTTGTGTGTTATTCAGGTTGAAGTGATCCGGCGTGAACGGTTTGCATATCGCCAGCAGTTCGTCGACATGGGCAGTGGCGAGACATTCGACCGTGTCGGCGGCGCCGTAGTAAATTTTGACTTCGCCGTTGTCTTCCTGAATCATCCCGCCCGGGAAAATCACCGACCCGCGAAAGCCTTTCACCTCGTAATCCGCCCGCGGCGTCAGCAGTGGAGTTTTGCACAGCCCTATCACGCGCGTGGGGTCATGCAGGTCCAAGAGCATGATTCCGCCATAATAAATCTTGTTCCAGGTCGCGCCGGGGACGTATTCCCAGCAGTCCAGATTTTTCGCGGCATCTTTCCAGACGGCATGAAAGGTGGTCAGGTAACCTTTTTCCGTGCGTATCGGCGGCGCGCCCGGACCGATTTTGCTGTTGCAGAACGGTACGTCATGGTGACTCAGGAGCAGGCGCGAATCACCCCAGTCGCGTCCGTTTTCCGAGCTGGAAATCCAGATATCGAAATGCTCCTTGAAGCCGATGCTGTATTCGGGGAAAGGACGCTCGAGCCGGACGAACCGCCCATTGATTTTTTCCGGGAACAGCACCATATTGCGATTGTCGGGTGTGGAGATCGAAAGCACTTCCAGCGAGCTGAAATCCTCGGCGATCACGCCGATGCCGCCGCAGACCCCGGCGCGGGTGCTGATGGCGAAACAGATGTAGCACCGCCCCTCAATCACCGTCAGCCGCGGATCGTAAATCCGGGTGATTTCCGGGTGGCAGCCGGTGATTTCCAGCCACGGCCGGGGGCTCGGGTGCCATTTGCGCCCGTCACGGCTGAAAGCGATGCCCAGGTTCGAATAATTTTTGCCGCCGTTCGCCGGGGAAAATCCGACGTCGTTCCGGAAGATCATCACATATTTGCCGCGGTACTTCGTGACGCCGGCATTGAACACCAATGTCGAGGGGTAGCTCAAGTCGGCGGCGGAGAGCAGCGGATTTTTTTCGTAGCGTTTTATCATTTCATCTCTCTTTCAGTTGATATTTCAGCCAGCAATAAAACGTATCGCCGATCTGGTTGTAGCCGGACGGAGCCGGGTGGACGCCATTGCACTGACGGACGATTTCCTGCTCGTTATGGGCGTTGATTTTTTCGCTCTGAACCGGGAAATTGTGTTCGCAGTCCAGGTTAACAAAAGTGGGGATCAGCGAAACCGAATCGCCGAATTTCCGCTGCATGGCCAGGCAGAGCCGGTGCTGGTTTTTCTTGAACTGCCAGCGGGTCTGGCCGCAGCGGTAATTGCTGCCGAAGGCGTCCTGACTCGCCGCGCCGGGCGTGGGAAAACCGATCCCGATCACCGCTTTGGGCGCGGCTGCACGGAATACCGCGATCAGCCGTTCGGCATTTTCCAGAATTGCGGTAATCCGCGCCTCGACATCGTCATCGGTAGCTCCGAAAATATCATTGATTCCCAGCATGACCGTGATGAAATCGGGCGCTTTGCCGCCGTTGAATTTATTCAGATACTGCTGAAAATCCGGCTCATGGCGTCCATCTTTTTCGAACAGAAATGGACTGGTGGCATTGGACGACTTGCGGGGTTTGTTTTTGTCCTGGACTTGCGTCAGGAATGACTCCCAGTGCCAGCCGCCGTAGCCCTCGTGCACGGCTCCGCCGCTTTTCCGGCTGCCGATCATTTTCAGCTGTGGCATCAACGCGGCAAGCCGGGCCGGATAAAGCCCGGCCGCAGTCAAACTGTCGCCGACCATCAGGATCGAAATTTCGCGTTCATTCCCGGCGTTTTCCGGGGTGATCACCAGTTTGGTTTTGCCCTGCGCGACAATGTTGAACCCGTCGCTGATGCGGATTTCCCAATCGAATTCGCCGGCATCCTTTGAGTCAGGGGTGAAGCGCCAGCGTTTGGCGTCGTTGCGCCCCCGCTTGCAATCCACGTCGAAAATGTAGTTCGCCGGGTTCGGTGTCAGGACAATGTTGTCGAAATAAACATTGGTTTCGATACCCGGTACCGCATAGATTTTTTCCGGCAGCAGCAGATGCAGCTCCTCGCCAAATACCGGCAGTAATGCCAGCAGATAGAAAATCAAGATTTTTGTCAGCATGACTTCTCCTTAAAACGGTTTAAAGCCACTCAAGAGACGGCCAAATGTAGCATCATAGCCATTCTCAGTTCGATTGAACTCATTCAGCGTGGCGGATTCCGTGTGGCCATCAAGAAAGAAATAGTTGGCTCTTCCGCCGTGCCGGTATGACATATATGTTGAATAACTCAATGCCCAGGTATTGAGCTGCGCCAGATCCGCCCCCAGTACGGCGACGGACGGTTGAGTTACCGTACCGGCCTTGCGCCATTCATTGAAGGACGAGCCCTTGCGGGAGTTCAGCCAGGCATTCAAACCATAATGCGAATATGTAAAATGGCCTGCGGTATACGAACCGTGAGGAACTTTTTCGGCGGGACAGGAGAATATCCCTTCGTGAAAACCGGTGTAATTCGCCAAAGGAGCCGACCCCATATAAGTTTGCGAAAAATAACGGAACCAGTAGATGTCTTTGCCCCCGGGATAAAGCCCCAGCGTACCATGAACGATGTAGTCATCGAAATCATGAAGGTACTGATTATGCGTCAGGCTGATTTCCTTCAAATGCCCGATGCACTTGGCAGCATTGGCTTTCTCGCGGGCCTTGTTCAGCGCGGGCAGCAACATGGCAGCCAGAATCGCAATGATGGCGATCACAACGAGGAGTTCAATCAAAGTGAAAAACCGTTTATTTCTCATAAAAACCTCCGTGAGTTATTTGATTTTTTCCAGATAATTCAGAATCTTTTCGCGGCTCTGGTTCAACAGCGGACACATGGAAATGTCGTCATACCAGAATTCATGGTAGTAAGTACCCGCCACCGGACGCTTGCTTTGAGCGGTAAGGACATCACTTATGACCTGATCCAGAAACGCCTGGGCGCGGTCGGCGTCCTGTGGACGCGAGGCGGCGCGCAACTCCTGTATTTTGCCGCGCAGGATCTTGATGTATTCGAAGTCGATCCGCCCCTCGCGGAGCGCTTCGAACGGCTTGGCCCCCTGTACGCCGTCGGGATTCAGGAAAATCACCGGCCACAGATTGCTCAACGAAAGGTAGTTGTTCCAGCTGGCCGGGGCCTGCAGCCGCCAGAACGCCATGCCGGTGGCGTTGTCGCGGGCACCGTACCAGGCCAGCATCCGGTAGTAATCGGGGTCGAACAACCGCGTCGGCCCGGCACAGTCATAATACTGGAGTTCGCCACCATTGGCCTGGAAATTCTTTTGCAGTTCCGGCCAGCCGTCTTTGACGAGAAAATAACGGGCGAATCGCGGCATGAAAATATCACAATACTGCAGGGCCTTTTCCGTCGCGGCCAGCATGTCTTTGTTATACGAATGCGGGGGATTGCAGATGATGGAGATTCCCGGCGCGCCGGCACGAACAGCGGCCGCCCAATCGGTCAGGAATTGGATCTGCTTCACGGTATTCGGTTCGTCATGCAGATGGAAAATTACTTTGCCTTTTGGAATGCCGCGTTTGTCGAGTTCCTGCTGCCATTTCTGAGCCCAGATTTTCACCGCGTCGTTGAACTCGGGTGTGCCGGGTTTGAGTCCGGCGAAGGTGTTGCGCCGGGAATCCTTGTGCTCCGGCCAGAGGCTGTAAAAGATGTAATAGCGGGGTGCATTCGGCATTTTTTCCAGCATGAAATCGAGCGATTCAAGATAAGGCGCGCCGTCGGCTTTTTCGGGGAGTTGTCCGTAGGCCCAGGGCGAGATGCGTTCTTTGTCCAGCAGCGCGGCTACCGCATCGACGTTGTCTTTGGTAATGCCTCCCGCATGGTTAAAGGTGTAGTCCCACAATGTCGCCTGAAAGGTCAGCGTATCCGGCAGGCGGTATTTCGCCACCTGGAGTTGCAGCGGCAGAGGGGGCAGTTTTGCACCGTCGAAACGAACCTCTCCTTTGTAAGTTCCCTGCGTCAGCTTCCCCGTGTCGATATCGAGCCAGACCTGCGTGGTCATGCCGGGCGGCAGCGTAAGTGTATAGACACTGTTCGCAGGCGTGAGGTCTTTCAGGGCCGCCGCCACCAGGACATTGCCGGAAGTATCGACCGTCTCCACCAGCCGGGCGGTGACCGCCGGAATATCGGCAATGCGGAACGACACGGTTTGTTTTTTGCCCGTGGCGTTGAACAGATTGAACGTGGCGCCACGCCGCTCGTTCTGCATCATATGATACGAAATCGGCGGCAATTCCTTGCCCGGCAGAACAAACTGATTGAGATAGCTGTATTCGTTGCTGCGCCAGAGCGAAACGGCCGGGAGTTTTTTCACCGCGGCCGCCTTGCCGAACAGTGCGTAGATATCCTCATGCAGCGCATCATACGGCACGACCAGTTTGACCGTTTCCGGATTGCCTTGGAAGCGGTATTCCGCGATCCGCGTTTTCAGCGTTTCGGCTTCCTTGAGTAAGCCTTCGCGATCCGCGGCAGGGAGCGACTCGATGAGGTTGACGGTTTTGCGCAGGTCGATGTAGTAGCGGCGCTTGATTCCGACATTCGTCATGTCGGCATCGCTGGCGGCAAGTTGTTTCACGGCGGCGCCGTCGTTCGTGCCAGGGGGTTTGCTGCCGAACACCTCGATTTCGTCGCAAGCGATGAACCGGGCGCTGCGGGCAATCAGTTTCACATAACGCCCGTGCCCGTTGAGTTCGCGGCTGCTCATGACGATCCGGAACGGCTGCACTGCGTCGCCAATATCCGGTGTGATGCCGGCGCTGTCCTCCGCCAGATTGCCGTAGTAACGGTAATTCTTGCCGTCATCGCTCAGGTACATCTGGACGACGAACGGCAGCAGCACCATGCCGCGTCCATAACGCTGAAATGACGAAAACGTGATCCGGTCGACGCCGCATACTTCGCCCAGGTCGAGATCCAGCACCAGACCCGTCTTGCGGTAGGTGGCGTCGAAGAACAGCGTTTCAGGATGCCCCTGATAATCATTGCTGACTTCCGGGGAGGCGACTTTGCCGTCGGTCAACAACGACAATGATTTTTTGCCGGGCTGGTAGTTGGCTTTGAAGGTCTTGCCGAGGGCCAGATTTTCCGCCTGAAGCATCATGGCGCATCCCAGCAGCAGAAACAGTACAGAATAAAATTTCATGGTTGATTCCTTACAGTTGTGTTACGATAATAATTATACCGGGGAATCAACAGATCACAACACCCGCAGTCCGGAAAACAGGATGCCGCATTCAAAAAAGTCAAAAACAGCATAATAAACTACATAGCAGATTCAGCCGGAATCCGCTTGGCACTGGCTCCGGTCCTGATTTCCAGTTTATTGGTAATGATTTTGCGGGCGTCGCTTCCGGCACGCAGATCATCCATGATATCCCAGGCCGCCCGGGCGATCAACGTCGGTGAATTGATCACGCTGGTAACGGACGGGGTAAGATTCAATGATTTCAACCCATCGCTCCCCATGATCGACAGTTCCGAACCGATTTTGATCTGATGTAGCCGGCAGTAATCGTATAGCCACGCCAGCGCCGGATCGGCCACCACCACCGCGGTCGGCATCGGCGCCGATTTCAGCATCCGGTTCACCTGCCTGAAAAACAGTGCCCGGTCCGTTTCCATCTGGAATACCCAGTCCGGATTTACCTGCAAAGTATGCTCGGCCATAAAACGGTAATAATCCGTCAGACGCTTGTGTTGAACCAACGCCGCATCCTTGTATACGGAAATATTGTGAATATAGGCAATGCGCCGATGCCCGAGCATGTGCAGGTAATTCATCTGCATCGTCGCCATGTCGGGATTATCAACCACCGCCGGACCATAAACGTCCAGGTAACGCGGTATAACCTCGACAATCCGCGGAACCATGGTTTTCAGCGCCGCCGTAATATGACGGCCGAGCGGCGAAATCAGGAAACACTGCAAAATCCGGTAACGGCGGACCAGTTCCATGACGTTTTCCAGCGGTTTGTCATATTCGATCTGATGCAGCCGGATATTCAAATGCCGCTGCGCCGCCAACTCATCGAAGGTCTGGATCATCTCTCCCATGAACGATGTCGGCCGGAATGCCCCGACGCCGGATATATAAAACAGAATATCGACGATTTCCCGGCTGCCGGTAAAGTTATCTTTATCCGTACGGAATGCTCCTTGCCTTGACCGAACTTCCAGATACCCCTCATCCCGGAGCTTCGCCACCGCTTTTTCCAGTACCCAGCGCCCCAGCCCGGATTCTTTCATCAGCAGATAAATACCGGGCAGAGCCCCGCCCGGTTCCAGCAGGTCGCATTTTTGTTTGACGAACAACAATGCCATCTGTTCTTTCGATTGCCGCAAGCCGCCCATAAATATCGCCCTATGTGATTTTCTATGCAGCTAACGATAGCATCAAAAGATAAAAATTACCAGTTTTCCAGGCTGGATTTTGAAAGTAATGGCCTTCTTTTTCCGGTTACTTGGAAGCGGGCTATGCCAAAATCAAGATAATGCAAAAGTCAACAACGATATTGTGCCGATGTCCGGCTGGTCGAGTTCGGGCAGGTTATTCGCTGCCGTCGGCATCTTTCTCCGCCCGGACGAAACCAATTCATTCAGGTCTGAGGGAGGCCATGGCGCGTTCGATGATCGCAGCGCGGTCCGGAGCAGCGGTTTTCAGGCCCTCGCGGTACTTTGCCAGGGCTTCTCTGTTCTGGCCGAGCATCCGCAGGCTTTCCGCCCAGTAATAATAGAAAATGGTGCGGGTCAGGCTGTTGGCCGGCGGCGTCATGGAGGCAAACACATTGGCTGCGGCCTGGAAACGGCCAGAGTGCAGCAGCGCAATACCGTAATAATTGGCGACACCCTCGGATTCCGGATATTCCTGGTGATAGGACTGCAGAAGCTCGGCCGCTTGTTGCGCATCGTTGCGTTTGATCATGATATCGGCTACATTGATTACCGCCGGCAGGTACCCCGGATTGTAACCGATCGCTTCCATATAAGACTGCTCGGCGGCCGTGGTGTTGCCGTCCCGGAATTTCTGGGCGTGCCCGTAAGCCACGAAATCCGTGGCCCGCAGCAATTGGTCGTCAAAGCCCGGAAAGCCGACTGTGGCATAAGCGATAACGGCGAGCATCGGCAAGGGGAAGAACCAGCGCTTTTCGCGATACAGTTTCAATGTCAGGAAAATGACATACGGTGCCATTACCGCCAGTGCCGGACACAGAATCATCCGGTAGCGCGCCAGTGGCATGAAAGCGATGATCGGTATGGCATAACAGACCAGGTATAGCAGCGGCAGGTTGAATCGCCTGCGCCATTTGCGTTTGAGCAGCAGCAGAATCACCGCTACCCCCGCGAAAGGAATCAGCAGCAGCGGGCCGGGCAGGAAATTGAAAAACGGCATCTTATGTTTGACGAAATAATGATTGATGTTGTTCGGAATTTCATAAGGTTTGACCAACTGAAATCCCTTGTTCAGATAGTTGAAAACATGGTTTGATTTCGAGCTCACGTTTCCTTGCAGATTCAACGCATTTTCACTCAGTTCCATCGCCGAAACGGAGGCGGCGTATTCGATATTCAGATAAATCGGCATGAAATAACCACTCAGTGAATACACGTGGATCGAAAGCAGCACCAGCACCGTGCCGACCGGCAGGGCGATGCCCAGGAGCATCCGGCGGATGTTCCAGCGCAGGTAATACCACAGCCACAGATAGCCCGCCGCCGCAAAAAACACCGTGGAAATATGCGCGAAAAACGGCAGGAACAGTCCCAGCGATACCAGCGGCAGCCGCCAGCCCTTGTAGTGGTATTTGCGCCCCCAGACCAGCAGGAAGAGCGACAGTGCGGCCAGGTCGGGCACCAGCGCGTCTTTGGTCAGGAAGCACTCGTGAATCAGGAACGGCGAGTATAGCGCGGCAATGAGCCCGGTGAGCAGCGCCCACCAGCGGTTTCCGGTCAGGTGCAGCGCCACATAACCCATCATGGCGCCGACCGGTATTCCCAGCAGCATCTGCATGATGATGACCGCGTCCGTGGAGGGTTCCCCGTGGTTGAAAAACATCGTCAGCGCGACCATTACCCGGTGGAGCGAGATCTGCATATGGCCATTGTACAGGCGACGGCCGAAATCGAGGAAGGTCGCCATGTCGAGTCCCGGCACGCCGTGGTAATACCGGAACGGCGAGCCGAACCACTCGATCAGCACCACCGTCCGGGCGATGATGGCTACTGCCAGTGGAACGAGGATGGCGACGATTGTATTCGGACTGATTTTTTTCATTTGATCGTGTTCTGCAGCGCTTCGCGGGCAGCCTCGAGGGATTGGTTGCTGCCACGGGCGGCCAGCGCCGACATGGTGGCGTGGACCTTTTCCGCGACCCTCAGTACCCCGGCAGGATACTGATACGATGAGCCGTTTTTCAACCGGCCGCTGATCCGGAAATAAGCGGCGGCATCGAGGTATTTCTCCTGCATGGCGCAGGCCAGCCCGGCGAGAAGTTGCGATTCGGGGTCGTCCTGGCGGTTGCGGATGTTCATCAGGGCGTCTTCGGCTTTGTCGTTTTCAAGCTGCATGAGCGCGAGGCGGTTGGCCACGGCGCTGCCGTCGCCTTCAAGCTTGCGGATTTGCGCATAATACCAGATGGCGGAAATGGTGTCGTTTTTCTTTTCGGCTTCGGCGGCGGACTGGTAGAGGAACTGCTTCGCATCTTCGTTGTCGTTGTTTTTGCCGCTGAGTTTTTCGAGGCGGGGCACCGGGGCGGCACCGAGCTTGCGGGCCTGACGGTACAGATCGAGCGCTTCGTCGCGGCGGCCGCTCTCGGCCAGCGTTTCCGCCAGGTAAACCATGGCGTCGACCCGGCCCGGCGTTCTTTTCAGGATACTGCGCAGTTCTTTTTCGGCTTCGGTGGTCTGGCCGAGATTGGTCATGGCCAGCGCCCAGGCACTGCGCAGATCGTCGTTGCGCGAGTCATTTTTGACCGCCCCCGCCAGGATTTTTTCCGCGGTCAGGTAATCTTTGATTTCAAAGAGGCAGAGGCTGTATTCGAGGTTCACTTGCGGGTTCGTGGAATCCTTTTTCATGGCCGTGCTGAAATGGGCGGCGGCTTCCTTGTACATGCCTTTTTTCAGACAGATGCTGCCGAGCCGGGCGTTTGCCTGGAAATTCTCCGGATCGAACTCCAGGATCTTGCGGTAGTTCCACATGGCGACATCCGGTTCGTCCTCTTTTTCCGCGCTCTGACCGACGGACAGGAGCTCGGCGGAGTGCAGCGAAATCTCTTCCGGCGCCATCTGCGGCTTGTTGTCCATGGCCTTGGCGAGGTCCGCGGAAAAGGTGCGGTTGAAGTTATCGATGGCCGCCATTTCGCTCCGGCGGGTGGCTTCGAGCACCGAGAGCTGCTTTTTGGCGTCTTCCAGGTCGCGCTGCAGCTGTTTCCGGGTAGTGGTGTTCATCGCCATCTGCTGCTCAAGCTGAGTGATTTTCGTATCGCGTTCGCCGAGCTGGCGGCGGTAAATTTCCGAGGCGGCGGTGAGCTGGCGCTGCAGCAGGTTGTCGGAACCGGCGGCGACGCTTTTGTCCTTCAGGTTCTTCTCGGCTTCGGCCAGCGTCTTGCGCAGTTCATCGATGATTTTGCCGTTGGCGGTGGATTCTTCGCGGAGCTTTTTCAGCTGTTCCTGATTGTCCGCCAACTGCTTATTCAACTGTTCCCGGGCGTCCGCCAGTTCCAGTTTCTGCTTGTCGGTGGTCGTGGTTTTCTTTTCCGCGGCTTTGAGGATTTCGCTCAGGCGGGCGATTTCGGTCTGGTTGTTGATCTCCTTTTCCTCATGAATCTTGACCAGGGCGGAAATTTTGGTTTTGTCGTCGAGATCCTGCTGGTGGAGCTTGTTCAGTTCCGCGAATTGGCTCCGCAGCGAAGCGATAAGCTTGGTGTTTTTTTCGATCTCACCTTCCAACTGCTTGAAGGTAGCGTCGGCTTCCTTGTTGTCGCCGATTTTCGACTGCAGCGAAGCGATGATCCGGGTCCGCTCGAGGGATGCTTTTTCCAGCACCGCCAGGTTGCGCTCGGCCTGGGTCCAGGGATTGTCTTTCGAGTCCGCGTCGTCCTTGGTATTCAGGCTGTCCTGCAGGGCGGAGAGCTGCTTCTTCAACATGGCCATTTCCTTCAGGGAATTGCGGTCTTCCTGAGCCTGTTTGTCGGCGGCGGCAAGCTTGTCGGCGGCAGCGGTGAGCCGGGCGTCGTCGGCGGTGATTTTATCGTTGGCCTCGGCCAGTTGCCGGGTCAGTTTTTTCTGCTGCTCGGCGGTTTCCTTGAGCTGCTCGCGGAAATTCTTCAGGAGGTTGTCGCTCTCGGCGAGTTTCTTTTCGGCTTCGGCAATTTTCTTCTCATACTCGGCGAGCTTTTTGTTGTCCGCCGGAGCGGTGACGGTGGCGGGTTTGACGGCGGTCTGCGATTTTTTGAGCTCTTCGACGACTTCCAGCGTCTGCTGGTGCTTGACCTTCAGCACATCGAGTTCGGCCTTGCTGGCGCTGAGTTCCTTGAGCTGCTTGGCGGCGGTTTCGTATTTGGCGGCGACGGCGGCGTTTTCGCGGTTTTCCTTGTCGAGTTTTGCCAGGGTTTCCTGCAGTTTTTTGTGCTCTTCCTGCAGTTTACTGAGGTCCCCGGATACGTTCAGCAACTGTTTGCCGGCATCGTCGCGGGTGGTGAGTTTGTCATTGAGTTCCTGAATCGTGTCGGCCTGCTTTTTGATGCTTTCCTGTGACTTCGCCAGTTCCTCGCGGACTTTCTTCAGATTCTCTTCGCCGGTTTTCAGCTTTTCCTTGCCTTCGGTGACCTGCTTGCTCAGGGCGAGGACGTTTTCGTATTCGCTGGTGAGGCGGGTTTCCAGGCGCTGCTGGGCCTTATCGTATTTGTCGATATAAGCTTTGCGCTCTTCGGAAATCTCGATATTTTTCTTGGTGAGGTCGGCGATTTCCTTCTGCTGGAGGGCGCTGAGTTCGGCGGCTTTTTTGACCTGATCGGCCAGGGCTTTCTGGTCCTTGGCGAATTTATCGCGCTGGTCGGTCAGGGCCACGATGGCTGCCTTCAGCTCCTTGACTTCACTCATCAGTTCCTTGTCCTGCTTGCGAAGCTCGGCGGCTTCCTTGGTCAAACGCTCGTTTTCCACCGAAGCATCGGTCAGTTTTTTCGCCAGGTCGCGGTTGTCGGTCAACTGCTGTGCATGAGTTTTGTCGCCGGCGGAGGCGAGCTTGGTCAGGCGTTCGATTTCCGCCTGCTGATTCTTGACCCGGACATCCTGAATATCGCGTTCCTTAGCCAGTTCTTCATTCTTCTTCTCGAGTTCGGTGAGCAGCTTGATGCGGGTCTGATTGAGTTTGTTGTTGTCGGACAGCTGGCGCTCGAACTGGGCGGCGGCTTTTTCGGCTTCAGCAGTTTTTTCGCGGGCTTCGTTGCGGCTTTTCAGGAGGTCGGCGATTTCTTTTTTCTGCTTGTCGGCTTCGCTGTCCTGCATTTTCAAACGCTGGTTGGCGATATCCAGTTTCATGCGTTCCTCGACCAGCCGCTGCTGCAAATCCTTGAGCTCCTTGGCGGGCTCATCCTGCTTCTGGTTCTGCAGCTCGATTTTGTTCTGCAAATTGGTGATGCGCAGTTCGAGGGCGGTTTTTTCCTTGACCAGGTTGGCGACTTCGAGCTGGGTGCTTTTGTTGCGCTCGATTTCTTTTTTCATGACTTCATTTTCGGCGCGAATCCGCGAAAATTCTTTCTGGTATTTTTCCAGTTTCTGGTTCAGTTCGTAAGTATTGCCGTGAGATGCCACGATCTCCTTGGAAGTGGTGCTGTCGCCTTTTTCCTGGAGAGGCGGGGGGAGTGCCTGCTTGGCGGCGGCAGTCTGGTCGATCTGGTCGCGCAACTCCTTGATCTCGCGGTTACAGCGGTTGATGCGGCCTTCGATCACCGATTGCTGCCACTCCGGACGGGCCTTCTGGACGGCCCGGTAACAGTCGCGGGCGTTCAGAAATGCTTCCAGTGCTTTCTTGGAGTCGTTCTGTTTCTTGAATTTCTCACCTTCTTCATAAAAACTGTACCCTTTGCGCCAGGCTTCCCATGGCGAAAAATCATCGTTCTGCGCATGCAGCGCCGTACCGCACAGCAGCACCGTAAGCACGGTTGCCAGAAGTAATCTCAGCATAGTCGGTTCCTCGTTTATTTTACCAGATAATCGGCAAACCGCTGGGCGTTGTGCGCCCCGATCTGTACCGTCATATTTAAATTGCCCGAATCATCGTATTCGGATTCCAAAACTTTGCCATGCTGGTGAGCGAACGCCGCGAGGTCGTGGCGCTCGGGCGGCAGCAGGAGGCGGATGACGCTGCTTTTGGCATTGACATAGTTCTCCATGGTCTTGAGGAGCTCGTCAATGCCTTCGCCGGTAGCCACCGAAACAAACTGGGCGCGAGGGAACAGGTGCCGGACGCGCGTCATGATCACCGGGTTGTGCTGCAGGTCGATTTTGTTGAAAACCGGCAGGATATTCTTGTCCTCGGCACCGAGTTCCTTCAACACATCCATGGTGGTTTCCCATTGCTCCTCCACGCACGGACTGCTGATATCGAGCAGCAGAATCAGGAAATCGGCCAGTACCGCTTCCTCAAGCGTCGATTTGAACGCTTCGACCAGCGCATGCGGCAGCTTGCGGACGAATCCGACGGTGTCGGTGACCAGCAGCTCCTGCTGATTGGGCAGATTGATCCGGCGGGTGGTCGGGTCGAGCGTGGCAAACAGCTTATTCGCCACGTAAACGTCGGCATTGGAAAGGCGGTTCAGGAGCGAGGATTTGCCGGCGTTGGTATAGCCGACGATGGCGGCCTGCGGGACATTGTTGCGCTTGCGGCTCTTGCGCTGGGTGTCACGCTGTTTCTTGACGTCCTCGAGCTGCACTTTGAGCTCGGCGATGCGGGTGCGGACGATACGGCGGTCCAGCTCGACCTGTTTTTCGCCTTCGCCCTTGTTGCGGCCGCCGCGCTGACGCGAGAGGTGGCTCCAGGCGCGGGTCAGGCGCGGCAGGTAATACTCCAGCCGGGCGAGTTCGACCTGCAGCACCGCTTCGCTGGTGGTGGCGCGCTCGGCGAAAATGTCGAGGATGATCTCCTGGCGGTCGATGACCGAGAGTTTGGTCAGCCGCTCCCAGTTGCGCTGCTGGATCGGATAAAGTTCGTTGTCGAAAATCAGGCAGTCGGCCTTCAATTCTTTGGCCATTTCGGCGATTTCCTCGGCCTTGCCGGTGCCCAGATAATACTTGGCGTGGGGCTCTTTCAGCTTTACCACCACTTTGGCGGCGGCGGCGATGCCGAGGTTACCGGCGAGTTCTTCGAGCTCGTCCAGGTGCATGGCGGTATCTTCGTCGGGGCCATTGAAATCGTTGATCCCGATCAGCAGTGCCTGTTCGACAATCTTGCGTTCGTCTTTCTCAGTGTCTATCATAAATTTCCATGAAAAAAATTATAGTTAATAACTATAATCTAGCCTGCCCGCACATGAAATTAAAGAGAAGTTACAAAAAATTAACGAAAATTACTGCGGGGAGACTTTTCGCGGACAATGAATTTTATTGGCCCGGCATTTTGTCTTTGCGCCAGTGGGCGAGGGCGGCGGCCGAGGAGAAGCCGAGCTCGTCGGCAATCTCTTTTTTGGCGCGTCCCAGAGCAGTGAGCTGTTCGTAGCGCTGTGCCCGGCGCGAGTCGATGTACTCCTGGACACGGCAGCCGGCGTATTGACGGAACAGCCTCAGGAAATGCGGGCGGCTGTAGCCGGCCAGGCGGGCGAGCGAGAGGATGTCCGAGTCGCGGCCGCAGGTACGGTCGAGGTATTTGCGGACTTCGTTGATGGCCTCGTACTGATGCGAATGCGTTTCGGGTTCGCCGGAACCGGAGGTGAGACTTTTCACCACTTCCGTGAAGATGAAATTAAAGGTGGCATGGAGGCGCGGCAGGGCGATTTCCGGGGACAGGCGCCCGGCGGCGGCATCGTCCCAGGTCGTATGAAGGAGCGTGAGCAGTTCCTGATTGCGGTAAATGACGCGGAAATCAATGTTTTGGGAGCCGCCGCGGGTTTCGTCGCCGATGCAGTTGATGACGTTCGGAAAGATAAAGAGCCAGAAATGTGCACCGTCGGGCGTTGAGCTCGAATACCCCTGGTCGTGTCCCTCGTTGGAGTCGAAAAGGAAGAGTGAGCCGGGGCCGCCCTCGTAGATGCGTCCGTTCAGCGACTGGGAAACGGTGTTTTCGAGCACCAGCATGGCCTCGCGATGGGAGTGGCGGTCCCTGAAATTGTGATACGACGCAGGCTCGCTGATTTCCGTCTGTTCCGCGAGGTTCAGCGAAGAGATGATTTTGCGCGGCTGCATGCTCAGCAGTACTGCTGTTTTTCTTGATGTCAGCATATTATTCCAGAATTATCAAGGTTATGAGACTTTTCATCAACTACAATACATTGATTTCTGTCGATTGCAAGGTATAATTGATATCAGAAACAACAATTTCAACGGAGGAACGAAACATGAAAAATCTCGCAATCAACGGAGCCGCACCGGTCGTCAAGGACGGAGAGTACAAGTACATCGAATGGCCGCCGGTCAATGAAAGTACCGCCGAAAAAGTCAAGCAGCTTTACCTGTCGCGGAAATGGTCGTTTAACAGCGAAGAAGAACAGAAGTTCGAGAAGGCTTATGCGGCGCATCACGGCGCGAAGCACGGGGTTTTCATGGCCAATGGCACCGTGACGCTGGAGTGCGCCATGGAGGTGCTTGGCATCGGCGCGGGCGATGAGGTGATCGTGCCGGGGCTGACCTGGATCGCCACCGCCACGGCGGTGCAGTTCGTGGGGGCCAAGCCGGTTTTCGCGGACATCGATCCGGCCACGTGGACGCTGGACCCGGCGGCGTTCGAGGCGGCGATCACCCCGCGGACCAAGGCGGTGATTCCGGTGCATCTCTACGGTTCCATAGCTGATCTCGAAAAGATCATGGCGATCGCGGCCAAGCACAACATCGCGGTGATCGAAGACTGCGCACACATGCAGGGGGGCGTGTGGAACGGGCGCGGCGTCGGCGCGTGGGGCGCGATCGGGTCGTTCAGTTTCCAGCAGTCGAAAACCATTGGTGCGGGCGAGGGCGGCATTTGCCTGACCAACGACGACAAGCTCGCCGAACTGCTTTACCGTACCAAACACATCGGTTATTCGCGTTATGACAAGCAGGGACAGGCCGGTACGCCGCCGCCCGAGGGGCTGCGCTGTCATAACTACCGCGGGCTGGCGATTCCGGCGCTGATTCTTTCCGAACAGCTGGCCGAGCTGCCGGCACTGCTGAAGCGTTACCAGGCGTTCGCCGATATCCTGAAGGCCGGGCTGGCCGACGTGGAAGGCGTCCGGCTGCAGGCGCCTGGGCGGCTGGCCACGGTGCAGGGATATTATGCGCTCGGCATCACGTTCGATGGAAAAGATTGGGCGGGGATTCCGAAATCGAAAATTTTTGAGGCGATGTATGCCGAAGGTGCGCGCTGCATCGGGGGAACTTATGGGCCGGTTTACAAACATTTGCTTTTCAATTTACCAAAAGACGGTTATATTATGGCAAAAGGCGGTTGTCCGGTCAGCGATGACCTCTGCGACCGGAGCGGCGTGATCATGCACTACGCCATGGGATACACCGAATCCGCGCACCAGATGGTCGAGATCATCCGGAAAATCGCCAACAACAAAGGTGAACTGAAATGAAAGCTGGTTTTGGCGTTTACGACATCACTCCACGGGTTGGAGTCGAGCTTTACGGCTTCGGCCCTTTTATCAATCGTCATTCAATCGCGGTGCGGGATCCTTTGGATGCCCGCGCCGCGGCTTTTCAGCTTGGCGATAAAACGGCGCTGATCATCAGTTGCGATATCTGCACATTGAAGATTCCGACCGTAAAACTGACCAAGGAAATCATCCGCGAAAAGCACCCGGAACTGACCGATGCCGATATCCTGATCTGCGCTACTCATACGCACTCCGGACCGGCCACCACGCCGGGTGATTTCGGCTGGGGCGTGACCGACCCGGTCTACATGGAAATTCTGCCCTACAAGATCGCACGCGCCGGTCTGAACGCGCTGGCGAATCTCGAAGAAGTCGAAGTCGCCACCGGCACCGCGCCCTGCGAACATATCGGTCTGAACCGCGTTCATGACAAAGACGCGCCGCCATTGGCGGACGTGCTGGACGAAAACTGGCGTCCCGCCAAGCCCGAACTGACCGATACCGAGTGCCGCGTCATCACCTTTTCGAACAAAAACGGCGAGCTGAAAGGATTGCTGACGTATTTCGGCTGTCACCCGGTGGTGTGCTGCCAGCAGACACGCTATATCCACGGCGACTATCCGGGCGTGGCCACGCATAATCTGATGCGGCAATTTCCCGGTTCCGTGGCGCTGTTTCTGCAGGGCGCGAACGGCGATGTGAACAGTTGTGTGGTGCACAAACCGGAGCAGGAATCGATGCTGGCGCTGGACGTCATCGCCGGGCGTTTCGAGCGGGCGGTGCGGCGGGCCATGGCCAATGCCGAACCTATTGTCATCGACACGCTGGAAACATTGCTGATCGAGGTAAAATTCAGTACCCGCCAGTCGTTTACCCGCGAGTATTTGCTGGAGCTGAAAAAGGAACAGGAAAATATCCTGCATTCGGCCGATGCCGACGAGACTTCGCATCAGGCCCGGATGGCGACCGTGTACCTGTGCGGCATCCGCCGGATGCTCGAAGATATGGACAGCGGCGTGGAACCGGTCATCACCGGGCCGGTTCACGGCATCCGGTTGGGGCCGATTGAATTTCTCGGCGCACCGTTCGAGATCATGCAGAAAATCAAGAACGAAACCGTGGCGGCGGCCAAAGCGCCGATCCCGCTGGTGATGAGCCTGAGCGACGGCGCGCTGGGTTACGCGCAGGACAAATACCGCGACTCCGTGGATACTTACGAGGCGCGCATGGTTCCGCTGATCCAGGGGCGCCTGCCGTATGGAAAAGTCCACGATGAACTGCTCGAAGCATTTACGAAAATCGACAAGGAACTATTTAAAGGATAAAACACGATGAAACTGGAACTCTCGCATTTCTCATTGTTTCCGAAATTCATTCCGGCAGGGGCCGAGGCGGCAATCCGCATCAGGCCACTGTTTGACAATGTGAAATTTCCAGATATTTCCAAAATCAAGGTCCAGGTGTTCGAAGCGGACAGCGGCCCCAGTGCGCCCGACCTTTGCCGGGCGGTGGAAATGACTGGCGGAGTTCTGGTGATTCGTGCAGCATTCGAGCGGGAGGGACAGTACAATATCCGGGTCAGTCTCGCGGAAGTACCTGGCTGGAGCGAGACATTGTCGTGGGCCAGGACGGACGGGCGGGAATTTCATTTCAGCGTTTACGCACTGGAAGCGGACCTTTTCCGGCTGCGCCCGTTCAAAGGTGAATTGCATTGCCACAGCGTGTTTTCCGACGGCACCGAGTCGCCGGCTTATGTGGCCGCGGATTACCGGCGGGGCGGATTTGACTTCATGGCGCTGACCGATCACAGCAAATACCGGCCTTCGCTGGAAGCGATGGAGTACTGGAAAAACCTTCATAACGGCTTCAAATTATACCCGGGCGAGGAAGTGCACCTGCCGTGCTGCGGTTACCTGAAAAACCTGTATCACCATGTCCATGTGGTGAACTTCGGCGGGAGTGCCAGTGTCAACGATTATGCCTATGCGGATGAACAGCGTTTTTTGAGCGAGGTCAAAGTCCGGATGGCGGAGTTCGACGGCCTCTCCGAGGCGGACCAGTTCCTGGCGGCTTCGGCGGAATGGGCGTTTGACAAAGTCCGCGAATACGGTGGCTTGTGCACGCTGGCGCATCCATACTGGCAGCAGAACGATACCAACGTGGTGCCGGAAACGGTGATCAGCGCGCTGCTTGACCGTTGCAGGTTCGATGCGCTGGAAGTGTTCGGCGGCTTCACCAAACCGGCCTGGCGCGCGAACTGCCTGCAGGCGGCGCGTTATCATCGGGAACTGGCGTGCGGCAAGCGGATTCCGGTGGTGGGCGCGAGCGATTCGCATGGTTACCGGTTCGATGGTGCCGGCAGTTACTACACTGTGGTGCTGGCCGGGGCGAATACGCTCGGGGAGCTGTCCGGAGCCGTGCGACAGGGGAACTGCGTGGCGGTTCATTCCTTCAAGGATGAAATTCCGCATCTGGCGGGCGATTTCCGGCTGGTCAAATTGGTGAGTTTCCTGCTCGATGAATATTTTCCGCTGCACGAGCGGATTTGCCGCATCGAGGGCGAACTGATGCTGTCGGCGCTGGCCGGGGATGATAATTCGAAGGCGCTGCTGGAAATGCGCGGCGCTCCGTCCGAAGAATTCCGCGAGCGCTGCTACCGCGCCGACTGAAGGTTGATCAGCAGGATTTCCGAGCGGCCGCTGGTGCGGATCGGCAGCCGCCAGGTGCCCGCGCCGGTGCTCACGATCAGGTGGTAACCGCCCCATTGATATTGCCCGGTGGTCACGCCGTAAATCGTCAGCAGCAGCCATTTGAACGGGAAAAGCTGTCCGTTGTGCGTGTGCCCGGAGAGCTGCAGATCCACGCCGAGTTCTGCGGCTTTTTCCCGGTCCACGGGCTGGTGGTCGAGCAGGATTACGGGTTTGGATTTATCGATGCCGGTCATCAGCACTTCCAGTTCTTCGCGCGGTTTGGCCTGGTCCCTGCGGCCGATCAGGTAGAACTCGTTGTCGATCAACAGGGTTTGGTCCAGCAGGACGCGAACGTCCGACTTTTCCAGCTCCACGATGATTTCGTCGATATTGATGCCGGGGCCGTGGCTGGAAAATTCGTGATTGCCGGTGACATAATATTTGCCGAGGCGCGCGGCCATACTTTTCCAGGCATCGTATGAATGCGTTTTCTCATCCTCGGATGTGCCCTCGTCGTAAATGTCGCCGCCGAGCACGATCAGGTCCGGAGAGAGTTCCTCGATCATTTTCTGAACTTTGCCGAATTCAGGTGTCCGGAAGGCAGCGCCGATGTGGGTGTCGGATATGAAGACGATCCGGAGCGGTTTCATCGGTTTGTTGATTTCGACCGTGTATTCCGTGAGAATGAGGTTGCGGGCGTTGTAATACCCCAGCAGGCAGATGAGCAGGCCGAAAATCCAGGCGAAGTGGTTCACCGGGAAGCGCTGCCATTTTTCCCGGTGGCGGGTACGGCGCAGAATCAGCCCGGCCATGTCGCAGAGGAAATACCCGATGCAGACATAGAGAAATAACGCGATCAGCCAGGTACGGAAGATGAACGCGGCAACGAAAAAGATGCCGGCGATCACTGCTCCGCCGAGCCACCGCAGCCACTTGTGCGGTATATATTTGACCAGGACCGGCAGGCTTTGGAAATGCCAGGAGAGATAACCCGTCAGAATCAGAATCGTGACAATAATTGTAATAAATAACCAGAACATAATGACCTCTATTCAGGTCATATTATACTACCGCTATTTAAACAAGTCAAGTTTCAATCGAAACGTAAGAGGCGGGTTTGCGGTGCGCCGAGCTTCAGCTTGAAGGAATTGGTGCCGCGGCACAGGACCTCGTCGGTGACGGCGTCGCTGACTTTAGCCGGGCGCGGCAGTTTAATCGTCAGAACGCGCTCTTTTTCATAGCCGTTGGTGAACATCATGAAGCGGTTGTCGGCGGTCATGAAAATATCTTCGTCGGTGTAGATGTTCACGCCGGCCTCACGGGCGATTTCGCGCAGTGCTTTGGCATCCAGGAACGGCACGGCGGTGTAGACGCTGCGCCAGGGTCCGAAATCGCGTACCGCCATGGCGGCTTTGCCGTCGGGATAAAACCCGATCTTGTCCGCCTTCGAGTCGTCCACGTAAAATATCGGTGTAATTTCCGCCCGGTGGATTTTGCTCCATTCCTGGTCGCCGAAGGTTGGTGCGGTATAACTTCTGCCGTCGAGCGGATGGCGGGATTTTTTGATTTTCAGCTGTGGAATTTCCTTGTCCGGTTTGATTTTCATGGTCATGCCGGTGAGTTCGCTCATTCGCTGCAGCGAGAGGCCGTCGGCATCGTCAATGTACCCGGGCGCATAAAACCACAACATGGTCTTGCGGCCGTGCTTCAGCTTTTCGATGGCGGTGCGCTCGGTTTTCGAAAGGTAAAACGGGTTCAGGAAAATATAGAGTTTATAATCTTTTTTCAGGTCCGGATGATCGAGGTCACTGGTCAGATAAACGTCATAAGGCGCGCCGATCATCTGCAGTTCATTGAAATACATCCGGTAAATCAAGTTATGGTATATCGGGACGGCATTGATGGGGTCCTCATAGCGCGGAGTGTTCAAGCTGACAAAGACCGCGATTTCCGAGGCGGATTTCCGCTCGGGTGACTTTGCGGGATCCATGGCGTTCAATGTGGTATGGATGATGTCGACGACTTCCTTGCGGCCGAACCACGGGGAGTCGCCGTCATTCCAGACATTGTTGGCGCGTCCGCCCATGTCGGCGAGCCAGGCGCCGCCGTTTTTGATGATGTGAAAGGCCAGGTCGCGTTTTAAAACTGCGTCCGTTTCGGCCACGCCGCGATGCTTGCCATGCAGCAGTCCTGACGCGCTGAAGGTCCGCTCGTCATTGTCGGCCATGCCGAGGCGCTTGTGCAGCGCGATTGAGTCGAGCGCCAGGTACATGAGGTAGGGATCGCCCGCCTGGCGGCTGTGATAATTCGGCGCGTACACATACATGTCGATGTCGTCGCTCGCCAACAGGTTGGCGAAATCATAATTCTGGACGTGAATACGGGAACCGCTCGGCTGGGCGTTGCGCAGCGTGGCGAACGTGGCGCCGTAATGCAGCAGCGTCAATGCCTTGCGGTTGGTTTTTTGCTTGATGTAGCCGGCCAGTTCAAGGTTGAAGTCGCCCAGCAGCGACGGAAAAAATTCGATGTAGTCGACCGCCTGCCGGAACCGGCGCGGATCGCGGAAAACGCCGCCGTCCGGGTTTATTGCCCATAGTACTTTCTGGCTGGGCAGGGCGTTTTCGAACGTGACGCCGTCCAGTTGCCACGCCTTGCGCAGAGCGTCCGGATCGTTGTTGTATTTTACCTTGAGCCATTGACGGAATTTGGCAATCGCGCCGGGGTGGAAATCGCCATAGGTGAGCTTGGCGCGGTCATTGATCATCATGTTGGCCTCTACGCCGCCGATGTGACTGTCCAGCTGCGTGCAGACATTCGGCATGTAGCCGATGATGCGCGCGGCGTAATCCTTGTCCTTGATGAATTCGAAGAATTTGTCGATGAATTTTTTGCATTCCTTCATGTAAACTTCCGAGCCGAAACTGACCATGCCGGGCTCGCCTTTGATGTTGCTCGGTTTGCGGCCGAAAATGTCCAGCGCCAGCTCCTGCGGGTGTGCATTCAGCCAGGCCGGGTTTGGGCGGAGATCCATGGCTGCGATGATGTAGCAGTTTGGATTGACGCTGAGCAAGGCGCGGATGTTTTCGTCGAAGCGGTCGAAATAAACCTGCCATTGCGCTTCCAGTCCGAGCACGCGATTGTACATCAGGAAATACTGGATATCGATCCCGGAGGCGGCGGTGTTGAACAAGGCCTCGTAAGGCGACGATTTCATGTAGCGGAAGAAGAACGGCATCTTGAACTGCCGGTCGATCTGGAAGCCCAGTTGTCCGTTGAATGTGCCGATCGAGGCGCTGGAGAAGCGGATCTCCTCCGTCCTGCGTTGCGGCTCGATTTTGATTGCTCCGATTTTATCCTGTGTCAAGCGGATGAATTTTTTATTTTCCGAATCCAGCAATCGCAAATATAACGGCGTTTCCCCGGCAGGAGCGAATTCGGGAATGATCAGTTCAAACGTGACCTCGCTTTTGCCGGGCGGCAGTGTGGCAGCGGCCGCAGCTACTTCGTAATCGCCGAGCCAGGTATTCAACTGGGCCGGATTCACCATATCCAGCAGCAGCGTACCTGCGGTATTCTGCGGATTTTCGACGCTGATTCTGATGGTGTTCCGGTCGATGGCGACGTTGCCGATTTTAATTGGCGCGGCATCGGCGAATGCCTTCGCATTCGGGAACTTGACGGGGGTAATGGGCTGTTCGGGGCCAGTGATTTCGACTTCGGCGATTTCGAGTTCGTTTGTCTTGCCGGTGAATTCAATCCGCAGCCGTGAGGTGTACGCGCCGGATGGCGGCAACGCCAGATAGTCTTTGCCGTTCCAGTATTCCGCCTCGAATTTCGAATAACCTTTGCCATGAATTTTGACCTCGCCGATTCGCACCGGATAGCGCCAGCTGAGTTCGATCCAATGCTGTTCGCCGGGGTCCATCGGACGCCATACGGTGTCCGGTTTGCCATCGTTCAGATTGGTGTGGTAAAAGGCGGTTTTGACAGTGCGCCCCTGGTCGCCTTTGAAGGAAGAAGCGAGAGTTCGGGCATTGCGGGCAAGATTGTCCGCGGCAAACGAAAGTTGGGCGGACAATAACAGGATAATGATGATACGGCAGGTCATGATTCAATCTCAATAAGAAGTTAAAACATATTCGGGCTTAATGGAATTGCGGGAATATGGATCGGAGTTGTCGTCGCCGGCGATGTCGGCATATTCGCTGATGGCGTCGCGGCTGACTCCGGTCACGTGTCCGTCGATGAAGCCGAGGTTGCCCTTGCTTTTGTGACGCGCCATGAAATTGGAACTCCAGGCGGGGATGATGCAATAACGCTGGGGTTTGATGCCGGTTGTTATGATGGAGTCACCGAGGATGGCGAACTGCGAGGAATGTTTGATTTTTGATACAGCCAGGTTATGAGCTTGCGCCGTGGCGCTGCTATTCACCACGATCATGCCGAATGCGATCTGGTTCGAGCGTCCGACATTGCGCTGGTCATCGACCGGACAGCGGTTGTTCGGGTTGTACCATGCGGGACGGCCGAGCGCCGCGACCACGCCGCCCATGGCTTCGTGGTTCATCCAGCCGCCGTTCATCAGCAGCTCGTTCCACATCTGGCAATGCGTTTGATTGGTGGACGTATAGAACTTGGGAATCCATCCCTGCTGGTCGTCGACATACAGGATGATGCTGGCCATGGATTGTTTCAGGTTGCTGATGCATTTGGAGTTCATTGCGGCCTGCCGGGCGCTGTTCAGTGCCGGCAGCAGCATCGCTGCCAATATCGCAATAATTGCAATAACGACGAGAAGTTCAATGAGTGTAAATTTTTTTCTTTTCATGATTTCCTCAATGTATATTTGGTTAAAAAGTTTCGCCTATGATGATTTCCGGGTCGGGAAAATGCGTTTTGGGTTCCATAAACTCATATGATGTACGGTCCATCAACACCGATACAGCCATCCGGCCGAGCTGCTCGGGCGCGGTTTTCAGCGCGGCGATTTCCGGCGAAGCGGAACGGGAGTAGCCGGTGTCGAGGCCGTTGACGATGCCCAGTTCTCGGCCGAGCTTGATCGGGGATTTCATCACGATATCGGCCATTTCGCGGCCGAAAGCCGAGGATTCGATGATCGCCAGGACTTTCGGGCTCTTTTTCTTCAATTTTTCGTAAGCAGCCATGAACTTCGCCACCGATTCGGCGAGGGAGGCGATCGAGGTATCCGGGATGACGATCAGGTTCTCCAGCTTGCGCTTCTCGGCCTGCCGGTGGAATTCCTCGCAGAAATCGTTAGACACATTCGGGCGGCTGTGCATGCCGGAGTTGCAGTAGATGAAGGCGTTGTAGTCGTAATTCCGTGCCAGGTTGAACATTTTGTCCAGGTTGCCGCAGTGGTTCGGCGAGACGGCGTCGATGTTTTTCAGTGCGGTCATGCGGTTGACGAGGACCACCGGCTTGCCGCATTCCGCGGCGATTTCCGCCACGATATCGTCGGGCAGCCGCTCGTCCAGCAGGTAACCGTCCACCATGGGCGCGGCGGCTATGGCGGCGGCCTTGACCCGGTCGAGCGCGTCGCCGGTCACCGCCCACTGGTTCAATCCTTGGGTACTGTGACTGCTCAGCAGATTGAGGTGCCGCGCGCAGCATTCGTTCTGAATGCCGACCCAGATGCTATTGAAATAATTATCGGAATTCTGGTATTCGCGCAGCGGCCGCAGGAATGCGCCGAGGTTGCCGATGATTACGGACTGCCGGGAATTGTCGGTCACGCGGACGAAGTAGCCTTGTCCAGGCTTATGAAAGATGTATTTGTCTGTGCTCAATTCGCGGTAAACACGCAACGCGGTGATGTGGCTGACACCATACTGCTGGCGCATTTCAGCGATGGACGGTATTTTGCTGCCGGGCCGCAACTTGCGGTCATCGATCTGTTTGCGGATATCCAGCGTAATCTGTTCGTATAAATTTTTCTTTATCATGGCATGTTCTGGTAATATTAATAGTAATATGAACTACTAATATTATAATGTGAACACTCCCATTTGTCAATAGCCCCGGCAAAATTTTCGGTAAATTTTTCGTGGACAAAAAATATCAGGAATGGATGAACGAGCCGCTTTTCAGGAAGGCGAGGGTTTGATGCATGACCTTCGGGCGCAGCATCATATAGGTGTGGCCGGATAATACCACGACGCAATCCTTCTGACACGTCAGCGCGGTGGAGCAGCGCGGGACCAGGATATCGTGCGAGGCGACTATGATGCCGATTTCGACGTTTTGCGGGATCGGAATCTGGTGCACCGGCGAGTTTTCACCGAACGACAAATCCGCCAGCGTTCGGACGATTTTATCGCCGCACGGTACGTATTTCAGGTAAAAACTCGCCACTTTGGAACCGCGGTTCGGCGGCGCGAGCATCACCACCCGGTGAATATTTCCCAGCGGAAACGACGGATCGCCCAGCGTCTGACGGGTCACCAGTCCGCCGAGGCTGTGAGTGACGATATTGATTTTGCGGCCGGGGTGCCGGGCCATGAGTTCGTCCAGTTTTTTGCGGAACGCAGCGGCATGATCCTTGACACAGCCACGGGTGGTTCGATAATCGTAACTGTATGTCTCATAGCCGTTTTTGGCGAGAAATTTTGCCATCGGGGTCATATAAAGGCCATTGTGCATGAGGCCATGGATCATGACGGCCAGTTCGCCGGTATCGCACGACGGATTGGCCGGATAATGCACTAAAAAACGGCTCTTCCACAGTTTTCTCATATCATTATGATACAGCGGGAGAGCCGTTTTTTCAAGTGGCGTCAATGACTTTGTTTGGCGCAAAGCACCGGGTACAACAGATGGCTGCTGTTCGCCGTGAATCGCAAGCCGTCCTGCCGGACCAGATCGAGCTTCATCAACTGCTGCAGGAACTCAAAAGCCGTTCCGGCATCGCAGCCGAGCTCACGCGCCAGCGTGCGCAAGTAATAAGATTTCTGTTCGCGAGTGAAAAGTTTTCCGATAATTTGTTGAATCATGATTTTCTCCATATTGGTTTAAAGATTAAAACGGCCAAAAATGAAATTTTATCCGGCGGGCCTCCTTGTGATTTCATGTGATTTGTCCATGATGTAGCGGACGACCCCCTCGAAAGTGAGCTGGAAAAACTTTTCCGCTTCTTCATCGGGGATTTTGATGTGGAAATGTTCTTCGAGTCCCATGAGCAATTCAATCGAATCGAGGGAATCGCCGGGGCGATCCCCATCGAGTACGAGCACGAAGGGATCATCCGGGTAAAACATGACTTTGGCTGGAATGCCGAGCTCGTCGATGGCGATTTTTCGAACAGCCAATGCTGTTTCCGTTTCGTGTGCCTGCCAGTGAGAACAGAATTCCTCGATAGTGAATTCCGGACGGTTTTTGGTTACTTCACGAATTCTCATATTTTTTCTTCTCCTGTTTTTTCAAGATATAATGAACGAAATCGGCAAAGGTGAATTTATCATCCATTTTTCCTGCGTCTTTGATGGGGTCATCAATCTCAAATTGTTCTCTGATGGCAATGATAAGTTCCGTGATATCATCGGCGATATCGCTGAGGGAATCATTTGGATAGTACATCTCATTGAAACCAGTACATGCGAGGGCGATTATATGGTACCGGACGGCCAGGGCAGTGGCAGCTTCCTCGCGGGTGGGCCAGTAGGAACAGAACTTTTTCAGCGTAAATGCTGCACGCTCTGTCGATTCGGAAACTTGAGGCGAAGGCGGTACCGGGTCGAGCGGCTCGGGTAATTGCTCTGCGGGGATGATCTGCAAATTGGATATATTGCGGACAGTATCAAGCAGCGTTTCTCTGAAATTGTAATAATATTTCTCTATGATTTCCTGGTACTGCGAACCGCAAACCATGCGCATTGAATCGCCGGGATAAATCATGAAACCGACCCCGATTGCCTTGGCAATATTGGCTGCGATTTCCGCTTCCACCAGAGTTTCGAAATGACTGCAGAAAAGCTTCAGTGATTCCGGGTTGTTGAGGTCTAATTTTGGGCGTGGGTACAGCGAGAGATACAGGTCTCTTTTCTTTTCCATTTCGAGAGTATATCCGGCAATTTTGTGGTTCGCATATTTATGATTGCATTTGCCCAGCAAAGCCAGTAGCGCGCCGGTCAGCCCGAAAATCGCCAACATATTTCCATTGAAATAATAAACTGATACCGCCATGCAGATAACCGCCGCAAAGCACAGAACACCAATCAGGGTTTCAAGGTTTTTCTGATAGCGGACCTGTACGGAAATCGCGTTTTCCAGTTCAGGTTCCGTCAATAGTTTGTCTGGTTCATCAACCGAAGAAACAGAATACAGCTTGGGGTTAAGTTCGAATTTGTCCGGTTCTCTTTCTTCCTTTATATCCATTCTTCCGAGAAACCATGTGGCAAACAGAAAAGCGATACCGCCCGCGATTGTCAGAGCGAAACCAGTGCTGCCGCAGAGTTTTATGGCGAGTCCCGCCAAGACAACCCATAACGAAAATTTGAAAAATCCATTCATAATTGTTCTCCTGTTGGTGTTGAAGAATGCATTGGCGCCGGCGGTCCGGCGGAATCATTTTA